>JALGXW010000026.1 GCA_029821875.1 Candidatus Hebobacterum abditum | reverse complement strand
GTTCTTCTCCTTCGGCACCAACGACCTCACGCAGACCTGCTTCGGGTACTCCCGCGATGACGTGGAGGGCAAGTTCCTGCTGAAGTATGTCGAGGACAAGATCCTCCCGGAGAACCCATTCCAGACGATCGACCCGGAGGGCGTAGGCAAGCTGGTGGAGATCGCGGTGAAGCTGGGCCGCAAGGTCCGCAAGAACCTAGAGGTCGGCATCTGCGGCGAGCACGGCGGCGATCCGCGCTCGGTCGAGTTCTGCCACCGGGTCGGGCTCGACTATGTAAGCTGCTCGCCCTTCCGCGTTCCCATCGCCCGCCTCGCCGCCGCGCAGGCCGTCGTCAAAGACAAAGTCGCCATCAGCGACTCGCGGTAGACGACAGAAGGCCGGCCCGGCAGATTCTTGCCGGGCAGCAGATCAGGCCGGGGGGACTGCCAGCGATCAGTCCCCCCGGACCCCCTTCACTCGCGTTTGGCCTTCCTGACGGTGGGCCGCACCCTGCAGGGCGGCCATGCGCAGCATCGCCGCCGGCCGTTGCCGTTCCCGTAGGGCAGGAGCGCGCCTCCTGCCCCTGTCCTCACCCCTCCGCCTCCCCGCCTTCGGCGGGCACTTCCGGCTCCCCCTCCCCGCCCTCCTTCAGGTAGTCCGGCAGGATCGTCGTCTCGTTCGTGATCGCGCTCTTGATCTGCTCGCGGGTGAGGCCGATGGCGCGGGACAGGTCCACACCGCGCAGGTCGGCCCTGTCGAGGGGGGCGTCGTGGAATCGGGCCCCTCTGACATTCGCTTCCACAAAAGGCGTATCGAAGCCACAGTTCACGCCCCTTAGGTCGGTGCGTCGCAGACACGCTCTCACCAGTTCTGCCCCAAACAGGTAGGCCCCGACCAGGTGCGCGTCGGACAGGTCCGACTGGGACAGATCCGCCTTGGACAGGTTAGCCCCGGATAAGTCTGCCGCGGATAGGTCCGCCCCGAACAGCTGCGCGAACAATAGGTTAGCCCCCGCCAGGTGCGCGCCGGGCAGGCTCGCCAGGGTCAGGTTCGTCCTGCTGAGGTCCAGTCTTTGTTGCGGCGGGTCGAAGTCCACCTTTCGCCGCCCGATCACGGTGAGGATGGCCTGGATGTCGGTCTTTACAGGCGTCGGGTCTGGCTTCGTCCCGTCTTCCGCCACCTCGGCAGCGGGAGAGCGCTTCCGCACGTACGCAGTCAGCACCTCCATGATGGGCCAGTGGTCCCGCTCGGAATCGCGGGCGATGCGTTCGAGCGCGTAGATGCCGCCCAGGCGCACTTCGAGCTTCTCGCTGCCAAGCTGGTCGATGGCGCGGGTGAACCGCTCCGTGATCTGCTCCTCCCGCGCCACCTCGACCTGCTGCTCGGTGGCGGCCACCCGCCGCCAGGTCAGGTAGATTCCAATGAGCAGGACGAGTCCGCCCAGCCCCTGCACCACGGTCGCGCGGTAGGCGTTCTGGAGTTCGAGATACTGCTCGGGCGTGAGTGACCCCGCACGGGAGGAGAGCTGCCAGATCGGCACCTTCCAGGCCAGGAACACCGCGACGATGAGGCCCCACGGGACCGCCCGCAGCCACGCGCCCACGGCGCGCTCCAGCGCTACGATGCGCCGCCAGGTCAGGTAGAGGCCGATGAGGAGCGCAAGGCCGCCCAATGCCTGCACGATGGTGGCCCGATATGAGTTCTGGAGTTCGAGGTACTGCTCGGGCGGGAGGACTGCCTGAAGGGAGGCGAGGTGCCACTCCGGCGCCTTCCAGACCAGGAGCACCCCGGCCAGCACCGAGAGCGTGGTTGCGAAGACGAGGCCCCACGGCCGCGCCCGCACCCACTCCGCCGCGGCGCGGGACAGCTCCATAAGCTGTCGCCGCAGGAGATAGATCCCACGCACAACGAAGAGCAAAGTCGCCACGATGACAGCGAGCAGGACCCACTCGACAAGCGTCATCTCGCACCCCCTCTCTCCGTCTTACTCATCGCGGCCGCCGATCCGGCCGCCCGCCCTCCTCTTGACCACGCAAGCGCCGCTTCCTGCCCACCACGTAGACTTGACGGCTTCGCCTCCCCTCACTATGCTCGGATACTCATCTGGAACCGCGGGTCAGTTCAGAGGGGACACGCTCATGGAACAGGATGAGATCACGCGCAAGGTGGAGGAGTGCTGGGACAGGGGCGTGGAGGAGGGGGATTCCTGCACGCGTCCGCTCCTCGACCTCACCCGGGAGATGGTGGCCGACTACGCCGCCGGCCGGCGGGACGATCTTCCCGGGGTAAGCATGGAGCCGCGCCACCTGCTGGAGGGGGTGGAGGGGAAGGACGTCCTCTGCCTTGCCTCCGGCGGCGGCCAGCAGAGCGCAGTGTTCGGCCTGCTGGGGGCGAACGTGACCGTGCTCGATATCTCGGCGGGCCAGGTCAGAGGTGACCGCACTGCGGCCGAGCATTACGGCTACGAGGTGAGGGCGGTCAAGGGAGATATGCGCGACCTCAGCGCCTTCGACGACACCTCCTTCGATCTCGTCTATCAGCCACATTCCTTCAGCTACGTGCCGGACGTGCGTCCCGTCTACCGAGAGGTGCACCGCGTGTTGCGACCAGGCGGCCTCTACGGCGCAGGGCATGTCAACCCGGCCGTGCACGCCGTTTCGCTCGGCTTCTGCGGCTCGCAAGGTGGGGCGGGAGGATGGGATGGAGTCGGCTACCGCATCGTGGACCCGTATCGCGGCGGCCCGGTCTTCGTGAACGAGGCCGGGGTCGAGAACATGGAGGCGGGCGAGCCCACCGGCGAATTCCGCCATTTCCTCAAGGACATCTTCGGCGGTCTCATCGAGCTGGGCTTCATCATCCGAGAGGTGGTGGAGAACCCCTGCCACCTGAAAGAGCCAACCGGCGAAGAGCCGGGCAGCTACGAGCACATGCTCTCCTATGTGGGCCTCTACTTCGATATCGTCGCGGAGAAGTCGTAGTCCGGCGTTCTGCCCTCTGACGTGGGCCGGCAACAGGACATCCGGCCCTTGACAGAGGAGCGATCTGTGATACGCTTTGCTTCAGGGGGACCGCTACCTCGCTCGCACCTCTCCTTGGTGACGCGGACTCCGCCAGTTCTTTCGAGGGAGGTTGCCTATGCCACACTTGCCTCACTAGTCGTAGTCGCCGGCCCTTGTCGTCCCGACCTGTGATCTCTCCTGAGGCATCTACCATGGTCGGCGTGATGTGGAGCGCGCCTGAGGTACGGGCCGCCCACACTCGGACATGAAGGGGGAGACCATGAGGAAGGTGAAGGTCGGAAGACTCAGTCTCAAGGAGTACGCGGCGGAGAAGCCGATTAGCGTTGGACCGACAGGGAAGCTGATCGGCCCACGCGATGTCGCCCGAACGCGCGCTCTCGCTCTGACGTCCTTGGACGCGCTTGACCCGGACGCGAAGATCGAACTCGCCCTGAAGCGCAACCGGCTCGAACCCAACTTCACGCTCGGGATCATCGGCGTCGGCCTGGTCACGAAGGCCGAGGTGATCCAGCATATCGAGAGGGAGACGGAACTCGGGCGCGAGGTCGTCAAGGCAGAGCTCAACTACTGCAATGATCTCATGCAGGCGCTCGCAGGAGGCGCCGCCCCTCGAGGGCCGAAGATTCCGAAGCCCGGGGCCGCGCGCAGAGTGCCGTCCAGGCCCACGGACTGGCGGTGGATTCCACCGAGCTGGTGGAAGAAATGGTGGCGGTACTTCCGCAACTGCGCGCTGTTCTGTGAGAACACGACTGACGGAATCACCCAGAGCGCAGCCAGCTACCGGATGAGCAACGTGCATCCAGCGTTCAAGAAGAAGGGCTATTGCGTGATGTTACTGAAGGGGGTACACGATGTGCGAACGGAGTTCGCTAGCAGAGCGAAGAGCAAGCGGGTCGTGTACATCTCTGGCATAGGACATGGAAGCCCCACCACCTACACGGGACACCTCGGCGATCCGATCCTGCAGGTGGGCAACTACGACCCGGCAGAGGTCAAGGGGAAGGTGATCCACCTCTTGAGCTGCAAGACGGCGCAGAAGCTCGGGCCCGACGTCATCAAGAAGGGCGCCAGCGCCTATGCCGGGTATTACGAGAACTTCACATTCGTCTGGGATCAACCGGGGACGCCCGTGAACGAAACAGAACTGTTCTGGAAGTGCGACAGTGCGTTCGATCTGATGATGGCCCACGGTGCCACGGCCATAGCGGCACACAACGTCACAATGGCAGCGTACAAGCACGCCATCGCGCAAGTGCCCAACACGGCCGCCGCGACCTGGCTGACGTGGGACAGGAACTGCTTCCGGAGCCCCGGGATCGACGCGATCTACGGCTCGAAGACAGCGAAGATCTCACCGTGGCTCAAGCACCCGCTCGCCCCGTTCATGGAGGCCGAGGAGGAACTACCGGCGCTGGTCGCCGGCTGATCCGGCGGAGGGAGAGGGATGCCATCGCTGCCAGACATAAAGGGGCCCGATCGAAACAAACCCCTGTGCTACGATCCGCAGAGAGACAAGTTCATCTACTACGATGAGCTGATCGAGGGGACAGAGAAGATCGTCCCGCTCGAGACGCTCACTCACGAGCAGCGCAAGAAGCTCGCCGCCGAACGTAATCGGGCCGGCTCCGATTACACGGCCCAGGTGTTGAGCGGCGCGGCCCATACCAGGGACGAGGTCACAGAAGACATCCTGGCGGAAACCGACTTCGGCAAGATGCACACGGAGGCGGATCTCTCCTATCTGTCTGACCTCCTGAAGCAGATCGAGGAGGCTCTCTGAAGGCATCCTAGTTCCGGCTGGCTCGCAGCTGGACGTCGCTCTGATAGCCGGTTGCCGCGCCAGTTCGGCCGCCGAAGCCGATAGGACGGAACCGAGCCGCCCGGCAGATATCTGCCGGGCGGCTACCTTAGGCCGGGAGGATCGGCCTTCTACCAGTTGGGCGGGAGCCCCGTTTCGGCCTGAGATTCCTGGTGACCAAGTCACCCTCCCACGAGTCTAAGTAGACGAACCACCTGGTTCATCGACCTACGTTCGGGGGGATGGTATGGGCACATCGACTGCCTGGCGTATCGGGATGGTGCTGTTCGCCGTCGCTTTGCTGGTTGCGTCAGTGGCGACAGGTGCTCCGGCCCAGGCCGCGACTCGGCTGGTGCCAGCGGGCCAGGGGCCTGGCGGCCGGGCGCTCTACGCCTGGGAGGCAGGCGAGTCGTGGCCGGGGGGAGAGCAGCACGACCCGCGCCTCGACGAACTCGTCTCCTGCTGGCGGGCCGGCGTCTCGCTCTCCGATCTCTTCGCCGACATGGCGGAGCAGACCGGTGTCGCGATCGGCTTCTGGCCCCACGACGACGAGAACCGGCGCCTCCGCGTGCACCTGTTCCTGAGTTCCGATGATCCGCCCACTCTTCGCGACCTCATGGCCCAGCTCACCTGGGTGACCGACTGCACCTTCGGCTGCACGGGCAGCGGAGCCGGGAGCAGCTACTATCTGCTCGGCACGAGCATCGCGGAGGGAGCGGCGGCCGCCCTGCGCAAGCGAGAGACGCGGGCCCGCGAGGAAAGCGAAGGCCGGGTCCAGGCGCTCAAGGACAGGCGCGGCCAGATCGAGGAAGCTCTCCAACTGCCGCGGGAGGAGGCCATCGACCTCTATCTGGGACAGGACGACGCCCTCCTGCTGACGACTCTCGACCCCGCCCGGCGCACTGTAGCTCAGATCGTATCGGAGCGCCTGAGTGAGCTGCTGGAGACCATCCGGTTCGACCCATCGCTTCCGCCGAACGCCGTACAGAGCTTCTGCACTGGCATCCCCCTTGCGCCTCTCCCACAAGAGGATAAGGATGCGCTGGCGGCAGTCTTCCCGGACTATGATGTGGACTACAACGACCCGGAGGCGTTCTGTATGCTGGCCATCGACTCCCGGGGTCGCGTTCACCTGGACCCGCCACGCTACCACGGCGATCCGATAGTCGGCTGGCGTGGGTATGCTGATGCCGTGCCGGTGATCGATCTGTCGAGCGACATTCGCTCCCGCCCGAAGGACGAAGTCGCCCTGCGACGGGCGCTCGGCGAGACCATTAGCCCGGTCGAGGAGGAGGCCTACGTCGCACGCCGCGAGGAGGAGATCGCCGCCGAAGAGCAGAGCGCACGCCGGCGCGAAGCCGGGGGCAGGTGGCTGTCGGATGAGATGCGCGAGCTGCTCGAGAACACCGCTCTCTCCCTCCCCACTGGCACACATCCCGCCTGGGCGATCGAAGAGGAAGTCGGCACGGCGACCGGCCTGCACCTCATCGCCGATGGGCTGCTCGACGCGAAGGCCGACATAACCGCGGCGGAGGGCGACGGCGTCAGCGCGCTGGCGGCCCTGAAGGCCTTCTGCGACACGCCCGGCCGCAACTTCATGAGGAGTCCGGAGTGGGAGTGGGGTGACGCGGGGCGCTTCCTCGCCTTCCGCACCGCCAACCGCGACATCTGGCGCGCAGCCATGCTGCCACAGGCGCTGCTCGACTGGCTCGACGGCCAGGTCGAGCCTTACCTGCCGATGCCCGATGCGGCCGGCGAGCGCGCCGAGGCGGCTGAGTTTGACCTGCCCGTCGATCCCGAGGGGTGGACCTTCTGGATCGGGAGCCTCAGCGACCTGCAGATTCAGTACGGGGCCGTCGTGCCCTACGGAGAGCCGGGAGATCTCCTCGACGCGACGCGCCGCTCGACCTGGGGGGCCGCCTTCGCCCTGGCGAAGGAGAATCCGGCCATGCTGCGGTTCCTCGGCAGTCTGCATACGGCCCAATGGGAGTCTGCCCACGCGGGGACCCTCGAGGGCCGGGCAGACCTGAGCCCGGATCAGATGAAGCTGCTCGACGCCGCGATAGAGGAGAAGAGTCACTGGAACCTGCACTTGCCGGGGCACAGCAACATCACCATCTCAATCACGCAGGGGGAGGCCGAGTCGAGCGTGCTTTGGAGGCACGCGACCTATGACGCGGCCGGCGAGCGGGATACTGTGGGGGCCGGCGGCGGGGAGACCTACACCGAAGACCAGGCGGGCGCGGTCGACTGGTACCGGGTCCACCTCACTGCAAGGGGACTGCTCGAAGGCGGTGACAAGGAGCAGACGATCTTGCGGAAGCAGGTCCCGTTCCTGCCGATCTCCATCGGGGTGCGCGCAGACGTAGGGAGCTTCGCCGCGTTGGCCGCGGGGGATTAGCACCATGAGTCTCAACGCTCATGGCGGCAGGTCACCGGCTCGGCCCGACCGTCACAGACGGATGCCCAGCATTTGGAAGAGCACACGCTGGAGCAGCGAAACCGTGGCGCTCCCCGCCAGCAGGCCCAGGAAGAAGGGGAGCGCCGCGCGATGGGCACGCAGGCCGCCGTAACGCAGCAGGAGAGCCTTGAACAGCCAGGTGCCGAAGATGGCGAGCGTCATCGATTGGATCGTCGAGGCAATGGCGATGGGGTAGGCCACCGGGTGGAGAGGCCACCACTGGAGCCGGAGCTTCAGGTAGGTCAGCATGAGGGTGAATATCAGCCCGAACCCGATCGCCGCAGAACCCGACCTGTTCATGTCAGAGGGATAGCGCAGCCCCTCATCCATCCCCTGGGCGCCCCAGCGCGCCACCCACAGGTGCCAGACGTGAGTCTTCCCGGTGCCCAGTCCCATGCGATAGCCCATGTGGATGCTGGCCCAGAAGTAGCAGAGAATGGCAAGGGGCGCGACCACGGCCAGGGCAAGGGCAATGCGGCGTCGCTCCATGCGGCCCCCTTCGGCCATCTTGAGCGCCTCGAGCTGGAGGGGCACGGGGTTGTTGCGCTGCTCCTGCAGGAAGGGACGCATGAGGGCGAACATGCCAAGCGTCCGAGGACCCAGGGCGCGGGTGCCTGCCAGCGTGGAAAGAATCCAGTTCGGCATCGCGCCATAGAGCTGATGGGTGGGCGGCCCGAGCTGGGCGCGCAGCCGGGAAATGACCAGGCACATCAAGAAGTAGATGGCGAGGAACGACAGCACTGCCCACCCCTGCATTCCAGCGCGCGCCAGCACCCACCACAGAAAGGCCACTCCTGCCACGGCCCCCAGGACGGCGCCCCGATGACTGAATGCCTCCGGCTCCCGCTGCCGCAAGGGTGACTTCAGCCCAAGCGCCGACCTCATCACCTGTAGGAGGTAGTGGCGATCCAGCCATAGAGCCGCCGCCAGCAGGGCGATGAACCCCCCGGCCGTCTGCTGCTCGCCATACGGGAATCCCGACCAGGCGCTCGTGGTCCATCCCAGGTGGCCGGAGAGAACGTATTCGGCGACCCAGAACAGATCGAAAACGAATAGAGAGAAGGCCAGGTCCAGCGGCATGAGATAGCACAGGCCCACCGCCCACGGTCCCCACTCCAGTCCCCGGTATCGGATGAAGTCCCAGGGGCGGTTGTTCTCCACGTAGCTCGTGTAATCGAACCCAAGCGGTATCCCCGGGAGAGCCGGCAGGACGCTCGCGAGCGTGTTCCATATCCCCATCCCAGCGGAGATGGCCACCGCGACCCAGAAGAGCTTATTGCGGAGGAGGCCGGCCCCTTCGGAAACCAGCTGTACGGGCAGGATGGTCATTGGGAAGGGCAGCTTCTCCTCGTCCGCCCACCGGCGCCGCACGATGGAGTTCAGGCAGAGGCAGACCCACATCAATGCGCCCACGATGCCCGCCCACGCAAGGGCGGGTACCGCCCAGGCTCTGAGGACCTCCCGGTCATACGGATCGGACATGCCCGAGTAGAAGCCCTCCAGCACACCTGGATCCCGCACGGTCAACCAGGTCGGGAGGTTGGGCCAGAGCATGTCGCGCCACTTGTTCTCCTCGGTGGCGAACCAGAAGGGATACGTTATGCTCCCCGACAGCGCCCCGCCCAGATCCCACACACTGCTCACCAGCCCGGTGCTGACTCCGAGCATGAGATACACGGTGAGGATCTCGCCAGCTCCGAGAGCCCAGGGGGATTGCCGTCGCTTGAGCCACAGGTTGGCGACGGCCAGCAGGAACAGAACGGCTACTGTGTTGGTGAACAGTGACTCGGAGCCCGTGAATCCCCCGACGGTCCACGTGGCCTTCACGAGGAACAGCACGTTCAGCGGCGTGAGGGCGGCTCCGACGATGATGGCGCGCGCCGTCACCCCCCGCCGCCTCCCCGTGCTGCGGACCATGCCGGTGTGTCTCCTCGCCCCAGGACGGTGGCTCGCCCTCGAGCATCCGAAGTCTAGTTTTCGCCCGCTCTGGTGTCAACTGCCGCATCTCGGCAGGGAAGGCTTCAGGCGCCGCGGAATCTGCTGGCGCTGGCGCCGCGAGGCGCGGCGGATGCGCACCTGGGTGGTGGGGAGCACGCGGGCCCCTGGAGGGGCGAACTTCGCCGGGGCGTGGCCGGAGAGGGAGGCGTATGAGAGACGCGGGTGAGAACAGGGTCCTCACACGGAGGCAGCTTCTCAGTGCCGCGGCCGGCGGCTGTCTGGCGGCGTGGCTCGGATCCGCGTGTATCTCCTCTGGGAAACAGACAAGGGCTGGGAAGGAGGCAAGGAACATGGCGAAGCAGACGGTGCTGCCGCGGTGGCGGGGCTTCAACGTGCACAACATGTTCGCCATCGGCGGCTACGAGCCATACCGGGAGACCGACTTTCAATGGATCGCAGACTGGGGCTTCGACTTCGTGCGACTGGCGGTGTCGCACGTCTGGATGATGGACGAAGACGAGCCCGACAGGCCGAGTGAAAAGGGTTTCGCGGAGGTGGACCGGGGGATCGAGCTGGCCAGGAAGCACAAGCTCCATGCGAATCTCGACATGCACACGGCGCCGGGCTATGCCTACCACGAGGGGCAGATGACGGAGGAGCGGAGCCTCTGGAAGGACGAGGCGATGCAGGCGAGATTCTGTCATCTCTGGCGAGTCTGCGCCCAACGCTATCAGGACATCCCGTCGTCGGAGCTGTCGTTCAACCTGCTGAACGAGCCGGCGATGCCCGTCGGGAAGATGACGCGGGAGGAACACGAAGCCGTGATCCGTGGGGCGACGGCAGCCGTAAGGGAGGTCTCGCCGGAGCGGCTGATCATCGCCGATGGCCTTGAGTGGGGCAAGGAGCCTGTGCCGGAGCTGGCCGATCTGGGGATCGCGCAGAGCTACCACTTCTACACGCCCCACCGGCTGACACACTACAGGGCCAGCTGGGCAGGGCCGGAGGCGATGCGGTGGCCGGAGCCAACCTGGCCGGGGCCGGGGGAAGGGGATGAGCCGAGCAATCGGGCGGCACTGGAGGAGCACCTGCGGCCGTGGATCGAGCTGGCGGGCAAGGGCGTTGGAGTGCACGCGGGGGAGGGAGGGGTCTACGTCAAGACCGCGCACCATGTGGCGCTGGCCTGGCTGGGGGATGTGCTTGGGCTCCTGAAGGAGCATAACATCGGCTATGCGGTGTGGAACTTCCGCGGGCCTTTCGGCATACTCGACTCGGAGCGGGAGGACGTAGACTACGAGGATTTCCACGGGCACAAGCTGGACCGGAAGATGCTCGAGTTGCTCCAGGGGTGTTGAGAAGGCGGCAGGCCGGGCTTGGGGCCTCTTGAGGGGCACGCGTGAGATGACAAGCCCTATGTCGCGAGGGCGCGGCAGGCGTCATCACGAAGGTGGGAATCACGGGTCTGCGGCGAACAGAGGGAGAGCGCGACAGCGAAGGCGCTCAGGGCCGTGCCGAGGGTGGGCAGAACCGCGGTAGCGCCCAGCGGCGCGGCCTCGGCGGGAGGCGCACGGTGTCGCATGCATGCGAGGGAAGGAGGTGATGAGGTCGGAGCAGACCCAATCGGGTTTGCCTGGCAGCTAGACACGTAGCCGAAGGCAGCCCCGATGCACAGCTGGGGATGGAACCGCCTGATGTGACTGTTCGACGTGCTGGATCACGAACAATCATGGAGGTGAAGTATGTTCAGCTGTAGAGGGAGACGAGGCTTTACGTTGATTGAGCTGCTGGTTGTCATTGCGATCATCGGGATCCTGGCAGCCATGGTCTTCCCGGTCTTCGCACGGGCGCGCGAGTCCGCGCGCAAGGCTGTTTGTCTGTCGAATGTGAAGAACATAGCCCTGGCGATCCAGATGTACCTGGCCGACAACAACGATGTGTTCCCTCCTGACGAGCACCGACAGGAGGTGATCGACTTCATGAACGCCCACGGGGATAAGGACTGCTGCTGCCGGGGCCGGACGGCCAACCCCTACCTGCGGTGGCCCGTGATACTCGACGAGTACGTGAAGAACCGCGACGTGTGGCGCTGCCCCAGCCAACGGAGTAGCCCCAACATCGGCATCTCCCCGGGGCCCGACTGGTTCTCGGCCCTCATGGCCAACGAGGCGGTTATGGACTGCTATGGCATGACCTGCCGGTCCACCTTCCCGCCCGGATGGGGCGGTTCGGTCACCGACTCCTGGGTTCAGATGACCTGCGCGATTGAACGCGACCTCAACGAACTGGGCGACGGCAAGGCCTTCATGTTTGGCATCGGGACAAACTCCGAGGCCATCGATATGAAGATGGTCGAGATGGCAGACCCAGTAAGGTACGTTATCGTGGCCGAGGTCGGCGTCCTTGAGGAGTTCTGGGACACCACTATGGTGGCCTATCCGGACTGGTGCCGGCTGCGGTGCGCGGCCTGCGACTGGGGCCCGGCCGCTGAGTTGGGCTGCGGCGACTGGATCGCCGACTGCGGAGTCTACGAGGCCGAGGCGGCGATCGATGTCCAGTACCGGAAGGAGAATCTTCGCTCTCGGCATCTCGGCGGCGTCAACCTCGGCTTCGCTGATGGGCACGCCGCCTGGTGGGACGCCGAGAAGGTCCTCTTCGGCGCCGAGGACTGGCGGGGGCACATCCCCGACTCCCAGAAGCAGGAGCCGGAGCTGTTGGGAATCGGCCTCTGCATGGAGACCTCACTGGAGTCACCGTAGTCCGCGGCTCCAGGCCTCACCTGAACTGAGACCGGTTGAAGGGAACGGAGCGCCCCGCGAGGGGCGCTCCGCTATGTGGAGCGGCCGCGCGGCGCCGCGCCCCTTCGATCACGGATCCCACAGACAACGAGCCGACTTGACCCGAGCCGCGGCCCCGGCTAGCATGGGACAGCAAGAGACCCTTCTCATTCTTAGGAGGCGGATCTCTCGGTGGCGAGGAGGTGGTCTGCGATGGCCCAAGGGGAGGCCGCGGCCGGTGTGCCGGAACATCTGGCGGAGCCGCTGGCCGAGTTGACAAACACGCTGGCCGCGCGGCTCGGCGATGAGCTGCTGTCGGTGGTTCTCTACGGCGGGGCGGCCCGAGGCGAGCACCTGCGCGGCCGCTCCGACACCAACCTGCTGGTGGTGCTCCGGAAGGTGGAGCCGGACCAGCTTCGGGCGGTTGCGCGAGACGTCCAGCGCGCTCGGCGGAGAATCAGACTCTCCCCGGTGTTCGTGGCTCGAGAGGAGCTGATCGCCTCCGCCGACACCTTCGCCATCGAGCTGGCCGATATGCAGGAGCACCACATCGTGCTCTATGGCGAGGACCCGCTGGCGAAGATGCAGCCCGACCCGGAGCATCTCAGACTACAGGTCGAGCACGAGCTGCGGGGCAAGCTGTCTCGCCTGCGCCAGAACTACCTGCGGGATGCGGTGGATCCGCGTGCGGTCATCTGGCTGATGCTGAACTCCTTCAGCTCCTTCCTCACGCTCTTCGCCACCTTGCTCCGCCTGAGGGGGAAGCGCCCCGCCGGGAAGCGCGCCGAGCTGGTGGGCCAGGCGGCCGATGAGCTCGGCCTCGACCGAGGGGTGTTGGAGCTTCTGCTGGCGGCCCACCGGGGGGGGAGAGCGATCCCCAAGGCGGAGGCACATCGCGTCTTCGAGAGCTATCTGGCCGCGGTCGAGTCGGCGGTGTGGAGCGTGGACCGGTCCACGGGAGGCTGACATGAGCGCGGTCCCTGCCCATCGCATGAGCCGCGGCGCGAGTCGCCTCCTCGGCGCCGCGCTTGCGCTGCTGGCCGCAGCTTCCCTCTCGCGGCCCGCCATCGGCGCCTCGCGGAGGGGGCCGCCGCCGGTCTACCAGCAGGCGTCAGTGGCCCTGCCCGAGCCCGACGGCTGGGTGAACGATCAGGCTGGAGCCTTCGACCAGCCGAACCGGGACAGGCTGCTCGCGCTGTGTGTCGAGCTCGAAAGCAAGACGACGGCGGAACTGGCCGTGGTGACCATCAGGTCTCTGCACGGAGAGCCGATCGAGTCCTACGCGAAGCTCCTCTTCAATGAGTGGGGCCTGGGGAAGAGGGATCGCGACAACGGCGTGATGCTGCTGTTGTCGATACGGGATCGCCGCCTGCGCATCCAGGTGGGAGATGGCCTCACCTCGGTGCTGCCCGATTGGGTCTGCCAGCGGATCATCGATGACACGATGGTGCCCTTCTTCAAGACCGGGCGCTACGGCGATGGCGCCTACGCCGGCGCCGCACGCATTGCCGAGATACTGTCCGCGCACTACGGGCAGCCGCTCGACACATTGCAGACGCACAGGCCGGCGCGACCCCCGCCGCGACCTGGGCCGTCGGACGGGACCGGCTCGGACGGCCTAGCGGTTGTCGCGACCATCGGGGGGATCCTGATCGTCTTCTTCATCGTCTTGCGCGTCATCTTCCCCATACGGGACCACTGGACGGCCGACGAGCGAACCCCGTGGTGGCGCTCCCTGTGGACGGCCGCCTGGGAGGCAAGCTTGGACTCAGGAGGCGGGGGCTGGTCCTCCGGCTGGGGAGGAGGAGGTGGCGGATTCGGAGGCGGCTTTAGCAGCGGCGGGGGCGCGAGCGGAAGCTGGTGAGGCAGCGGGCCTGACGCTGGCCGCGCCTGCTTCAATGCCTCGCGAGTTCTGCCGCCGAGGCCGACCCTGCTTCAGGGAGCCGGTGCGGCGGGCGGCGGAGTGTGGGTGCCCGTCACGGTTTGGGAGAGCAGCTGCCGCGCCCGCGGCCACTCACGCATGAACTGGTAGCCGCCCCACATGCCGTAGAGGAAGAAGGCGTGGAGGCCCACGCCGATCCAGTCCTTCACCCACACGAAGATCAGCGCATCCAGCGCGTAGCAGATCATGCCCACCAGGTTAGGGCCCGCAGCCCGAGACAAGGCTACAACTCGAATACTCTGAAACGGTCGTACCTCTTTGCCACAAAGTCATCCTCGACTTCGCGGCCGATCTCATTGGGATCAATCTTAGCCCAGTCGAGACTACCGCGCGTCTCTTCAGACAGGAAAAGGGGGACGACTGGCTGGAATCCTATACTGTCTGCGACGTCAGGAACCCAGTATATGAGCCGGTAGCCCGTGCGGCCTTTGACTCGAGCACTGCGCACCTGTGCGACACGGGAAGGTTCCTTCAGGCCTTGGAGTACTCGCCCTGCCGCGCGGGGGTCAGTGGCAATGCTCTCGAGGGCCTTTCTTAGGGACTTCTGGTCGGCCTCGCCCCGCAGCGCGGGGACTAGCTGCTCCTCGAGGCTGCAATGCACGACCAGGCGAGTCGGCATCAGGATACGGGGATTTTGCGGAAGTCGAAGTCCTGGGCTGCCGTTGCAAGCCTATCTATTCGGCTGACGAAGCCGGGGGAAAGCGAGAGTACCAGTTCGTCGCAGTCTTCCCGTTCCATCCTAACCTCCACGAGGTCCTCAGCGCTAGCCTCAAGCAGGACGTCGTAGAACTCACTCGTCCGGAATGCCTTCTCGCGGTGGCCAGCCTCGATTACAGCGTCTCCCTTCAGGTATCCGTACTGCTCTACTGCCTCCTCAATCGCCCTGCTGTCATCTGGGTCGATTGCGGCCAGCCACTTGTGATAGGAGAACCCCTGATCTGCACCGGACGTGAGGGTGTACTTGTTGCCCTGGCCCTTGTCACGAGGCACTGCATCCACGAGGCCCATCGAGAGTAGCTGCTCGACGATCTGTGCCAGGTCCTCGCTGTACGGTCCCCATGGCGCTTTGCGGAATGTAAAAAGCTTCTCCCGGGATTGCTTCTCGCTGAAGTAGGCAACCTTCTGGAGCCGAACGCTCCCGTAGCAGCCACGGCTGAACCGCTCAAGCAGGTACAGTACGCGTAGACGCTGATATACTGCGAGCGGAATCGAGCAGGCGCGGGGCTGGCTCATGGCGGTCCCTCCCCTCTCCAGACTCACTATACCAAGGTCCAGGCGTGCCGTCAAACGCCTTCATAGCAGTTCTGAGGAGTTTGGCCCCCACAGCAAAGAGCCCCGCTGGCGCCAACACTGTTCCACTGGCGTGAGCACGCCGCCCCACCGCGCTCAGCCCCGACCGCTACGGCGCCCCCTAGTTGGCCGTCCCGGAATCCGGCAGGAAGTACTCCGGCCTCACGGCCGGCAGGCCTGTCCGGAAGGTCTCCGTCCTCCCGAACTCGCCGGTGGCCGTGCCCGCGAACTGGTAGAGCGGCTGGAGGATACCCCCCCAGCTGCCCGAGTACCGCAGGGACACAGAGTCAATGGCGGCCGTCGCCGGCCCGTAGAGGCGCGACGGCTGCCTGCCCGGCCGAAGCGTCCTGCGCGCCTCCTCCAGCGACAGAATCGGATAGGGCGCAATCGGCTCCACCCGAGGCACTTCCTGTCTCACCTGGTAGACGTCTCCCGCCCCGTTCACGCTCACCCCGAAGCTCCCCAGCAGGACGCCTGCGGGCCGGCGCTCATAGACGGCCCGGCGGGACAGCACCCGGGAGGACGCGCCGAGGTCCCCGTGCACCACGAAGCCCTTCGCGTTCTGCGCCACGTCCGGCAGAACGCCGACGAACTCGCATCCCTCCGGCAGCAGGCCCGACTCGGCGAGGAACCGCTCGGCGATCTCCCGCGTCTCCCCCTCCGGCAGGGCGTCTTTCTGCCACAGCGCGTTGCCGGGCCGCGGCTCTCCGCCGCGATGCCGATAGATGAAGCAGCCGGTGTCCCCCAGCTCGATGTCCTTGCACTCGAACAGCCGCTGGTCATGGACGTTCTTCTGCTCGAAGCTCGCCGCGTAGATGTTCGGCCCGAGAGCATCCTCTTTGGCGATCTCGGGCAGGGCCGCGTACTCCTCTTCGGAAACGCTCACGCCGAGGCGAGTCGCGAGGTCGCACACCATCTCCTTGGTCGGTGTCACCGGCACGATCCGGTAGACCATGACCTCGGAAGGGGTGTACATGCTCGCCGACTCCAGCGCTCCCGGCGCCCACACGTAGGTGTACTGATCTGGCGGCCCGCCTCCAGCCCTGGGCATTCCCGGCCGCGGGATCGCCTCCAGCCCGGCCACCTCCGCCGCCACCAGCGCGCCGGCGACGAACCAGAGCGACACCAACCACGCCGACCAGAGCAGGCGTCTCATGCCGCCCTCCGTGAGTACGTTGTCACCCTATTAGACGCGCCGGGGCGCCGCATTGTTCGTGCCAAGACGAGGCCGCCGGCCCTTCTGTCTCTCATGGAAGGTCCGGGGCAGCCAACCGATTGACAATATGGTACAATGTAGTCAGCAACTCTGAGCGTCGCGCTGAGAATGCCACGGTACTGGAGCCGTGCCATGCGTAACAGCGCACCGGTGTTCACCTTCTTGCTGCTGGTCCCCCTCTGCTGTCTGTGTGGACTCCTCGCGCCACTGTGGGCGGAGGAGATCCCTGCCTTCGTGGATGCCTATGGCCACCCGGCGATGCATGCCGGAGAGTGGGGCAGGCCGCCCGCCTTCGCCTCCGATGCCTCCAAGCTGTACCTCGGGACGCGACAGATCGATCTCTATGATCGCGCCACGGGTGACTGGCTGCAGTTCCTTCCATTCTCATCCCCGGCGCACGGAGTGGGCGCGCCGTGGCCTCCCGGGCACGTGGAGGACCCGGGCCCCTACAACCACTCCGAGGTGTCGGGCCTGGCGATTGGCAGCGGGGGTGACCTCTTCGTGTTGGATCGCCGCCACGCGGCCGTCCACCGCTATGACCACAACGGCGTTTACCTTCTGGGCTGGGGCGGGCGCGGCGAGGCGCCCGAGCTGTGCCCGGAGGGGCACTACTTCACGAGCATCTGCACAACGCCGGACGGGTCAGTATACGTGCTCGACACGCTGGGCGAGGCGTGGGATGCGCCAGAACCCGGCCGCGTGCGACGGTTCGATGAGAACGGCGCGCTGTTGGCGAGCTGGGCCACACACACGGGGACCGGCGATGAGCAGTGGTCGCCGTGGGAGATCGCCACTGTGCCATCGGGCGGGGTGTGGCTGCTCGACTGGAAATGGAGGAAGTCGGACTACTGGCATCCGGAGGAGGCGTGGCTCTTCCGGTACAGCCCCGATGGCACGGAGACGACGAGCGTGCTGCTGCCGCCCGATCTGCTGCCCTACGCGTGGAACGACCCGCGGCTCGCCTCCGACCCGGAGGGGAACGCCTGGGTCGTGCTTCGCGGGGATGACAGCCGGTGGCTCTACTGCTACGGGCCAGATGGAGGATTGCTCTCTGAGCAGGCCTTCGGGCGGTCCTACCCCTTTCCCTCCGACCTGGCAATCGCGCCGGACGGACACCTGCTGTTGCTCTTCTCCCAGAACCTGGTACCCGAGTCTCTCTCGACGAGTGTTCCTGGCTATCGGGTCGAGACTTGGGACCAGGAAGGCGCCCCGATCGCATCGGTGGGAGAGCCGGGCGAGCTGCTCCTGCGAGGCGCGCTGGCGGAGCCGACTCGGATGGCCGGCACGCCGACTGGCGAGGTCTTCGCTAAGAACGGCGTCGGGATACCAGACGAAGGCAGCGGCACGAAGTGGGTCGTAAGTCGCTACGACGCAGAGGGCGCGTTGGCAGGTGTCGCCTTCGTCGATCAGCCCGAGATGCCAAGGTACAACCCCGTCACCGGGATGGTGGAGATGGTTGACCCCGCTGTGGAGCCCGCCATCCCGGGGCCGGACGGCAACTCCTACTCCGTGGAGTTCACGCCGGGATGGCCTGAATCACAGTGCACGGTGACCAAGACCTCCCCGGACGGGCAGACGATTCTGGCCAATCAGTTCACAGTCCCCCAGGCCTATGGAGACCCATATACGCACGAATCCGCGATCTTAACCTCCTTCGGGCCGGACGGCAGCATCTGGATAGCGCAGTCTGCGATGGAGCACTTCGACACCGGGTGGGGGTGCCGCGTATGGGTCGGACAGGTCAGCCCCAGTATCGAACTGCTCCGCTCGTGGCAGACAGACCTGCCATCCATGAGGTTGGTGGAGGCGTTCGGGGTCGATCATGGATCGGGCGTCTACCTCGGCGGCGCGGGTGGGCTCTGGAAGTACCGGCCGGATGGAATGCCGGTTGGCCGCGTCGGCGGCTGGGGCGGCACGGGTGACCAGCGCGACGCTCCCGAATCGCTCATCTTACGCACCAGCGGTGTGGTCATTGACGCGGCCGGCAGCGTCCGCGTGCTGGACAAAGAGGCCGGGCGCGTCCTCCAGTTCTCCTATACGCCCGCGCCCTTCTCCGATGTGCCCTACTGGCACTGGGCGAAGGACGAGGTTGCGGCCGCGGTCGGCGCCGGGATCGTTGCCGGCTACGAGGACGGCCTCTACCACCCCGAGCTGGCCGTGACCCGGGATCAGATGGCCGTCTACATCGCCCGCGCTTTGGAGGCGCCCAGCGGCGAGGCCGTGCTCGCCGACTGGGTGCCGGCCGATCCCCAGGACTTCCCCGACGTGCCGAGCGATCACTGGGCCTACACCCATATCGAGTACTGCGTCGAGAACGGAGTGGTTACCGGCTACGAAGACGGCACCTACCATCCCGAGTACGAGGTGACCCGAGATCAGATGGCGGTGTACGTTGCCCGCTCCCTGGTGGCGCCGAGCGGCGAGGCCGGCCTCGCCGACTACGTCCCGGCCGACCCGCGCAACTTCCTGGATGTCCCCGAGGACTTCTGGGCCTACACCCACATCGAGTACTGTGTGGAGAACGGGGTGGTGCAGGGGTACGAGGACGGCCACTACCATCCCCAGATCGTGGTGACCCGGGACCAGATGGCGGTGTACGTTGCGAGGGCGTCTGGGTTGGGGGGCTAGGCGGTGGAGGGCGCTCCCGGAGCGCGCTGAACGAACGCGCCCTGGGACGCGTCTAATAGCCACGTTCGGCACAAGGAGGCGTGCGGAGATGAAGCGGCATACGGCTTTCGCGCTCGCGGTCCTCTTGCTGGCGGCGACGGCCGCCCACGCCGCCACCACCGAGCTGATCAGCGTGAACATGGCCGGGAATCCTGCCGACGGCAACCACCCCGCCATCAGCGCGAACGGCCGCTATGTGGCCTTCGAATCGTTCGGGACCGGGCTGGTGCCGGGGGACACCAACGGCTTCCTGGATGTCTTCGTCTACGACCGCGCCACTGGAGTGACGACCCGCGTCAGCGTCGCCAGCGATGGCAGCCAGGGCAACGGGGGGAGCAGCAGCCCGGCGATCAGTGCCGACGGGCGATACGTGACCTTCAGCTCCGGGGCGAACAATCTGGTTCCCGATGGCACGAGCGAATGGTCAGATGTCCTCCTACACGATCGGGTCACAGGCGAGACGACGCGGGTGAGCACGTCCATCGGAGGAGGCGACGCTAGGGGTGGCAGCAGCGCGGGTGGGCTCAGTGCCGACGGCCGCTATGTCGTCTTCTCATCGGGCGCGGACAACCTGGTGCCCGGTGACACGAACGTGTTCTGGGATGTCTTCGTGCTCGACCGGCAGACCGGGGAGACCACCCGCGTGAGCGTCGCGACCGATGGGACCGAGGGCAACGGCCTGAGCCTGTGTGCGACGATCAGCCCGGACGGCCGCTATGTCGCGTTCGAGTCGGAGGCCACCAACCTCGTGGCGGGGGATACCAACGGCGTGCGCGACGTGTATGTACACGACAGGGCGACGGGGGAGACGATCCGGGCCAGCGTCGCCAGCGACGGCACTGGTGGCAGCGACGGCCGGACGGGCCCGCCCGCGCTGAGCGGAGACGGGCGGTACGTGGCCTTTGCCTGTGAGGCCTCCGATCTCGTCCCCGACGACACGAACGGATGCTACGACGTGTTCGTCCACGACCTCGTGACCCGGGAGACCGAACGGGTGAGCGTGTCGAGCGAGGGCGCGCAGGGCAACGGCACCAGTGGGCTGTTCTGGATGAGCCTCGCCATCAGCTACGATGGACGCTATGTCGCCTTCTCCTCCGCCGCCTCGAACCTGGTGCCCGGAGACACGAACAGCACTAGAGACATCTTCGTGCACGACCGGACGACCGGGGAGACGAGGCGGGTAAGCCTCCGCGCCGATGGATCGGAGAGCCGGGGCGACGGTCAAAACCCCGCGATGAGCGCCGATGGCACCTGCATCGCCTTCAGCACGCAAGCCAACCTCATCATCCCGGGAGAGAGCTACTACGGGTACTGCGTCTTCGTTCGAGATGAGCTTGGCTTCGGGGACATCGGGGCCGCCTTCTGGTGCCACGATGAGATCAGGTCCTGTGTGGCGGCCGGCGTCGTGTCCGGCTATGGCGACGGAACCTATCAGCCCGGCAATCCCGTCACCCGCGATCAGATGGCGGTTTATGTCGCCCGCGCCCTGGCCGGTGGCGATGGTTACGTGCCGGAGTTCACCGACACGCCGACGTTCCCCGATGTGCCGGAGGAATCCTGGGCGCTGAAGTACGTCGAGTACGCGGTCGCGCACAACGTCGTCGCGGGCTACCTCGACGGCACCTACCATCCCGAGTATGAAGTGACCCGAGACCAGATGGCGGTCTACGTTGCCCGCGCATTGGTGGCGCCGACGGGGGAGGCGGCGCTGGCCGACTACGTGCCGGCCGACCCGCGGGACTTCCCCGACGTGGCCTCCGACTTCTGGTCCTACAAGCATGTGGAGTACTGTGTCGAGAATGGTGTGGTGGCCGGCTACCTCGACGGCCTCTACCACCCCGACTACGTCGTCACCCGCGATCAGATGGCCGTCTACGTGGCGAGGGCGTTTGGGCTAGTGAGCTGAGGGCGGCCCCCAAGTCCACCTGAGGCGGGGCCGGGCGCGACTGAAACAACGTAAGGCACTCTTTGTCCCCCGGCCTGCCCCGGCCGGGAGCACACCGCTGCCTTGCCGCTGCCCCCGACGTGGAATAACCTCTTGGTACCGCGCCACACGTGATTGGGTTCCCCAGCCGGTATCGCCAGGGCTTTGAGCCGGGATGATTCCCGTTGCTCATGAGAGCCGCCGCTGACATCGTCAGAATATAAGGGCGGCGGGCCCCGGGGGTTGAGGGGGGGATCCGCCCGGAGGCCACGCCGCCCATTTTTCCGCACGGGGGTCGGCGGAGGTTATCGCACGAGATCCAACCTTCCAACTATAGGAACCGCGATCTGGCCGCAGCCCAGCTCCACGGATGAGGTGAGCTGGCCATGCGGGCAGCGCGGGGCCAGGTCCAGGTTCCCGGCGCACTCGACGCAGGGGAACGGTGAGGTCTCGACGGGCATGTCCGGGAAGGAGGCCGCCTGTTGTCCGGCCTGGACATGCGGGTCGCCGCCCAGCAAGGCGCGGCACATGTAGACAGAAGTGCGGTCGCGGGAGACGGGGATGCCGGAGGCGCCGCCGCGCCCGGTCAGCCAGTCGGCGAGGGTCGCCTCGATGTTATTGAGAGACAGCGCGTCGGGTCCGGCGGCGCCGCAGCGAGCGGCGTCGCAGAGGGTCCCCAGCGCCGGGAAACCGACGAGTATCGGCAAGCAGTCAATTCGTTTATCATATGCACTCATGGTGATCTCCCATCGCCCCGCAGCTCGCCTTCTCGCCGCCTGGGGCGGGAGAAACGCGAACGACCCATCCCTGGAGCGCCCTGCGGCGTACTTGGGACGGGCCGCTATAAGCAGTCGGTCTCGCTCATCTGCGTAGATGGTCGCCGCGGGAGCTCCGGCGCGCTCGTTGTAGCGAGCGGCAGAGCGCTGTGCTCCTTCGGCAGCCTGGCAATCGTGGCTAGTCAGCTAGCGTTAGATCCACGGCTTTGCGTCCCCGCCTTTCGACGGGTTTGCCTTTATCGGGAGACCACTCTAGTTTTCAAAGAACAACGCTCGGGTCACCGGAGCGTCCCGGTAACTCGAGCGTTCCTCGCCTAGGTTGTTCCACAAGTGATTCACGATTATGAGATCGAGTTTGTTCGAATCGTGTGCAAGACGCAGACCAAGCCCGTGTCCGGGGCAAACCGGGGCCCGCTGGCGCAGGTGCGCCATTATTGCTCCCAGGCCAGAGCGCGCCCGATCTCAGCCAGCAGCTTCTCGGCCGGCGCTGGTTTGCGGAGGGTGGCGCTGACCCCGAGCCGCTCAAGCTCCTGCCGTTGCTCCTCGGTGGCGGAGCCCGTCAGCACGATGACCGGCACGTCGCTCCGCCGCGTCTCTCGCAGGAACCTCAGCACACGCACGCCCCCTTCCAGGGGCAGGCCTATGTCCAGGATCACCAGGTCGGGGAGCATGTTCTGCGGCGCCGCCAGCTCCACGAGCGCCCCCATGCCGTGCGGCGCCTCCATGACCTCACACCCGTTGCGCGTCAGCATCTCTCGCAGCGTGGCTCGGACCTGTGCTTCGTCGTCGACGACAAGCACGCTGGGACGCGATCCTTTTCTCACACTAGAGACTCCTCGGCATGACTGGCTCCCAGCACCCAGGCAGCAGTGCGCTGCCCAGCCTGCCCTCCCGAGTCGCGATCCGCCGCGGGGACCGCGGGAAGTCGGCACATCACCCAAAGCGATGTCTGGATGCTTCCGCCGCCGTTTGGCCTGACCGCCACGCTCGCCGCCGCCCCGTGGCAGTAGTCGTAGGGCGTGTTGGGCAGCCCCAGTCGAGAAAGACGGGGCCTGCACCCGTATACGCGAACCGGCCAGCACCCACTCAGAATAGCTCAGGGGACCCGACCCTGCGGTCAAGTCCCCCCTCGCCTGTGTCGTTGCGTTTGTACCACATCTCGGTCCCACATCCTGTCCTATCAGTCTCACGATGTGGGACAATTCATCCATATCCGAGTGTACGGCCTGAGGGGTGCTGCCGGTCGGCGCTCTGTGGCTACTCTGCTGGTCGACCGTCGTAGAGGAGTCGGGAGACGGCGTCTGCCGCGGTGCGAAGCAGGGGCAGCCACTGCCGGATCTGGACCCTCGGCAGCGTGTGGCCAGTGGCGCCAAGCGCGAGGCTGGCGACCACCGCGCCGGCTCGATCGCGCACGGGCACGGCCAGTCCGCAGATCCCCATCATGGCCTCTTGCTCGCAGATGGCGTAACCCCGGCTGCGGACCTGGGCCAACTGCTCCATCAGCACGTCAGGCGACGTGATGGTGAAGCGCGTCATCTGTGGCAGCGTCTCGCCGAGCAGGTCCCTCAGTTCCTCATCGGAGATCGCCGCGAGGCAGCACTTCCCGGGCGCAATTGCGTGCGCCGGGACGGGCGGCAGCGCACTGGGGTCCAGACGGACCGGCTCCGGCGAAAGAGCATAGGCTCCGGCCACGACATTGCGGCGCGTCTCGTCGGGGAAGGCGAGCACGGCCGTGGCGCTGGCGCCCTGGGCCAGTTGCTTCAGCGAATCCTGGGTGGCCGCCCGCAGGGAGAGAATGGTGCTGACAGCGGCAGGCATGCTCACCGCCATCGCCGGGTTCGCCCTATAGCGCCCGCTCGCCCGGTCCTTCCGCACCATGCCCTCGGATTCCAGCGTGCGAAGGAGGCGGTGGGCGGTGGACTTGGTGAGATCGAGGCCCCGGGCGAGGTCGGTCAGCCGCTCGCCTTCAGCAGACCCCAGCAGGACGCGCATGATGCGGGCGGCCCTGGCCACTGACTGGACCAGCGGCGTGCTGCCTCTGCTGTTGCGTGTTGCGTTGTTGTCGTGCGGCGGAGTGGCCATCCTGCTCTCGTGGGTGCCCTGCTTGGCCGACACGCCAAGAGTCCCTTCGCCGCCTCTACGCCCTGCCCCTACCGAGCCGGGACTCCCTGGCTGCGCTGTGTTCGCTCTCGGGCGCGTGCTATAATGAACGGGCATCAAGCTGTGCCCACCTGAGGGCGCGTGGGCCCGATTGGGGCGGGCCCGCGGGCCGCTTCCTGCTGAGATTCCAGGCGACATCGTCGAGCGAGAGATGAACGCGCCCTGGGGCGCGTCCAATACCTACCTCCGGCGTAAGGAGGGGGGCAGACATGCAACGGCATACCGTCTTTGCGCTCGCGGTGCTCTTGCTGGCGGCGGCCACGGCCGGCAGCGCCGAAGAGGTCGTCGAGGCTTACCGCAGCCGGTTCGGCGAAGTTCACTCGATGTCTGTCAACCAGTCCGACGGCTCCTGCTGGCTGGCGGCGGGCGACAGCGTCATGCACCTGGCGGCCGACGGCAGGATCCTGAGCCAGCTCCGAGGCTTCATACATGCAGGGCCGCTTGCAGTCAACTCGACAGACGGCTCCTGCTGGGTGCGGGTGACGGAGATCGTGGACGGCGAGGCCAGCTGGCCGCTCCTGCACCTGGCCGAGGGCGGAGCCGAGCTCTTGCGGGTGGAGACGGTCGACTTCGGCCGTGCCATAGACGTGAACTCGGCCGATGGATCCGTGTGGGTGGAGGACGGCAGAGGCAGACTGATCCATCTGAGCCAGAACGGTGACGAACTGCTTCGGACGGAGAACTTCGGGCACGTTGGGTCGCTATCTGTGAACCCAACAGATGGGTCCGTCTGGGTGGCGGTGAGCAAGGACTACAGCGCGGCAGTGATCCATCTTAACCGGAACGGCGTCGAGGCGCTACGGGTGGCGGGGTTCGAGCACGTGACCAGCGTCTCGGTAGACCCGTCCGACTCCTCCTGCTGGGTGGGCGGTTTCGACGAGCGCACCTGGTCCGGGGAGATCGTCCGCCTTGCCGAGGATGGCGCCGAGCTGTGGCGCGTCGGCGGCTTCCTCATCGTAGGGTCCCTATCGGTGAACCCCGCGGACAGCTCCTGCTGGATGGTCGACTCCGAACCCGGGTTGGGGATGGCCGGGCAAGTCGTCCACCTGGGGGCAGACGGCGTCGAACTCTGGCGCGGCGCCTCCGCCTATCCCGAGTTCGTGTCCGTCGACCCGAACGATGGATCCTGCTGGATCGCTAACCACTCATTTGAGCGTCAGGTAGTCCACCTGGCCGAGGACGGGACGGAGCTGTGGTCGGCCGATGGCTTCCTGTATCCCAGGGCTTTCGCCATCGACCCCGCAGACGGCTCTTGCTGGATTGCAGACTATGACCCCTGCTCTGACGCTGGGCAGGTGGTCCATCTGGCCGAGGATGGCACCGAGCTGTATCGCCGCGTGGCGTTCGGCGAACCTATCGCGATATCGGTGGACCCCAACGACGGCTCCTGCTGGGTAGTCCAGTCGTCCTCCTTCCAGTCGTCCTCCTACTATAGAGGGGGTCTGATCCATCTGGGAGAGGACGGGACGGAGCTGTTGCGCGTGGAGGGGGGCTTTGGATCACTCGCCGTGAACCCCACAGACGGCTCCTGCTGGGTGACAGATTCGTTTGACTGGGAGATTGTCCACCTCGCCCCGGACGGCACAGAGCTGGCCCGGGTCGGCGGATTTCTTCCCCTCGTCCGCCTATCGGTCAACCCGCTGGACGGCTCGTGTTGGGTAGCGCTCGGGTTTGACGAAGGGGTGTACTCGGAGGTCGTCCACCTCGCAGAGGATGGCAGGGAGCTGCTGCGGCTGGGACCGTGTGACTCAGTCGGCGGGCCCTCTGTAGACCCGAGTGACGGCTCGTGCTGGCTCAGCCTGTCGTACCAGGAGGATCCCTGGACGTGGCGCACCGAAGTCTTCCATCTCAGCCAGCACGGCGGGCAGATCGCGCGGCTGGAGATGCCCGGGCGGCTTGACTCGGTGTCAGTGGTCCCGGCGGATCATTCCTGCTGGCTGGGTGAAGCAACCGGCGATGCGTTTTGGTACACTCATGTCGTCCACCTGGCGGAGAATGGGGCCGAGCTTGCACGGGTGCCCGCGAAGGCCACCGGGTACACCTCCTTCACCGATCTGTGGGCTGACCCCATGGATGGCTCGTGCTGGGTGGCCACAGGTCAACTGCTGCTCCTGTCCGCCGGCGGCGCCGAGGTGTGGCGGGGAGCAGGAATGCGCGGGCTCTCGGTCAACCCGAGAGACGGCTCTGTCTGGGGGGCTGATGGCAGCGCCGTGGTTCATCTCGTGAGAGCCGACCGGCTGGCGTTCCTCGACATCGGCCTCTACCATTGGGCCCACGATGAAGTCGAGGCATGTGCCGATTCCGGCATCATCTCGGGCTATCCTGACGGCCTCTACCACGCCGAGCTGGCTGTAACCAGGGGCCAGATGGCCGTCTACATCGCCCGCGCCCTCGCCGGCGGCGAGGAGAACGTCCCCCCCGGTGGGCGGCCTCGTTCCTTCTTCGACGTGCCTCGAGACCACTGGGCCTTCGATCAGATCCAATACTGCGCGGACAACGCGGTGGTTGTCGGATACGGCCTCCAACTCTACCACCCGGAGCGCGAGGTCACCCGCGACCAGATGGCGGTGTATGTCGCCCGGGCTCTGGTCGCGCCGGAGGGCGAGGCCGGCCTCGCGGGCTACACCCCGGCCGACCCGCGCAACTTCCCCGATGTGGCCTCCGACTTCTGGGCCTACACGCACATCGAGTACTGTGTCGAGAACGGCGTAGTGGCCGGCTACCTCGACGGCCTCTACCACCCCGAGATCGTCGTCACCCGCGATCAGATGGCGGTGTATGTGGCGAGGGCGTTTGGGTTGACCAGTTAGAAGGGGGCAGACATGCAGCGGCACATCGTGTTCGCGCTCGCGGTGCTCTTCCTGGCGGCGGCCACTGCCGCCAGCGCCGAAGAAGTAGTGGAGACGTGGCGGAGTCTGGCCAGGACCCACATGGGGAACACCGTCGCGGACGTGAGGGACGGCCCCGACAAGTACTCCCTCGATCCGCGAGACGGCTCGATATGGTGGATCGAGTATGACAAAGTGGCCCACCTTTCGGCGGATGGGACGCTGCTGTTCCGCTCGGAGCGCCTCGCGAGGCCCTGTCGGGTGGCCGTCGATCCGGCAAACGGGTCCTGCTGGGTGCTCCAGGATGCATCGGACGAGCTGCTGCACTTCGGGGCCGACGGAGGGCTACTGTCAGCGACCCCGCGGCAGTACGGCGAGGGGGG
Source organism: Candidatus Hebobacterum abditum (assembly GCA_029821875.1). Classification (GTDB taxonomy): domain Bacteria; phylum Armatimonadota; class Hebobacteria; order Hebobacterales; family Hebobacteraceae; genus Hebobacterum; species Hebobacterum abditum. The sequence continues at coordinate 23,215 of JALGXW010000026.1, read as the reverse complement.
TGCCGCTCTGCTCACGCCGAGCCCGGCCGACGGTTCGGTCTGGATCAGGGGGGAAAGCTCCGTGGTCCATGTGGACGCCGCCGGGAGCGAGACATTCCGCCGCACCCTCAGCCCGTGGGAGGACTTCCTCCAGGTGGTAGTGGACCCGACGGATGGTTCGGCCTGGCTGACGACCCCAACAGAGGTCATCCGGCTGCGCGCCGACGGTACCGAGATGTGGCGGGTGTCAGATCTGCCCACGCCGACCGCAGTGGACGAAGATCCCCGCGACCAGTCGTTCTGGGTGGCGGTGTATGATCCGAGCGCAGGGAGCTATCTGATTCACATCTCCTCGGATGGCACAGTGCTGTCGGAAGTGGCGATGGAACCCGCGTCGGCGCTGTGTGTGTCGCCAACAGACGGCTCGGTGTGGCTGCAGCACAGCGACGTATCCGAATCGACGTATGGGTGGTATGTCAGCCATCGGGACTCCTCTGGGACCGAGGTGTGGCGCCTCGACGAGGCGGCCCTGGTCGCCCACAACGACCTCGACGGCTCGGCGTGGCTGGTGACCGGTCCGTACTGGCCAGCGCTGGTGTACGGCACGGACCTGGTGCACTACTCGGCCGATCACGAGGAGCTGCACCGCTTCGCCCACAACTTCGAGATCGACAGGGATCACGTCAGAGCCCACGATCCAACCGACAACTCGCTCTGGATGAGCGCCAGGTTCTGGCTCGGGCACCGGAGTGCAGACGGCACGGTCCTCTCGGGCCGGCGCCTCTCTGTAGGGCTCAAGAAGCAGAGCCGTTACAGCCTGGACCGCCGTGACGGATCGTTGTGGGTGCGCGATAAGGACACAGGGGAGTACGTGCGCCTGTCGCCGGAGGGGGTGGAACTCGAGAGGTGGAACACCCTCGAGGGCTTCTACAGCGTGGGGGGCCTCCAGATAAGCCCCTTCGATGGCTCCTGGTGGCTGTGGGCTGTGGAGACGGCTGACGGCGAGGCCATCCGCCTCCATCTCGCCGAGGACGGCACGGAGTTGAGTGTGGGCGATGTGGACGATATCTACACCATCAGCTACAGCGACGGATCCATATGGAACTGGCACACGTGGAGCTGGGAGGACGAGCGCGGCTACGTGTACAGCAACAGTGTTCTGCGCCGCTATGGCGCGGACGGCACCTTCCTGTGGGAGAGCGAGACCTTCTGCGGGGACCTCCGGGTACGCGCGTTCGCTGCCGATGGTTCGGCCTGGGCGGACGGTTCCCGAGGGCTCCTGCGGTTTGCCCCCAGCGGGCAAGTTGTGGCCGAGATCCCTCGTCAGGGGTACTGGGTACTCACATCTATGGATGTGTTCCCCCACGACGGCTCGATCTACGGCATCGGTCGTCGTGGCCACCACGAGTACCGGCTCTTCCGGATGGCCAGCGATGGCAGCCCGATGTGGGTGATCGATGGACTGCCACGGACCGGCCCCATCGTGGTCGATCCGGCAAACGGCTCGGCTTGGGTCGCGATCAACGACGACCGCGGACTAGGCCGATCAGCACTAGTCCATCTCGCCGCCGACGGCACCGAGCTGTGGCGGGGGGAGAACTTCAACGAACCGGAGTTCTTCGAGCTCGACCCTCGCGATGGCTCGCTCTGGCTCTCCGATTCCGGCAATTACCAAGTGGTCCACCTGGACGTCATCGGCGACGAGAGGCCCCGCTTCATCGATGTGCCGATAATGCACTGGGCCTATGATGAGGTCGAGACGTGTGTCGAGGAAGGAATCGTCACTGGCTATGGCAATGGTTTCTATCGCCCTGATTGGTACGTCACCCGCGACCAGATGGCCGTCTACGTCGCCCGCTCCCTGGAGGCGCCTAGCGGCGAGGCCGTCCTCGCCGACTGGGTGCCGGCCGACCCGAAGGACTTCCCCGACGTACCAACCGATCACTGGGCCTACACCCACATCGAGTACTGCGTCGAGAACGGCGTGGTCGCGGGATACCAGGACGGCCTCTACCATCCCGAGTACGAGGTCACCCGCGACCAGATGGCGGTGTATGTCGCCCGGGCTCTGGTCGCGCCGGAGGGCGAGGCCGGCCTGGCCGATTACGTCCCGGCCGATCCGCGAGACTTCCCCGACGTTGGCTCCGACTTCTGGGCCTACGTGCACATCGAGTACTGTGTCGAGAACGGAGTGGTGGCCGGCTACCTCGACGGCCTCTACCACCCCGAGATCGTCGTGACCCGGGATCAGATGGCCGTCTACGTGGCGAGGGCGTTTGGGCTGGTGGGGTAGGGAGCTTCGGTCTAGTGCTGAAGGTGGACGTGAACGGGAGGTGGCTGGGATGAACCGTCTCGCGACAGCGATGGCACTGGCGGCAGCGGCATGGCTCCAGGTGATCTGGGTGCCCCGCGCTCATGCCTGGTCCGGCAACTTGCTCCAGAACCCGGGATTCGAGCAGGGCAATGACCACTGGGACGGCGGGGGATCGGCCTACGCGGTGAACGATCCCGCAGAGGCCCACGCGGGGGACTGGTTCCTGAGGGTCGGCCCCGAGGCAGGCGGCCGGTATCAGGGTGTGGCAGACCCGAAGCCCAATGCTGTCTACAAGTTGACCGTGTGGGCGAAGCTGACCGATGGGGATGAGCGGGGATGGGTGTGGGTGCACCACTGGGACGAGATGGGGACTCTATACACCCGAGGGGTCGTCGTCGAGAGCGAGGGCTACGAGTACCAGGAGGTGACCTTCACGACGCCAGATACGGTCACGGCGATGAACGTGGACGTGTGGAAGGAGGACGGCCTGGGATACCTTTGCGTGGATGACGTTTCCCTCGTTGAGCTGGTGCTCGAGCCATCGCCGGGGAACACGATCTACTACCTCGACTCGGTGGGCGGGAATGACGAGAACAACGGCACGAGTCCGAGCACGGCCTGGCAGAGCCTTGACAGAGTCTACCGCGTGAGCTTCGCGCCCGGCGATCAGATTCTGCTCAAGGCGGGGGGCGTGTGGAGCGGCCAGCTCTGGCCGAAGGGCTCGGGGGCGGAGGCGAATCCGATCATCGTCGATACGTACGGGACCGGTCCGCGGCCGACGATCAACGGCGATGGACTGGCAAAGGATGCCGTGCGGCTGTACAACCAGGAGTATTGGGAGATCAGCAACCTGGAGATCACGAACTACGATCCCGCGGGCCGGGGCAACAGGAGAGGGGTGCGTGTGCTGGGGCAGGACGGGGGGATGCTGGATCACGTCTATCTGAGGGACTTGGATGTGCACGATGTGAATGGCGACCTGTCCGAGCTGGGCTATGGCGAGCCGACCGGAGGGATCGTGTTCGACGTCCTCCTCGGCTCGGTGACCACCAAGTTCAACGATGTCCTGGTCGAGGGGTGTTACGTATATGACTGCGACAGGTCCGGCATACTGACGTGGACGGAGTGGCAGCGACTGGCCGGGCCTGAGTGGGTGCCGCACACGAACGTGGTGATCAGAGACAACGTGGTTGAGAATGCCGGCGGGGCCGGCATTCTGGTCGGTGGCGCTGACGCTCCTCTCATCGAGCACAATGTAGCGGCCCGCTGTGTCGCGCGGGCGGGCCGCGATGTGGCCATCTGGGTGTGGGAGACAGATGACGCGGTCATGCAGTCCAACGAAGCCTACCTCACGCAAGATGCAGGTGACGCCCAGGGCTTTGACATCGACGGGCGGACCCGCCGGACGATCGTGCAGTACAACTACAGCCACGACAACCACGGGGGCTTCATCCTGCTGTGCGAGGCGCCGGGCCCGCCGGATAAGTACTTCAACGACGAGGCCATCGTCAGGTACAACATCAGCCAGAACGATAGCTCTTGCAGCATCAAGCTTATGGGGGCAAACATCACGAACGTCCAGATCTACAACAATACGATCTTCATAGGAGAAGAGGTGCCTATGTACCGTGTCATCTCTGACGGCGGCGACGAGAACATATACTACTACAACAACATCTTCTATAACCTGGCAGGCGCACCCTACACCTTCGTGATTGCCACGAACAGGGTCTTCGACGGCAACGTGTTCTTCGGCAGCCACCCGGAGAGCGAGCCCGATGATCCGCACAAGATGACCGGCGACCCCAGGCTGGTGCACGCCGGGAGCGGGGGGATAGGCCTCGATAGTGTGGGCGGCTACAAGCTGGCGCCTAGCTCGCTGTGCATCGATACTGGGCTGGAGCTGATCGACAACGGCGGGTGGGACTACTGGGGGAATCCGCTTCCCTATGGTGATGGCATCGACCGCGGAGCCTGCGAGTATTCCGGCGAATCGCCGCCGGTGATGACGCTGACCGTTGACTCGGTCCCCCTGGCCGGCGTGACAGTCTACGTGGAGCCCTCGGACAGGCACTGGATAGGCATGGTGGCGACCCCCTTCGCGCTCGAGTATGACTGGTATGCATCTGTTGAGTTGGAAGCGGGCCGCTGTACTGATGGGTGGAGGTTCGACCACTGGGAGGTCGATGGCATCGGTCAGGAGATCGGGGAGCGACGCGCCAGCGTGAGCGTGGACGGGGATCAGAACGTGGTCGCGCACTATCGGCCTGCGGAGTTCTCTGACGTAACCTGCTACCATTGGGCCTTCGATGCGGTCTACGGCTGCTTCGACGCAGGCATCGTCGCCGGCTATCCCGACGGCCTCTATCGTCCGACAGATTCCGTCAGCCGCGACCAGATGGCGGTCTACATCTCCCGCGCTCTGGCCGGTGGGGACGAGAATGTGCCCGGCTTCACCGACACGCCGAGCTTCCCGGATGTCGATGAGGCGCACTGGGCCATCGACTACGTGGAGTATGCGGCGAACCAGAACGTGGTCGCGGGGTACCTCGACGGCACCTACAATCCTGAGTACGAGGTGACCCGCGATCAGATGGCCGTGTATGTCGCCCGCTCGCTGGTGGCGCCGGAGGGCGAGGCGGGCCTGGCCGACTACACGCCGGCCGACCCGCGGGACTTCCCCGATGTGGCCTCCGACTTCTGGGCCTACAAGCACATCGAGTACTGTGTGGAGAACGGCGTCGTGCAGGGGTACGAGGATGGCTACTACCACCCCGACTACGTTGTCACCCGCGATCAGATGGCCGTCTACGTGGCGAGGGCGTTTGGCCTGCTGGACTAGCCGTTCGCGCGATCCGCAGTGTGGCAGAAGTGAGCTGACTTCGACGCCGCTCAGTAGAGGCCTGCCCCGGACATGGACTACTGGGTCGAGAACGGAGCGGTGTGGGGATGGGAGCACGGCGATTGCCATCCGGAGCTGGAGGGAAGCAGGAACCAGACGGCCGCCTGCATCGCAAGAGGATCTGGCCTGCTCTGAGCGCACTCGATGCGGCGCCGTCAAACTCTCACCAGCGGACTCGCCGTCGCATACAGGCAGGGCGGCCGCTGCCTCGCTCACCTACGACTGGCGCTGCGCCCTACTGGGCTTCCGCTGGCACGTATAGCAGGGGAGGGGCAGGACCTTTCCTTGTCCGTGGTGAACTGTTCCAGCATAGCTGGTTGTTGTTCCTGAGCTCAGCGGGGCAGTCATGCCCCTGAGCCAACGAGTTAGGAGTGCCTCTGTGCAGCGTCCAACATGCCGTACACTGGGAGTGTGGGCTGCCATCGCTGCGTTCCTTCTTGGCAGCATCGCGGCTGCCGCCCAGGCGAAGTCATCAGTCGGCGTCACGTCGGCCGTCGAAGCTCCTTGGCCCTGCTTGGACTCGGTTCTGGACAGGGCTGGCATGGCCTATCTCACTGCGTGTGGCATGGCCGGCGGGGAAGAGAACGTTCCGACCTGTGCCTGCCCTCCGACCTACCCCGATGTTGGCTACGAGCACTGGGCCCGCGACTACGTCGAGTACGCGATCGCGCAGAACGTCGTCACCGGGTACCCGGACAATACCTACCGTCCCCAGGGCGAAGTCTATCGAGCTCAGATGGCCGTCTTCCTCGCCCGCGCTATGGTCGCTCCCGCCGGCGACGCGGGGCTCGCGGACTACACGCCTCCGGCCGATCCCACCTTCGATGACGTGCCCTCTACGCACTGGGCCTACAAGTACGTGGAGTATCTCAACGCGAACGGCATCGAAACGGCTTGCTCCTCTGAACCGCTTCTCTTCTGCCCTGAAGACGCCATAATGGCCTACGACGCGGCCTCATGGGTGTATCAAGCCCTTGGATCCGTCGGCGACCCGTGCGGAATCTACCCAACAGCCGAATTCGAAGCGTCGCCTGAGACAGGTGGGGTCTCTCTTGAGGTGACGTTCACGGACCTGTCTACGAACAGCCCGACATCGTGGGACTGGGACTTCGGCGACGGGGGAGGATCCACCGCGCAGAACCCCACTCACACCTACACCAGCCAGGGCCAGTACACCGTCAGCCTCGCGGTATGCAACGATGCCGGCTGCGACACCGAGACGAAGACCGACTACATCACCGTGATTACGGCGCCTGTGGCCGACTTCTCCGCTAGCCCAACCGTCGGGCCGACGCCGTTGACGGTAGACTTCACCGATCAGTCCATCAACAGCCCGGCCTCCTGGGATTGGGACTTCGGCGACGGGGGAGGATCCACCGCGCAGAACCCCAGCCACGAGTATGTGATATCGGGCAGCTACACGGTCTCCCTCACGGTCATCAACCTGGGCGGCTCCGATACGGAGACGAAGCCCGACTACATCACGGTTGAGGTGGTGCCCCCGGCCGCCGACTTCTCCGCCAGTCCCACGATCGGGACGGGGCCGCTGACCGTGGACTTCACGGATCTGTCCAGCGGCGAGGTGACTTCGTGGTCGTGGGAGTTCGGCGACACCACCTCCTCTGCTGAACAGCACCCAAGCCACCAGTACACCGAGGTCGGCAGCTACACCATATCTCTCACGGCCGCCAACGCGGCCGGCTCCAATACCGAGACGAAGGCCAAGTATGTCGCAGTCATGTTTCCCGACGCCGATCTCGACCACTGGGCCTGCGAGGAGATACTGGCCTGTGTGGACGCCGCCATCGTCAGCGGCTACCCCGACGGCACCTACCATCCCGAGCTGGCCGTGACGCGAGACCAGATGGCCGTCTACATCGCCCGCGCTCTGGCGGGTGGAGATGAGAACGTGCCGGAGTTCACCGACACCCCGACCTTCCCGGATGTCGATGGGACGCACTGGGCACTGAAGTACGTCGAGTACGCGGTCGACCAGAACGTCGTCGCCGGCTACCTCGACGGCAGCTACCACCCGGAGTATCAGGTCACGCGTGACCAGATGGCCGTGTACGTGGCCCGCGCGCTGGTTGCGCCGGAGGGCGAGGCGGGCCTGGCCGACTACACGCCCGCCGACCCGCGCAACTTCCCGGATGTGGCCTCTGGCTTCTGGGCCTACACGCACGTCGAGTACTGCGTGGAGCACGGAGTCGTCGCCGGCTACCTCGACGGCCTCTACCACCCCGAGTACGTCGTCACCCGCGACCAGATGGCGGTGTATGTGGCGAGGGCGTTTGGGTTGGCGGGGTAGCCGCGGCCGGGCTAGGCTTCGATGATCTTCACGAAGGGCGGCTTCGGCATCTGCTTGATGGCGTAGACGGGAGTGCGGACGGAGTTGACCGTCTTGACCACCTGGAGGAAGGAGTAGCTCCCCTCCGACCATACGCGCACGATGCCGTCGGCGGCCGCGCGGAGCTTCCCGAGCTCCTCGGGGGGTGTGCTGCGCGGCGTGACCATCCCCAGCACTACCGACCGCTGCCCGCGACAGCACAGGGCGAGGTCCGACACGGCCCGGCCGGCCAGGTCCGGGCGCATCATGGCGAACAGCCGGCCGAGATCGAGCTGGAAGCGAATTCCGACGCCTTTCTCCGGCGGGCAGAGCTCGGCGAGTCCGGCCCCGATGCGGCCGGCCGCCGAGTCGGCCGCCTTGTCGACGCAGTAGTCGGCGTCGACGAACACCACCTCGCCGGAGTCGAGGCCCTTCTTCAGCTTGGCCTCGAGCTTGGCGCTCTTCATCAGGGCCCGCCAGCGGGACTGCTTGTCGCTCAGGCCTGCGACCCGGACATAGCGGTCGCCGGCCTCCATGGCCTCGGCGGCGAAGCTCGCGTCGAAGAGGTCCTGGTGGAGGTCCACGTCGATTTCCATCAGGTAGAAGCTGCCGTAGGGGATGCCGCCGCCGAGGAGATCGTCGAGCTGGTCGATGCCTGTCGAGACGGCCTCCTCGAAGCGGTAGAACGGCTCCTGGAATGGCGGCATGACCTTGAGGCCGCCCTTGCCGATGACGTAGAGGCTGGGGGCGGCGATGTGGGGGGTGCCGCGGCTCTTGATGACCTCCAGGAACCGCATGCGCTGCCCCGTCACATAGCTGCGGGTGAGCAGAATCAGCCCGTCGGCCACGAACTCCTCCGGGCCGGCGCCGATGTCCTCGTCCTCTGACAGCTCTCGGGTCAGCAGCGCCGTCAGCGAGGCCGCCTTCAAGGCGTTGACGAGGCCGTACACCGACTCGCGGAAATTGCCCTTCTCCTCGCTGGGCCCTTCCATATGGCTGACGCTGTCCACGACGGCCCTGACCGCGCCGATCTCCGCAATCATCTCGTTCACAAAGCCCTGATCGCGGACGATGTCTTGCTGGAGCACGTCGGGCGAGGTGAACAGGACTTTGAGCTTGCCCTCTTCCTGGAGGCCGCGGAAGTCCCAGCCGAAGTTCTCCGCGTCCCGGTAGATGCGCTCGGGAAACTCCTCGAAGGTGATGAGGAGCCCCGGCTCGTTGAACTTGGTCGCCCCATTGTAGAGGTACTGCATGCCGACGCTCGTCTTGCCCGTGCCGGGCGCGCCGGCCACGAGAACGGCATCTCCGCGCAGAATCCCGCCGTAGAGAAGCTGGTCCAGACCCTCGATGCCCGTCTGCACGCGATCCATGTGAATCTCCTCGGGAGCTCTTCCAGGGGGTCTTCGGATATCCGCTTTGGTCATGTCCATTATTGCCTCCCCGGCGGGATGTAGCGATAGACGTCCGCGCCGGGATAGCTGATCTTCTGAAGGAAGCGCCTCTCCTCCAGCAACTTCAATTCCTTCTCCACCTGCTCCGCCTCACGGCCCACCCGCAGCGCAATCTGGCGCGCCGTGTTCACCGTGTAGGGATTGGACTCGAAGAAGGCGATGAGCTTCTCCAGGCCATCGACCGAGGCCACCAGCCGGCCCAGGTCGCCGCTCACCCGGTAGGTCCTCAGGCCGCGCCGGATCCGGTCGGCGAGCTGATGCAGCATGTCCGACCGCTCCTGGATGAGCTGCTGCAGCTCAGCCGCGCCCATCGCCTCGAGCTTCTTCTGCTCCTCTTGCCGCCGGTCGAGGAAGGCCTCGGCCTCTGCCACCGCGCCCTCCAGGCTGTATCCCTGGTCCAGAGCTTGCTTGATCAGGCAGACCTTCTCGATGGCATGATGGTCATAGGTTCGGCCGCCGCTTTCGTCGGCGGGCTCGACGATCCCCTTGTCGGTCCAGTAGGAAAGCTGGCGAATGGAGATGCCACAGAGCTGTGCCGCCTGCCCGACGCCGAGTTCGAGGTCCTCCAGCAGTTGGCTCAGATCGACGGCGCGGACCGAGGAAGAGGTGTGCTCACGCGTTGGTTCCGCCATCGCGAACTCCTCGCGCTGTGAGAGATGATGACGCCCACTTGCCGCGCCTCCGCCCCCAGGACGCACAAGTTTGTTGAACCGTACCACATGCGTGTTGGATGGTCAAGACAGCGTTGTGAGATTTTGCGGCCATATCCACGTGCTGCTCCCCGATAGACGCAGTCGGCTCCTGCCGCCCTCCCCGACTGTCCGGCCCACGCAGGCCCGGGGAGACCTGGCCGGCCGCGCCGGCCATCGTGTGATCGCGGCGACTATCACCGGGCGGGGATGCTGTGCACTGCGCGGCGGCGCCCAGGCAGGGCTTTCCCGCTTAGTGAGCGAGCCGGAAGAAGATGCCAGCGCGATGCGGGCCTCCCGCTGTCTCTCCAGTCCAACACTCGAACTCACGAACTCGTGAGATCGTGGGTTACGAGTATTGGCCTCTTGTGGAAGAAGCAGATGAGTGGGCAGGCGGCGTGAGTGCAGTGCGGCTGGGCTGAACGCACCCCACCGGCAACGTGCGCCCCGCGGCGCACTTGAGTGCAAGCACCCCGGGCCGGTGCGATCAGCTCCCACCCGCTGCCCGTCGGCCGCCCTCTCGTGTGTGACAACTGGCCACTCGTACGCGCCACTGATCAGCGGAGATATGATGATGGGAGTGGAAGGGCGGCGCGCCTGGGCCGGCAATGTGTTTGGTCGATGCCTGCTGTTGATCGTGCTCGGATCGGCCGTCGTGGCTGGGCCGGCGACAGGCGCGAGTGCACAATCGGCGACCATCTTTGCGGATGGCTTCGAGACCGGCCTGGCCGGGTGGACTCAATCCGGCCGCCCTCAATGGCACGCCGGCATTCCCCGAAGCCAACCTCACAGCATCCCCACCACAGGCATGAGGTATCTCGGAAGCGCTGACCGGCCGACGGCCATGGTCACCCGGGACCAGACTCCCGTCTGCGTCACCTGGACGTTCGGGCTCATGTAGGGCACTGCGGTCCCCGGAGAGCGCCGACCCGTCCTCCCCCCAGCGTGGCTCGGCGCTCTCCGACCTCAGCGCCAGCGCGATACAGGCTGGAGCCGCTCGGCTCCAGCCTGTTCGCGTGGGAGGGCCCCGGGGTGGTGCGCCGTCTGCGGCGCGCACTGAACATCCTGGCCCAAGGAGCAGCAAGGTTCCCAGGCGGTAGGCACAGAAGTCGCTTCGGCGGAGGGGAGGGCGGGCGAATGAAGGAGCCGGAGGAGAAAACCGAAGAGCCGAACGAGAAGCGGCCGCGGGAGTCGCTGCTCACATTGGTGCCGAGGCTGGCGCGGTTCGTGTATCACGTCTCCCGCGACCCGCGGGTGCCCTGGGCGGCGAAGGCTTCGCTGGTCGGGCTGGCCGCCTACCTCGCGTCACCCATCGACATCATTCCCGACTGGGTGCCGGCGGCGGGCTACCTCGACGACGTGCTCGTGGTCGGCTTCGTGGTCAGCTACGTGCTGGCCCGGGTGCCGCCGGAGGTGGTGCGGGAGCACTGGGGCGAGGACATCCACACCCTCGAACGAATCCGCGACCTCGCCCGCCGAAAGGGCAAGCGGGAAGGCAAAGAGCCGGAGCATTAGGGGGCACTGGCACACTCCTCACACCAAGACCCTTCGCTGCACTCAGGGTGACGGTCTCGGCACGGTGTCATTCTGAGCGAAGCGAAGAATCTCGGCCGCGTTCCTCCTGCTCGTTGGGCAGGAACTTGCCTCCTGCCCTACCTCACACCCGCACCCACAGCCTCACCGTCCCCTCCCGCTCGATGGTGATGTGGTGGAAGGCCTCCCAGAGGAGGTCTTTCTTCATCTGGGTTCCGAAGCGATCTGACTCCAGCACGTCGGCCATCCCGCAGACGCGAGGCCCGTCGGCGTGCGGCCGCGAGGGCGCGGCGCGGCGGCCGTCGGCCCGGAGGATGGACTGCTCGAGTCGCCGGCGCTCGGCCTCGAGCCGGCGGCGTTCCTGCGCGTAGTCGCCCGGGGAGAGCCGGCCCTCGCGGAACGATCGCAGCAGGCGTTCGAGCCGCCTCGGGTACTCGGCCAGGCGGCGGCGCAGCTCCGCCGCGGGTGGCTCTCCGGGTGGGCGCCCGGGAGCGAACTCGACGCGGCCCGGCTCGGACCTCTGGCTCTCCGAGAGGGCGCGCAGGTTCTCGCTCAGCAGCCGGTGCGCCTTGGCCGCGCTGATGTGGGAGCCGCGGCAGCGCCGCGGCTCCGACCGTTTCCGGGAGCACTCATAGTTGGCGATCTCGCGCCGATCGTCGGGCAATGCGCGCCGGTGTCGGTGGCCGGTCATCCCCGCGCCGCACTTGCGGCAGCGAAGGAGGCCGGAGAGAAGATAGCGCGATTCCCGCGACCGGCCGTGGCGAGCGCGGGCGGCGAGGATCTCCTGGACCCGCCGCCAGGCCGCCCCGTCGATCAGAGGCGGATGCTCGGCCTGGCCCGGCCCGCCGCCTGCGTAGGTGGGGGAAGAGAGAAGCTGCCTCACATCGGCGGCGGTCCAACTGCGCCGCCGCGGCGCGGCCGCCTTCCTCAACCAGCGGGCGATGGCCCCCAGCGAATCCCGCCGCCTCACGAACCGCCGGAACACCTCGCGGACTACTGGAGCATACTCGGGATCGGCAACAAGCTTCCCCCCCGTGATGCGATAGCCAAACGAAACCCGTCCCACCGTGACCCCCTCTGCTTTGCGTGCTGTAGACTTTGCTGTGACGACCCGGCCCGTGGCCGGGGCCTCCCCCGGCCGTGCAGCTTCGCTGCCCTCGGCTGCGAGATTTCGCCCTGGCCTGTCCTCGTGTGCGGGTCCGGTGCGGCCGCTGCTCGCCCTCAGAACACCGACGGCCGCTCCGACCGCGGCCGGCCTAGCTGGGCCAGTCGCGGATCTGCCGCACGACGACCCCTATGACCTCGACCGCGTCCGACACGATGCGGTCATAGCCATAGGGATTGCGCGGCTTGAGGACAGTGCCGTCCCTGGTCCTTCCCCCGTATTCTCGCACGACTCTCTGTTTGCCCACCTGTGCGACCACCAACTGGCCGCGGCGTGCCGAGCGCGCTTTCTTCACCAGTAGATAATCCCCAGCGCGCACGTCGGGCTCGAGTCCACCGTCCCCCTCGACGCGGATCACGTAGTCGGCAGCGGCCGCGTCTTCAGGACGACAGGCGAGCTTTGGCGCGTCGTCCTTCTTGGCGAATGTCACGGTGCCCCTCTTCAGAAGGGCGAGCACGGGCAATGAGGCCTCGATGGCAGTCAGATGCTTGCCGGCTAGGGTCTCAGCTCTGGTAGCTCCGGGCACGAGTGGCGTCTCGACCCCCGTGGTATTTGAGATGCCCTCATAGCCAGCAGCCGCGAGCCACAGCGCGGGGTCGTCCCCTAGTCCCTCTGCCATATGGCTGACACGATCTGCGGGCGGCACTACGCCCTGCTCGATCTGGGCGAGGTAAGACGGACTCACGCCCAGCCGAGGCGCGAACCGGATCTGAGTCTGGCCCGCTTCCAGGCGTTTCTCCTGCACGAAGCGGCCGAACTCCTCGCTGAAACTTCTGCGACGGACTCTCATACCGGTAGTGTAGCACATCCATTAGGAATTCTTCCACATTTTATGGAAAAACTCTTGACAGAAGCGAGAAGTAGTAGTAATAAGGAGTGGCGAGGGGACGCCAAGCAGCCCATGTCCACCATACAGACTATGCCCACACAGACCAGGCCCAGGCAGACCAGACCAGCACACACCAGCCCCAGAGAGCCAGCGCCCAGCACCCATCGCCTTACCCGGAGAGCCGCCCAGCGCGAGCGGGACGCACTCCGCCGCCTTCGCCGGGCCCACGGGATCACCCTCCAGCAGCTCTCCCAGTCCACCGGCAAGAGCAAGTCTCTGCTCAGCGATATCGAGCGCGGCCTCGCCAACGCCACCACCGGCGATGTTCAGGCCCTGCGCGCCGCCGTTCGGCACATCCTCATCCGGAGCGAGACCAAGCAATGAGCGCCTCAGGCTCCAGCCCGGATCGAGGCGGACCCATGAGCGCCTGGCGCTCCGGCCCAACTCGAGCTGGGCCCATGAGCGGCTCGACCTCCCGCCTCCCGCGGCCGGCTCTGTCGCTGCCTCGCCGCGACGCCGGCCCTCTGCCGGCCGAGCGCCCCGGCCGCGAGCGGGAGGACCTTTGCCGAAACGCTCGGCGGACTCTCTGCCGACAGCGCGCGGCGCGCAGGCCTCATCTTCTCCAGAGGAGGTGGACCCATGGCTCCCCGGCTAGCCCCTCCGCCCACACGGACGCGTCTGTGTCGCCCGCGGCCGCGGCGGACTGTCGGCCGGGGACACCACGACCCGAGTCCCGGGCCGCTGCAGTCCGGTGTGAGAAGCCCTGGCGTCGGCTTACCGTGTTGCGGCCGCGGCCCGGGCCGCACTCATCCATCGGCGGGTGTGACTCGCCGGCATTCCCTTGCCCACCCGGCCGGTTCGCCCGGGGCAACGCCCTCGCCCCGCGGCGGCCGGCCGGAGCACTCATCCCAGGAGGGCCCGGCCGCGTCCATCACAGCATCCCTGCTCCGGCGGCCGGGGCCCTCATCCCACGAGGGCCTGGCCGCGTCGGTCACCGCATCCCTGCTCCGGCGGCCGATGCACCCATCCCGCGGCAGCCGGCCGCTCCCATCGTGAGGTTCAGTGATGACACCACCGCGGACCAGAGTCGAGCCACCGGCCGAGACACGGACCGAGGCACGGGCCGAGCCACCGCGCCGGCCGAAAGAGCGCCGGCCCCATCCGATTCGAGACGAGCGCGGAGAGATCACCGGCTACCTGATGAACGCCACCGGCGCGCAGTGGCTGGCCGTCGAGCGGCGGGCCCTGCGCGAGATCGGACTGGAGGAGATCCAACGTGAGCAGTAATGGGTCGAGCAGTGCGCGACTCCTCCGCCAGACCAGAGGAGATTGCTGATGAGCAGTGACCGCTTGAGGAGAATCGAGCGCGCCCTGGTGCGCCGCGCCAATCGGCGCTGGCACCGGCTCGTGTGGCGCGCCCTGCTGTGGCTCTTCTGAGCCGCCGCCGAGGCGACAATGGAGGCCGTCACCGAAGAGGGCCCGCCCCGAATCGAGTTCGATGACGAGGGGGAGTTCGAGGAGTTCTACCAGGCCCTTCGCGCCGCCGTCGCCGCGCACGCGCTGCGCGGGGCCTATCTGCCGCTGGAGGCGGCCGCCGAGGTGATCCGCAGGGCGCGGTCGCTGGGCCGGGCGAGGCGCAGCATCTCGCAGCGGCCCGTGGTCGCGATCGATGTGAGCAAGGCACGAAGCCCATGACCCGAACGCAGCCGAAGTCCTCCGCCAGACGCCGCACGAGGCGCCGCTTCAAGCCGGGCGCGCTCCGGCGAGAGACCCCGCCCGAGGCCATCCGCTGGCTTCCCCGCAAGCTCGATGCCCAGCGCGGTCAGGCTCTCCTCCTTCCTTATATATGTGCGACCCATGTCATGGAGGTCCTCGACCGGGCCTGCGGGCCCGATGGCTGGCAGTTCGAGATCGTCCGGGAGTCCCCCGGCAGCGACGCCTGGGTCATCGGCCGGCTCACCATCTGGACCGACCGGGGCCGCGAGCTCCGATACGAGAATCCCGGCTACCCGAGCCGTGTCAGCTACGACCGCGGCGAGCGCGAGGTGGTCTCCCGCAGCGAGGAGCCGCTGAAGAGCGCGGCCACCGACGCGCTGAAGCGATGCGCGGTGCTCGCCGGTGTGGGGCGAGACCTGCGAGAGGAGTACGGTCCGGTCACGGTCCGGGCCACCATCCGCACCGATGACGGCCGCGCCCGACTCGAGAGCCTGGACGAGGATCCGTGGGAGGTGTGGCGCCGGCAGCAAGAGTGCCCCGCGGCCGCGCCCAAGCGCCCGCTGCCGCGGCAGCGTCTGCTCGCGCTGGCGAAGCGAGTGTGGCCGCGAGCCACGCTCACGAACTTCCGCCGATGGCTGGCCGACCCGAAGCGACATCCCGGCTGGACCTACGCACACGAGACCCAGATAGAGCCGGCCGCGCGGCGCAAGGTGATGGCCGCGCTTCGCCAACGCCAGGAGGAGAAGAGCTGATGGCCGCGCTTCGCCAACGCCAGGAGGAGAAAAGCTGATGGCCGCGCTCCGCCAACGCCAGGAGGAGAAGAGCTGATGGCCCCACGCGGCCAGTGGCGGGAGCCCGAAGCATGAGCGACGCCGGCCAGGTGGTGGAGCAGCTTGAGGATGACGGCGCGGGCGAGGTGGATGCCCAGCTCCGAGCGGCCGGCTGGGAGTTGGGCACCGACCCCATCGGCGTCGCGCCGCCTCCCTACCGGCGGGCCTGGGCGAACAAGCGCATGGAGGGAGTCACGGTGACGGTGCGGTCGGGATGGGAGCAGACGCTGCGCGCCGCGCTCGACCGAGTCTGGGGCATATGCAGCCTCGTGGATGGGGCGATCCAATGAGCGAGCGAGGCCAGGCCGGGCCGCGCAGTGGGAGGGGCGAGCTCAAGCTGCCGAAGGGGCACCTGAGCTACTCGCAGCTCGTGCAGTTCGCCGACTGCCCGGCCTATTGGAAGGCCGTCAACCTCGACGGCCGCGAAGCCTCGGCCACCGAGCGCATGCGTCTCGGCGGGGCCGTGCACGATCTCATCGGCCGTCACCTGTCGGGCCTCTTGGGGGAGGAGGCCCAGGTGGCGGCCGCGCACGAGCTGTCGCCCGCGCTGGCGGCGGAGGCCCTAGAGCTGTTCTCGAAGTGGCGATCTCGTTGGGCCGACGCCGCCGACGGCGCACCGGCCAACCAGGTCGAGGAGACGATGGAGTTCGAGGTCGCCACCGAGCCGCCGGTGCTGTTCCAGGCGCGGCTCGACTTCTGGCGGCAGGAGGAGCGCATCCCGGTCATTCACGACTGGAAGACCTCCGCCCGCCTGCCCGCCGACTCGGAGGCGGCCGACATCGGCGCGCAGCTCTGGTGCCAACTGCTCACCTATGCGCTCGCGCTGCGACGATCTCACGGCCGCGCCGACCGCTACGGCCTCAGGCTCGTCTACCTCCGCTACGGCGTCGTCCACGACCACACCGCGGCCGACGAGCGCCTCGACGAGCACGAGCAGGCCCTCATCGCGAGCTGCCAGTCCGTTCTGCTGGCCGTGCAGGCCGGCCAGTTCCGCCGCCGTCCCGGGCGCGCCTGCGCCGGCTGTCCGCTGCGGCGGCGATGCGACCTGTCGCTTCCCCTGGGCAAGGAGGCGGCCGACGTCGCCCAGGCCTGGCTCTTTCACCGGGAGCGGGCCCGCGAGCTGGAGGAGATGGTGCGCGGCCTGGCCGACGGCGGGGGCATCGAGCTGCCCGAGCGGGCCGGAGTGGAGGTCGGCTATCGGCAGCAGGAGACGAATCGCACCATCAGCCGCGTCGTGAACAGGCGCCGCCAGGTCCTCGGCCTCACCGAGGCCGGCGAGGAGGTCTGGGTCGAGCCTCTTACTAAAGGGAAGAAGGCGGCGCGCTTCGGGGTTTGGGAGGTCCCGCGCCGGGCAGTCGGTCCGGCCGCCTGAGCGCGGCAGTTGCAGCAATGGACTTGGCTGGGATGAGGATCGGGAGACGACGCGCAGGGGGTCAGGTGGGATGGCAATCGCAACACGACGCATGAGGCCGCTGACGAGGCGGTATGCGGCCGCGGTGGGCCTGCTGATGTCGGGCTGGCACACCGCCGCGGCCGTCGCGAGAACCTGCCACAGCGGGAGCGGGAACGCGGTGGTCCGGGATCTGCGCCGCGGTGGCTGGCAGGTCATCGGCCGGTGGGTGAACCGCACCGGCGACGGGCCGGGCCGGCACCACAAGCTCTTCCACATTCCTACGGGCGACGAGGGGCAGCTCGACCTGCTGCTCACTCCGGGCGAGCTATGACGCCTGCAACCGTGGATCGAGCGAGGAAAGGCCGGTCGGCGATCGGGCGGCGCGACATGCAGCAGACTTCAGCGGCGAGGGGCACGAATGGCTCGCAGACGGGTGATCGACTGGAAGAAGGCCTCCCGGTCTTTGAAGCGCAAGCCCTGGGTCGAGAAGCTCACCTGGTTCGGCATCCTCGGGTCGGTGGACGACTTCGGGCTGTGCTACTGGTCGCCCGTGCAGATCGGTCAGATGTTCATGGAGGAGGAGCTCAACGGCCGCCGGGTCTCGGTCAAGTCTATCGAGGCCTGCATGGAGACCTTCGCCACGGGGCGCGATCCGCGCATCGTCACCTGGACCGTCGACGGCCAGCGCTTCCTCGCGGTCCGCAAGCACCAGGATTATCAGCGCGTGCGCCTGCCGAGCAACGCGGATTGCCCCTGCCCGCCGCGGTCCGTCTTACAGAAACTCAGTGAGCCCACGCGCATCTTGATTGCAGACAATTTGCAGAAGTTCACCTCCTTCACGGACGATGGATTCGCGCCCGAGGCCGAGGAGGAGGTGGAGGCCGAACACGAGGTGGAGGGAGAGCTGGAGGGCGAGGCCGACGTCAACACGGCGTCGGCTCGCGAAAAGGCGAAGCCGACGAAGCGCGCGAAGCGCACCTTGAGCCCAACGGACAATGCTGACGACGCGAAGCAGGCCGCCATCGACTACTTCTTCGGCCGCCTCCAGCGGCACACCGGCCTGGAGCGGCCCGTCTTCTCCGGCGGGCAGGCGGCCCGGTTCTTCAGCTCGCGGCTCAAGGCCGGCGACACGCTCGACGACTTCAGGGAGACCATCGATGAGTTCTTCGACCGCCGCATCCGGGGCGAGCACAGCGCGGCCAACTTCTCGCTCTACCAGCGGGCCTATAACGCCCTCTGCATCGCCGTCCAGAAGCGCCGCCGCCGCGCCACCGAGTAGCGCAGGAGGGGTGGGGGGACGACCGGCGATTCGTCCCCCCAGGCCCCTCTCACTCGCTTCCGCCGTTTGCTGGCGATGGGCCGGAGCGAGGGCGCGTCGGCCAGGGGGAGGAATGCCCGAGAGTGCACTCTCGGGCGAAGCCCGTCGGGGGCCCCCGGCCCCCAAGCCCCCGGGCGAAGCACCGTAGGGCAGGAGCGAGTCTCCTGCCCCGAGGCCGGCGTCTGCTCCGCGGTCATCCTGAGCGGAGCGAAGGATCTTGGGCGGGTGACAGGAGAAAACGTGCGGACCATTCCGGGTGACAAAGGCGCCGCACCGGCAGAGACGCGGCGGCTCTACCGATGGGAGCGGGAATGCGAGCGCCGCCGCAAGGAGCGCGAGCTGCGCCAGCGCGTGGCCGAGCAGAAACGCACCGGCGAATGGCAGCGGGCCTGGGAGGCCAGCCTCCGGAAGCTACCGCCGGAGATCCGCTTCCAGCTCCGCCGCAACCGCCGCCGGGGGGCGCAGCCGGAGCCCTGACGAGACCACAGTTCGGAGGAGTCGAGTGACCAGAGACGACCAGACGAAAGCGGGACAGACCACCACCACCGCGGTGCACGACGAGGAGGGCGCGCAGACCATCGCCGGGGTGATGCCGGGCGGGGAGGGCATGCCTTCGACCGCGGAGGCCGAGTCGGGCGGCGAGGCCGGGCAGTCCACCGAGCAGATCGAGCAGGAGCTGCAGCGGCGCAAGGAGGCCGACTTCCAGCAGCGGCTCCGTCGCGTGCTCGAGGTGATGAGGGCCGAGCGCATCGATTGGCGCGGGGCCCCGTTCTTCACCCCCGATGGCCGCATCGCCGTCCGCGTCGTACCCATCGAGATGACCAGCGACAGCCCGACGCAATGAGGCCGGCCGTTACGGCCGAACGACAGGCCCGGCAGATGTCTGCCGGGCAGGGCGTGGAGGCCGGGGGGACTGCCGGCGATCAGTCCCCCCGGACCCCCTTCACTCGCGTTTGGGCTTCTTGACAATGTCCGAGATGCGGTTCGCGCGACCGTCGCAAGTGCGGTGGCGCTGGGCACAGGCCTGCGGCTCTCGCCGTGGGGAGGGGGAAGTACCGTAGGGCAGGAGCGCGTCTCCTGCCCCTGTAGGGCGGGGTCCCCGCGCCCCGCCGGCCGTTGGGGGGTCCGATCATGAAGACCGGAAAGCGTGAATCGAACGAACTCGTGAAATGCATCGACTGCATTCACGCCCGCGTGCGGCCGGACACCGGGGGGAATCTCTGGCACTGCGTGGGCCGCCGCGACCGCCTCATCGGGGGCCGGCGCTGGCGCAACCCGACCCGGAACCACACCCACTCCAGCCTCACCCGCCCCCGCCGCTGCCAAGCCTTCCGCTCCGTCGAGGAGGGGTAGGGGGATGGGCTGCTCCGAGGGGGGGATTACTCCATGGTAGCGGACTCGGGGTGCGCCCGTCGATATCCGGCGGAGCACTTCTCGGCCGGCAGGAGGCGAGGCCTACGCTCCCGAAGCTACTTACGCAGCAAGCGCGGAGGGGGAATCATGTCTCTCGTCCGGCCTCTTGACTTCCTCGTTGGCGACGTGAAGACTGCCGTCGAGGCTGACAGACCGTGCACGCTGCTCATCGGCGCTGGCTGCTCGGTCACCGCAGGCATCCCCGCTGCCCCAGGGTTCGTGGAGCAGATAAGGGAGGAGTACGAGCACAGGTACGAACGTGCTCCTACGAAGGCCTATGCGGAGTGCATGGCCCAGTTGGACCGCGGCCAGCGAGATCGGCTGATCGAGAAGAACATCGCCAACGCGACCATCAACCTGGCCCACCTGGCTATTGCCTCGCTCGTTAGCCAGGGATGTGTGGACCGCATGCTGACAACGAACTTTGACCCTCTGGTTGTGCGAGCGTGCGCTCTGCTGAGCCAGTTTCCAGCCGTGTACGACTGCGCGGCGTCGGACGGCATCAGGCCGCGGCAGATCGGAGGCCAGGCCGTCTTCTACCTCCACGGACAGTACCGGGGGCCAATCCTGATCAACACGCCCACCGACCTAGAGCGCAACGCGGAGAGAGTTCGGCCGGTTGTCGAGGACGCGCTTGAGCGAGGGCGTGTGCTAATCGTCGTAGGCTACAGCGGGGAGAACGATCCCGTCTTCGATGTGTTGGCTGAGCCAGACGAGTATCGCGAGGGCGTCTTCTGGGTGTCCTACGAGGAGAACGCGCCGCCGGCGCATGTGCGCGAGAGACTGCTGGTCGACGGGAAGGGCGCGTACCAGATCGAGGGGTACGACGCGGACGGGTTCTTCGTGGCCCTGGCGCAGGCGTTGGAGGCCTTCCCGCCCGCCTTGCTCGGCCGTCCCTTCTCCCATCTCGGCGAATGTCTTTCTCCCCTGCCTACAGAATGCCACCTTCCCGGCCGCGAGGACCCCATGGAGATTGGGACCGAGGCCCGCAAGTGGGTGCAGCAGGCTGCGGCCGTGTTCGAGAAGGGGAACCTTGGAACGCTTGATGCCATCCGCGACAACCTGGAGCCGGAGCGTCGGGTGGCCGAGGCAGAGGCCCTCGTGCTCGCCGACAAGCATGAAGAGGTCGCTGAGTTGCACCAGCGATACGAAGGAGAGCTGCCCCCTCGCCTGGCCCACGTGTTCCGTCGCGGCTACAACAACTGGGGCAATGCGCTCCGCGAGCAGGCGGGAGCGAAGCAGCGGGAGGAGGCCGACGCGCTCCTCGCGCAGGCTATCGAGAAGTACGAGGCAGCGCTGAGAATCGAACCTGACTACTACTTCGCGCTGAGCAACTTGGGCAATGCGATTTCCGACCTGGCTAAGACGAAGGAAGGCGAGGAGGCGGATAGGCTCTTCGCGCAGGCGTATGAGAAGTACGAAGCGGCGGTGGCGATCAAGTCTGACTACCATCGGGTGCTGAACAACTGGGGGATTGCGCTTTCGGACCAGGCGGAGACTAAGGAAGGCGAGGAGGCGGACAGGCTCTTCGCGCAGGCGTATGAGAAGTTCGAAAGGGCCGTGAAGATCAACCCTGAGTACCACCAGGCGCTGAGCACCTGGGCCTTCGTGCTTCTTTACCATGGCGCAATGCCGCATATGGCAGAGCGAGCGCAAGATACGTTCGCGCTTGCGAAAGAGAAGGCCCTGGAGGCAGAGCGCATCAAGCCGGGGGAGGGGGCGTACAACGCGGCCTGCGCGTCCGCCCGGTTGGGCGAAGAGGACGAATGCCGGAAGTGGCTGGAAGTCAGGCTCGAACACCGGACGCTGCCCAGGCGGTCCTACATGGAGGAGGACCCCGACCTCGAAAGCGTCCGCGACGCCGATTGGTTCAAGGAGATTCTGGCGAAGGCGCCGGAGTAGGTCGAGGCGCGGGCGAGGCCACGCGGCTCGTGGGCCCATGCCTTGCGAATCGCGCACGGGAGGCGGGTGACACCCGGGGGGCACTGTGGTATACTGTACATAGAGAGCAAATGTTTGGGGGTCCGCTCCATAATACGTAGTATTATGGAGCGGAGTGTGAAGGAGGGGGAGGCGATGGTCAAAGCAGTAGAGGCACGCCCGACAGGCCTGCTCGAGAACATAATCACGTACCTCTGTTTCCGGGCCCCCTCGAAGCCGGGGACGACGAAGCTCATGAAGCTGGTCTATCTGGTGGAGGTGTATTACACGCGTCTGCACGGGGAGCGTCTGACGAGTATCCCCTTCACCTATCACGAGCATGGAGCTTTCGCGGCAGAGGTCTACGCCGCGCTCGAGGCACTGGCGGCCAAGGGCGTCTTGCATGACCGTCAGGTGGAGACAGTCGAGGGCTACACCGCGCACATCCGCGAACCGAAGATCGACCGAACCCAGGTGCAGTTGTCGGGCGAGGCACGGGCCGCGATCGACGAGGTGCTCGAAGACTGGGGGCAGGCTAGCCTGGACGACGTGATCGCGCACACCAAGCGGACGCTACCTTTTGTTGGGACGAAGAGAGGCGACCTCATCGACTTCTCGCGCATGGATGCGGTTCAGGAATACGCGAAGGCGAAAGGCATCTCTCCGGAAGACGTCATGACCGAGGCCGTGTGCGGCAGCCCGGAGCTGATTCGGGCCGTCCAGCAGGGAGAGAAGGACGCACGAGAAGGTCGCTTTGTTTCGTGGTCTGACGTCTTCGGTGAAGAGTAAGGTCTCGGCCTCGTGCCGCCGCCGCCGTACTCAGCATGCCTGACCGTATCCTTCCAAGAATGCGTGCAGAATCATCCTCAGCGGCGGGAGCGGATTCGGAAACACGTAGAGCGTGTTCTCGCTGACCCGTATGGCGGGGGCCACTGGCTCACTGTGGACAAGGCGGACCTCCGCGGCAAGAGGGGACGACATGATGCCGGGGGGCGCTACGTTCTGATCTACATGATCTGCCGAGAGTGCTTGGACAGCGGGTACCGCGAACAGGGCTACAACGCGTGCAACCCGTGTGAAGAGAACCGCGCGAATGTGATATTCCTGGCATATGGGCCGCATGACGAGACCTATGCCACCCAGTGGGCGGCGGTCATAGCGGCCCAGGATGAGGGGGAGTAGGCCCCGAGCACGCGACCTCTGCTCGTTACGCTGAATCCGCCCCCGCGTTCGCCAAAGGCTCCGCGTTTCAGAACCCCCTCCTTGACACCTCCTCCTTGGCGGGATAGGCTGTCGGGGTTTTGGCGGGAGTGTTGACGGGAGTGGCCTACCCCCATGAGAGATACCACGCGCTATGTTAGGCCGACGGCCTGTGGGGCCGCGGTCTTGGGGTCGTATCCAGCCCGTTCTTGGTGCCAGGGATGGATCGCTTCCGGC
>JALGXW010000025.1 GCA_029821875.1 Candidatus Hebobacterum abditum | reverse complement strand
GCTCGACGCACGATCAGGTTCTACCAGCAGCGGGCAATACCGGTGAACGATCTGCGAGAGCTAGTCGACGCGGCGCGGCTCGCGCCCTCGGGCGGGAACCTGCAGCCGCTGGAGTATGTCGTCGTGCACGACGAAGAAGTCGTGTCACAGATCTTCCCCACACTTGCCTGGGCCGGCAATGTTGCTCCCCGCCGCGACCCGCCGGCGGGCAAGCGCCCGGTGGCCTACGTCATCGTGCTCATCAACCGCGAGGTCCGCAGCTCGGGCGGCGAGCACGACGCGGCCGCGGCCATCGAGAATCTCCTGTTGGCGGCGTGGGAGAAGGGGATCGGCGGGTGCTGGATCGGGTCGGTGAATCGCGACGAGGTGCGCGGCATCCTCGGCATTCCCGATCAACTCGACATCGACTCGGTCGTCTCGCTGGGCTACCCGGCCGAGCAGCCGGTGGCGGAGGACACGAGCGAATCGGTCGAGTACTACCTCGACGAGGGCGATACGCTCCACATCCCCAAGCGCCGCCTCGCCGACATCCTGCACGAGAACCGGTACGGCACGGCCGCCCGCGGCGGGTGAGGCCGCGCCTCAGGCGCCGGCCCACGGGTCGCCGATGCGGGCGAGCTCCTCGTTTAGGTTCTTGGTGAGGTCTTCGACCACGGCCGGGCTGTCGTCGGCGATGTTCTTCATCTGGTAGGGGTCCTTCTCGTTGTCGAAGAGCTTGACGCTCTCGCCCCGGTCGTTCCTCGTGATCTCCATTGTGTAGCCTGGAGTGCGCAGGCCGCGTCGCCCTCGCGCCAGGTTGGTGGGCGGGAGATGCATGTAGACTGCCAGCTCGGGC
The DNA here is from genome assembly GCA_029821875.1 of Candidatus Hebobacterum abditum. Taxonomy (GTDB): domain Bacteria; phylum Armatimonadota; class Hebobacteria; order Hebobacterales; family Hebobacteraceae; genus Hebobacterum; species Hebobacterum abditum. The sequence continues at coordinate 49,593 of JALGXW010000025.1, read as the reverse complement.
CGCTGGGTGGACTTGCCGAGGAGCACATCGGAATGGTCCGCGCCTTCGACCTGCTGCGGAATCTGCGCGGCCAGGGCCATGAGGCCGAGCAGTGTCGGCATGACGTCGGGCGTGCTGAGGAGAATGTCGTCTCGCGATCGGGCCGCGATCCTCCGCGGATAGCGGATGAGGAACGGCACGCCGAAGGACTCCTCATAGATCTGGTTCTTGTGCATGAGGTTGTGGCTGCCCATCATCTCGCCGTGGTCGGAGGTGAAGACGACGATGGTGTTGTCCTCGAGGCCCTGTTCCTTCAGGCACTCGAGGATTCTGCCTAGGTTCTCGTCTATGCCGGTGACGGCGGCGAAGTAGTGTTTGACCCACCGCTTGGCCTGTGCGGTGGGGCCGTCCTCTATGGAGAGGTCTACGTTGGGACGGGTTAGGAGGTCGGCATAGGTCTTGTCGCCGTACCTGGCGACGTATTCGTCTGGGACGAGGTCGAAGGGCATGTGGGGTGGGTTGTGGGCGAGGAAGAGCGCGAACGGCTTGCTCGAATCTCTATGCTTGCCGTCGCGGTTTTCGATGTAGTCGATGGCGATGTCGGCCTCGTGCTTGACGGACCACTCGCGGATCTCGGTCTTCTCGTCGCGGCTGGCATCGGTGGTCCAGTAGTGCGGCGTCATGTGCCCGTCGTAGCAATTGTAGGCATACCAGAAGTCGAACCCATGACGGCGCTCGGGCGGAGTGAACTCATCCCACACGTAGCCATCGCCTGGCCTTGGCGGCTCGACATAGGGCTCGTGCGGCCGCTCGAGGTGCCACTTGCCGATGTAGCCGCAGTTGTAGCCGGCGTCGCTCAGCACGTCGGACAGGCATCGATCATCTTGCCGCAGGTAGCTCGTCTTCGAAAACGGCGCGGAGAGGCAGTTGTGGATGACGCCATTGGAGAACGGGTACTTGCCGGTGAACAGCATGCCGCGGTAAGGGCTGCATACGGGGAAGTTGCTCACCGCCTGGGTCAGGACCATGCCGTCGTTCGCCAGGCGGTCGAGGGTGGGTGTGATGACCGGGTCGGCGTCCATGCATCCCATGGCCTGGCGGCGCATCTCGTCGGGGAACACGAACACCAGGTTAGGATGCTTCGCTGCGCGGTTCGCTTCCGCCACGCTCACCTCTCCTCGCAGCGCTGTCAGCCCAGCGGAGGCCGCCAGCGCCGTCTTGATGAAGTCCCTTCGGGTCAGCTTGCTCATCTGTCGCTTTCCCCTCCTCCTCACCTCACCAACCAGCTCTGCCCGGGCACGCCCTCGGGGGCCTCCTCCCGCAGGCCGTCGCGGCTCGGGATGACGTAGCGGGCGAACCACTCGTCCATGGCCACCTTCAGCTCGCGCATCTGCTTCTGGTGCGCTGGCTCGGCGGCCAGGTTCTCCCGCTCGTCGGGGTCATTGCGCAGATCCAATAGTTCGTCAGGTCCGTGGGCATGCCGGTAGACATACTTCCATTCCTCGGTTCGTATCATCTGGACTGGCCCGTACTCGTCGTAGATGACGACGGGCTCGGAGGTGTCAACCGTGCCGCCGCGCAGCAGCGGCGCGAAGCTGCCGCCGGGAAGGCTGCAGTCAGTTGGGATCGGCAGGCCAAGGTAGTCAAGCAAGGTCGGCATGAAGTCATAGGCCGACACCATGGCGTCGGCGACTTCGTTCTGCGGGATAGCGGTCGGCTGAGAGAAGACGGCCGGGACCTTGATCGAGTTCTCGTACATGTTGCGGGGGAGCGTGCCGTTGCCCTTGCCCCAGAATCCATGGTGCCCGCACGAGAAACCGTTGTCGCTCAGGAACACTACGAGCGTGTTCTCCCGTAGGCCCTTGGCCTCGAGCGCGTCGATGATCCGCCCGATGTTCGTGTCCATGGCGGTGACGGCCGCGAAGTACCCCTTGAGCATCTCGCGACTGCCGAGGCACTGATCGGTGAGGGAGATAGCCCAGGGATGTCTCGGCTCCTGGGGGCACGACTCGAACGCGCAGCCATCATACGACTGCACGACGTCCTCGGGATGCCCAGTCCAGGGCGAGTGCGGCGCGGTGTAGTGGACACTGAGGTAGAAGGGAGCCTGCGCGGCCGCGTAGCGGTCGAGCATGGCCAGTGCTTCGTCGGTGATCACGTCAGTGATGTAACGCGTCTCGGTTATGAGCTGGCCGTTCCGCACCATGGGTGCGGCGTTGTAGTCGCCTCCGCCGCTCTGGTGCACGTACCAGTCGGAGAACCCACACTGGGGGATCTGCGAGTCGCCCAGGTGCCACTTGCCGCTGATGCCGCAGGTCCACCCGTGGCGCGCCATGACGTGAGTGTAGGCCTGCTCTCCCTCCATGTAACGGATCGCGTCCGGCCCAACGTTGCCGCCGGAGATCCAGTCGTGCACGCCGTGCTGGGAGGGGATGCGGCCGGTCAGCAGTGTGGCCCGGCTCGGCGAACACACCGGCGTCGCCACGAAGAAGTTCTCGAAGCGCAGGCCGGTGGCGGCGAGGCGGTCGATGTTCGGGGTGCGGATCTCGGGATTGCCGTAACAGCCGGCCGCCCACGGGCCCTGGTCATCGGACAGAATAAAGATCACATTGGGCCCTCGGTCGCCCGCAAGGGCCGTTCTGACGAACTCGCGTCGGTTGTCCCGCTTCATTGCGCTCGACTCCCGCGGTGATGCGCAGGATGGTCTCCGCACTCTCGGGTTCGAGCGAAGAGCGCCCCCACCTTCCCGGGTAGGGGCGCTCTGGGCATGCGCTTCGCGTTGGCCCAGCAGGCCGGGCGTCTACAGGTCGAACGCCCGCGCCATATACACCGCCATCTGGTCTCGGGTGACGACGATCTCGGGGTGATAGCAGCCGTCGTCGTAGCCCTGCACGACGCCGCGGTCGAGGCATTCCTGGATCGCGGCGCCGGCCCAGTGCCCGGCCGGCACGTCGGGGAAGAGCTCGGAGGTGCCGGTCATGTCGTCCCCGTTGGTCACCCAGCCGCTCGCGCGGGCGATGTAGACGGCCATCTGGTCGCGCAGGACCGACAGGTCGGGCGCGTAGAGGCCAGAGGTATATCCCGTGACGACGCCCGCGGCCTTGAGGTACTCGATGTGATCGAAGGCCCAGTGGTCCCGAGGCACGTCGAAGAAGGAGCGGGGCCGCCCAGCCTCGGGGATGTTCTCCTCCCCGCCGACCATGGCGCGGGCGATGTAGACGGCCATCTGCGCGCGATCGACATCACCCGACGGGTCATAGGTTCCGTCCTCATAGCCGCTGACGATGCCGGCGGAGTCGCAGGCCCCAATCTCATCATAGGCCCAGAAGTCTCCGGGCACATCGCCGAACAGAGCCGGCCGTTGAATCACTAGGCGCACGACCTGAGAGGTGCCCCCGTCCACCACCCAGCAGGAGTTGTCGGTGGGGTTGGCCGAGACCGCGCTGGGACGGACGAAGTCGTCCCCCCGCCATAGCTCGGAGCCGTCCTCGGCCAGCAGGGAAACATAGCCATCGCAAGGAGCGGCAATCCAGCACGAGCCGTCGGCGGAGTTCACCGAGGCATAGGCGCACCAGACTGGGCCCTCGCCACGCCAGAGTGTGGTGCCGTCCCTGCCGAGGTGGACTATGTAACTAATAGTGTCGGGGGATCGGGCGAAGTTGCAGTCGGTCACCCAGCAGGAGCCATCGCTGGAGTTCGCCGATACCGAGAACGTCCCGCTGAACTCGTGCCCGCCGCGCCACAGCTCAGCGCCACCCTCTCCCAGGTGAATGACGGTCGTAGCCTGGTCTGACACCCAGCAGGAGCCGTCCGAGGAGTCTACAGAGACACTGTTTGGCCATCCGAATCCGGTCCCACGCCAGAGTTCGGTGCCGTCGCCGGCCAGGTGAACGATAGTCGAAGCCGCAGTGTCCACGACGCCATCGGCCACCCAGCAGGAGCCATCCGTCGAGTTCGTGGAAAGGGACAAAGGCCAGCTGAACTCGGTGCCACGCCACAGCTCGCCGCCGTCCTCAGCGAGGTGGCGGACCAGACTGTCGCCGACAGAGGACTCGTCAGAGAGCCAGTGGCCAACCCAGCAGGAGCCATCGGAGGGGTCAACCGAGACTGACCAGGGAGTTCCGAAACCGCCGCCGCGCCAGAGCTCGGTGCCATCCTCGGCGAGATGAACCAGCCAGCCAGCGCCGCTATCATAGTGCAACGTATCGGTTACCCAGTAGGAGCCATCGCTGGCGTTCGTCGACACGGCCCAGGGCCATCCGAAGCCCTCCATGCGCCACAGGACTTCGCCCTCCTCGCTGAGGTGGACCACCTGAGCGGAGTCGGCCACCCAGCATGACCCATTGGTAGGGTCGACGCACACCGAGGTGGGGGCGACAAAGGTGTCGTCACGCCACAGTTCGCTGCCGTCCTCGGCCAGGTGGACCACTGCCCCATGGGTCGTGTCCGCGATCCAGCAGGAGCCGTCGGCCGGGTTCACGGCAACCGACAGAGCTCCGTCGAACGGCCCCACTCTCACCAGCTCAGTGCCGTCTCCGGCGAGGTGGACTACGGCGTCGCCCATGGCGCCAAGCACTCCGGCCACCCAGCAGGAACCGTCCGTCGGGTTGACAGCGACGGACCGCGGGGTGTCGAGCCAGAGCCCGCGCCAGAGCTCGGTGCCATCCTCGGCCAAGTGGATGAGCTCATGGCTCCACAGATCGGCCACCCAGCAGGAACCGTCCGCCGGGTTGACGGATATGGCCCCGGCCTCGAAGTAATCACCTCGCCAGATCTCCGTCCCATCCTCGGCCAGATGGACCAGCTGGCCCGTGAAGCGCTCGCCGACCCAGCAGGAGCCATCTGCAGGATTGACACCCAGCGCCGGGTTGGGGCAGCAGAACCACGACCCGACCGTCAAAGGCACCCGCAGCGACTCGGCACCGCTGTCGTCCAAGCGGGCCAGCGCGCCCTCCGGGGACTCGCCAGAGGGTTCATGGCGTGTAGGGCACTCCGAGCCTTCAACCACCCAGCAGGACCCATCGGCGGGATTCACAGCAACTGCATGAGGCTCGACGGCGCCGGGGTCGTGGCTGAGGATGGTCCCATCGGAGGCGATGTGGAAGACGCCGGAGTCCGCGGCCAGCCAGCAGGAGCCATCGGTCGGGTTCACCGACACCACGCGCGGGCCCCCAAGAGGGCTGCGATAGGCCTCCACGACCTCCAGCGCGACGGCACGGCCGGAGCAGAAGCAGATGATGAGGGCGACAGCGAATCCGAGCAGCAGATGACAGCGTGCCATTGTCTTCCTCCTTGGCACTGCGTGCTACACGGGATTCGGCCTCGGAGCGGCCGGGAAGATGGATGCTCAGCTGCCGCAGAGCGCCGCCAGCAGGAAGGCGACACGGCCGCGCACAGACCTACCATTGATTAGACGCGGCGGAGCGGAGGGAAGTTCTCGATCCCAGGCGCCAAGAAGGCCGGGCCCTCGGCCTGTGAGGCCTATCGCCGCGGGGATCGTCTGCTTCCTACGAAGTGAGACCGAACGCCCTCGCCACGTACACCGCCATCTGGTCGCGGGTGACGACGATCTCGGGGTGGTAGTAGCCGTCGAGATAGCCGGCCACCACGCCGTTCTCGACACAGTACTCGATGTGTGTGTAGGCCCAGTGATCGCTCGGCACATCGGGGAAGTTGCGCGGTTCGGCCGGCACGTGGTCGGCGAGGGCGGCCTCGCCAGTCGGTGCAACGAGGGCACGGGCGACGTACACCGCCATCTGGTCGCGGGTCACCTCATACTCGGGGTGGTAGAGGCCGTCCTCATATCCGGTCACGACATTCTGAGAGAAGGCGTACTCGACGTAGTCGAGCGCCCAATGCTCCTCACCCACATCCGAGAAGCTCGGCGTGCCGGTGAACTCGGGCACGTTCGCATCTCCGCCAACCAGCGCGCGGGAGACGTACACGGCCATCTGGTCGCGGCTTACCGGAAGCCCGGGCCCATAGATGCCGTCGCCGTACCCGCACACGATTCCCGCGTCGACCGCGGCCGCAATGGCTTCCTTCGCCCAGTGGGAGTAGGAGACGTCGGGGAAGGGCCCTGGCGTATAGGCGAAGAGCAGGATGCGGTTCGCCTCGTAGTCGAGCACTCGCAGGCGGCCGGTCGCGTCGATATCGATGGCCCGGGCGCCGAGAACGAGGGAGCCGGGCGCGTCGCGCTGGTCTCCCTCCCCGCCCCAGCCGCCGATGCGGCCGATGAACTCACCGCTCGCCGAGAACTTCCACACGCCATTCCAGTTGCCGATGTAGATGTTTCCCGCGTCGTCCTGCTCGACACACTCCGGGTACCAGTCGAAGGTCGCCTGCTCGATGGTAGCAGAGCTGAGGACCGTGCCGTCACGGGTCACGGTGAGAACGAACATGGTGGTACCCGTCTCGTAATCGTCCACGACCTCCCACACCGCGAGGAGTATGTTGCCGTCGTGCGCCTGGCGAACGGCGACATCGCGGCAGCAGCAGTTGCCGGACGGCTCCGGGGCCTCGGCCGAGGGCAGCACGATGCTCAGGGTCTCCTGAGTCGTGGCGGACTCCACCACGAGGTCGAGAACGCCGATGTCATCGGGCGGCCAATCGAGCCATTCCCCTGAGTAGATCCAGTAGGCTCCCGTGCCATCGATGAAGTTCGGCTGCCAGGGCGCTTCGACCAGCTCGACGGTGTCGCTCGCCGGATTGTAGATGGGCCACTTCTCGGTCTCGACGACCTCCACCAGCTCCCCGCCGGGACCGTACCGGACGACGTAGTCTGGGAGCGTATAACGGTATCCCGGGGGATGGGCCCGGCAGGCGGTGGCGCCCGCCGCGTCGACGGCAAAGGGATATGGCAGCAGCAGGGCGCCCACGTCCGGCATCTGCCATTGGTCGCCGAAGCTCCCGAGCGGCTGGCCCTCGAAGTCCAGGGACACCACAGGGCAGAGAATCTCACCTCGCGTGTCCCAACCTGCCCCTGCTATCTGCTGGGGATTCAGTGCTACAAGCTGCGAGTCCGGCGAGATCGCGAAGTTGTGCGTGTACCCGCTCCCCTGAGGAGCGCTGAACGCCACCAGCAGTTCGCCGCCTGGCGTGAAGCGCCGAAGCTTCCTCGGATAGCCGCCGCCGTCATCGAGCACCCACACGTTACCTGCCGGATCGGCCCCTATGGCGAACCACCCCGACGCATCCGCGAGCGGCCAGCTCGCCTCTTCCGAGCCGTCCGGCGCATACTTGTAGCATCGGGCGTCGCGAGTCCACTCCTGCTCCGCTTCGGAGAAGTACTTCGACTCGTTGAGCACCCACACTCCGCCCGCTGGGTCAGAGGCGATGTCGATGGGTGAGTTGAGGTACGGTTCCGGAAGCACAGGGGTGTCCCAGGCGTTGAGGAAGTTCCCCTCCAGATCAAAGCGCACCGCTCGCCCCGGATATGTGTCGAGCACGTACACCGAGGACTCATCGGCCGCGATGGCCGCCGGGGCGGAGAAGGTGTCGGCCGTGTCGCCGTATCCGCCCCAGCCGGTCAGGAACTCGCCCTCCCGGGTGTAGACGTGAACCGCCCCGTAGGGCGCATCCAGAACACAGACACGGTCCGGTGCGGCCAGCGCGATATCGCTGGCCATAGAGACTGTCGAGCCGCGCCCTGACAGCTCACCCAACTGCCGCACGTCCGACGATATGGGCCAGAAGTCAACCCACTCTCCGTCGCGAGTGAAGACGTTGAGCTGGGCGCCGCCGACGTACACGTAGGACTCATCTACTGCAAGAGACGGATATCGATGCGGATCGTGGTAATCGTCCGACCAGACCGGCTCGATGGCGGGCGTGCCGAACGCGTACTGGAAGGCGGGGATGTCTTCCCCGACCGCTGGCGCTGCCCACAGGAGGGCAGCGAGGCCCAGCGCCGCGAGGCAGTGATACCGCAGCGTGCGATGAGCGATCATGATAGCTCACCTCTCTCCTTGCCGCCCTGCTCGACCCGAGGCCCGGCTGCGAGAGGCGGAGGTTCTCTACATAGTTAGACGCGGCGCGCTGGCCAAAAGTTCTCGCGGCCGCGGCTACCCCGCCAACCCGAACGCCCTCGCCACGTAGACGGCCATCTGGTCCCGTGTGACGACGATCTCGGGGTGGTAGAGGCCGTCGAGGTAGCCTGCCACCACGCCGTTCTCAACACAGTACTCGACGTGCTTGTAGGACCAGAAGCCGGAGGCCACATCGGGGAAGTTGCGGGGGTCAGCTGGCGTGTAGTCGGCCAGGCCATCTTCGCCGGTTGGGTCGCAGATGGAACGTGCCACGTACACTGCCATCTGGTCACGCGTGACCTGATGCTCAGGATGGTAGGTGCCATCGAGGTAGCCCGCGACGACGTTCTGGGAGACCGCATACTCCACGTACTTGAGCGCCCAGAATCCCTCCGCGACATCGGGGAAGGTCGGCGTGTCTGTGTAGTCCGGCACGTTGTCGTCCCCGCCGGCCAGGGCGCGGGAGATGTAGACCGCCATCTGGTCGCGGGTCACGGGATTGCCGGGTTGATACGTACCGTCGCCATAGCCGGCAACGATGCCAGCGTCCACGCAAGCGACGATCTCGTCCCTCGCCCAGTGCTCCATGCCTACGTCGCTGAACGGTGAGGCAATCACCAGGTGCGCCACCTCACCGTGCGTGCGTGCCGCTACCCAGCAGGAACCGTCTGCCGGGTTCACAGAGACGCACTCCGCACCAGGGAAGTACCCTCCGTGCCAGAGCTCGGCGCCGTCCTCAGCAAGGTGGGCAACTTGCTCGTTCATACCGTCAGCCACCCAGACGGAACCGTCCGCAGGGTCGACGGATATCCAATTGAAGGACCCGAACTCCACTCCCCCGATGCGCAGCAACTCAGTGCCATCTGCCCTCAGGTGGACTGCGTACCCGTTGGCTCCGTCAATGACCCAGCAGGAGCCATCTGCCGCGTTCACGCATACCAACGAGGGTTGATGGAAGCCCCCTCCTCGCCACAACTCAATTCCATCCTCTGCTAGATGCACCACCTCGTCACCCTGGATGTCTGCTACCCAGCAGGACCCGTCTACGGGATCCACAGACACCGATGCCGCGTCGGCAAAGCTGGCGACGCTTACCAGCTCGGTGCCGTCCTCATCGAGATGCCTGACGCCCCCGGTTCCAGCGGTCCAGCAGGTACTATCGGTTGGGTTCACGGATACGGACCTGCAGGAGTACTCCTCTGCTCGCCAAAGCTCCGTACCGTTGGCAGCGACGTGCACCAGATCAGGGTGATCGCTCATCCAACATGACCCGTCCGTCGGGTTCACGGAGACGGAGGTGGGCCAGCCACTGTCTCTCCGATAGAGCTCCGTTCCGTCCGCGGCCAGGTGCACGAGCCCGAGGTAGTGGCCGACCCAACAGGACCCGTCGGTGGGGTCGACGCAGAGATCGCTGACCAGCTGGAACCCACCTCCCCGCCACACTTCCACGACCTGCTCGCCAAGCGCAGGAGCGGCACACACATACAGCAGGATAGCGAACGGGAGGAGAAGTCGGAGAGCCTTCATCGCACATCCCCTCGGGCTGGATTCCGCATATGACGCGGCGCGATCTGGTCGCACTCAGGGGGAAACTCAGCGGGGCAGCGTCACTGCCTCAATCTTCGTTGGGCGGGAGCTCGTCTCCTGCCCCCAAGAATCTCTCTGCGGGGTATTGACAGGACGGACCTCCCGTGGCATAATAATAACGCATTTATATAAGATAGGAGCCGACAGACCATGCGCAGGCGACCGGATAGGAAGCTGGGAGATCTGGAGCTGCTGATACTCAATGTGCTGTGGGAGCGCGGCCCCTCCACCGTCCGCGACGTGCTGGAGCAGCTCGACGTGGAGCCACGGCCCACCTATATGACTGTGCTCATCATGATGAGACACATGCACGAGAAGGGCTACCTCGACCGCGACGAGCGAGGCCGGGCCCACGTCTACCGGACCCGCCTCCAGGAACGGTCGGTGAAGAGGGGGCTCCTGCGCGATTTGGTGTCGAGCGCCTTCCGCGGGTCCCCCGAGGCGCTGGTGGTACGGCTGCTCGACGACCCGTCTCTGTCCGACGAGGAGCTGAGTCGCATCAGGAAGCTCATCACAAAGAGAAAGAAGTAGCGGGGGCACGATGATGGTCGCTATGCAGAGATTGGCCGACGTGTGGGGCCCCGTCATGCTGACGGTCGTGTGGCAGGCGGCCCTCCTTGCGGTGTTGGTGCTCGCCTGCGAGCGGGTGCTGCGGGTGACGCAGGCGCGGGCGCGACACTCGCTGTGGTGGATCGTGCTCGTGGCGCCGCTGGTTCTCGCTCCGGCGCGCCTGGTGCTGGAGCGCAGCGCGGCCAGAGTGACCGTGCCGGCCCCGCAGCCGATGGTCCGCGCGGTCGAGTTCGCGCAATCGCTCGCGCCAACGGCCCTGCAGCCGAGGGTCGGGCGCGAGGCGCCGGCCCTCGCGCCTGCCGCACGCCGGGCGGGCACGCGAACACGCTCTCGGATCCCACTGAGCGCGGCGCTGATGGCGGTCTGGTTGGTGGGGTGCACGGTCGTAGCCGCCCGCCTGCTGCTGGGCCACAGGTCGCTGCGGTCGATGATCGCTGCCAGCCGGCCGGTGGATGATGCTGAGGCATCGGAACTGCTCGACGCGCTGTGCGCGGAAGCAGGCGTGCGCCGGAAGGTGGCCCTGCGCAGCACTGCAGAGCTGAGCGCGCCTCTGCTCTACGGGCTCAGGTGGCCGGCGGTTCTCATTCCGCAGGAGTGGCTCGACTCGCTGTCGCCGGCCGACCTGCGCGCCGTGCTCGCGCACGAGGTGGCCCATATCAAGCGGGGCGACTTCCTGGAAAACCTGCTCCAGCGCCTGGCCGAGCTGCCCCTCTTCTTCCATCCGGCGGCCTGGCTGGCCGGCCGGCGGATCACGTTGGCGAGAGAGGAGCTCTGCGACGCGGCCGCGCTGGCAAAGGACGCCGACCCGCGCAGGTATGCTCTCTCGCTGTTGGCGGCGGCGGAGAGGGTGCGTGGCGAGCTTGCGGTGGCGTCCGTCGGAGTCGCGGAAGGGAAGTTCACTCTGCTCAGGCGGGTGGAGGCGATCATGAGGGGACACAGAGTCAGCCGTATCAGTCGCGTCGCATGGCTTGTTCTGGCAGCAGTTGTGATTCTCGCGGCGGTTGCTTTCGCGGCCGTCGAGGTGCGCTCAACCGGTGGCGGCGGAGGAGGCCGGTCTGATTCGCGCTACTCGTGGCTGGTGGAGCCGACGCGAAGCGAAGCCGTGCAGGTGCTCAGCAACATGAAGAACGTGGCGCTGGCGGTGCATATGTTCATGGCCGAGCACGACCACGTGCTACCGAGCACCAGCGACGCAGTTGAGCTGATAGGGGTATTGGCTCCGTATGTGAAGGAGCAGTCTGTCTTCCTGCGGCCGGGCACAGTCGAGCCGGCCGTGCAGTTCACCTTCGAGCCTGGCCTGCCGTACAGCTCGGTCGAGACGCCGGCGAGTACATTGATGGCCGTCGTGGACTACCACCCCGAGTGGCGGGTGGAGGCCTACATGGACGGGCACGCCATACTCGTGCCAAAGGCCGATGCAGCGGCCCGGGCAGAGAAGTACGAGGAGGCCCTGGCGCATCCGGGGGAGGTCGTCATGATGGCCGAGGTGCTCTTCGAGGCTATCCAGGGCGCCGACTACGACTACTTCCTGAACTCCACCAAGCAGGATGTGTGGAAGGAGTTCCCTCCGCCTCTGGGAGCCGGATACTACTGTGTCGATATGGACTATCCGGGCTGGGTAGCTGAGGTCTGCACCACTCTCAGACGGAACCCCATAGTGCGGGTCGAACTGGGCGATGTCTTCGAGGGGGAGTGGGGCCGTCCCACGATCCCGTACAGGCTCACCCTAAAGGACGGTGCCATCCTGTCCGGAGAGCTACCGTTTAGGTACGAAGAATACGATCGCCGTTTGCAGCCGACGGGAGGCCTCGACTGGCATCTGGGAGGCGTGGCCGAAGGCGGCGGAAGTGGCGTGGCCAGCGGCAGAGCCGGCGGTCGAGGAGGCGGCGGAGGTGGTGGCGGAGGTGGTGGCCGCGGTGCGGCTGGCCGGAACGTTGTGGCGGCCGATGTGGACTTCATGCCGGAGGCGCTCCACGTGCAGAGCAACATGCAGCGGCTGGGACTCGCCATGAGAAGCTACCTCCTGGAGCACGCGGGCATATTCCCCAAGGGAGAGACCGTCGATGAGCTGCTGAGGCGGCTCGGCCTGTACCTGGCGCCGGAGAGCATCCTGGTTCACGCCACCATCGGCGATCCCCTCGATGTGCGGTACCTCGCCCGCTCCGGCGCGGCCGTGGCGCCGGAGAAGGCCGCGGAGACCCCCTTCGCGGAGGCGACATGCGCGACCCTCCCGGGTCTCCGCGTCGTTGCCTATGCGGACGGTCACGCGGAGAGCAGGCCCTCAGGAGGTAGCGGATCGGGAGGCGGCGGCTGGGCACTCACTGCGGTTCTCGTGAACATGGAGCACCTCGCGCTGGCCATGCGCGCCTACCTCGGGGATCACAACAACCGTTTCCCCGCGGCGACTGACGGCCGCAGCTTGGTCGCGGCCCTCGAGACATACCTCCACCCGCGCCTCCTGTTCGCCCGCCCGGGAACGAAGGACGAAGTGGTCGTGCGCTATGTGATGAAGCCCGGAACGACGTGGAGCACCATCCCGGGCTGGGAGGCGCACAACGTGTGGGTGTTCGTCGCCGACTACAGCCCCGAGTTCACAGTGGTGGTTGATGCACAGATGTTGGCGCGGATACGAGGCAAAGACTAGGGCTGGCACAGGAGTGAGACGACTGGGGACTCCCTTGCGTCCCCGTAGCAGCGGGCGGCCCCGCATCGGCGGGGCCGCCCGCGAGTCTCCGAGTCGCGATCGGGGGGACGGGCCTTGCGTAACAAGCCGCCGCTCCAGAGCGTCTATATAGCATGAGGGGACACGGGCGACTCGGTCGAGCAGTGCTCCCCTTGCCTCACCTGCCGTGGGTGGGATGGGCGGACATAGGACCTGGGCGGGTGGAGGCGAGATGCGAGGGGATGGACTCCGGTTGTTGGCCATTGGCGCGTGGGTCACGCTCACCGCGTTGATCGTGCTGGGGATGGCCGTGCTCCCCAAGACGCAGGCCTGGGTGGACTCAACGGTCGGCCTGCAGGGCAGCGGCGTGGGCTCCAAGTTCAGACGGGCGGAGCGCCCAGCCGACGCCGAATTCGCTCGGAAAGAATCGACATCGTCAGGCGGTCTCGCCGCCGGCGGTCACGACAGGCTGCCGCGAGCCTTCCCGAGGTGCTGGCGCCGGGGGCTGCGGCTGGCGGCCGCCACGCGGAGGAGCCATTGGTCGCCTACCGAGCCTGGATGTTGGCGGCGTCGTGGCATCAATCCACTCATCTCGGTGCCGCCCCGGCGCGTTGCGTACGCTAGATCGCACCCTCCTAGCGGTGAGGGGCGCGCACATGTCGCGGCCCATTCCAACGAGATCCGCGGCGTGGCGCTGAAGCTCTTGGAGGAGATTCGGGGCGCAAAGTACGAGCAGTTCCTCCGAGGAGAGCCAGGCGATGGGGGCACCGGATCTCGCGCCGCCCCGGCCTCGGACAATGACCGCGGCTGGCCCCTCGCGGGCAGGACCAGCAGCCGGACCTTCAGCGGATGTCCTATCCGATCGGTCTGGGTTGGCGAGGTCCGCATCGACGGGGAGAACAGGCCGTGCGTCCCCTATCGACTTGAGTTGAGCGACGGCGGTGTGCTCGCGGGAGATCTAGCCTTCGAGTACCTCGACCTCGGCCGCGGCCGCCGCTGGTGTCCCGTGACGGCCATCGACTGGTTCATGGCGGGCGGCGCTCCATAGCCTGGCGCTAGGAGCGCGGCCGTTGCCCGTGCTCGTCGGCGCGTGCTACACTTCCCATGTGAGCAGTGACTCCAAGACTCCGGCACGGGCGAGCGGTCCCCGCGCCCTTCTCATCGCAGCGGTCGACGATGAAGCGGCCGGGGCCGCGCTGGCCCGCCTCCGCGAGCAGTTCCCAGTGGCGCACGTGACCGCGGTTGCGCGGCCGGGCTCATCCCTTTCGGCCGACCGCGTGATCACGGCGCGGGCGAGCGGACCGTATGGCTTCTCGATCCGGCCCTCTCTGCTGGCGGAGGTGCGCCGTGGCTACGACGCGGCCTGGGCGGCCGTCGGCGACCTGGACAGCCCGGCCTATCGGCGGGCGGCCGTGCTGCTTCGCCTGGCGCGGGCGAGCGGGAAAGCCGCCGTCGGACCGGGGGGCGAAGTAGTTTCATTATGCGAATGGCTCCGTCGCTCGGGGATCTCGGTCGGCCCCCTCTCCGTGGCCCGAGCGGCATTGGCTCGTCTGGCCGCGCCGCTTCGGCGGCGGCGGGCCATGAGACTGCTTCGCGGCAAGCGGCCGCCGTGGGGGTTCAAGCGCGTTAACATCGGGGTGAGCGACCGCTGCAATCAGCGCTGCATCATGTGCTCCGAGCATTCCCCCTACTGCGCGGACAGCGGCCGGCGCATGGCCGCCGAGGGGGTGCTGGAGGAGCGCGATTTCGGGGTGATGGACCCCGAGATGTACGCCGCGCTCATCGCCGATCTGCGCGACATGGGCTGCGAGGGGGTGGAGCTGTGCGGGCTGGGCGAGCCGCTGCTGCACCCGCGGCTCTTCGACTTCCTGCGGCAGGCGAAGGAGGCTGGGCTGTGGGTGCGGCTGGTGACGAACGCGAGCCTGCTCGACGAGGGGAAGGCGCGGGAGCTGGTGGCGCTCGGGCTGGACGAGCTTCACGTGAGCATCAACGCTGCCACGCCCGAGACCTACTCGAAGGTGCACGGCGTAGCAGAGCCGGCCTTCGAGCGCGTGCTCGACGCCATCCGCGCGGTGCGAACGGCGCGGGAGCAGGCCGGGTCGCCGGCGCCGGCCGTCGAAACCTCGTTCGTGGTGCAGGCCGATAACTACGCCGAGCCGGCGCAATGGGTCGAGGCGGTGGCCGAGGCGGGCGCCGATATCGTCACCTTCAGCGCGCTAGGGGCGGCCCCACCGGAGGCGCCGGTGCAGCTCACCGAAGAGCAGCTCGAAGAGGCGAAGCGTAACGTGGCCGGGGCCGTCGAGCTGGCACAGTCCAGAGGCCTTGAGGTGCGGGGCACCTTCGGCGCGCTGGCCGAGAGCGGCACCTCGTTCTCCATGAACATCTACGCGCACATGCCGTGCTACATCGGCCACATCTTCGCGCTCGTCACGGCCGACGGCCGCATTCATCCCTGCTGTGCCTGCGAGAGAGTGGTCGGCGATGTGAAGGAAGGCGGCTTCGCCGCCGCCTGGCGCTCCGAAACCTACCGCCAGTTCCGCGAGGAATGCCTAGACCTGCCCAACCGCCTCCCCGGCCTGCCGGGCTGCTCCTGCATGAGCTGCCCCTACGGTCCGTGGAACGCGGAGTTCCATGAGAGGCTATACGGGCGGTAGCTGGGCGGCGGTGGACGCCGGCACAATGCTGGTGGGCTGGGGGCGGGGTCGGGTTGGAGGTCGCGTCAGTCGACCGGCTCGCCAATGATGGGGAGGCGGGAGAGCAGGTCCTCGCCGTGGGGCGCGTCGGCGAGGGCCTCGGTCAGGTCTTGGCCGGCGGCGTGCATCACCTGGTGTTTGCCGCCCCGCCACTGCCAGCTCTCGGAGGCATCGTACACCTTGCCCTTGTAGGCGAAGTAGACCGGGCCGCCGTCCTCGCCGGCGTATTCACTTAGTTCCTCTCTCGTGAAGGTGCGCACTGGGTTCGCGCTCTCGCAACCGGGTCGGGGGAGGGCGGCCCCGATCCGTGCACGCGACAGAGCCGCCCTCGCTCAGCCAACGCACGATGCGCTACGGGTGCAGGAACTTGGAAACGAACGGCGATTCGCCGGGCGTGCGGCGGCCGAAGTGCCCGGACGGGCCCTCGCCCAGGAACTCGGAGAACCAGGCCTCGTGCTCGATCTCCTCATGGAGAATGGCGAGCGCGAGGTCGTAGGTGCGGTGGTCCTTGCCGGCGGTGATATTGCAGATGTGGGTGTAGCCGCGGACGGCGCAGCGCTCTGCCTCAAGCAGGACCTTGAGCAGAGCCTTCGTGTCTGTCGGGTCCTTCGGCAACTTGGCCGGCGGACAGGCTGAGCAGTCGTGGAACTCCTTCATGTCCTCGGGGAGCTTGCCCCCGAGCTCGTAGATGCGAGGGACGAGGGCCTCGAAGTGATTCCGGTCCTCGATGCGGGCGTCCTCCGCAATCGACTTGATCCCCTCACCTTCCAGGCCGATGAGATTGACCCGGAGAATCGTGTAGTAGTAGAAGGTGGTCAGCTCGGCCGCCGCGTTGTTCACGAGCAGCTCGAGCAACTCGTCGACGTTCACTCCGGCCTTCTCCACCATCTCTCGCGCAACTTTGGCCATGTCGGCTTTCCTCCTGTGCGGTGTGTCGCTCGCGGCCTCGACTTCCGGCACCCGGGGTGCCTTCCTTGTCTGGCGGGAACGGGTTGTGTTGGCGGGGGCACAACGGCGGGCGGGGCTCGGGCTGAACAGAATGGGGCTTCGGCAGCAAGCTACCGAAGCAACCAGAATGTTGAGGCAGGCCGGTCCTACACAACGGCAGGGGCAGGAGGCAGGCTCCTGCCCTACGAAGTGTGGTCCTGTTGGCAGGAGGGTGCGATGGCGAAGAAGCTGCGAGTCGGGGTGCTCGCCTCGGGCGGGGGGACGAATCTGCAGACGATCATTGACAACTGCGCGTCGGGCAAGCTCGACGCGGAGGTGGTGGTCGTCATCAGCGATGTGCAGTGCGGCGCGCTGGAGCGGGCCCGCAAGGCCGGCATCGCCGCTGAGCACATCGACCGTCGCGACAAGGAGCGTTTCCCCAGGCGAGAGGAGTTCGACCGGGCCGTGCTCGCGTGCTTGCGGCAGCACGAGGCCGAGCTGGTCTGCCTGGCCGGCTATCTGCGCATCATGACCCCTGAGTTGGTGGAGGCCTACGCGGGGCGGATGATAAACATCCACCCGGCGCTGCTGCCCTCCTTCGGCGGCAAAGACATGTGGGGGCACCATGTCCACCAGGCCGTGCTCGACTATGGGTGCAAGGTCTCGGGGGTGACGCTGCACTTCGTCACACTGGGGACCGATGAGGGGCCGATCATTCTTCAACGGCCGGTGCCGGTGGAGGAGGACGACACGCCGAAGACCCTGGCGGCCCGTATACTCCCACACGAACATGAGCTATACTCGGAGGCGATCCAGCTCTTCGCTGAGGGGCGGCTGAAGATAGAGGGGCGGCGAGTGCGGATACTGCCGCGGAAGGCATGACGCCGTTTGGGGCGGCCGCGCACAGCGCCGATTGCAGGCCGGGCTATGAGTGTCCGAGCCGAGAGGCAGGGGGGAAGCATTGAAGCGCGCTGAGAAGCGCGATCCACTGGTCACGCTGCTGGCCGCGCTGGCGGGAGTGCTGCTCGCGCTGCAGGCCGGCTACTACCTGCTGTACTCCTACACCATGATCACCTTTCCCTATCAGCTCGACTACGGGGAGGGGCCGATCCTCCAGATCGCGATGCGGGTGGCCCGTGGCGAGGCGATGTACCCGATGACGCTGGACGGCTATCCCTATGTGGTCGCGAGCTACATGCCCGTGTACTACGCGCTCTCTACGCTGGCTGTGTGGGCGACCGGGCCTGGCTTCCTCGGCGGTAGGCTGATCGCCGCGCTCGGGGGGCTCGTGATGGCCGGAGCTGGGGCGCAGTATGTGTGGGACAAGACGCGCAACCGGTTCGCCGCCTTCCTGGCCTTCGGATTCGTGCTCGCCGTTCCCATCATCATTGTGTGGTCGAACCTGATGCGGGTGGACGTTCCCGCGCACGCCCTGAGCATCGCCGGCTTCGTGCTGGTCGAGCGCGGTTGGCGCGTGCCGGGGATCGGTGCGATGGGGCTGGCCGTGCTCACGCGGCGCACCAACGTCGGTGCGATCATCGGATCGCTCGTGGGACTGGTGGCCAAGCACGGCTGGCCGGCGGCGCTGATGGCCGGTGTCGCGCAGGCCGCGCTGATCGCAGTGCTCGTCGTGGTGGCGAACCTCTGGAGCCGGGGCGGGATGTTCCAGCAGCTCTCCTGGCACACGACCAGCTCGCTCGGCGAGGCGTGGACTTGGGAGCAAGTGTGGCTGATCCTCTCGGTGGCGCTGCGGCAGTGGCCGGTCTACTTCGCGCTCGCCTTGGTTGGGGCGGTGATGTGTGTCGCCCGGCCGCAGCACTGGGGCGTGCTCGCCTACTTCCTGGTGACGTGCGGGCTCTTCCTGACGGTCGGGCGAATCGGATCTTCCTTTAACTACCTCGTGGAGCCGCTGGCGGTGGGCGGGATGCTTGTCGGCGTGCTGTGGGCGGAGCTTGCGAAGCTCGGGCCGAAGTGGCGGCCGGCCCTCATCCTGGTGGCGGGAGCGCTCGCGATCCAGCTCGTCTGGACGGGCCGCGATATGAACTACAACATAAGCCTGCTCCGGCCGGAGGCGAACCCAAGCAGCAGCCGGGCGGTGGTCGAGCTGATCGAGGAGGCCCCCGGACCGGTGTTGTGCGAGGACGTCGGGCTGATCCTGCTCGCCGGCAGGGAGATCCCCCTCGAGCCGTTCGAGTTCACGCAGATGGCGGCCGGCGGGGTGCTCGACCCGGAGCCGGTGTACCGAGATGTGGAAGAGGGCAGGTTCCCGCTGATCGTCTTGCGGTTCAACCCAGAGGACATCCCGGGCCACGAGCCGGGCGAGGATTGGGTGTGCGGCCGGTGGCCGGATGGCATCATCGCGCCGCTGATGGAGCGCTACCGCCTGGCCGACTCCATGCAGCCCTACTTCCTCTACGTGCCGAAGCGGCCGGGAGAGGCTGGCGCGACGAAGTGAGCCTACTTCCCCTCCGCCGTGCGGCGGGAGCGGTCCCGCTCGGCGAGGCCGGCGAGGTAGTCGTCGACCGCCTTCTCCCAGCGGTCCTGCGCCTTGAGCACGGCCTCCACCGCCTGCCTGGCCGCGCCCTTGCCACCGGGCGCGTCAGTGACGAGGTCGGCGATCTCCTTGATCTCCGGCGCCGCGTCGGCGGGGGCAAAGGACACTCCCGCTGCCCGTATCGCCTCGCGGTCGTTGAGGTCATCGCCCATGAAGGCGATGTGCGCCAGCGACATTCCCTTCTCATCGGCGAGGCGCCGCAGGGCGGCCGCCTTATCGGCGACGCGCTCCAGCACGTCGAGCATGCGGAGGTCTCTCGCTCTCCGCTCGACGACACGTGAGGAGCGGCCGGTCATGATCGCGGTCTTCAGGCCGGCGCTGCCGGCGACGCGAATGCCCAGGCCGTCCTTCACGTCGAACATCTTGCCCTCGGCTCCCGTGTCCACGTAGAATATGCCGCCCTCGGTCAGCACGCCGTCCACGTCGAACACCATCATCTCGATCTCGGCGAGGCGCGCCCTGAGCGCGCCTGTGACCTTCATTCCGGGCTTCCTTCCATGATCGCCCGACGGGCCGCATCGACCGACAGGGCTTGCTTCAGCAGGTCGGCCAGCTCGATGAGCGGGAGCTGTGTCTCGGCGTCGGACTTCGCCTCCTCGGGCTTGGGATGCACCTCGACGAAGAGCGCATCGATGCCCGCGCCGGCGGCCGCTCGCACGAGCGGCCCGATGTACTCCCGCTCTCCCCCCGAGGCGCCACCGGCCGCGCCGGGCAGCTGCACGCTATGGGTCGCGTCGAAGACGACAGGCCACCCGAGCCGCCGCATGGCCGACAGGCCGCTCATGTCCACCACCAGCTTCTGGTAGCCGAACGTCGTGCCGCGCTCGGCCAGCAGCACTCCGCCATCGCCGCTGGCGGCCGCTTTCTGGGCGATGAAGCCCATGCCCTCGGGCGACATGAACTGGCCCTTCTTGATGAGCACCGGCTTGCCGGTCTGAGCAGCTGCGACGACGAGGTCGGTCTGGCGGCAGAGGAAGGCCGGGATCTGGAGCATGTCCACCGCCTCGGCCACGCGCTCCGCTTGCTCGGGGAGGTGAATGTCGGTGACGATGGGGATGCGGGCCTCCTGCTTGACCGAGGCGAGCACCTTCAGGCCCTCTTCGAGGCCGGGGCCGCGGTAGGAGGAAATGCCCATGCGGTTCGCCTTGTCGAGGGAGGTCTTGAAGATGGCGGGAATGCCGAACTCCTTCGCGGTGCGGGCCACCAGCAGAGCGACCTTGACCGTCATGTCCCCGTCTTCGATGACACACGGACCCGCGATAAGGACGAGCGGCTTCTCGCCGCCCACGGTCACGTCGCCGACCTGGACCTGTTTGCTGACCTGGTAGTGCTCCATTGCGAGTGCTCGACCCCTGGCTGCGTCCTGTTGTCATGGCGCACTTCGCCGCAGGGAAGGGGGGACCTGCCTGGGAGAAGGATGGGTTGTCCGGGCCGGTTGGCGCCTACCCAGGGGCCGATACGAAGGTGTACGGAAGCCCGACAAGGAATGCTGGGGGACGAACCAGTTGCGCGGCCGGCGCCGCGGTCGGCCTTGCGCCAGTCTTG
Source organism: Candidatus Hebobacterum abditum (assembly GCA_029821875.1). GTDB lineage: Bacteria > Armatimonadota > Hebobacteria > Hebobacterales > Hebobacteraceae > Hebobacterum > Hebobacterum abditum. The sequence continues at coordinate 29,049 of JALGXW010000025.1, read as the reverse complement.
GCGGTCAGGAGGAGCAAGCAGATGGGCGAGTCGGGTCTCTCGACGCGAAAGGGCGGATGGGCTTCGCGGCCGGTGGGCCGCGCCACTTCTCTGGTGTCTGTGCTGGTGTGTGCGCTGATGCTGTTGGCGTGCATGGCGGCGGGAGCGGCAGAGGAAGGACGTTCTACCGGGGACCGGGCAGGAGAGCGCAGAGGCATCCACGTGATGATGGGTTCGAAGTCAGCGGTCCCATACATCGAGCGACTCATCGACGTCGCAGCGGCCCTCGGGTTCAACTGGATCATCCTCGAAGTGAACACCCGCTTCGCCTACCAGAGCCATCCCGAGGTGGCCGAGCCGGACTCCATGGACGCCGGGGATGCCCGTCGGCTCGCGAAGGTGGCGCGGGAGAAGGGCATCCACCTCGTGCCCCAATACCAGTGTCTCGGCCACCAGTCGTGGCGCGAGCACATCGGCGCTGTCCTTCGCGCACACCCGGAGTTCAACGAGGCGCCCGACCTCGACCCCACGGCACCAGGTTTCTACTGCATGAGCTGGTGCCCGAACCATCCGGATATCAACGCCCTCGTCTTCGACCTGTTCGACGAACTGATCGACGCCTTCGAGGCCGACGCCTTCCACGTGGGCATGGATGAGGTCTTCGTGCTCGGCCACTGCGAGCGGTGTAAGGGCACGCCCAACGCGGAGCTGTTCGCCAAGGCCGTGAACGACTACCACGCTCATCTGGTCGGGCGCCGGGGAGTCGAGATGCAGATGTGGGGCGACCGCCTCCTCGACGCGGGGGCGATGGGCTACAGTGACTACGATGCCAGCATGAACGACACCTGGCAGGCCATCGATATGATCCCGAAGGACATCGTCATCTGCGACTGGCACTACGGGGTGAGAGACGACTACCCCTCCGTTCGCTACTTCCAGCAGAAGGGGTTCCGGGTGTGGCCTGCGGGCTGGAACAACGAGGAGGCCGTTCGGCGGCTCATCGAGGTGTCCCGCAAGGACGCCACGGAGAAGATGGTGGGATACCTGGCGACCACCTGGACTTCGCTGGAGGAGGTGACGATCGTCCTCGCCGCCGAGCAGGTGAAGAAGGGAAAGAAGGGGGTGGGCCGGGTCGCGGCCGCCGTCCTCACGGCCGCAGAGGCTTTGCAGGAGTGAGGCCGTCGTTGGCGTGCGCTCTTCCGCCCGGCCGGCCTAGCTGTCGTAGAGGGCCTCGTACTCGGGCACGCGGGTATCCCAGCTATTCCGCTGCACGAGTGTGTTGGCGATGAAACTCTCTCGCGCGGTTGGATCCTCGAAGGCCCTCACTGCGCGCTCGACGGCCTCGACCATGGCGCGCGGATCATCCCTGCGGAACACGAAGCCGTTGGGGGAGGGAAAGGAGTCCGTCTGCTGGTCCGACACGGTGTCGGCCAGCCCGCCCGTCTTGCGGACGATGGGGACGGTCCCGAACCGCTGGCACTCCATCTGGGCCAGGCCCGAGGGTTCGTAGCGCGAGGGCATGAGGAAGAAGTCGGATATCGCGTAGTGGGTGCGCACATTCTCGATCCCGTCGATGCCCGGAGGGTTGACGAGGAGACAGTCCGGCGCCTGGGCAGCGACTGTGCTGAGCTTGTGCCAGGCGCGGCGCAGTTCCGGGGTCGCACCCGGGAATCCCCAGGTGACGACGAGGAGGTTGGCGACTTCGATGACCCGCTCCGCACCGTCGGCGAGAGCCATGACGTTCTTCTGCGTGTCCCATCGTCCTCGGAAGGCGATCAGGGGCCGGTCGAGGTCCTGCCACTTCCATTGGCGGTAGAGCCCCGTGCGCTCACGCCTCTTCGCCGCGACGAGGTCGTCGACGTCGTCTGTCCCGTCGTACCTCAGGCCGCTCATCTGCCAGCGGTACTCGTCGATGCCGTTGACGATGCCGCTCAGGCGGCCCGCCTCCCTGAGGCGCAGCAGTGTTCCTTCGAGGCCGAACCCATAGGCATTGCTGCTGGCAATCTCCTCGGCATATGTCGGGCTGACCGCGTTGACCCGGTCGGCAGACAGCAGCCCGGCCTTGAAGCAGCTCGCCTTGCCGTAGAACTCGAATGTCTCGGCGTCGAGCCGGTCCATGGGGAGGCGGGCGTAAGAAACGAGGGCGCGGTCCCCCAGACCCCGATCCAGGAGATTGTGTATGGTCAGGATCGTGCGTGCGCGGGCGGCGGGGGGCGCGTCGCCCGCCTCGCATGACTCACGCAGATACTTCACATAGACAGGCACGAGGGAGGTGTGCGCGTCCTGGCAGTGGATAACATCGGGGTGCCAGTCGCCGGCGTTGACGTACTCCACGACGGCGCGGGAGAAGGCGATCCAGGGCTCCGGGTTCGGCCAGCCGTAGATGCCTCGGTCTGAGGTCGTCGAGGCGAAGTGCTCGTGGCCGCCCAGCAGCAGCACCGGCAGCGTGAGCGACTCATCTCCCGGGCAGGGCAGCTCCAACCGGTGAACCGCGGTGGCCGCCGGCCCGCCCGATCCAACGGGGACCATCAGGCGAGGCATTACTTCCTCGAGCTCAGGGCCCTTGCGAGACCGGAGGTGCTCGTAAGCGGGCAAGGCGATTCGCACGTCGTGCCCCCTTCTCCTCAGCGCGGCGGCCAGGCCGAGCACGTACTCGGCGACGCCGCCCACGGGCGCCACCTCCGCCAGCTCGGCTGCCACGAGGAGAATCTTCTTTGGCACATCGACCTCCTTGGCCGATCGGGCCACCGTATCCGAGTCCTCGCCGACTGCCGCCGCGAACGCTGCAAGCTGTGCCCCCGCCGGAGGCAGACCTCCCAGCCGTTCGGTCCAGTGTAGCAGATCGCAGGAGTAGTCGTTCGTGTGGGCGCGCTACAGGCCCCGCAGATAGCGTCCGTACTGAGGACAGGGGAGCTACGCGCCAGCGTCGCTGGGCATCTTCCGGGCCGCCTCGCCGAGGGCGATGACCTGCTCGATGTCACCATCGGGTGGGAGCACGTCGCCGATGTTGAGGATGACGTTGGGGGCAAGCGCCTCGGTGATCCGGCGGCCGTAGCTTAGAATCTCGTCGGTGGGAACGTTGGTGCAGAAGAGGGCGGAGGGGACGCCGCAGTAGGCCTTCAGCCGCGGGCCGAGAACGGGGCCGAGGTTTTCCGGCTCGTAGTTGCCCATGGGCGCGGGCGTGCAGCCGTCGAGGAGGTCGAATCCCGCCTCGGGCAGCAGCGGCAGCAGCCCGCGGATATTGCCGTCGAGGTGTGTGGAGACGAGCTTGCCGGCCGCGTGGAGCGCATCTTGCGCCTCCCGGTAGTGGGGCAGGCAGAACTGCTCGAACTGCCGCGGGCTGATGAGGTGCTCGTCGGCGTGGTCGCTGATGATGGCGATCCGGCCGGGCAGCTCGGCCGCGATGCGGACCCGCTCGTAGAACCCCGGGGAGAGCGCCTCCATGAGTCGGTGGATCGCGTCGGGCTCGTCGGCGAGCGCATAGGCCACCGCCTCGTACCCCATCAGCTCCTGCACGAGCAGGCCGAAGGGCGTGCGGCCGATCGCGACGTCGATGACCCCGCGCCCGCCCAGCGCGTCGAGGATGTGCTCGACCGCTTGCGCGTCCCCCCGATAGTGCGTGTGCCTGGCCAGGAACTCGACGGCGCGCACGTCGTCCGGCCCCTGAACCGGATAGCGCAGGATGGACTCGCTGCCGTGGGGGGCCCGTCCCCAGACAGTGTGAAGCGTGCCTTCGGGGGTCTCGATGGTTTGATGGCGCCGCTGCCCGTCTTGCCTGGTGCGAACGGACACGCCATCGCGTTCGGCGACGATCCCCTCATAGGCGTGGATGGGGCAGCCCCAGTCGAACTCGCGGTAGAAGTCGAGGAGCGTGAAATCGCGGAAGCGCTCGGGCATGTCTACCCGGCGCCCGTGGATCGGGTCGTCGTCGAAGATCATCTGTCCGGTGGCGAAGGGCTGTCGCTCGCCGCGGGGGGTGCGACGGGCGAGGTACCAGTCCGTGATGTCGGGGAAGAACGGCACGCCGTCAGGGCGCCTGTTCTCCATCACGGCGAAGAAGCGATCGCGCTGGGCCATCATGGCGGTTGTCGCTTCGGCGGCGGGGGTGGACCTGTCCCCTTCGTTAGGGTGTTGCCCCCCGTTCGCGCTCCCGGGCTTTGCCCAGCCTCTGCCTGTGCTCTTCGGTCTCTGCCTCCAGGGATCGAAGAAGCTCCTTCAGGTCGGGCGTATCGTCCTCGAAGATCTCGAAGTATCGCCTCTCGATCAGGGCGTCCTCGACGTCTATGGCGATGGAGAGGGCGCTGGCGAAGGAGAGCTCGGCCTCTTCCGCCTCTTCCATTCGGCCGCGCATGTGATCCAGGGAGGCGAGAATGGACTCTGCGCTGAAGCGCCCGGCGTCGACGTGAACCGATCCGGAGCGGACCCTGTCTGCGAAGCGGGCGATCTGCCTCGCGTGTCCAACCTCCTCCTCGGCGAGGCCGTCGAACAGCTCCTTGTGCTCCGGGAATCGCCTCCCGTAGGCCCGATAGAGGTCGGCGATTGCCGACTCGTGGGCCGCCATCAACCCGATGATCTCTACCTGATCCGCTGGCGAATACATGCTGCTTCTCCCGCCTGAGCGCTCCGTCCCCGTTCCTCCGGCCGTCCTGTCGCTGACTTCGGAGCGAAGGAACCTGCCTCCTGCCCCCAACGGAGGACGATGGACGGGTGCTCGCGGCAGGGAGGTGGCGCGCCAAGCGGGAAGACTGCCAGAGGTGGAAGGGCCTACTTGTGTCAGGTGGCGAGATGGCTGAGTCCGGCCTCAATTGCCTCAACTGCGGCAAGAGAATACGGTTTGGCGCCTACTGCACGGTGCGCTGCCAAAACCAGCACACCGTCAGGGAGAAGAAGGACATCGGTCAGACCACGCTCCGGTCGAGGCCGGCGCGGCGGCGCGCCCTCATCAGGGAACGCGGCCACGAGTGCGAGCAGTGCGGCCGGAGCGAGTGGATGGACAAGCCGATCACGCTCTTCGTCTTTCACCGCGACGCGAACATCGAGAACTGGAAGCTCGACAACATCCGGCTGCTCTGCCCCAACTGCCGGGCCTACCTGCGGACATGGGTCCGGGCCGAGCAGAGGTGAGGCCTGGCGCCCTCTCCCACGATCCCCCGCGACGCAGCCTCCTGCCCGCGCGCAGGTGAATCGCCTCTCCGCGTGTGGTAACTGGCCATGTAAGCGCTGAGACGCGAGACAGGAGGCGGCAACATGTATCGTTCGGGTCCCGACGCCGGAGATGTGTTCCTCTGGGTTGTCCTGGCATTGGCGGCGGTGTATCTGCTGTCCGGCATCCGGATACTATACCAGTATCAACGGGGCGTGGTGTTCACCTTCGGCGTGTACAAGAACACCCGCGCGCCGGGGCTGCGGTTCATCTGGCCCATCGTCCAGACCATGCGCAAGGTGGACATGCGCATCAAGACGGCCGACATCCCCCGTCAGGAGGTCATCACCAAGGACAACATCCCGGTGCTGGCCAACACGGTCGTCTACTTCCGGGTGGTCCGGCCCGAGGACGCGATCATCAAGATCGAGGACTACATCTTCGCGGTGCGCCAGTACACGCAGGCGGCGCTGCGCGATGTGGTGGGCAACCACGAGCTGGACTTCGTGCTCGGCGAGCGCGAGCAGATCGGCAACGCCATCCGGGAGATGGTGGGTCAGGAGACCGATGACTGGGGCGTGGACATAGAGTCCATCAAGATCCAGGAGCTAGAGCTGCCGGCCGAGATGAAGCGGGCGATGGCCAAGCAGGCCGAGGCCGAGCGGGAGCGCCGCGCGGTTATCATCATCTCCGAAGGCGAGCTGAGCGCATCGGAGAACCTGCGGCAGGCGGCCGAGAACCTGTCCCGAGGTCGGGGCGCGCTGCAGCTGCGCACGCTGCAGACGATTCGCGATATCGCGGCCGACCCGTCGGAGAAGATCGTGCTCTTCCTGCCCTCCGACATCTTCGGCTTCGGCGGGCGGGCAGCGGCCAGGGAATGAGTGCCGATGCTCGACCGGCGGACGCGCTATCTGCAGATCGCGTTCAATGACGACCTGCTCACCGCGATGCGCATCCTGGCCACACTGCCCAAGGACGAGCGCATCCTCATCGAGGCCGGCACGCCCTTCATCAAGCGGGAGGGGATGAAGGGGATCAGGCGGCTGCGCTGGCTCTGGCGGCATGGAATCGTCGCCGACCTGAAGACCACCGACGGAGGCAGCGAGGAAGTGGAGATGGTCCACCGGGCCGGCGCCACCGCGGCCACCGTGCTGGGCAGCTGTCCCACCGAGACCATCGAACGCTTCATCAACGAGTGCCACAGCCGGTCGATGGACGCCATCATCGACATGCTCGGCGTGGCCGACCCGCTGAAGGTGCTGCGGCCGCTGCGCACCCAGCCCGCGTCGGTGGTGGTGCTGCACCTGGGCCGAGATGAGGAGAGCACCCGCGGCAAGGTCATCCAGTACAAGCACGTCACCCGCATCCGCAGCAAGTACGACGTCGCCATCGCGGCGGCCGGGGGCGTCGATCTGGGCGGGGCTCGCACTGCCATCTTCAACGGGGCCAACATCGTGGTCGCCAACATCGTCGCGCCCGGCAAGTCCTGGCGGGGCATCCGGGCCGACAGCGATGTCGCCGCCATCGCTCGCGAGTTCCTGGAGACGATAGAGTAGGCGAAGTCCGCGGGGCAACGGTCAACGGCGAGATTCTTCGTCCACCTCCGGCGGACTCAGAATGACAGCAGGGACAAGAGGCGGGCCGCCCGTGTCTTCTGCCCTGAGGTCAGCTTAGGCCCGGTAGTACCACACCCCGAAGAGGCCGAAGGCTGCGACGAGGGCGACGGGAAGCAGGCCGCTGGCCTGCACGGCCAGCTCGTCAGGCAGTCCGGCCGCGGGAAGGAAGCGCGACGCCGCCAGGCCGCAGGCCGCCAGACCGAGTGCCGCCGAAGCGAGCGTCCATCCCTCCAGCCATATGGGTACCAGCGGCCGCCGTCGGCCGCGCTGTGCCCTCGCGTGGGCCATGATGGCCGGCGCCAGCTCGGGCCGCGGTTCCGCCTCGGGCTGGGTGGAGAGCGCCTCATCGACGAGCCGCAGTGAGTTCAAGTGACCGCGGCATGGCTCGCAGGCCGCGAGGTGATCGCGCAGTCGCGCCTCGTCGCTCGCCGGCAGCGCCCCATCGAGAAGCGCCTGCAGGTTCGCTCGCGCCTTGCGGCACCTCATGGCGGCTCCCCCCGGGCCTGTGTCGAGTCCTTGAGCATGGCGATCAAGCGCTGGCGTGCGCGGTAGAGGTGGGTCTTGAAGGTGCGCACGTTCACCCCGATCAGGCGCGCTGCCTCCTCGTAGGTGTGCCCGCGCAGATAGTAGGCGACCACTGCAAGCCGGTACTTGGGCGGCAGCTCGGCCACCGCGGCCCGGATGCGCTCGACGGTCTCGGACGTTCCCTCGTCGTCGTCGGCCGGGTCGGCCGGCGCGAGGTCGGGCGAGGGCATTGGGACTTCGGTGTCACGGCGGGGCGAGCGCAGCCGGTCGAGACACAGGTTTGACGCGATGCGGCAGACCCAGGCGCCGACCGACTCGGCCTCGCGCAGCTGGGAGAGGCGCTGGTAGGCATTGAGGAAGGCCTCTTGGGTGACGTCCTCCGCCTCCTCAGGATGATGCAGCATGCGATAGGCGAGGGTGTAGACGCGCTTGTGGTGGCGGCGCACGATCTCGTCGAAGCCGGAGGGATCGCCCTCCCGCGCCCTCGCCACCAGCGCCGTGTCGTCGTCCGAGGTGCGGCCGCCCAGCGCGAGGAGAGCGAGGTTCGCCGAGCGCGCCAGAGCGGCTATCACTGCTCCGGCTCCGCCGGCTCCTCGGGCTGCTCATCTTCGGCTGCAGGAGCGACACTGGCCTGCCGCATCCACAGGATGTGAAGCAGTAGGGTCCCGGCTCCGAGAGCGAAGAAGAAGACTGCAAGGCCCACAAAGGGGGCGGTTACCTCAGGTGTGAGCAGCCCTTCTCCCATCACTACAGCAAGCCCTGCCCCGAGCCCCGCGCCCATCGCGAGGAGCCCCACCGCGAGGAGGAGTCCCTTGCGCAGTCGGACGATCTGCCTGTCCCACACAACGCGGTCAGGCTCCGCCTGCCGCTTCAGCGTCTCGATCGTCTCTTTGTGCTGCAGATAGCGGGTCCAGGCGACCAGGACGATGACCAGCAGGAGTATCCAGAATCCCAAGGCCCCGAATACCGAGTCGTGCTCCATCGCTCTCTCCTCGTCAGCAGGTGATGTGTTCTCCCTACATGACGGGCATCCCGCTCGAAAAGGCCTCACAGGGCGCGAGGCGACTTCCGCCGGCGTTGTGGGTGGAGGAGTGCAGCCGCCGGGCGGTCCCCGAGATCATCTCCAGGGTGCGGGCGGCGCCTACTCCGGCTCGCCCTGCACTCTCTTCGCGCGCAGCTCCCTCACACCCATGAGGCTGATGACGAGGTGGGTGGCCCTGCCGGTCTCGTCCACGACGAAGGTCAGTCGATTCCCCTCATCGGGAAGGGCGAAGAACGTGGTCTCCGACTCGGGGAGCAACTCCTGCTTGCCCATCTTTGTCACCCCGAAGAGCGCGGACCCGTCTGTGGTGATGGTGATCGTGTCGCCCATGACCTCCAGCACCTCGGGCGCGCCCTCGAGCTTGTACTGACCGACGTACCCTTCGTAGATCGCGGGGTCGAGCGCGACTGCGGTGGCATGCGTCGGCGCCTCCATGTGGTCAGAGAGGTAGATCTCGGCGATTGCGTGCGCCAGGTCTCTCGTTGTTGGGAGCGGCCCTGGAGGTCTCATGGGAGTGTTCGACAGCACGATCACCGTGAGATCGTGGTCGGGAAACCGTGAGATCCAGGTGTTGAAGCCGGATACGTCGCCCCCGTGTCCTATCTCCCTCACCCCCCGATAGCTGCCGATCATCCAGCCGAGGCCGTATCCTGTCCGTCGCCCGTCGTTCAAGGTGGCAGGAGAGAACGCCTGCGCCAACGTCTCGGGCTTGAGGAGCCTGCCCGAGAACAGTGCCTGCTCCCACATATACATGTCTTCGACGGTGGAGTAGAGGGCGCCGGCCGAGTAGGTGAGGGACACGTCTTGGTAAGGAGCGTTGACATACTCCCCAGCGTCGTCGATCCCGTAGCCGGCCGCGCGGTTCTTCACTATAGTGGAGTGATGTCCATATCCCGTGCTGCCCATGCCGAGCGGATCGAGGATGTTCTCCCTCAGGTATTGCTCGTAGGAGTCGCCGGAGACTTGCTTTATGATCCTTCCGAGAAGGTGGTAGCCAGCATTGCTGTAGTTCATGCGCTCCCCGGGTGCGAACTCCAGCGGCGCCTCCTCAAGACTTGTGATCCCCGAGGTATGTGACAGCAACTGCCGGATCGTGATCTCGTCAGCATGCGGCGCGTCGAGCAGGTACTTGGCCACGGTATCGTCGATGTTCAGCGACCCTCTGTCATGCAACTGCAGAACGGCCGTAGCGGTGAACGACTTCGTGATGGAGCCGAGCCGGAACACCGTGTCGGTCCGGTTGGCGACGCCCAGTTCGACATTGGCTAGGCCGTAGCCTCCCGCATGGGCCACCTCGCCGGACTTGGCGACGAGCACCGACGCCCCCGGTGCCTCGACGCCTTCGGCAGTGGCGAAGAGCGCGTGTACTCGTGCGGACAGGATGTCTGTTCCGGAGGCTGCCAGCGCCGGGCCGCCACTCCCAGTCGCAAGGACGCATGCGAGCGCGCACACCACCGCGGCGACAGCTCTCATCGTGTGTCGGTCGGTTCTGGTGAGCGCAGATGCCATGCCGAGGGGCAGGCGCTTCATCTTCCTCTCCTCAAACCAGATGTTCCATCGACGAAGGGCGCCATCCGATAGGACGGCGACCAGGAATCGACTTCGCTCACTGAGGTGATACGTCCTGTGTCGCGAAGGCCTCTCGCGGGGCCTCGTGTCACGTCTGCGCGCCGAGGAGCTGCACTCCTCCCATCGTCGTCTCGACGCGTGTCCCCCTCTGCGCGAGAGTTGGGCGGCGACGTGCGCGCGTGGGCCTGCCTACGCTTCGGCCCTTGGGCAAGGCTCAGGATGGAGAGCGAAACCCCGAGGCGCCGAGGCGACCGAGAAGTTCGGGAGATGAGCCGCAGCCCGGCCGTGCCGGCGCGTCTATGGGGATCGTCTACCGCTCACTGCACGCGAGGGTCTGGGTCCGGCCGCTATCACCTGCGCGCATAGGCTACTGACAGGAGCAGAAGTCCTCCAGCCAGGAGGCTCATGGCCCCCAGCCACCACCAGGTCGCCGCGTGTGCGGTCCAGGCATGCCCGAAGGCCGCGCCACCGGTGGCCGAGAGTATGAAGCCCACAATCACCCTGCCCCAGACGACGCTCACCCGCCCCGCGCCGCCCTCGGGCTGCTGCCCCGTTACGTCAGTCGCTGTCTGGTCGGAACTCATGGCTTCGATCTCCACTCCCCCCCTGTGTCTTGGCCGCCAGCGGACCACCTGGTCCTCACCTGGAGCTGTCAACGGCCGCTACCCCCGGATCCCCATGGGTGTAATACCACACAAACCACTCGCTTTGTACCGCTTCCGGTGTCGCTCAAGTCGGATCGTTTCGCTTGGCGGTCCTGCGGTCCATTGGGCTGCTTCCTGCCGCAGGGGTCCTGAGAGCGTCAGTCGTCTGCTGCAGCAGCGGCGCGGGGAACAGAACACCTGGGCAAGCGGTCTTATCTATAGGGATACGGGGCGGTCACAAGGAGGACCGAATGCGATGGTGGTGGATCGGCGTGGGGGTGCTTGTCGTTCTGCTGTCGATGGCAGTGATGGCTCGGATCGGCCACCCACCGACTGAACTCCGGTGCCCGGAATGCCGGTCGCTTGAAGTGATCCCCATCGTCTACGGCCTGCCCGGAACCGAACTCACGGAGCAGGCCGAGCGGGGCGAGGTCGCGCTGGGCGGCTGCATCTTGACCGGCAACGACCCGGCCTGGCACTGCACGGCGTGTGAGCATCGCTGGGGGCGGACCGACATGGGGAGGTAGCTGACTCTAGGAGGCGTGATCGAGGCAAGCCACCGCTAGAAGCACCAGATGGCCTTCACGGCGAGCCGGTTGACCCATTCGGCGGCGTTCGGGTCGCCGACGACTACGAGCAGGTCCATGCCGCGGCGGACTCGCTGGCGGTAGGCGGCGTAGGCGTTGGTGCTGCCATCGCTGCTGACGATCCTCGCGGTGACGCTCCTGTCAGGGCTGATGTCATAGGTTGTGGTCAGCACGAGTTGGCGGAACCACTCCGGCGGGACGACATTCCCTTCTTCGTCGAGGTAGGCCGCGTACACTCGCTCGAGGGTGAGCTTGGTCGACCAGCGAGGCCCCAACGGTATCGCCTGCGACAGCGCCTGGTAGCGATAGGGTTCCCCATAGCGCTCACCCCAGGTGATGCCGACACTACCGCTCCGGTAGACATCCTGCCAGTTCCAGCCAAGGGTGAGCTGGTTGGTGACGACGTCGAAGCCATCCCTCTCTCCCCGACCGACGCCCGCCCACATGTTCCAGCCATTCCGCCACATCCGCCCGTGGTCGAGCGACACGCTACGGCGGGGGCCTTGCTGCGATTCTCCCGCGGCCGCAATGCCATACCACTCGGTTGTCAGGAGGTTCCCTCCCTCGTGTGAGCGAAAGTGGCTGACTCCGACGTCGGCCGCATGAACGCCGGTCTCGGGAACGTACCCGTCATCAGCCCGGAACTCGTCCCCCACATCGTAGTATCCCGCCCACCAGCCGAATCCCTGATCTCGCCACACCGACGCGTCGAGCTCGATAGCGTGGTCGTCGCCTCCATCGCCCTGGGTGCGACTTCTGAACCACTGAGCGTTGAGCTGCTTGGCCCCTCCTGGGAAGGGAAAGGTCCACTCGGACCCGAGCCCAATGGCGAGGTTGTCGGGCTCATCGGGCACGCGGCGATCGGCGCCGGAGAAAGCGATGTTGCCCTCTGTCCCGAAGAGATGCTCGTAGTTCCAGACGAAGTGGTTCTCGCCGCCTCTCCGATAGGCATCCAGCAGGCCGAAGCGATGCCGGCCAACCGTGCCGAATCCTTTCCCGCCCCAGTCGATCTCGCCGATGCGCCGGCTGTAGAACAGATTCACCGGCCCCCGGCTCCACTGGCTTCCCTGGTAGGGCATGTAGCCGGCGCCCTCCTGGAAGAAGGGACGGTACTCGGGCAGGTAGCGCTCGACGAAGGTGAAATCGATCGTCTCGACGACATCCTCGATGTTGCTGAAGTCGGGATTCAGGGTGCCCAGGCCGACCACGCCGTTGGGCCAGGTGCCCTTCAGGTCCAGCCCCGCGGTCAGCGGCTCCCGCTCGTCTTCGTCCTCGGAGAAGACGGACAGGGCGTAGGGCATGATGACATAGCGCAGCCGCACCGGGGGAGTGGGGACCTCGGTCAGCCGGGCGCAGAGGTCGCGGTCCGAGATCTGCGCGTAGCATTTGGGCCAGACGCAGTGATCCTGCTCCCGGCCGATGTGGCGCTCCAGGTAGAAGCGGAAGCAGTCCTGGCCCTCAGGATAGCGGAGGATGGCGAAGGGGATCTCGATCTCGGCCGTCCATCCCTGCCCGTCGATGCGGGAGGCGGCGCGCCAGTCTCCCTTCCATTCGATCTTCTCGCTGGTCCCGCCGGGGACGTCATCGTACTGCACACCGGCGGCGTTCACGCGGAAGCTGTACTCGTTGCGGCCCGCGTCCTCCACGTCCAGACAGACCTGCACCCAGTCATCGCGGCGCATGGATCCCTGGCGCTTCTTCTGGCGCCCAACCACCGCCGATGGGTCCGTGTCGTAGGCCCGGAAGGCGGCGTAGATGGCCCGCTCGTCGTGGCAGATCCAGGCTTCCGTCGCCTGGAGTTCCGCCGCGTCGACGTACTTCCGCCAGAAGTCCTCCACGTGTGCCGCCTGCTGCCAGCAGGGATCATCCAGTAATCCGTCGATGACCGGCGGCACGTCGATTCTAGCGGCCGGGAGGTGGGGCGGGCCCTCCTCCTCATCGGGCGCGGCCGCGTGGGAGATGGGGAGGGGGAAGAGGAGTAACGCAGCCAGACATGCCGAGAAGTGACCCCGCCGTGCGAGCCGCTGCATTCGCTCCGCCCGTCCCTCTCAGCGTGATGATCCAACCCGTCATCTGTTCGACGGGCTGGCGGCGCGAGCCTGCGCTTCCAGAAACGGAGCGGCCGAGCAGGACGTTGTAGCTTCGCGCGGCCCGCAACAGGATGCCGGGCTGTCGGCAGCAGCGAACCATGGTCTGCTGGCTCGCCGCCCGAGCCGAATCGCAATGGCGCTCATTTGAGCAACGCCCGCTATAGCGGTATCATGGGGCCTGGACACACGCAGGCAATCCCACATGGCTGGAACAGGTGTCCCATTGCCAGTTGACAGGCGCAAGGAGTCGCATATGAAAGGTCTCGAGATCTCCCGGAGGTTCTTCCTCGAATGGGGGCTGCCGTTTCTTCAGCAGTATTTCCCGCGCCTGGCGACACGAGTAGCAGCGGGGAAGATCGGCGGATCCGACTCCCTTGGGGCGGACGACGCGCTCTCGAGGGACCATGACTGGGGTCCCGTCTTTATGCTATGGATGGACGAGGACGATCACCGCGAATACGCATCGGTAGTGCAACAGAAGATCGACGAACACGCGCCCCAGTCGTTTCTCGGATACAGCCGGGCCGAGAACAGCTATGTCGCAGAGATCCACTCGAGGGCGGAGTACTTCGATGAGCATGTCGGCCTTCACGTGCCCCCCGGGAGCGGGAGCGAGTGGATGCCCGACGCGTATGGAGAGGAGTCGCTGTACGACGTCACGCACGGGAGCATCTACTACGATCCGACTGGTCGTCTGGAGTCACTGCGCGAGGGGTTTGCTGCTTTCGCACGCGATCCGATCTTCCGGTTGCGGCGGCTGGTGGATACGTGCTTCGGCGTCTGGCACTATGGCGAGTACAACTTCCGCGAGCGGCTTGCCCATCGGGACGATGCTGTATCGCTGCATATCTGCCTCGCCAAGTTCATCGAGAACGTGATGCGTCAGAGCTTCTACCTCAGCAACGACTTCTGCCCCTACTGGAAGTGGCTTCACCACGAGTTTCTGAAGATCCCAAGACAGCAGGAGCTGGCGTCTCTGGTGGACGGGCTCGTGAGCAGCGGACGCCTCGAGGAGCAGACGGAGATGGTGGGCCGGATCTGCCACATTGAGCGCGAGATGATACTGGCCGATGGGATTGTCGAGGATCCTGGTTCACCAGGCTTGTTCGGGATCTACACGGGAATGCAGCAGAAAGTCGAAGCGTTGCGCGCGAAGAACCCGACATGGTGGGATGATCGCGGCGACAGGGGGCCTGATCCCATGCTGGAGTGAGCGCCTCCGACGCGCGGGGGCGTCGCGGCTTCGCGCGGCTCGCAGGGAGCTGGGGCAGGCGGAACGTCGTGAGGTCAGGACACCCGGGGCCCGGTCTCAGCGGCCGTCAACTGGCGTTCTGTGCTCGACGGCTCGCGTTCTGCTGAGGGGTCAGGTGACTCTGCCAGCAGATGGGACTTGCTGAGCATCTCCGCGAACACATCCAACATCCGTGGTTCGAACTGTCCCGGCGGGGTCTCGAGCATCACGCCCAAGGCTTCGTCCGGGCCAAGTGTAGGACGGTAGGGGCGATCGCTGGTCAGAGCCTCGTAGGCGTCCGCAATGCCTGCGATCAGGCTGTAGGCATTCAGTGAGTGCGGCCAGCGCAGCTTAGGATATCCGCGCTGGTCGTAGCCCAGGTGATGCTGGAAGGCCACGAGCGCCGCCGGGGGAGGCACCTCGGGCTGCTGGCTGAGGTAGATTGCGCCGCGAACCGGATGTTGCTGGATCAAGGCGAGTTCGTCCTCGGTCAGACGGCCGGGCTTCCTCAGCACCTCCAGCGGCACCCAGGCCTTGCCCACGTCGTGAAGGATGGCGGCGAGGCCGAGCGCATGGAGGCGCGGCCGGTCCAAGCCCATCGCCATGCCCAGGGCAAGCGCAAGGACGCAGACGTTCAGGGAGTGCTGGAAGGTGTACTCATCATGCTTCCTTATCGACAGCAATCCCAGCAGCTTTGCCTGATCTTCGATCATGTTGTCCGCGAGTTGGCTCGCCAGCGTCTGCGCCGCCGCGGCGTTGAGCACTCTGCCCAGACGCGCCTGCTGCGTCGATTCTTGGATCACCCCCAGCGCCGTTCCGTAGGTGGACACCAGGGAGGCATCCACTCCGGGAGGAGCCTGCTCGACGCTTACCTCCGCGGGCGGCGCTGCGATCTCGCAGACGATGCATGTGAGTCCCTGCTGCGCCAGCACGGAAGGCAGCCCGCCCTTGGCCTCGACCTCATCCCGCCTCTTGCCCAGGAGCTGAACGAGCGCGATGACCTGCCGGGCCGTCAGGTCTCCGGAGATGACGATCCGATCGATGCTATGCTGGATAGCCGCCTTCACCAGATCGGCCGTGGCGCCCTTGGCTGCAGGGCGGGCCCGGCCATTTGCCGGATCGGCTCTGTGGTTGAGTGTGACACCGACCTCCTCTTGCTCTCGCAGGAGAGGCGAGAGCGCGTCGGCCATCCCTTGAGCAGCCCGAAGCGCTGCGGGGTGAGACGGTCCGTACACTTTCTGCCTCTTGAAGGCCAGCGCCAGGGCCCGAACGAGGTCCTCGCCGCTGTCCTGCGGGGCCGCTGTCCTCGGGCCAGATGAGCTATCAGGTCCGGACATGGCCTGGCTCAGCTTGCGGCATCGAGTGTCTCTGCTCCAGCGCCCGTTTGCAGAGGCTCGAAAGCTCCGTCGATCCTCGCGTCGCTTCTTCCTGCAAGACCTGCTCTGCAGCGGGATCGGGAATCGCGGCCAGCGCCTCCGCCGCCAGCGCCTGAAGCTCTCTGGTCTGACGGCGGCGAAGCAGGCTCTTGCGCTTCAGCAGGGCGCGCAGCGGCGGCACACATTCGGGTCTTCCGATCTGCCCAAGCGCCTTCACCGCCGAGGTGACGAGGTCGGCCCGGCGGAGAGCGAAGGGGCCGGCAAGAAGGGAGCTGAGCGCGGCGACAGCCCCGTCTGAAGGATGTCCGCCCAGGCTCAGCGCGGCGGCCTCTTGGATTTCCGGGCAGCCGGCCTGCAGCGCTTCGAGGAGCACCAGCTCGGCTGCCTCATCGCGACTGTGGGCAAGCGCCTCCATCAATCCGGCAACCACCTCGGGATCGGGATGCTCCAGCGCCCACAGCGCCCGCCCGAGGCTTTCCTGGCCGCCCGACAGCACCAGGGCGCGGGCCAATGCAATCGCCTCCTTCGGGGCGGCCGAACGCAGGATCTGATAGCAGCCCTCAGCCGATCTCTCTCCCATGCGGAGGATCGCCGATCCTGCGGACCCCTGAAGCCACGCGACTGATGCCTCCGTTGCGACCAGAAGGAGTGCATCAAAGCCCTCTTCTGCTCGAGCGATCATCCCGAGGAGGAACGCGTTCTCTTGCCGGGGCTCACGCAGCAGGAAACGCGCCATTCGTCGGCAGAGATCGGGCGACGAGGCTTGGGTCACGTTCAGGCGGAGCAGCCGTTTGTCCTGAGGAGACAGAGTGCCGAAGGCGATTGCCTCTTCCACCCGGCGGAGCACGTCTGCTGCTCGGCCGTCGGCCAGCTCTGGAAGAGAGCCTACAAGCTCTTCGGCGAGATGTGTGGCGAGTTGGTCTCTTCCCTCCAACTCACTGGGCGAAGACGTCAGCTCCAGCAGCATCTCAAGTCGGTTCTCTTGGAGGGCCCGGGCAGACACGGTGGCTATGATATCGGTCAGAAGTGAGGCGCTGCGCACCTCTCCCCTTGCCTCCTTAAGGTCCAGGGGTAGCGCGACCGCGTTGAGGTGCCTTCTGAGCACCAGCGATACGACGCTATCGTAGCTCTCTTCGGTCATGCCGCGGGATAGGAGCGTCTCCTTCACCAGCGGCTCCACCTGGAGCGCTCGCTCTCGATTCGGCATCAGCCTCTTGAGCACCGCCTCGAGCTGCGCCGAAGGCTCTCCCACCACGGCATTCGGGTAGCCCAGGAGAAGTTCCGCCGCCTGTTCCGGCGCAAGGAGAGAAGCGACGTCGCCGAGCGCATCCCTCTCGTGGCAGGGGTAGACTCGAAACAGACTTCTCTCCAGGGCCGGCGTGAGTTCTCTGATCGCGAGGAGCGTCTGCTGGAGCCACTGCTCTCGGGCTGGCGCGCCCTCGGGCAGCCTCGCGGCAGTTGCACCAAGCACGCCTACCAGCCAGGCCAGCGTATCGTCGGTGCCGGCCCCGATCTCGCCTCCTTCCTGAGCCGTCCGACAGGACTCCGGACAGAGAGAGAGCAGTTTCTCGAGGGCCGTCCCGTCGGCCGTCTCCTGCCCGGCGACGAACGACGCCCACTCCGCCTGGTAGGCAGGAGGAGCATCCGGAGCCTTGAGAAGAATGTGCCGGACGCCGGCGCGTCCGAGGCAGAGCTCTGCTCCGCCCTGGGCCTCTATCGCCTGTGGAGGAGTCGCCAGCACTCGCAGCAGTTCGAGTAGCTCCTGCTCTGTGGCTCCCTCCACGAAGGTAAGCGCCGGGATCATGCGCTCCCGGAGACGCTGGCCGAAGCGGTCGAGGTGGCCCTCGGAGGGAAGGGATTCCCCCATAAGGCTCAGATCATCGGGGCCGACCTGCAGCGTCCATGTGGGGAAGAGTGTCAGCAGCTTGCGACAGCCGTCGAAGGCGCGCCGAAGTGCGTCTTCGAATGACGGGTGGTCCGAAGGATAGAGTATCACCTGCTGGGCGCCTCTTACGAAGCGCCTGAGAGCCAGCAGGGGTTGCTGGCGCGGGAACGCTGGCGACGTGCTCTCTTGGTCGGTCGCCAGCTCTGTGGGCTGGAACGTCTGCGTTGCCATGGCTCTACAGGGGTAGTTCCATATCTGCAAGCCCCGCGGCACACACAGGGGAAGAGAGCGACCTGCTCGGAGACGACACCGCCATCGAGCGCGCCGGGCGCCTCGGCGCCGCGGCCCAGAGCCAGGGAGAGCTACGACTCTGTGGCCGCCCAGAAGGGAGACTCGCGGAACCGGGTGGCGGCGAAGAAGTAGAGCCATGTGGCCGCCAGGCAGGTGGCGGCGAGGCTTAGGAGATCACTCGCATACTCCTGCACCGCTATGGTCGTGCCCAGTGAGATCAGTGAGATGTTGTACGGGAAGAGGATGCCGAGGGCCACGGGGAACGCCGAGAGGCCCGCGATGAGCATCAGGAGAGGTAAATAGATCAAGGACGCCATTAGAAGCGGCGCGAGGCCGACCGCGATGCACTCTCGCCTGGATCCCCCGCGCTGGGCGCACAGACTGATCGCCAGGAAGACGCCGGCGAACACCAGCCAGTCCAGCCGCGGCATTGCAGGCGGAAGCCAGCTTGGAACCGCGCCCACTTGGAGAGCATCCACGCGTACCCTATGGAGAAACGAGTACCCCAGGTTGATGACCTGTGTCCCCAGCAGGATGCCAACACCGACCAGGGCTGGAGAGATGACGCGCCGGTACATAGCTGCACCTCCGTGTCCGTGGGTCGCTGCCAATCCGGCAGCAATCTCCTCCGGGGGACCGAATTCCTGAATGGCGAGGGACAGCGCCCGATCCGATGAGTGCCCCGCGGCCTCGAGCTTCCCTGCCGTCTGCTCGATGTGCTGCCTCAGCTCCAGCCTGATCTCATCGGAGCGAAGGCCCAGGTCAGCACAGATCTGATCCAGATAGGCCTCGAGGTCAGGCACGAGCCTCCCCCCTCACCACCGCATCCACCGCCCGCGAGAACCGCTGCCACTTGGCAGTACGATCCGAGAGTGCACGCTTGCCCTTCGCCGTCAGGTGATAGGTTCGGCGAGCCGGCCCTCTCTCAGACTCGCGCCATGTGGCGCGGACAAGCCTCTGCCTCTCCAGGCTGTGGAGCAGCGGATAGAGCGTGCCCTCCTTCATGCGGAGCAGGCCGTCCGTTCGCCGGTTGATCTCCTGCGCGATGGCGTAGCCGTGAGCGGGCCCCTCGGCCAGCACGGCCAGCACCAAGAGGTCGTTCTGCGGCCGCGCTTCTCGTGATTGGGATCCCATCACTACCTCGGCCTTCGATGTAGTTCCAGGATGATAGCAGAGGCGTCTGAGTCTGTCAACATCTGATCCGCTGCGCACACCCCGCATGGGACCCCGGCGAGCCGGCCGCCAGATGGCGGCTTGTCTGACGGCGACGACCCGCAGGAAGCGGGGGCTTCGGGCCGTAGTCTGGTGGGGAAGTCCCCGCCCCGCGGCGGGGGTGCGTACACTGCGCGAGGAGGCGTCGAGCACATGGGAGAGCAGCTAGCGATAGCAGGGGGGAAGCCGGTCATGCCGCCGGGCGCGATCAAGCCATGGCCGCCCATCGATGACACCGACCGGAAGATGGTGATGGCTTCGCTGGAGGGTGGCAAGCACACCTTCGGGCCGAACTGCGTCACCTTCCAGGAGGAGTTCGCGGCCTGGAATGGCAGCCGCCACGGGATCACGACCAACGGCGGCACGGCCGCGCTACACATGGGTCTGGTGGCGTGCGAGTGCGGGTGCGGCGATGAGGTGATCGTCCCGGCCTACTCGTGGTCGTCTTCGGCGACGTGTGTGATGCAGCACAATGCGATCCCGGTGTTCGTGGACATCGACTTCGACACGATGAACATCGATGTCGATCAGATCGAAGCGGCCATCACGCCGAAGACGAAGGCGATCATCGTCGTCCACCTGCATGGCCTGGCGGTTGACATGGACAGGGTGATGGCCATCGCCGATACGCATGGCCTGCGCGTGATCGAGGACTGCTGCCAGGCCCACGGCGCACAGTATAAAGGAAGGAAAGTCGGCACGCTGGGGCACTGCGCGGCCTTCAGCTTCAATCAGAACAAGTGCCTCGTGTCGGGGGAGGGCGGGATGTTCGTCACCGACGATGAGGCGATGCTCAAGCGCGCTCAGGCCCTATGGTCGTTCGGCGAGGAGGTGGGCCCGACGGAACGCCGCGACTACCACGTCTACGCGATGGGCTGGAACTACCGCAACAACGACCTCACAGCCGCCTTCGGCCGGGCGCAGCTCACGCGGCTCGACCACTACCTGCAGGTGCAGAAGGAGAATGCAGCCGCCCTCACCCGCGAGCTTGAGGGAACGCCACACCTGATCTTGCCGATCGAGCCGCCGGACTGCGAGCACAACTGGTACAACTACACCATCCGCTTCGACATGGAGGCCCTCGGCCACGCACACGCTCTCCGCGCTTTCAGGGACACGATCGTGCGAGCCCTCAATGCGGAGGGCCTGGAGAGCAGCGTGTGGCAGTCGTTCATCCTGCCGGCGATGACGGTGTTCCAGAACAAGGACGGTTACGGCCATGGCTGTCCATGGAGTTGCCCGCATGCGGAGGCGGTCGACTACTCGCCCGAGCGCTTCCCGATGGCCATCAAGCACTGCGATAGCCACACAGGCATGACCACTCCGCTGCGCGCACCCAATGGTCCGGATGTGGCGAAACTCGCCGCGCAGGCGATTCGGAAGGTGATGGCGAACGCGGAGCAACTCGAAGACCTGCCCGAAGCAGCGGGCTGAGAACGATACGCACCATCAGACGGAGGAGAGCATGAGAGTACTGGTTACAGGCGCGAGCGGGCGCTTCGGCCCGTTCGCGGTGGCCGAGCTGGAGTCGGCCGGCCACGAGTTAGTGCTGATGTCGCGGACGCGGCCGGAGGCGGCCGACCGCTGGCCCTGGATGGAGGGAAGCATCACCGACTACGAGGCTTGTCTGAAGGCGACGGAGGGTGGAATCGAGGCGATTCAACACCTCGCCGCGAGCCCCTATCCGACGGACCACCCCCAGACCCGCAAGCGTGCTGCCGAACGAGGCAGCCCCTTCGACGAGACCATGCGCACCAACATCATGGGAACCTACTACCTGCTGCAGGCGGCGGTCGAGCGCAACATCGGCATCTTCGTAATGACGGGCAGCAACTGCGCGCTCGGTCACGGCTTCCGCGTCAGCGGCACCGGGTTCCCGATCCACTATCTGCCCATCGATGAGGACCACCCCACCGATGTCGAAGATTCCTACTCCTACAGCAAGCTCGCGGGGGAGCAGCTGCTGGCCTCCTACACGCGGGCCTATGGCATCAGGACCTACGCCCTGCGCTCGGCTGGCATCTGCGACGCGGAGCGCCGGGCCGAGATGGCGAAGAACGCCGGCCCCGCCGGCGGGTGGGAGGAGTGGCTGTGGCCGTGGATCGGCAGCGAGGATCTGGCCTCCGCACACCGGCTGCTGATGGAGAAGTCGGAAGAGATCGAGCCGCACGGGGTCTACTTCTGCAACAACGATGACACGACCGCGCTCGAGCCGACGATGGAGCTCATCGAGGGCTTCAAGCCGGAGCTGTTGCCGCGGTGCAAGGGCCTCGACGGGCACGCGAGCCTGATGTCCAATGCGAAGCTACGCGAGGCCGTCGGCTGGGAGCCGCGCACATCCTGGAGGGACGCGGTGGCCGCGTCCTAGAGAGAGGAGCCGAGTGAGCATGAGCAATCCAATTGGAGTGGGTGTCGTGGGCGCGGGCGCGATCGGCATTCGCGGCGCGCTGTCCCATCTGTCGCTGCCGGATGTGCAGGACCGAGCGCGGTTGGCTGCGGTGTGCGATCCCGTTCCGGGGCGGGCGCAGGCGGCGGCCGAGAAGTTCGGCGTGCCCAGCGCATATGAGGACTACGAGTCTCTGCTGGCAGACCCCGATGTCGACGCGGTGACCATTGGCTCACCCATCGGGATCCACTATGAGCAGGGCGTGGCCGCCATCGAGACTGGCAAGCACATCCACTTCAACAAGACGATGGCAATGACGGCGGATGAGTGCGACGACCTCATAGCTCGGGCGGAGAAGAAGGGCGTACGCCTCGTCGCCTCGCCGGGCATGATGCTGTGGCCGTACAACCAGCGCATCCGCGACCGCATCCGCGAGGGCGCGATCGGACAGGTCATATGGGCCGTCGCCGGCGCGGCCGTGAGCGACTACCACCTGACCGAGGAGTTCCGGACGGGAGACGACATCCTCACCGACGTCGATCCGACCTGGTACTTCAGGAAGCCGGCCGGCGGGCCGCTGTGGGATGTGACCGTCTACTGCCTGCACGGGCTCACCGGGATTCTCGGCTCCGCAAAACGCGTGACCGCTCTCTCCGGGCTTGCGCTGAAGCAGCGCGAGTACCGCGGCCGGACCATCGAGTGCGACATGGATGACAGCACGTTCATGCTGTTGGATTTCGGCAGCTCGGCGTTCGCCACGGTCTACGGCACGGTGAGTGGCGACGTCGCTGTAGGATTCCACCCCAGCATCTTCGGCACCGACGGATCGGTCGTCGGCACGGAGCTAAACGGCGAGTCGATGGTGCGAGAAGGCGACCACATGCCGCACGTCGTGGGTCAGCACGCGGAGATGTTGGAGTCCCATGTCTTCGAGGACATGATGCAGCTCGTGGACTGGGTGCGGGATGGGACGCCCTCGATCGCGACGGCGGAGCATGCTCGGCACGTGATCGAGATCATCGAGGCCGCCTATCGATCGGCCGAGACCGGCGAGACGCAGGAGCTCCGGACCGCGATGCCCGAGTAGACCGGACGGGGCGCAGCATCGCCACCGGAGAGGGAGGTGTCGGATGCCGCTGAGGGCCGGGTTCGCCGAGACAGATATCACTCCGCCGCTGGGCACTCACACGATCGGCTGGATCGTGGACATCGTCATCGACGAGATCGCCGATCCACTGTTCGCCCGAGTCGCAGTGATCGAGTCCGGCGACGGCGCGGTCGCCTTCATCCAGCTCGACACGCTGTGCATCCGCTGGACGCAGACCGACGACATCCGCCGTCGCATCGAGGCGCAGTACGACTTTCCTGGCAGCAACATCATGGTCGCCGCGACGCACAACCACGCGGGGCCCCCAGTGGCGCACTGCGGCGATGTCCGCCGGGATGATGCCTACGTCGAGACGATGGTCGGCAAGGTCGTCGACTGCTTCGGCCGGGCGCTCGACAGTAGGCAGGAGGCGGAGGTCGGCTTCGCCAGCGCGCCCGAATGGAACATCTCGCACAACCGCCGGGTCGTGATGCGGGATGGCACCGCCAGCACGCACGGCCCGTTTCGCTATCCCGATGCGCTCTATGTGGAGGGTCCGATCGATCCGGAGGTCGCGGTGGTCGCGGCCCGCGGCAAGGGCGGAGAGCTGCTCGGCGCGCTCGTAAACTTCGCCTGCCATCCCGCCGACCACGGCGGCGACACCGTCGCCTCCGGCGGGTTCCCCGCCGCGCTCGCCTGGGAGATGAAGGGCCGCGGCTGTCTGGTCACCCTCTTCCTGAATGGCGCGTCGGGCAACATCTGCTCCGGCGACCCGTATCGCGGCATTGAGCTGTCGTTGGGGCAGATGGGCCGGGCCCTGGCAGATGATACGTCCAGGGCGCTGCGCGAGATGTCATTCGCCGATGAACTGACGCTGGACGCCCGCTCACGCACTATCCAGCTACCTTACCGCGAGGTCAGCCCCGAGGAGATAGCCGGAACCGTGAGGGGCGCGCAGCGGTTCGTGGACCCGGCCGCCTACGACCGCGGCATGCCCGCGCTATTGAAGCGCATCGAGGAGCGGAAGACCGAGCCCGCGGAGGTGCAGGTGCTCTCGCTAGGTGATTGGGCGTTCGCGGGCATCCCGGCCGAGTACTTCGTGGAGCTCGGCCTCCGCATCAAAGAGGAGGCCCATCCGCGCCATGCGCTGGTGGTGAGCTGCGCGAACGGGATGGTGGGCTACGTGCCACACAAGGAGGCGTTCCCGCGTGGGGGCTACGAGACCACCTTCACCCAGGGCGCCGCCCTCGCGCGGGAGGCCGGCGACATGCTGGCCGACACAGCGCTCGACCTCATCGGCGAGGCCGCGTAGCCGTAGTGGATTCGCCCGGCGGTGCTGCGTCGGGCGATAGACGGCAGGGCCAGACCTACCAGTCGCGGCGGCGGCCTCCGCCGCGATCGCCGAAGCCTCCCCCGCGCTCCCTCCGCTCCTGCCGGGGCCGAGCTTCGTCCACCCGCAGCACGCGGCCCTGGAACTCCCGGCCGTTGACCGAGCTCATCGCCTCCGATGCCTTCTCTTCGGGGAGATCGACGAAGCCGAAGCCCTTCCCCTCAATGACGCGGACCGCTTCCACGGGCCCGAACTCGGCGAACAGGTTGCGCAGGTCGTCCTCCGTCACCTCATACGGCAGGTTTCCAACGTACAGGCTCTTGGTCGCCATGGCGACTCCTCTTCGCCACCGTCGCCTGGTCCGGTGGCGGCCTTCTCTCCATCTGCACGTCAGCGGCAGAGAGCCGCGGTCACCCCGTGCAACGACTCCACCCGCCAGCCAGGCCCGTCAGTGGGCACGCAGAGGACGGACTCGCAGCCGACCCCTTATTCCGCGGTGACGCCGCCATTCCTGCGTCCGGTCTGGGTGCTGTCGCGGCCGAGGGCGCGCTAAGCGGGGGGCGGCCGCCCCAGCCGCCGCTGTTGCCGGCGGAACGGCAGGCGTGCCGTCACGGCGAGTCTGGCTCTATTGCCTCCAACGCGGCCAGGTCGGCCGGGGTGTCGACGCCGGGGGAGGCCTTGGGAACGATGACGACCCGAATGCGGTGGCCGTGTTCCAGCACCCGAAGCTGCTCCAGCTTCTCAGCCTGCTCCAGCGGGGTCGGCTCGAGGTCGCCGAGTTTGAGCAGGAACTCCCGGCGGTATACATACAGGCCGATGTGCTGGTAGCGGGTGGCCTCGGCGCTGCCGTCTCGGACGAAGGGGATTGGCAGGCGGGAGAAGTAGAGCGCGAAGCCGGCGGCGTCCAGGACCGCCTTCACCACATTGGGGTCCGCCAGGTCCGCCGTCTCCTCGATGGGCGCGCAGAGGGTGCCCATGGGAATGGCGGCGTCCGCGGCCAGCGGCTCGACGGCGGCGTCGATGGCGGCCGGATCGACGAGCGGTTCGTCGCCTTGCACGTTGACAACGAGATCACAGTCGAGGCCCCTGGCGACTTCGGCCACGCGGTCGGTGCCGGTGGGATGGTCGGGCCGGGTCATGGCGACCTCTGCGCCGACGCGGCCGGCGGCGGCGGCGATGCCGGCATCGTCGGTGGCCACGATGACGCGGTCGCACTGCCTGGACTGGACGGCGCGCTCGTAGACGTGCTGGATGAGCGGCTTGCCCCAGAGCTTGGCGAGCGGCTTGCCGGGGAAGCGGGTGGAGTGGTACCTGGCCGGGATGACGATGACGGCTTGAGCCAATGGCGTCCTCCTGCAATCGGATGGTGGCGCGGCCATTCTACTGTCGGCCCGGTGGGCCGTCAATGGCTCTGCCTCCCGTAGCCCAGGGGGTGTGGGAGTGGCAGAATTCCGCCGGATGGGCTGTGGAAAAAGGGTGCAGCCAATGTTGACATTGGGTAGTATTTCTGATACGGTTACAAGTTGTCGCCCCTGGCGCCACCGTGAAGTCGCGGCAGGGGCGAGTTAGTCCGCGTCTGTAAAGCCAACAGTCAAGCTATGCCTACCGTCAGTCAACTTGTGCGAAAAGGACGGAAGAAGAAGCGGCCCCAGCCCGCGCCGACGGTGCGCTGGGCGCTGGGCTGGCAGTTCAACGCGAGTAAGCGGCGCTACCAGTGGGCGCCCGGCCCACTGAAGCGAGGGGTGTGCACGCGTGTTTACACGGTGCCCCCCAAGAAGCCGAACTCGGCCCTGCGGAAGGTGGCGCGAGTCCGGCTCAGCAACCGAATCGAGGTGCTGGCCTACATCCCGGGCGAGGGGCACACTCTCCAGGAGCACTCGGTGGTGCTGGTGCGCGGCGGCCGGGTGAAGGACTGCCCCGGGATCCGCTACCACATAGTGCGGGGCGTCCTGGACACGACCGGCGTGGACGACCGGAAGAACGCGCGATCCCGCTACGGCACGAAGCGAGGAAGATAGCGAGGCGAGCGCGGCCGGGAGGGCGAGGCCGCGGCGCCGCGACGGGCGCGCACACACATGTGTATATATAAGGATTGGGGGGACAGTCCTAGCTCCGCCGTGAGATAGCCAGCAAGAGGACAAGGTTATGCCGAGGAAGGGACCGGTCGCGCGTCGGGTACCGCGGCCGGATGTTGTCTACGGAAGCAGTTTGGTCTCCCGGCTGATCAACCAGATCATGCGCCGGGGCAAGAAGAGCACGGCCGAGCGGATCGTCTACGGCGCGATGGATCAAATCGCGTCGCGCAGCGGTCGGGACCCGCTGGAGGTGTACGAGGAGGCCCTACGCAACGTGATGCCGTCGTTGGAGGTGAAGCCGCGGCGGGTGGGCGGGGCCACCTATCAGGTGCCGATGGAGGTGCGGCCGACGCGCAAGCTGGCGCTCGGGCTGCGATGGATGGTAAACACTGCCCGCGCTCGGCCGGGGCGCACGATGCAGGAGAAGCTGGCGGCGGAGATGATGGAGGCCGCTTCCGGCCAGGGAGCTTCAGTAAAAAAGCGAGAGGATACCCACAGGATGGCGGAAGCCAACCGGGCCTTCGCTCATTATAGGTGGTAGTTCGGAAGCGTCCGCCACTGGCGGATGGCAGGGGGCCATGGGCCATCGACGGCTGGGCTGCCCTGCGTGAAACCGAGGTAGCCCGGCACGGCAGTCGGGAGGTCTCTGCCGACTTCCGAGCAGCCACCACAAACCGAGTCGATGACCTATGGCGCGCGAGTTTTCGCTCGACAAGACGCGTAATATCGGTATCGCGGCGCATATAGACGCCGGGAAGACCACGACCACCGAACGGATCCTGTTCTACACGGGACGGGTCCACCGGATGGGAGAGGTCGACCAGGGCGCCGCCACGATGGACTGGATGGCCCAGGAGCAGGAGCGGGGCATCACCATTACGGCGGCCGCCACCACCTGCCACTGGCGCGATCACACCGTCAACATCATCGACACCCCCGGGCACGTCGACTTTACCGTGGAAGTTGAGCGGTCGCTCCGCGTGCTCGACGGTGTCGTTGCGATCTTCTGCGCGGTGGCCGGGGTCCAACCCCAGTCGGAGACGGTGTGGCGGCAGGCCGATAAGTACGGCGTGCCGCGCATCGCGTATGTGAACAAGATGGACCGCACCGGGGCCGACTTCCATCGGGTCCTGCATGATATGCGGGCGCGGCTGGGCTGCCGGGCGGTGGCCCTCCAACTGCCCTTGGGCCAGGAGGCCGAGTTCCAGGGCGTCATCGACCTGATCCGCATGAAGGCGATCGTCTATCTGGACGACGAGGGCAAGGAGTTCCGCGAGGAGGACATCCCGGAGTCGATGGCGCCGCTGGCACGTCGCTTCCACGAGGCCATGCTGGAGGCCGCGGCGGAGACGGACGAGAAGCTGATGGACAAGTACGTCCACGGCGAGGAGATGACGGAGGAGGAGATCCACCGGGGACTGCGGCGGGGCGCGCTCCGCTACATGATGGTCCCCGTGCTCTGTGGCGCCTCCTACCGCAACAAGGGCGTCCAGCCCCTCCTCGACGCGATCGTGGACTACCTTCCCTCTCCCCTCGAAGTTCCCCCCGTCCAAGGCCTTGACCCCCACACCCGCGAGCCTGTTTCCCGAAAAGCCGATGATGACGAGCCGCTCTCCGCGCTGGCCTTCAAGGTGGCCGTTGACCGCAATGTGGGCCAGCTCGTCTATCTTCGAATCTACTCCGGCTCGCTGCGCCGCGGCGGCACGGTCTACAACTCCACCCAGCAGACCAAGACTCGCATCGGCCGGCTGCTTCGCATGCACGCCAACCGCCGCCAGAACCTGGAAGAGGCGTTCGCGGGCGAAATCGTCGCGGCCGTCGGCCTCGACACGGCGAACACCGGCGACACGCTCTGCGACCAAGAGGCACCGCTGCTGCTGGAGAGCATCACCTTCCCGGACCCGGTCATCTCGGTCGCGATCGAACCCTCCACGAAGGCCGAAGAGGTGAAGCTGGTGGAGGCCATCCAGGCGCTCATCGGCGAGGACCCGACGCTCGAATCGCACACCGATCCCGACAGCGGCCAGATCATCCTCTCCGGGATGGGCGAGCTTCACCTGGACATCATCACAGACCGCCTCAAGCGGGAGTTCCAGGTGGGCGCGAACATCGGGCGGCCGCAGGTCGCCTATCGGGAGACGATTATGGGGACGGCGACGGCCGAGGGCAGCCACATCCGCCAGACGGGCGGGCGCGGGCAGTATGGGAAGGTGGGCCTGCAGGTCGGCGCTCGGGAGCGGGGGGCCGGGCTCGTCTTCGTGGATGGGACGAGGGGCGGGCCGATACCTCGGGAGTTCGTCCGAGCCGTGGAGCAAGGGGTGAGGGAGGCCGCGAGCAGCGGCATCCTCGCAGGCTATCCGGTGGTGGACGTCGAGGTGACGCTGCTCGACGGGCAAACGCACGAGGTGGACTCCTCGGAGCTTGCCTTCCGAATCGCGGGCGGGGAGGCGTTTCGCAAGGCATTGAGGGAGGCCGAGCCGACTCTGCTCGAGCCGATCATGAGCATGGAGATCGTGTGCCCTGAGGACCGCATGGGCGATGTGCTCAGCGACCTGAATGGCCGCCGGGCCCATGTGACCGGCGTGAAGGCCTCGCCCGGCCGGACGGAAACGATCGACGCGCTCATCCCGCTCGCGACGGCATTCGGATACGCGACGGCCCTGCGCAACGTGACGCAAGGGCGCGGCACCTACACAATGGAGCCCTCCCGCTACGCGGAGGTGCCTGAGGATATTGCCCGCAGCATTGTTCCGGGCGACCGTACTGTCAGCGTGGCCTGACGAAAGAGACCCGACAGGGAGACACAGACGATGGGGAAGGCGAAGTTTGAGCGGACGAAGCCGCATGTAAACATAGGGACAATTGGACATGTGGACCACGGGAAGACGACGCTGACGTCGGCGATCACGCATCTGTTGTCGACGGTGGGCATGGCGGACGAGCTGGCCTATGAGCAGATCGACTCGGCACCGGAGGAGAAG
>JALGXW010000102.1 GCA_029821875.1 Candidatus Hebobacterum abditum | reverse complement strand
CTCGCCCAGGCCCGCACGGAGCGCGACTGGGCACGCGAGCAACTAACGCGAGCGTCTCAGCCTGAACAGTGGGAGCGCGACCTGGTGAAGAAGTGGCGACGTTCAAGAGTCGACGCGCTGCGGGACATCCCAGGGGAGTAAAGGACATGGGCGGAAGGACTGGGCGCGTGAGGTCAACCCCGCGATATAGCGGCCCCTCGTCAGAGGCGTTCTGGGATCGCGTCAACCGGTTGAGCCAGGCCCGTGGAGAGGCCGTGTATGCCTTCGACCTCTTCATCTTACTTGGAGAGGATCTCAACCGCGACACGATAGAGACAGCCCTAAAGCAGGCCGAGGCCCACGGACGGGCTGACGAGCGCAAGATTGCCGCCCTGCGCGACACAGAGACGGAGCCCACCCGATGACGCCCCCGCGAAAGCTTGACGAGCAGGAATTGGCAATCCTGGGCGGCGCCGTCCATGTTCGCAAAGAGCTGTTGGAGTCGCACACCCCAGACGTGACCCAGGAGCCCACCAGAGAGGAGACCCCCTAGATGCCTCCGTTTTTTCTGAAAGGCGACCGCGTTGTGATTACCAATGAGGCTCTCCGCGCAGGCGTCCCTGGACATGCCGGGCTCCGTGGGACGGTCACTGGAACGCCGAGAGATAACCGCTACGTCAACGTCAGGGAAGACGGACGCAAGACTGCTGGGCACTTTGCTGCCCGTTTCTGGCGTCGATTGGAACTACGCGAGCGGCCCACCAGAGAGGAGACCCCATGAGCTGTTGCGTGATGTGTGGAGCCTCGTTACCGGACAACCAGGGAAGTCGGACGTGTTCCTGGTGCTACGGCGACCCCGACCACGGGCGCGACGGGTATCTTCGTGAAGCGATGGAGCGGGACGCGTACGAGCAGGCCATGGAGGAGCAGAAGGCTGAGTACGAGCTGAAGCGGGCTAAACAGATCCCACCCGGAGAGGAGACCCCATGAGCGACGTCCGAGATGAGCTCTACCGGCGACACCTGGCCGACTGGCCCCTGATCTACGGGTCGGGACACTTCGTCTCGTTGGAGGCCCAGTACAAGCGGTCGCACGACGGGCGAGATCCCAGCTTTACCGACATTGGCCACCCGCCCCCGTCTGACATCGCGCTGGGCGACTGGCGGGGGCACTTCCTGACGGCCGACTTCTTCTTCCCACCGGCCATTAAGGGCGACTGGAAAGCGTATCTGTCGTGGTATGCGGGGCAAGGCTATCGGACGGTCCTGCTGAACGCCGAGCAGCATGACTGGGGGCCGAGTAAGGGGCACCCGGAGTGGACAGACGGCGGCTACACCGCCTACAGGTCCGACGTGGACATGGTGCATTTCGTCTCCGTGCTGGAGGAGGCTCGCGATGAGGGTCTCATCCCGATCGTAGGCGTCGTCGACCAGCCGGCCCTGCACGACCCCATCGAGTCAATTATCGACCGGTCGAAGCGACTCGTGGAGGCGACACACGAGCATGTCGCCCTCTACATGCTGAGCTGGGAGATTCGCGAGGTCTGGCGCGACTCCACCGAGCGCGAGGCCAACGAGGACCGGTGGATCGGGGAGGTGGACTGGCACGGCCGGGACGTCGGCATTCACTACCAGGCGGCGAGCAAGACCATCGAGGACGAGGATCCGGGCCTGGGCGGGGGGATCAACCGCTACCAGGCGCTGGAGAATATCTATCCGGGCCATGTGACGCGCCTGCTGCAATTCCACAACGAGGCACCGCGCGACGTCATGGAGGAGCAGGTCAGGCGCACGGCCGGCACGGTGCACGCCGAGCACGGACTCGGCAAGTGGGCCTGCTTCGAGCACAGTTCTGAACTCAACCAGCCCAAGACCTACACGCGGGCCGAGGTGGGGCAACGCGGCCTGCCAAAGGATCGCTGCGGGTACATGAATTAGGGCGGCTGCACGTCTCGACAACGATGCTGGGGAGTGTCAGTCGGGAGCCGGCGTGCAGTCGCCCACTGTGAGGGGGACGGATGGCGGAGCCGTTAACGTGGCCTGACGCGGCGGCAATGGTGGGGGTTATCTGGGCCTTGGCGTGGTTCTGTGCCCAGGTTGTGAAGCGGTGAGGGGGAGCCATGACAGCGAGTGACAATCAGTATGCGAGTGACTCACCGAGGCAACTTGCTCAACACCTACGAACTGCGCGTGAGGAGCAGAACCGCGCGGCACATCCGCCGATGCATGTGGCGGCCACCTGTCCACAACACGGAGATCGAAACACGATCGTGTG
>JALGXW010000072.1 GCA_029821875.1 Candidatus Hebobacterum abditum | reverse complement strand
ATCCTTCGGGAAAGACCGACGGCACTGACGGAACTCCAGGTCGATCGACCATCCGGACACTGTTGAGTTTTCGAGGCCGAAGAGGCCCCACAGAAAGAACGCGAGAGGGCGCCGAAGGCGCCCTCTCGAACTGTTTGTGCCGGGGCTCCTAGCTCAGTTGGCTAGAGCGCCGCCCTGATAAGGCGGAGGTGGCTGGTTCGAGTCCAGCGGGGCCCACCACGCTGGCTGCAATCGGGCAGGGGGTGCCGAACCAGGTCCTGCCCGCTTCACGATGGGGGCTTAGCTCAGCTGGGAGAGCGCCTGCTTTGCACGCAGGAGGTCGGGGGTTCGAATCCCCCAGCCTCCACCACCCCTCCCGGATCATGGCTGCTACCGTCTATGTGATAAGAGGCACAACCAGCGGGAGGCGGTACGTTGGGATCACGGACGACCTGCCGCGGCGGCTGCGAGAGCACAGCTCGAGATCGACGAAGGCTGGCCAGCTCCTGGGCGACTTCGAACTCATCTACCGGGAGAGCTTCCCTGACCACAGCAGCGCTCGCAGGCAGGAGCGATTCCTGAAGAGCGGGCAGGGACGCAAGTGGCTGGATGACTTGCAGCGTCGGTCAGGGCCCGCCGGAGGCGGGTAAAGCTGCGCCCCCACAGGGGCTTGTGCGCCTCCGGCGCATTCGAATCCCCCAGCCTCCACCATCCGTGCGGACTTCCTGGCTGGCATGCTGAGCGTGCCAATTGCAGCCCCGCTCCTCGCAGGTCATCCAGCGCCCCTGGCGCAGTTCGCTTTGCACTCCAGTCTCGCCTGGCCCTGAGCACGGGCTCACAGCCGCCCCTGCAGGCTGGAGGGGATGGGGCGGCCTCCCAGAACTTCTGCGCTGCGCGCCGCGTCTAATACTGTGGCCATCCTGAGCTACGACCCCCCGCGCCTCGGCCAGCAGAGCGGTGAAAGGGGGACTAGATATGGTCCCGCGATGCTTCTTCCTACTGATCGTCTGCCTTCTCCTGTCGCACGCTTTCGCCTCGGCCGGCATCACCGAACGCGTCAGTGTGAGCAGCACGGGTGAAGAGGGCAATGGCTACAGTCCGCCCGACTGGTTCTGGTGGAGCGGGGGCAGGAAGGTCAGCGCCGATGGCCGGTACGTCGTCTTTGCCTCCGATGCCTCGAACTTGGTGCCAGGCGACGACAATGGCCGCCATGACGCCTTCCTGCGAGACCGGGTCATGGAACTCACCTACTGTCTGAGCGTCACTCCCACCGAGGCAGTGAGCAACAAGGGGGCCTGGGAGCCCGTCATTAGCGCCGACGGCCGGTATGTGGCATTCGAGTCGTCCTCCACCAACTTGGTGGCCGGGGACACAAACGGCCGCGGCGACATCTTCGTGAGAGACATCGAACTGGGCGTGACGGAGCTAGTGAGCGTCTCCACCTCGGGCGAACAGGGCTCCGGCTACTATCCATCGATCAGCGCAGATGGCCGCTACGTGGTGTTCCTGTCGAGTTCAGAGGAACTCACTACCGAGGGCGAGGGCGGGGTGTTCCTGCGCGACCGACAGCTCAACACCACTGAGCTGGTGAGTTTCACCTCATGGGGCTCCCCAGTCGGGCACGGGGGAGTGCACGGGCGCCCACATGTGAGCGCTGACGGACGGTTCGTCTGCTTCACGGGCGATGAGTACTACTCGCTCGTCCCTTGGGACACGAACGACTGTACAGATGTGTTTGTCCGTGACCGCGTGCTCGGGACCACGTATCGAGTCAGCACAGGGAGCTACGGTGAGCAAGGTAACGGTGACTCCTGGCAGGGGGCTCTGAGCGCCGACGGCCGCTTCGTCGCTTTCGTG
Source organism: Candidatus Hebobacterum abditum (assembly GCA_029821875.1). GTDB lineage: Bacteria > Armatimonadota > Hebobacteria > Hebobacterales > Hebobacteraceae > Hebobacterum > Hebobacterum abditum. The sequence continues at coordinate 2,186 of JALGXW010000072.1, read as the reverse complement.
TCTGAGGCAGACAACCTGGTGCCGGGAGACACGAACGGATATGTCGATGTCTTCATCAGGAACCTCGAGTCTGGTGAGACCGTCCGCGCCAGTGTTGACGCTGGCGGGAACCAGGTGTACTGCGACTCCGGTTGCCCATCACTGAGCGCCGACGGCCGCTTCGTCAGCTTCTGGTCCGGCGCATCGGAGCTGGTCCCCGGGCACACGCCCACGTGGCGGTCGATATTCGTTCGGGATACAGAGACCGGCGCGGTTGAGATTGCGACTGTGAGCAGTACCGGTGAGCCAGCAGAGCACGTCTACCGCGAGTCTTCGCTCAGCGCAGATGGACGCTACGTGGTGTTCATCTCTGGGGCCTCGAACGTGGTGCCCGGTGACACGAACGAGTCCAGAGACGTCTTCATCCGCGACCGACAGACCTTTGACGACGTCTCGGTCGGTCATTGGGGCTACTACGCCATAGACGCCTGCTGCGACGGCGGCCTCGTGGCCGGCTATCCCGATGGGAACTACCGGCCCGACTGGGCCGTCACCCGCGATCAGATGGCGGTTTACATCTCCCGCGGCGTGGCGGGAGGGGACGACTCCGTTCCCCCCGGCCCCGCCGAGGCCACGTTCCCCGATGTTTCGACCATGCATTGGGCCTTCGACCACGTGGAGTACGCGGTGGCTAGAAGCATCGTGGAGGGCTACGAGGACGGGAGCTATCGGCCGGACCTGGATGTCACCCGCGGCCAGATGGCCGTCTTCATCGCCAGGGCCATCGCCGACCCGACGGGTGAGGAAGGCCTCACCGACTACCAGCCGCCCGAGGTTCCCTCATATCCTGATGTCCCCGCCGACTACTGGTCATACAAGCACGTCGAGTACCTGGCCCAGAGAGACGTAGTCCAGGGCTATCCCGACGGCATGTACCGACCGACCGCCACCGTCACGCGGGATCAAATGGCCGTCTACATCGCGAGGGCGTTTGGGTTGATGTAGGGGCGCGGCCGGGTGCCGACAGCTGGCGACCTACCAGGCCGGAAGCCAGGGCCACGACTCAGGACCGGGCCCGCTCGCAGACCGGTGCCTGAGGGCGGGGGCAGCGGCCCCGCCGACTTCAAACCGGCCGAGCTTGGCTGCGCATCGTCGGGCGCTGTTAGCGAGACGTCAAGGGGCCTCGGCAGCTCCCTCGGGCTCATCCGCGGAGGTCTCAGCCGGCGCTCCCTGCTCGCTCGCGCCTGGCTGGCGCGACCCCCTCTGGGAGGAGCGCATTCTACCGCTGCGGGCCCGGCCGGACCGTATGGCCATGTCCCTCTGCTGCTGCAGAGCTTTGGACTGCCTCTGCCAATCGTCCTGGAACTTCCTCTCCCGCGCCATGAACCAGATCGCGCCAAGCACGACGGCGACCAGAACGACGATGAGAGCGAACACCGGACTGACCTGCTTCCTCACGACGGCCTCCCTCCTTCTTCTTGCTCTGTCCTGTTTCGGCCAGCCGTGCGGCCACACCTTCCGTCGGCGAGCCGGAGACGTGTCCCATGGGGCACACGCGGGAGCGGCAGGGGCATGTTGGAGAAGGTGAACAGAGGGGTGTTGGCCTGCACACGCGCTTGCCCCCGAGCCTGCTAGTCTCCCGCGCGGAGGTGCGGGGCAGGCAGAGGCAAGGGAAGGCGGGGCAAGGCGAGGCAAGAGCAAGCTCTTGTCGGTAGCTGTTAGCTCAATCGCCTACCTTGCCCGGAACTGACTCCGCACCCGGCGGCCCGCTCGGGATTCCGGGCGGGCCGTTCTACTTGTGGTGCTCCTGGAGGCGAGGCGTGCCACGCGGAGAGGGCCGGTGGTGCGCTGCCGGGGCTGCGGCGTCCCCGCGGACGCGGTGAGCGTTGTTGCTCGCTCTGTTGACAGGCTGATGGGCTTCCGCTATAGTTGTGCGAGGAAGCACCGGGCGAAGAGAGCGGCGAGACGACCGGTCAGCCCAAATGGCATCCCCCATTTGGGCTCTTCTGTTTCCCCCCAAAGCTATCACCTCAGGCATTGCTGCGGCCTCGAGGGCGGAGAGGACCAAGACTGAGGGCGCCCGCGGGGCCCTGCAGGGGAGGCCAGACATGCCAGCAACAGTTGTCGTCGGCAGCCAGTGGGGAGATGAGGGCAAAGGCCGCCTCGTCGATATGCTGGCCGCAGACTCAGACATGGTTGTCCGCTAC
>JALGXW010000071.1 GCA_029821875.1 Candidatus Hebobacterum abditum | reverse complement strand
AACAAACGGGAGGGATCAAGGACGGAGCGCGGGTCGTGCTTCGGATGCGCATAGGCCCGCTCCACCGGCGCTGGGTCGCCGAGCACCGAGACTACCTCGAAGGACGCGGCTTCCGTGACGTACAGATCGAGGGCCCGGTCGCCCGCTGGGAGCACACTCACACGTTCGAGCCGGAGGGCCCCGACGCGTGCACTTTGGAGGACCGCATCGAATACAAGTTGCCGCTGGGAGCGCTCGGGAGACTTGCAGGAGGTTCGATTGTGCGGAGCCGCCTGAACCGGCTCTTCTCCTACCGCCATCTAACGACGCAGCAAGACATGGCCGCCCACACTCGGAGGGAGGTTCGCCCGATGAAGATCCTTATCTCCGGCTCCACCGGACTGATCGGCTCCGCCCTGATACCCTTCCTTACCACAGGGGGGCACGAGGTGGCCCGCCTCGTACGTTCTCAGCCACGGAAGGGCGGATCTGAGTTCCGGTGGGATCCAGATGCCGGGCAGATCGATCCGGCCGCGTTTGCCGGGGTGGACGCCGTTGTCCATCTGGCCGGCGAGAACATCAGCGGTCGCTGGACGGAGGCCAAGAAGGCCCGCATCCTGGATAGCCGGGTTAGGGGCACCCGCACCGTGGCCGAAGCACTAGCCGGCCTGAGTGAGCCGCCCAAGGTGCTGATCAGCTCCTCAGCCGTCGGTTACTACGGCGACAGAGGCGACGAGGTGCTCACAGAGGAGAGCAGCTCTGGCTCCCTATTCCTCTCCGAGGTATGCGGGCAATGGGAGGCTGCCACCGAGCCCGCCGCCACCAAGGGGATTCGCGTTGCTAATCTACGCACGTCACCGGTGCTCACCCCTGCCGGCGGTCCTCTGGCCCAGCTACTGACGCCGTTCCGGATCGGCCTTGGCGGCGTGGTCGGCAGCGGCAGGCAGTACTTCCCCTGGATCGCGATAGACGACCTCATCGGCGCCATCCATCACGCCCTGATCACGGAATCGCTGAGCGGCCCCGTGAACGCCGCGGCGCCGCAGCAGGTAACCAACCGCGAATTCACCAAGACCTTGGGCCGCGTCCTCGGCCGTCCCACCCTCTTCCCCCTGCCAGCCTTCGCTGCCCGTCTGGTTTTCGGTGAGGTGGCTGATGAACTGCTCCTAGCGAGCCAGCGAGTGGAGCCCGCCCGCCTCATGTCCAGCGGCTACAGCTTCCGCTTCCCCGACCTGGAAGCGGCCCTACGGCATCTCTTGGGAAAGTGATGGAAGGGCCCGTGTCTGGCGGAGACCGTTTGATCCTTCTTCTCGGCGCCACTGGCTACATCGGTGGGCGCCTGCTGAGAGCGCTCGGGGATCGCGGAGTCCGGCTGCGCTGCCTGGCCCGTCGCCCCGAGTTCCTGCGCAGACGAGTCGCTGAGTCGACGGATGTCGTGAAGGGCGATGTCCTCGACCCGGAATCGCTGCAAGGAGCGCTTGTTGGAGTGGACACCGCCTACTACCTGGTGCACTCCATGGGCTCCGGTCGTGACTTCGCCAGCAAGGACCGGAGCGCTGCCGCGAACTTCGCCCGCGCGGCGAGGGCCGCAGGGGTCCGCCGCATCGTCTACCTCGGCGGCCTGGGCAGCGGCCCCGACCTCTCCCCCCACCTGGCCAGTCGGCAGGAGGTAGGCCGCATACTGCGCGAGTCAGGGATCCCCACCATCGAGTTCCGCGCGTCGATCATCATCGGCTCCGGCAGCCTCTCCTTTGAGATGATCCGTGCTCTGGCGGACAGGCTGCCGGTGATGATCACACCTCGCTGGGTGAGGGTCCGCGCCCAGCCCATCGCCATCGAGGACGTCATCGCCTATCTGGTAGACGCCCTCGGTGTCGAGAACGAGGGGAGCACCATAGTCGAGATCGGGGGCGCGGACCGGGTCACGTATCAGGAGATCATGCGAGAGTACGCGCGGCAGCGGAGGCTCAAGCGCCTGATGATCCCGGTGCCGGTGCTCACCCCTCGTCTTTCCAGCCTCTGGCTTGGTCTGGTTACGCCGCTGTACGCCCGCATCGGCCGCACCCTCATCGACAGCATCACCCACGAGACCGTGGTCACCAACGATCTCGCCGCGCGTCTCTTCGCCATACGCCCTCTGGGCATCCGCGAGGCGATCGAGAGGGCGCTCGCGAACGAGGACCAAGAGATCGCGGCGACCCGCTGGTCGGATGCACTGTCGTCGCGGGGCGACCGGCCTGCCTGGGGCGGAGTGAGATTCGGCTCCCGCATCGTTGACTCCCGCTCAGTTCATGTGGCCAGTCCCCCCGTTCTGGCGTTTCGGCCCATCAGCCGCATCGGGGGCAAGACCGGTTGGTACTACGCCGACTGGTTGTGGCGGCTTCGCGGCTTCCTGGACCTCCTCGTCGGCGGCGCGGGGTTGCGGCGTGGCCGCAGGGACCCGACGTCGCTTCTGCCGGGAGACACCGTCGACTTCTGGCGGGTTGAGGCGTATGAGCCGGACCGGCTCCTCCGGCTGTTTGCCGAAATGAAACTCCCCGGACGCGCCTGGCTGCAGTTCGAGGTTGAGGAAGACGGGAACGGATCCGTGGTGCGGCAGAGTTCCATCTTCGATCCCGTGGGTCTCCTTGGCCTTCTCTACTGGTACGCGCTGTACCCCATGCACACTCTGATATTCGCTGGGATGCTGCGCGGCATAGCCCGGGCGATAGCCCGGGACTCCGACAGAGGAGGAGAGCATGTCGCTTCCTGAGCTTCTCGGCCTCTCCCTGGCTGTCGTTATCGGCTACATGACGGCCATCTGGCTCATCAGCCTCGCCCTTCGTAACGCCGGCATCGTGGACGTCTTCTGGGGCCTGGGCTTCGTTGTCGTAGCCCTCGTGTACTTGGCTGGCGGTGACGGCTTCCTTGGCCGCAAGATCCTGATCACCACCCTGGTGGCCGTCTGGGGCCTGCGCCTCTCCCTGCACATCCTCCGGCGCAATTGGGGACAGGACGAGGACTACCGCTATCGCGAGTGGCGGGAGCGCGCGGGGAGAAGGTTCTGGTGGACGAGCTTCTTCCAGGTCTTTCTGCTACAGGGGGTCCTTCTCTGGCTCATCTCTGCACCTCTACTCGCGGCCCAATTCTACGAATCGCCCGACAACTTCACCGCCGTTGACATCCTGGGCGTGCTCGTTTGGGGCGTCGGGTTCTACTTCGAGGCCGTAGGCGACTGGCAATTGGCGCGCTTCAAGTCAGATCCGGCCAACAAAGGGAGGGTGATGCGAACCGGCCTCTGGCAATACACCCGGCACCCCAACTACTTCGGCGACGCGACCGTATGGTGGGGGCTCTTCATCGTCGCTGCCGCCACCGGTGAAGGTGCTTGGGCTATCTTCGGCCCGGTGCTCATGACCTTCTTGCTCCTGAGGGTGTCCGGGGTCGCGCTCCTGGAGAGAAAGCAGGCCGAGACGAAACCGCGGTACAGAGAGTACGTCGAAAGCACCAGCGCCTTCCTACCCTGGTTCCCCCGCACGCGTCGCTGATGGCATCCATCTTGCTGGGACCGCGCCGCGTCAGATCTGACAGTGCGTACGTTAAGAGAGACCGGCCAGCCTGATCTGCGAGGTCCGCGTCCTTCGGCATACACCTTGGAGTGGGCTCAAGTCATAGCGGTGCCGATGATGGTAGCGTTCGGGTTCTTCGAGGATCCTCACAACCTTCGCCTCATCACACCTGACTGGCTCGACTTTCGGATCAGAAGCATACGCGGGACCCCGCTGGACGTCGGAACAACCATCTTCTACCGGATCCGGTGGCTGGGAATCCCGATTACGTGGGTGAGTCGCATAGACGAGTTCGAACACAACCGGCGCTTCGTCGACGCCCAGATCAGGGGACCGTATCGCTTCTGGCGCCACGAGCACACGTTCGAAGAGCGGAACGGGCAGACTCTAATGCGCGACACGGTTCGCTACGAACTCCCGCTGGGAGTCCTGGGAAGAATGGCAGCGGCGCCGGCGGGCCGCGTTGCGAGTCCAGCTGAACGAGACTCGGGTTACCTGACCTGCCGCAACTTGTTAGGGTAGATGCGGGAAAGGGATCCCGGAACGGAAGAATGCCCGATTTTGTGACAGCGTTTGGAGTGGTGGCGGTCATTCTGACCGTGACAGCGCTAGCCTCCGGCCTCGTCCAGCGGTCCCTGTTGTCGTTTCCACTCATCTTCCTCGTGACCGGGCTGGTGCTCGGAGAGGGCGTGCTCGGCGTGTTTGAAGTCGGAGCCGAGGACGAGAACTTGGAGATCGTGGCAACACTCACTCTCTCGCTGGTTCTGTTCCTGGATGCGGTCCAGCTCGACACGACGGAACTGGGGAGACGATGGCTGGTCCCCGTGCTCGTGCTGGGTCCTGGTACCGCGCTGATCATCACGCTCGGCGCCACGTCCCTCGCATTGATCCTGGGGTTCGGGTGGATCGTGGCGTTCATGGGCGGAGCGATGCTGGCGTCTACGGACCCGGTGGTTCTGCGCGAGATCGTCCGGGACGAACGAATCCCGCGCTCGATCCGACAGGTCTTGACCGTCGAGGCCGGCACGAACGACCTCGTCGTTCTACCGGTTATCCTCGTGCTGATCGCAGTCGCGCGGGAGGAGGCTGGCAGCGTCGGCGGCTGGCTCGAATTCACAGCGGAGCTGGCACTCGTCGGGCCGATCATCGGGCTTGCGATCGGCGGCGTAGGAGCGTGGCTGATGTCGAGAATCGACTCGCGAATGGCGGTCCGGCGCGAGTACGAGACGCTCTACGGAATCGGTCTCGTGCTGGCTGCGTACACGGCGGCGACAGCGGCTGGCGGAGACGGCTTCCTTGCCGCTTTCGCCGCCGGATTTGGGGTGGTGCTGTTCAACCAGACGTTATGTGACTGCTTCCTCGAGTACGGCGAGATCACGTCGGAGATGGCGATGCTGCTCGCCTTCGTGTTGTTCGGCTCGGTACTATCCGGGATCCTCGATGAGGTCGACGTGCTGCCCACACTGGTGGTGGCGGCGATCCTCATCTTCCTGGTCCGACCCGGCGTCCTCGGGATCGTCCTGGCGCGGGCGAAGATGAGCCTCGAGGCACACGCGTTTGTGAGCTGGTTCGGCCCAAGAGGGCTGAACTCGCTCCTACTGGCGCTTCTTGCCGTCAACGCAGGGATCGAAGACGCTGAGCTGTTGCTGGCGACGGTAGGACTTGTGGTGCTGGCATCGACCGTGATTCACGGTGCCACGGCGACGACGGTCAGCGCGTGGTACGGGCACCGGGCGGAGAGGGAGATGCTGGCGGAGGAGCGAGAGAGCACGGCGGCCGGCCTGTTCGAGCACGACGAGACAGCGGTGCCCCGCATCTCCGTCGACGAACTGAACGGCAAGCTGGGCCAGCCGGACCCCCCGATCATATTGGATGTCCGCATGCCCCCGAGCTACGACCGCGATGGAGCGCAGATCCCGCAGAGCGTGCGCGTGCCACCGGATCACGTGGCCGAATGGGATCCGGGAGACATCAAAGACCGGCTCATCGTCGCCTACTGCAGCTGACGG
>JALGXW010000070.1 GCA_029821875.1 Candidatus Hebobacterum abditum | reverse complement strand
GGGGTGGGCCCTGCCGCTCACCGTCAAGTAGGACTAGTAGTACGCCCTAGACGGAGGGAGAGTGTAGATTATGCGAACTCAGACCGCAGTCTAAGCGCTCTCAGCGAGCGTGCGCGGCCCGGTGTTCGGCCCCGGCGACGAGGGATACGACGAGGCGCGCACCACCTGGAACGCCATGATCGATAAGCGGCCCGCCGCCATCGCCCGCTGCACCGGCGTCGCCGACGTCATCGACGTCGTCAACTTCGCCCGCACGAACGGCGCCCTGCTGGCCGGTTGCTGGATCTTGAGCATCGGGGTCACACCAGTCTCTCGTGGAGCGTGAATCCTCCAGAGGTGTCGGCGATGCTCGAGGAAAACGTCCCAAGTATCGATGAGCGCCTGGAAGTGATGCGCCGTGTTGCCGAACGGGGCTATCCGGTCCGTGCCATCATGATGCCCATCATCCCCATCGATGGGTGGCAGGATGTCTACCCACGGTTCACGGATCGCCTGCTCCAGACCGTAGCCATCCAGCGTCTGACCCTCGGTGGCATCTGCATCTACCGAAGCGCTCGCGACCTGATGGAAAAGAAGATGGGGGTGCCGAACGTTGTCTCGCAGCACATCGACGCCGCTTCCCCAAAGGCCGGAGACGGGAGGGCGCGCTACTCCCGCGATCTCCGTCACGAGGTCTACTCCCTGATCATTGAATCTGCGCGGCGCCTTCGCCCCGGTCTAGAGATCGCCCTTTGTCTCGAGGAGCAAGCGCTCTGGGAGAGGGCCGGCCTAATGGCAAGCATCGGGCGCTGCAATTGCCGGCTGTAGAGTCGGGCGACGTTCACCGGCCCTGCTGCCTCGCTATAATGAAGCCAGCCTGGTAGGGGAACGTTCTGCGCCCCTGCTCGGCCACAGCGCCTCAGCCCATTCTGTACATCGAACGTGCGAAGCATCACCTCGATCCTGAGCGGTCGCAAAAACGTCTTCTACGGCTGGTGGCTGCTCGCCGGCTCCGTGGTCGCAATGGCGCTGGGAAGCGGGGTCTCCTTCTGGTCTTTCGGGCTGTATGTCAGCCCGCTGGAGGAGGAGTTCGGCTGGTCAAGGGCGGAGGTGTCGCTCGGTTTCTCGGTTTCGTTGGCGATTAGCGGCCTGACGGGCCCGTTCATCGGCAGGTGGATCGACGCCAGCGGCCCAAGAGTGGCGATCGTCGTGGGCGCGACCCTCACTGCCGCCACCTACATCCTTCTCGCCACCACCACTGAGCTCTGGCAGTGGTATGCCTACAGCTCGGTCAATGCCGTCTTCCGGCAGATGATGTTCTTCATCCCTTTTCAGGCACTGATCTCTCGCTGGTTCGATCGCAGGCGAGGCACCGCGCTGGGTATCTTGGGCACAGGATTCTCACTGGGCGGCTTCGTTGTCGTGCCTCTGATGCGGCTCGTCATCGATCAGGTTGGATGGGACGGGTCCTTCATCGTCTCCGGCATCGTCATTGTGGGAGTGTTTGTGCCGATCGGGTTGCTGCTGGTCCGCAATAGCCCGGCGGATATGGGCACGGTTCCCGACGGGGAACTGGCGACTAGGGATGAGCCCTACGAGCCGCGGGCCTTGACGGGCCTGACGCTGGGGCGGGCCCTGAGCACCCCACTCTTCTGGGTGCTGGCCTTTGCGATGATGCTGTTCTTCTATGGTGTGTTCGGCTGGTTGGTGCACATGGTGCCGTTCTATGAGTCGGTAGGAGTGTCCCGTGGCGTGGCGGCGGCGCTCGTGTCCGCCGCGGCCGGCATCGGCATGCTGACTCGACTGGCGTTTGGCCTGCTCGCCGACCGCATCCGTCGCATCGAGAACGCGGCGATGGGGATGGTCGCCTTCCTAATGGCCGGCATGACGACTCTCATTCTGGACTCCGGAACCGCGGGAATCGCCGTGTTCATCGTGTTCTGGGTTGCAGGCAGCGGCGGCGGTCCGTTGCTGGAGCCGTTGCTGCTGACTCGCGCTTTTGGGTTGGCCCACTTCGGGGTGATTCTCGGCGCGTTCATCGTGGTCGAAACGATCGGCTTCATCATTAGCCCAGCGCTGGCTGGGGCCATCTTCGATTCGACCGGCTCGTACGACTGGGTCCTGGTGATGTTCCTCGGCGCCTTCGCAGCATCGTTCGCACTGTTCTACATCGCCGCGCGGCTCCCGCATCCTTCTATTCCCAGGCCCGAACCGGCGCCGGCCACGAATGCTTAGCCGGTTGCGTCTCTCCCTCGTACCCCGGGGCGCAGTGCCTGAGGCCGGGCCTCTTGGCCAGTCGCTGCATCCAGAGTGGACGGAGCCGGGAGCGGCCCGATGCTTGTAGAATAGCGAGCGGGCTGCCAGATCCGAAGTGGCCCCGCGCCAGGACAGGGCAGGAGGCAGGTACTCATGAGCAACGATGACGTGCATCCGCTGATCCGACAGGGTCGCATCATGGTAGTTCCCGGCGTCTACGACGTCCTCTCGGCGAAGATCGCCGAACGGGCCGGCTTCCCAGCAGCCGTTCTCACGGGCTACGGGGTTTCGGCAAGCTACCTGGGCGAGCCCGACTTCGGCATCCTTACCCAGACCGAGGTGCTGGATGTGGCCCGGCGCCTGACGGCGGCCGTGAAGATCGGCGTCATCGTGGACGGGGACACGGGGTACGGTGGTCCCCTCAACGTCCAGAGGCTCGTGAAGGAGCTGGTGACGATGGGCGCCCGCGGTGTCATCCTTGAGGACCAGCGCTGGCCCAAGCGGTGTGGCCACATGCGCAACAAGGACGTGATCGAGGCCGAGGAGCACGCCGCCAAGATCCGGGCCGCCCGCGATGCCCGCGGAGAGGCCCGCTTCATGATCACGGCCCGCACCGACGCCCTCGAGACCGACGGCCTGCAGGAGGCTATCCGCCGGGCGTCTTTATATAAGGAAGCAGGCGCCGATGTGCTCTTCGTGGAGGGGCCGCGGAGCAAAGAGGAGCTGGCCGAGATAGGACGTCGGCTCCCTCCACCGCTCGCCGTGAACCTGATCGAGGGAGGCCGCACCCCTATCTGCTCCCCGGAAGAACTGGCGGAGATGGGGTTCTTCAGCCTCGGGTTCGTGCTCTCCGGCCTGTACGCGGCGGCCCGCGCCCTGGAGCGGACGTTCGGGGAGCTCCGGCGACAGGGGACGACGGCGGGCCTGGGCGACGCCCTCATGTCCTTCGACGAGTTCAACAGCCTCGTGGGGGTCGAGGAGCGCTACGCCTCCGATGAGCGCTATCGAGCTCACAACGAGCGGAGGTAGGAGTGAAGCCCAGCGCTGACTCGACGGGTGCCGGACAGGGAGAAGACCCCGGCTCTTCCCGCAGGAACGCCTGGCTGCGGATGGACGACGTCGCTCTACTGAAGCAGTGCCGGCAGGAGCGATATCGAGCGAGCGGGCCCGGCGGCCAGCGACGGAACAAGGTCGAGACCGCCATCCGGCTCCATCACCGGGTCAGCGGTCTCGTGGCTCAGGCGGAGGAGTCGCGCTTCCTGGAGGAGAACCGGACCCGCGCCCTTCGGCGCCTCCGTGAGCGCATAGCGTTGGAGGTGAGGACGCCGTTCGATCTGGAGGCGCCGCCCACGGTCCCGGAGCTTCTGGCACAGCGAGGCCCGAAGGGCAGGCTGTCCGTCAATCCGCGCAACCCGGGCTATCCCGTCATCGTCGCCACCGTGCTTGACGCCCTTGAAGCGGCGGAGGGGAGCTACGCGAAGGCGGCTTCGGCCCTCGGGCTCACGACCAGCCAGGTCCTGCGGTTTCTCCGCTCCGACCCCCACGTATGGCGCGCGGCGCCGCGGCCACATCCGCGCTGATCACCCCGCGGCGGCTGGCCGCAGGGCCGATCCACGCCTAACTGCGGCCGAACACGTCATAACGTGTAACAACCCTGGGCCGAGAACAATCTTTACTGTTGAGGGCCGCCTAGCAGCCGCCCTGCGAGGAGACATGAAGGTACTGATCGTCGACGATGAACCCGACGTCATCGAGGTAGTGGACCTCTGCTTCAACCTGCGCTGGCCGGATGCCGAGGTCGTCTCGGCCACCGAC
>JALGXW010000069.1 GCA_029821875.1 Candidatus Hebobacterum abditum | reverse complement strand
AGGTCTCACCACACCACCATCTTCACCAGGTGGAACCGTCTCTCTCTGTTCTTGGACGCTCTCAACCGAGGGCGTCTTCTCGCGTGTTGTGGCGTCTGTGGCGCTGTCCTGGCAGATCGGGCCGGTCTCCGAGCACCGGACGAGTTGCCCCCTGTTGACCCCGATTTCGCCCCGAAATCGGCCTTCCCGGTCTCTGTTTCTCTGAAGGCACCGGACTTGCCCAACTCGTCCGGTGCTCCGAGGAGTTCGAGATTCGTGTGCTTCGCGGCCGGGCTAGTCAGACGGGAGTTCGTCTCCCGGGCCGGGGTGTGGAACTCGATGATCGCGACCTCGCGGGGGAGGGCGGGGGGCAGCCTACGATGCCGGAGTGAGGGGGCAGATCGCTGAGGAGCAAGGCCAGGATGGGTTCACGGCGAAGTGGCCACTTCGAGCGGTATCACTGGCCCTCGACATAGGCAGCAGGCGCCACGATGACACGAGTTGGTGTCTCATTCATAGAAGCCCTCTGGGGAAGCTTCGAGATCGTCATCGCCCTCGCGACTCCCTTCCTCAGACCCCGACGCCTCAGGTGGGGAGCGACCGACGAGGAAGTCGAGAACTCCCATCCGGGCGACGAACTCATCCGCGATCCGACATGGACGGCCACTCACGCGATCTCGATCCAGGCAACGCCGGAGCAAGTATGGCCATGGATCGCCCAGATCGGCCAGGGTAGAGGCGGATTCTACAGCTACCAGAAGCTAGAGAACCTCGCTGGCTGCGAGATCGAGAACACCTCTCGTATCCTCGAAGAGCATCAGGACATTCGAGCGGGCGACCCGATCAAGATGCACGTCGACGTGCCGCCCATGACCGTCGCCATCGTCGAAAGCCCCACGACTCTCGTGCTGCACGGCAATCCCGCCGATGCGGACAACGGAGCGGTGCTCTCGACCAGCTGGGCTTTCCTACTCCTCGAGCAGCCGGACGGGACTACGAGACTCCTCTCTCGGACTCGCTACCACCACGGAAGCGATTTCCGCTCCAAGCTGATGGGAGGGCCGTTGCTGATAGAGCCCGTATCGTTCGTGATGGAGCGCAAGATGCTCGAGGTTGTCAGGGCGCTCGTGGAGTCCTCTATGCATGCCGACCACCCCTGAGACCCGTGCCGCCGCTCCAGCAATCGTCACTCCGCTCCTCGCACCCACCGACCCGCGACCTCGCGGGGGAGGACACACGACGTCGAGAAGGGATCCGGCCGAGACGCCTGCCAGCATGACGACCTAGCTTGGTTCCATGTGGTAGAATTGGTGGGCGAGCCCGAATACTGTCAGCAGCGGCAGTCTCGATCCGCGCCACCGCGTCCAAGAGGAGGCCTTCGCATGGCGGACCCGGCTATTGCATTCGATTTCGCTGTCTCCTACGCGGGCGAAGACAGTGAGATCGCGGGGGCCCTCGCTGATCAACTGAAGTCCCGCGGTGCAAGTGTCTTCTACGATCGACACTACCGCAGTAGACTCTTGGGCAGGAAGTTGCACCGGGAGATACGGTTCATCTACGGGACTCGCAGCAGGTTCGTCGTGCCCCTCATCTCGTGCAACTACGTGGCCAAGTACTTCCCCATCGTGGAATTCGTGGTTGCGAAGTTTGGAGAGGAGAGCAGAGACTGTGAGCTCATCCTCCCTGTAAGGCTGGATGACACGCCATTCCCAGGGCTAGACAATGACATCTGTTACGCAGACCTCCGAGAGCACTCGATGGAGCAGATCGCGGACATGCTGCTGGGTAAACTGATCGGTCCTCAGATGCCAGTCAGCGTTTCCCCGGATCAATGGGTAGCCACCTTCGGCGTCGTCGTGGACGAGGTGCTAGATGCCTGGGAGATCCCTGCCACCGTTCCGAGGGGGTACCCCGTCCTATGTGATTGGCTTGAGCGGGACTTGATGGATCGGCTGCACGCGACTGGACTGGAGGACCTGCACTGTCCAGAGCCCTCACAGCGAGACGGCGAGTGTCTCTCCGTGAGGGTCGCGTTCCAGCTGCGGGGGATACCCAGGACGCTGGACTTCGGCTACCTGGCATGGTGGGACATGCTGGAACTCCTGCCGTTCTGCGAGGTGTACGACGCACCATCGCCGAGGGACACCTAACCCCAGGTAAGTACGTGGGCCAACTGCCCAGACGGGGCCGCTGTCTCGTAAGACTGCCGAGGGGAGCGCACACGACTGACGACATCGCATCCAAGCTGTTGACATCGGCATTCATCCCTGATAGGCATAGTATGGGGGCGGCAGAGAAGGGCCAGGAACCGCTGTCGCCTGGCGAGGATGCTATCCACTTACCGGCTCCCCGGTGATCGGCGGGTAGGATGCCAACACTCTCGACGCTGTTCGATACCTTCTCCGACAACCTGGCGCTATACAAGAAGAACTGCACCGGACACTTCATGTGTCCGCTGTGCCTTCGCACGTTCCCTCGCGATCGAATCCGGACTGACCTCAGCAAGGCTCACATCATTCCTAAGCGTCTGGGAGGAAGGCTCTGGACTCTTGCCTGCAAGAAATGCAACAGCAAAGTTGGAACCGAAATCGAAAGCTGTGAGGCAGAACGCGCCAAATTCAGCTGGGCGCTTTCTGGCGATGGCAACGAGACAACGCGAGTCCGGGTGACTGCCCGCAACCAGCAAGGCGATGTTGTTGGGCCGGTGCAGGCGGATCTGGGAGCCAGGAGGGCCGACGGCGACCGACGGTTGCAGTTGTACCTCAAGCCGAAGGGGTCGAATCCCAAGGCGCTGGCGCTACTCAACAGCCTGGTTTCCGGTGGACCGCCTGCCAGCGGAACGCCCCGAACGTGAGCCTGAGGTCCACGAGGGGCCCCACCACTACATTGCCGAAACGCAGCTGTCTACAGGTGAGGTGCAGAATCTCGCCGAGGAGATCGCGAACATCGTGGCGGCCGCTGTCGGGTACGAGGTGGCCGTGTCGGTGAGGTTGGAGGTGGCCGACCCAGAGGTCCCGGCTGACGTGGTCCAGCGACTGAATGAAGTCTTGGCGAAAGTGGCCGAGAACCTGAGACTGGAGAAGCGGGGCTAGTACGTCGGGGCCTGCACCACGGAACGGTTGGAACACACCTATGTTGCTTCAGAAGCTGTGGAACCTGTACGCGAGAGATGTCTTCCCACGCAGTTCGACCGATACGCTCTTCAACCAGTATCAGGATGCCGATCTGCGGGCCGAGTGTCCCGATGGGCCGGCAATACGTCGAGCGAACCTTAGGTCCTACCTTTCCAGCTACCACGACATGCCCGTCGTGCTCGTGGTGGGAGAGGCGGCTGGTCCGTGGGGAATGCGGTGGTCTGGTGTCCCGTTCACCAGTGAAAGACAGCTGGTGAAGCAGACGGTGCCTTTTGCGGGGAGAGCGGCCAGCCTCCAGAATCCTGCCGTACACCTTGGTCGGAGAAGCCCACATACTTCTGGCTCTGCGACGATCTTCTGGCGTGTGATGAGACGGTGGTTTCCAGCCTTCCTGGCTGTTGACGTGGTGCCGTTCTTCCCGCATACAAAGGGAGACGTGCTCAAGAAGGGAACGCCGAGCGAATCGGAGATCCGCCAGTTCCTGCACATCCTTGAACAGACATCAACGCTCCTCCAGCCCGCGACGATCGTTGCGGTTGGGAAGACGGCCTCTGAGGCCATTGGCAACCTCGGTGTGGATCATGAAGCCGTTCATCACACGGCACACGACGCGAAGAAGGAGTTTCCGGCTGGGATGCAGGCGATCTTCGAGCGTCTGAGAGGCCAGGGGCTCGTATGAGACCTAGGACTGGGGGCCGCTCGCATCTGCGTTGTGTTGATGGTCGGGTGGCTAACTGGACGAGAAAGCGCGCTCAGTGATGAGGGGCAGACCTAGGTCGGGGTGAGCCTAGGGGAGGTCATGCCGGTTCCGGCAGGACTGCCGCTCATCCCGCCGAACTCTCCTGCCCGACGACCCCGGTCACTGCCGACTCCGGCCACCCCGTCGGCCGGAGTCAGTGGGCGGAGTTCGTTCGCGTCTGCGGCCGGTATGGGAGAGCAGCCGTGCCACGGTCGCGACGACTGGGAGACCTACCCAGTCCAGTGCTCCGTCTGGCACCCTCCCCCGTTTCCGGAGCCTCCCAGCGTAGGGACATGCACGAAAGAGAAGAATACCACGAGAGGAGCTCTACAAGCATCCGGGGGCGCGATGCGAACCCGAGGCCGACGGTCGAGAGCATCTCCAAGGCGAACCAAGATCATCTGCACCATCGGACCTGCGACGAACTCGCAGGCGGCGATTCGCAGCCTAGCCCTGGCCGGGATGGATGTCGCCCGACTCAACTTCTCCTACGGCAGCCATGCGGCTCATGCGGAAACCATTCGTATGCTCCGCTCGGTGGCCGACGAACTGGGCGAGCCAATCGGCGTCCTGCAGGACTTGTCCGGGCCGAAACTGCGGGTGGGCGAGCTTCCGGGAGGCGGTGTGGAGTTGGAGGCCGGAAGGGAGGTGGTCTTCAGTACGGCTCGGGTGGTTTTGCCCCCAAAGCTGCCGCTTCCTGTGCCAGAGCTGGCGCAGGCGGTGAAGGCCGGACAACGGCTAATGCTGGCCGACGGCCAGATTGAGGTGACCGTGCTGGAGGCTAAGAAGGGCGAGATCCGCTGCCGGGTGCGAGTGGGCGGCCGGCTGGAGTCACACCAGGGGGTCAATGCACCGGAGGTCGCGCTTCCCGTCCAGACCGTGACGGTGAAGGATCTCGCCGACCTGAGATTCGGCCTGGAGCACCAGGTGGACTGGGTGGCGATGTCGTTTGTGAGAACGGCCGAGGACCTGATCCCGCTGCGCCGGGCAATGTCCGGAGCGCAGGCCCCACCTGGGCTGATCGCGAAGATCGAGAAGCACGAGGCGGTCAAACGGCTGAGCGAGATCATAGCTGCGGCCGATGGGGTGATGGTGGCGCGAGGGGATCTGGGCATTGAGCTGCCGCTGGCAGAAGTGCCTATGCTCCAGAAGGAGATCATCCGCCTCTGCAACCGGGCAGGCAAACCGGCGATCACGGCCACCCAAATGTTGGAATCTATGATCACCAACTCGCGACCGACCCGGGCCGAGGTGAGCGATGTCGCCAACGCGGTCCTGGATGGCACGGACGCGGTGATGCTTTCGGGGGAGACCGCGGTGGGAGAGCATGCGGAGGCGGCCGTGGCAGTGATGGCCGAAGTGGTAACGAAGGCGGAGGCTGGGATGGACTTCGAGGGCAGGCTGGAGGAATCGCGATCCTGGCCCTGCGACGGCATCTCTGACGGCATCAGCGAGGCCGCCTGCGGCCTGGCCCGGGACGTGAAGGCGCGGGCGATCATCACCGCCACGGGTTCGGGGTACACCGCCATCATGGTCTCTCGTCACCGCCCGGAGATGCCTTTGGTAGCGGTGACGCCAGATGTGGCAACGATGCGACGGCTGGCGCTGGTGTGGGGCGTGCATCCGGTGCTGGCGCCTCGCTGCCGCAACACGGACGAGCTGATCGTGAATGCGATCGGCCGGGCGCGGGCCGCGGGGTGGGTAAGCCCCGGTGACCGCGTGGTGGTCACCGCGGGAGTGCCGTTGGGG
>JALGXW010000024.1 GCA_029821875.1 Candidatus Hebobacterum abditum | reverse complement strand
CGCCGCCAGCCACCAGCCGCCGGCATAGATGAGCACCAGGGCGACTGGGATGCCGACGACGCCAGTCAGCACGCGGTGGCGCAGCATGTGAGGTCACCCCGTTTCAGATGCGCGTCGCGCGTATGCGAAAGGGGCGCCCCGTGTCTGAGACGCCCCGAGTGTGTCCTCGCCGCTGCCCGCTGGTCACGCGCTCTCGACTTCCTCTTCGGCCTCGGTGCTCAGGCAATCCAGCGCGTAATGGAAGTCGATGACCTCGTCGGCCGTTATCTCACCCATCTCCGTAAAGCGCTTCATCTCCGCCTTGCTCGGCCCTCGGCGATTCCTCCGTCGATCGGGCCGAAGGACAGACGGGTCCCAAGCCTCCTGCTCGACGAGCTTCTCGCCCACCCGCTTACAGCGTCCGCAGCGATAGCGGACGTACACGTAGCTCGGGCCGAGCACACTCAGGTAGAGCCCTGTCTGTATCACGTCCTTGCGGACGACCCGGTGCCCGCAGGCACACTTGATGGCTGCCGAATGAATGTCACTGCTCCCCATAGTCAGATTCGGCGCAACGCCTGATCTGCCTCTTCGGCGATTCCCTCGTCGCCTCCTGTCGCCCTCACGGCCGAGAACTGCCGCGCCCGGCTGGCCCTCAGAGGATATCCACGCCTCTCTCCCCCTCCGCGATGTGTCCGATGCGGTAGACCGTCTCCCCGCTCGCCGAGAGCCGCTTGGCCGCCTCCTCGGCCGCGGCCTCGGGAGCCGCCAAGACGAAGCCGATGCCCATGTTGAACGTATGGTACATGTCCTCATCCGGCACCTGGCCGAGCTTCTGGATCAGCTCGAAGATGGGCTGGACCTGCCAGCTCCCGCGCTCCACGATGGCGCGGGTGTCTCTGGGCAGTAACCGCACAACGTTGTCCGGCAGCCCCCCTCCGGTGATGTGTGCCATGCCGCGGACGTCGAGATCGACCAGGAGCGGGAGAACGGCCGGGGCGTAGCACCGGTGCACCCTCAGGAGTTCCTCCCCGACGGTGCACCCAAGCTCGGGCACATGAGAGTCCGCGGCGAGGCCCTCTGCCTCGAAGAACACCTTTCACGACCTGGCTCCGCTCGACGACGCCGGCCACGAACCCCACGAGGTCGTACTGCCCCTCCAGGTACACCCCCGGCATCTCGGCCGTCTCCCCGCCGATGAGGGCACAGCCTGCGGCCTTGCAGCCGGCGGCCAGACCTTCCACAATCTCCGCGATGAAGTCAGGCGCGAGCGTGCCGGCCGCGATGTAATCCATGAAGAAGGCCGGGCGCGCCCCTTGGGCCAGGATGTCGTTGACACAGTGGTTGACGATGTCGCGCCCTACGGTGTTGTGGCGTTTCATCATGCTGGCGACCATGAGCTTCGTGCCGACGCCGTCGACACTGGTCACCAGGAGGTAGTCACCGCCCGCCCACTCGGAAAGGGAAAACATCGCGCCGAAGGCGCCCACGTCGGAGGCCACCTGGGGGCCGAACGTGGATTCGATGTGGGCCTTCGCGCGGTCGAGGCCCTTCTTCTTACGCTCGATGTCTACTCCCGCGTCTCGGTAGGTGAGGGGACCGCGGCTTCGGCCTCTTCCTCGCTGCTGGCTTCCCGCCAACCGGACTCCTCCAGGTCGAGTTTGCTGAGCTTGACATCCTTGGGGATGGGTATGGGATAGCGGCCCGTAAAGCAGGCGAGACAGAGCTTGCGGCGAGAGATCCCCAGGCCCTTCAGCAGCCCTTGCACGGACTGGTAGCCGAGGGTGTCTGCGCCGATGGCGTCGCGTATGTCCTCGACCCCGCACCGCGCGCCAATCAACTCCGACCGGTTGCTCGTGTCCACACCATAGTAGCAGGGCCACCGGTAGACCGGCGCGCTGATGCGGACGTGGACCTCCTCGGCGCCGGCATCTCTGATCATGTTCACGATCCGGCGCTTCGTCGTTCCCCTCACGATGGAGTCGTCCACCATCACGACACGGCGGTCCTGGAGCGCCTCCCGAAGCGGGTTGAGCTTGACGCGCACGCCGAGCTCGCGCAGCCGCTGATCGGGTTGGATGAAGGTTCGCGGGATGTAGCGGTTCTTGATGAGGCCTTCTCCGAAGGGCAGTCCGGACTCCTCCGCGTAGCCAATCGCCGCGGGCCAGCCGGTGTCCGGCACCGGGATCACGACATCCGCCTCCACCGGGTGATCCTTGGCGAGCTGACGGCCGAGCCCTCTACGGGCCTCGTGGACCAAGTGCCCCTCGATCTGGCTATCCGGGCGCGCCATGTAGATGTACTCAAAAACACACATCGCCTGCCGTGGGCTGGGGACAACCACGTGGGAGCGCAAGCCGTCTGCGTCAGCGATGACGACCTCGCCCGGTCCGACCTCCCGCACAAACTCGGCACCAATGACGTTGAGGGCGCAGGACTCCGACGCAAACACATGGACGTCACTATTGAGTCGCCCGATACAGAGCGGCCGCACGCCATACGGGTCCCGTACGGCCATGACGGAGCGCTCAGTGAGTACGGTCACAGAGTAGGCCCCCGCCCAGCGCGGCATGCACGCGGCCACCGCCTCTTCGACGCCGCCGGTGCGATCGGCTTCGCGGGCGATCATGCGCAGCATGACCTCACTGTCGCTCGACGCCTCCAGGGCCTCGCCGGCCTCCTCGAGCTCGGCCCGGAGAGCCTTCGCGTTCACCAGATTGCCGTTGTGGGCCAGCGCGATCTTGCCGCCGCGCCACTCGGCCAGCATGGGCTGGGAGTTCGCCAGCGTAGTGGAACCCGTCGTGGAGTACCGCGTGTGACCGATGGCCAGGTCGCCCTTCAGCCGGGCCAGCGTCTCCTCATCGAAGATCTGCGAGACAAGCCCCATCTCGCGGAACAGGACTATCTCCCGACCGTCGGAGACGGCGATCCCTGCGCTCTCTTGGCCGCGATGCTGCAATGCGAAGAGCCCGAAGTACGTCAGACGGGACACGTCCTCTCCAGGCCCGTAGATGCCGAAGACACCGCATGCCTCGCGCGCCTCCGGCGATGGGAGGACCAGCTTGCTTGGCTTCATAGCGTCTCTTGCCCCTGTCCCCATTGCTTCATCTACACGGCGCACGGTCGCCGACCCTCGGCGATCCGGGAACACCTACTCCTTCCAGGATCAGTCTGCGAGTTCCTGTCCCATGCCTCGTACGCACGTGTGGCCCCCGTCACTCTCACACGCTGCGCGGTTCTTCACTCGCTCATGAGAGACGGAATCGCTCCCCGCCAGATCGCGTCCATGCCGGCGACCGACTCCGATATTCGCACGCCGTCCTCCGCCTCTATGGTCAGCGTGTCCCCGCCGACTTCGCCCAGCAGGTGCACTGGCACCCCTCGCTTGGCTGCCATCTGCTGGATGCGATCGGCGTTCTCAGGTGAGGCCGACAGCACGATGCGCGAAGGCGACTCGCCAAAGAGTCGGGCGTCCAACCGCACGCCGTCCGGGTCGGCAGGCAACGTGATGCTGGCGCCGATCTGCCCCCCGATGCAGCACTCGGCCAGCGCCACCGCAAGGCCGCCGTCTGAGCAATCGTGTGCGGAGGCGGCAAGTCCCTCTCTCACGGCCGCGAGGCAGACCCCCTGGACAGCCCTCTCGCGGTCGAGGTCGAGCGCGGGCGGCTTCCCGGTGACCAGACCGTGTATGCGCTTGAGGTACTCACTGCCGCCGAGGTCCTCGTAGGTGTCGCCGAGTAGCAGGACAACGTCGCCGGCCTGCTTGAAGCCGATGGTACAGTGCAGCCGAACATCTTCCAGCACGCCGACGACACCCAGCACCGGCGTCGGGTACACTGCGGTGTCCAGCGTCTCGTTGTAGAAGCTGACGTTTCCACTGACGACGGGGAGCTCGAAGTGCTTGCAGGCGTCGGCCAGTCCCGCCACACACCGTTTGAACTGCCAGAACCGATCCGGCTTCTCCGGATTCCCGAAGTTGAGACAGTCCGTCACCCCGGCCGGCTCTGCACCGACGCACACCAGGTTCCGGGTGGCCTCGGCCAACACGAGTTGCGCGCCGACGTACGGGTCCAGATAGCAGTATCGCCCGTTCCCATCCGTCGTGACCGCGATGCCCTCTGTGTAGCCCTTAAGCTGCAGAACAGCCGCGTCGCCTCCCGGCGCGACGACGGTGTTGGTCTGCACCATGTGATCGTACTGGTGATAGACCCAGGCGGCGCTGGCGATGTTGGGGCTCGCCAGAACGTTCCGCAACACCTCCCCCATATCGTTCGGCTGCAGGACCTTTGAGAGGTCCGCCGACTGGACCTCCGCGTAATAGGCCGGCTCCTCCGTAGGCAGATGATACACCGGCGGGTCGGCCAGGGCCTTGGCCTCCAGCTCGGCGACGACCTGTCCGTTATCTCGGACGCGGAGAATGCCGTCGCCAGTCACCTTCCCGACGATGACGGCGTTCAGTCCCCACTTGCGGAAGATGCCCAAGACCGCTTCCTCGCGCCCCTTCTCCGCGACCAGGAGCATGCGCTCCTGGGATTCCGACATCATGATCTCCCAGGGCTCCATGCCGGGCTCGCGCCGAGGCACTTTCTGGAGGTCCACATCCATGCCGTGTCCGCCGGCTGCGGACATCTCACAGGTGGTGCAGGTCAGTCCAGCCGCTCCCATATCTTTGAGCCCCACCACCGCGCCCGACGCGAGGGCCTCGAGGCAGGCCTCGATGAGGCACTTCTCGGTGAAGGGGTCTCCGATCTGAACGGTCGGCCGCTTCTCCTCGTCCTCGCCGAACTCGTGGCTGGCGAGGATGCTCGCGCCGCCGATACCGTCGCGGCCCGTCGAATTCCCGACGACAATGACCGGGTTGCCCTCCCCTACCGCGCGGCTCCTTGCGATCTTGTCCGTCTCCACCACCCCAACCGCCATCACGTTCACGAGGCAGTTGCCCTTGTACGGCTCCTCGAATCGCAGCTCCCCGCCGATGGTCGGCACGCCGAGGCAGTTCCCGTAGAAGGCGATGCCGTTGACGACCCCCCGGAAGAGGTAGCGCGCCAGCGGCTCGTCAAGCTCCCCGAACCGAAGCGGGTCCAGCACTGCGATCGGCCGCGCGCCCATCGTGAAGATGTCTCGGATGATCCCTCCAACCCCGGTAGCTGCGCCCTGAAACGGCTCGACCTGGCTCGGATGGTTGTGGCTCTCCATCTTGAAGAGAACCGTAAGCCCCGGCCTGACCTCGACGCCACCGGCGTCCGCGCTTGCATCAGTGCTGGCAGCGTACTTCCCCTCTTTGGGGAAGAGCGCGAGAAGCGGTCGGCTTCGCGGATACCCGCAGTGCTCCGACCACTCCACCGAGAACATCGCCAGCTCGGTGGGCGTCGGCTCCCGGCCGATCGCGTCCAGTACCCGCTGGTACTCATCGTCGCTCAAGCCCAGCTCGCGCCACATGCGCGCTTCGATCGCCATTCCGCTCTCCCGTCTGGTCCGCGTGTTACGTCAGGATGCGTCGGGTCACACAGCCTGCAGCAAGCTCTCCCACACCAGCCGCCCGTCGGCCGAGCCGAGGATCGGGTCGCTGCATCTCTCCGGGTGTGGCATCAGGCCGAGGACATTGCGCTCTCGATTGCAGATGCCGGCAATGTTCTCCAGAGACCCGTTGGGGTTTGCCTCCGGTGTGATCTCCCCTTCGGCTGTGCTGAAGCGGAACACGATCTGGTCGTTTCGCTTCAGGTCCGCCAGAGCCGCCTCATCTGCGTAGTAGTTCCCCTCCCCGTGTGCGATCGGGATGCGCAGCACCTGCCCCTTGCTCATCGCTCGCGTGTAGGGCCCATCGGTGGTCTCCACTCTCAGGTGCACGTACTTGCACACGAGGGTCTGGCACACATTGCGCATCATCGCGCCTGGCAGCATGCCTGCCTCCAGCATGATCTGGAAGCCGTTGCAGATCCCCAGCACCAGTCCCCCTTTGTCGGCGAACTCCATCACCGCACCCATGACTGGCGAGAACCGCGCCACTGCCCCAGTGCGAAGGTAGTCCCCGTAGCTGAACCCGCCGGGCAGGATCACGCAATCGTAGCCCGAGAGGTCCGTCTCCCCGTGCCAGATGTAGTCGACAGGCGCCCCCATCTGGTCATTAAGGGCGTGCCAGGTGTCGGTCTCGCAGTTCGACCCGGGGAAGATGACGATGCCGAAGCGCATCTTCGTCGCGGTCGCCATCGCCTACTCCTCGATCTCGACATGGAAGTCTTCGATGATCGGATTCGCGAGGAGCCTACGGCACATCTCGTCGACTTGAGCCGGAAGTTCGGTGGCCGGCGCGCCGTTCAGCTCCATCTCGATGTACTTGCCGATCCGCAGGTTGCCAACGCCTTCGTAGCCGAGATTGTGCAGGGCCTTCTCCACCGTCTGCCCCTGCGCGTCCATGATCGTCTTCTTCAGGGTGATGGTTACTCGCGCCTTGGCCATCGCCGCGCCTCCTGGTCGTCCCGCCTAACGGTGGCCCCCCGTGCCGCCCCAGTGCTTCTTCCCCCACGGCTCTCGCCCCTCCTGCTGGGCCGCGACCGCAGACTGAGTTGGCTACTCCGCCCACTGCGCGGGCGGGGTCTTGGAACTCGGGCTCACAAGAGGTAAACAAGAGCGGACACTTCTAGGATTCCCAGGCTCCGCCGGCGGGAATCCAGGAGGGAGCAATGGCGCGCCGACCGGGACAAGTGAGCGCATCCCCGAGCCAGCCCATCGGGCAGGACGCCTTCAAGCCATCCAAGGGGACCTCCCTCTGGTGGCTGACGAACGCTGGCTTTCTTATCAATGCCCGCGGCACACTGGCGATGATCGACCCGGTCATTTCCCTTGACCCCAGTGCCCCGCAGACCAGCGAGACTGGCATGCGGCTCCTGGTCGCTCTGCCCCTGGAGGCCGCTGAGGTCCCGCGGCTGGACGTGGTGCTCTACACCCACGCCGATGACGACCACTTCGCCCGCGCCACGGCCAAGGCGCTCTTCGGCACCGATGCGCTCTTCGTCGGGCCGCCGCCCGTGGCGAAGGACTTGGCGGAGATGGGGCTCGCGGCGGAACGGATTTACACCGCCTCCGCCGGCGAAGCCATCGAAGTTGGGAAGGTCTCGATCACGCCGACGCCTGCGGACCACCCCTGGCAGCTCCGCGATCCGGAGCAGTTCGGCGAGCCGTGGAAGCCTGGGGATTGCTGTGGCTATCTGCTCGACGGCCCCGACGGCCGCATCTGGTGTCCCGGCGACACTCGCCTCATGGACGATCACGTGCAGATGCAGGGGATCGATGTCCTTCTGCTCGACGTAGGCCGCAACGAGTACCATCTCGGGGTGGAGGGAGGGGCCCGCCTCGCCAACATCCTCGATCCACCCCACATCATCCCCTATCACTGGGGCACCTACGACGCTCCCGAGCACGACGCCT
Source organism: Candidatus Hebobacterum abditum (assembly GCA_029821875.1). GTDB lineage: Bacteria > Armatimonadota > Hebobacteria > Hebobacterales > Hebobacteraceae > Hebobacterum > Hebobacterum abditum. Next base: position 66,198 of record JALGXW010000024.1, on the reverse strand, counting down.
ACAACTGCGACCCGGAGGACGTGAGGGAGCGGCTTTACAACCCTGACGCGTTCCGCGTGCTCGCGCCGGGGGAGGAGTTTGTGGTGTAGGCCTAGGCACTCCGGCCGATCCGTTCCACGCCGCCCATGTACGTCCTCAATGCCTCCGGCACCGCAACCGAGCCGTCCTCCTGCTGGCAATTCTCAAGGATAGCGGCGAAGGTGCGGCCCACGGCCAGGCCGGAGCCGTTGAGGGTGTGGACGAACTCGGGCCGCGCTCCCCGCTCCCGCCGGAAGCGGACGTTGGCGCGGCGCGCCTGCCAGTCTGTGCAGTTGGAGCAGGAGCTCAGCTCCAGCCACTTGCCCGTGCCGGGGAACCAGGCCAGGGGATCATAGGCCTTTGCCGCCTGTGGCGCCATGTCGCCGGCACAGTGCAGTTCAAGCTGGTAGGGAATGCCCAGCAGCTGGTAGACCTTCTCGGCACGTCCCACAAGCGCTTCCAGCGCGTCGCTTGAGTTCTCCGGCAAGACGAACTCGAACATCTCGACCTTGTCGAACTGGAACTGGCGGATGAGGCCGCGTGACTCCTTGCCCGCGCCGAACTTCTCGTAGCGGAAGCAGGGAGTATACGCAACGTATCTGAGCGGAAGAGCCTCGGCATCGAGGATCTCGTCGCGGTGGCTGCTGACGAGCGGCGCCTCCGAGGTGGGGATCAGGAACATGTCGTTCTCTCGGACATGGAACTGATCCTCCTCGAACTTGGGCAGGTGGCCGGAGGCGACGAGCGAGTCGCGGCGGGCGATCAAAGGCGGCGAGACCTCTGCGTAACCGTGCTCCCTCGTATGCAGGTCGAGCATGAAGTTGATGAGGGCGCGGCGCAGCCGCGCACCATCGCCCTTGAAGACCTCGAAGTTGGCGCCGGAGATGTTCGTCGCCCGCTCGAAGTCGACAATATCGAGGTCGACCGCGATCTCCCAGTGGGGCTTCGGTTCGAAGTCGAACTCCCGCGGCTCACCCCATTCCCGGACGATCACATTCTCGTCTTCAGTCGTCCCCGCGGGCACCGACTCATCGGGGAGGTTCGGTATCTCCAGCGCGAGCCGTTCCTGCTCGGCCTCCACCTCCCGCAGATCGGCCTCCAGCTCCTTGATGCGGTCGCCGACCGTGCGCATCTGGGCGACCATCTCGGAGGCGTCGCCGCCCGCCTGCTTGAGCTTCCCGATCTCCTCGCTCACGCGGTTGCGATCGGCCCTGAGGGCTTCGACCTGGATCAAGAGGGCTCGCCGCCGTTCGTCGGCCCGCAGCAGTGCGTCGAGCGGCGCGTCGTCCTGGCCGCGTCGCCTGATCGCCTCGCGGACGAGTTCCGGGTTGTCGCGAATGAGTCGGATGTCGAGCATGGGGCCACCTGTGAGATGGGATCCGCGTGATTATAGCGAGACGAACGAGGCAAGGTCAAATGGGGCCGATTCGTGCCGGGAAGGAGCGCGGCGATACGCGACGGAATCCGGAAGCCGTGTCGGCCAAGCTACGCAGACTGTCCCTTGAGGAGGTGGAGCACCTACGCGCCCATCGCTGGCGCACGGCCCCCGGGCGGCGGATATCCAATGAGGACGACGCGCTGCGCTTCATCAAGGAGCTCGGGTTTGTGCTGCTGATGCCAATGAGGGGCACGGATCTGCCTTCAGTGCACAGGGCAGCGCGGAGAGACTGGATATGGTGGGACTGGAAACAGACCCTCCCTGAGCGGAAGGCCTGCTACTACGCGAAGGTCCTGCGCAGAAGGGGGACGTTCATCTCGTGGGAGTGGTTCCCGCACTTCTACCGCGCCTATGCCGATCCGCGGCCCTATTGGCGCCTGTATCGGGATGGGCTTCTGGATCGCGCGGAGAAGCAGATCCTCGACCTGCTCGCCGATCGCGGGCCGATGATGACACGCGAGGTCCGACTTGCCTTCGGCCCGCGCAGCAAGGAGAACACTCGCCGCGTCAAGAGCATTCTCGTGGACCTGCAGACTCGCTTCTTCATCACGGCGGCCGGTGGCGACACCGCCGGTTGGAGCCACCATCGCTGGGACTTGGTGGACCGTTGGGTCCCGCCTCGTGCAATGGCGGCCGCTGGACGCCTCTCCGTCGAAGAGGCGCGCTACGAGATCGCCCGGCAGTTCCTGAAGAATGTGACCATGGCGACGCCGGCAGACATCGGCTGGGTGTTCGGCTGGACCAAGACCGAAGTCGAGCCGGTCGTGCGGCGTCTCCTTGACGAAGGCCGGGCACAGCCGGCCTTCGTCCCTGAGGTCGACGCCGAAGTCCTCATCCTCAAGCCCTGGCCGGGACACGGCAGCAGGGCAGTTCGCGGGCGATGAAGAGCGAATCCTCAATGCGGAGCACTCCGGGCCCGCCGTCAACGCTTCATCGGCTTCGTGCCCACGTGCGCCTGAGTATCAGGTTCTATCTCGGTCTGGGCGCGCCCGCCTTGCGCGCCGTGTATCCCGGGTGCAGTGTGAGGGCCGCGGCCGGTTACCGGCCGGAGCTGGTGCGCCGACTCCTCGCCCTTCGATTGGGCGAGGCCGCCGATGGTGAGATAGAGGAGGTCAACTTCCGATGCACGGTGATACGGCCGGCGGATGAGGAACAGCGGTTCTTCTTCAAGGACTTCCCCAGACAACACGCCCTGCACGACCTCGAGCGCGTGCTGCGCTGCTCTCGCGTCGATCGCGCCTGGCGGGCGGCACACGTTCTCCCTCCGATGGGAACACTGACGCCCGCACCAGTGGGCACCGCCATCGCCGTCGGCGAAGCTGGAGCGACCGAGTATCTCGCAACAGAGTGGCTGCCCGAGGCCGTGCCGTACCACATGCGGCTGCGCCATGTAGCGGGCGAGGCAGAGCGCCGGGAGATGCTGTGCGAGTTCGCCCGCCACCTCCGGTACTGGCACGACTGCGGTATCTACATGAGAGATCTGGTCACGAATATCGTCACGAGGAGTTCGCCGGCCGGGCTGGAGTATTGGCTGACCGATCTCGACCAGATCCATCCCATCAAACGGGTGACCCGAAAGCGGCTGCGCCATCAGATGCGCCAACTCGCCCGGTGGTCGGGGCCGCTCAGCCGGAACGAAGCCGCGGCGATCATCGAGGCCTATCTTGGGAGAAGAACTGGGGCCCTGGCGCGAGCCATCGAGGATGATCTGCTCGGAACTCCGCCGGCCGACGAAGCCTGAGTCGCTATTCGCGCAGCACCCTCTGCACGGCAGCAGCCGCTTCGTCGACTGAGATGGCCTCGATGCATCGCCGGTCTGGGCACGTGTTATACGCACTGCACTGCTCGCCTCTATCCCAGCGCTCACAGGCCTCGCGATGGAACAGGACGACCTGACGGCAATTCGGATGCGCGAACAGGCGGGGATCGGTCGGCCCCGCCAGGACGACGGAGGGGGTTCCCATTGCTGAGCCCACATGGAGAACACCGGTGTCGCCGGTGACGAGCACGTCGGCGCGCTCCATCACCGCGGCAAGTTCCTTTATGCTCATCTCGGGCAACGCTGTGGCGGCGCCGTGCGAGTCCGACGCGACGCGCTCCCCCAACACCTGCGCGCCCGGCGCCGTGATGACATGGCAGTGGGCACCATGGTGCCCACTCAGGGTCTCCGCGAGGCGCGCAAACTGCTCGGCGGGCCATCGCTTCGCGGGCACACGGGCTGATGGGTTGAGCAGCACGGTCGGTGCTCTGCTGCCGGCCCCGTGGGCCTGCAAGAGGTCACGTGCTGCGGCTTGCTCATCGTCGCAGATGGAAAGGCGACGGTAGGCGAACGGCGCCGCGATGCCGGCCGGCGCCACAGCCGCGTTGATCCTCTCGATGATGTGCCCGCGGTGGCGGGCGTCGGCGTGGACACGATCGGCCAGGTTGTACCAGCCAGAGAGTCCATCGCGCTGGAGCCCAGTTCGATACCGCGCTCCGCTCACTCGCGACGCGAAGGCCGTGCGCTTGCTGCCGTAGAGGTCCAGCACGAGGTCCGGCCGTGCCCGCCGCGCTCGCCGCATCAGACTCAGCCACTCCCGCGCCTGGCGCAGGCGGCTCCCGCGGCGGCTCAAGGGCCACACCTCATCTATGAAGGGCTGTCCTTCGAAAACCTCGCGGTATACCGGATCGGCAACTGCGGTAAGATGACTGCCGCGGTACGTATTCTTCGCCGCCTCGATGGCCGGAAGCCGACAGATGCTGTCGCCCAGCAGATTGCAGGCGAACACGAGGATGCGCCGGATGTCCGGAAGTGTGGCCCTAGCACCCGACCGCTGCTCGCCGCGAGCGGCCTTGATCGGTTCGTGCGACTCGGTCATACTCCGCCGATTATAGCAGCCGCGCGCTTTCGATGCAGGGTTCGGCTGCCACGCTGGGCGCGCCGCCCTGCGCGCGGGTCCAGCGGCCTTCCGTTGACACCCCCTTCTGCCACCTGTAAGATACTCGAGTCTTCCACAGATAAGGCGGCCATGGGCCTGATCCGGGGCAAGTCTGTACAGAGCGGCTATACTCGCATCGTCGGACCCGAGCAGCCAGACCTGAACTACATCGAGTTCGGGCTGCTCGCGCTTGGGGATGGCCAGCGCTGGGAGCACACCTTCGAAGGAGTCGAATCGGTCCTCGTGATCCTGGGCGGACGGTGTGACATCGAGGCGAACGGCCGGGGGTGGGCCAACGTTGGCGACCGCGATGACGTGTTTGGCGGGAAGGCGACGGCGGCCTATTGTCCGCCCAGCGCCACCTGCCGTGTGGTCGGCCGCGGACAGGTAACGGTTGCCGTTTGCTGCGCCCAGGCAGATGGAGAGCGCGAGCCGATTCTGATCTCGCCGGACAGTGTCCGTGTGCGCGAGGTGGGGCAAGACACCTTTCAGCGAAGCGTGCACGATATTGCGGCGCCGTGTACCGTGGAAGCACAGCGCTTGATCGTCGGCGAGACCTATAACCGCCCAGGTCGCTGGTCGAGCTATCCCCCGCATAAGCACGACATTCACAATCCCCCCGAGGAGTCTGAGTTGGAGGAGGTGTATTACTTCCGCGTCAGCCCCGCTCAGGGATTCGGAGTTCAGAGGGTGTATGGCGACGGATCGGACGACACGTACGCGGTCTGCGACGGCGATGTGGTCACCATCGCCGAGGGCTATCATCCCGTGGGCGCCGCGCCTGGCTACGAGCTGTACTACCTCTGGATTCTCGCCGGGGAGCATCGGATCATGCACCCCTGCGATGATCCACAGCACTCCTGGGTTCTGGCCCAGAGATGAAGTGAGGAAGAGATGCAGGAGCCACTGGAAGCGTATTGCCACGTCGGAATAGTCCACGCGATGGCTTTCCCTGACTGCCTCGGAGGAGAGGGCCCCATACTGGAGACGCTCTCGCAGATCGCGACCGACACCTTCTTCTCCGCGGTCGAGGTGGGCTGGATCAAGGACCCGAAGGTGCGCTCCCAGGCCGCCGATTTGCTGGCGACGTCCGGTCTGGAGGTGATCTTCGCCGCCCAGCCGGCCTTCTTGCAGCAGAACCTGAACCTGTGCGACCTGGACGCCGACAAGCGTAAGGCGGCAGTTGCCGAGGGCAAGCAGCTGATAGACCAAGCTTACGAACTCGGCGCCGCGCTGATGGCCGTGCCGAGCGGGGCCGATCCCGGCGAGGCGGATCGGCCGAAGGCCACTGACATCCTGGTGGAATCCCTTAAGGAGCTGTGCGGCTACGCGCAGGAGCAGGCCCAGGAGCGCATGCTCTCGATCTCATTGGAGAACTTCGACCAGGATATCGACAAGCGCCAGCTCGTCGGCCCCACCAGAGAGGCGGCCGAGATCGCCGAGAAGGTGTGGGGGGAGTGCAGCAACTTCGGGCTCACCATCGACCTGAGCCACTTGCCGCAGCTCAACGAACGCATCGACGAGACCGCCCTGGCCGCAGTCGATCACCTGATACACGTCCATATCGGGAACTGCGTTATCGCCGACACGGCCCACGCGGCCTACGGGGACAGGCACCCCCGATTCGGCGTGCCCGGCGGCGCGGTGGGGACAGAGGAAGTGAGGCGCTTCCTCGAAGCCCTCGTCTACGCCGGTTACTTCAAGCGCAACACCCCGACCACTATGCCAGTGGTGAGCTTCGAGGTCAGGCCCGCCGAGGGAGAGCCGCCAGAGCTGGTCATAGCCAACGCCAAACGAACGCTCGCGCATGCTTGGGCGCGGCTCTGAGGCGACGCGGTAGCCAAGCGCGGCAGGGGAACTGCCGCCTGCCACTGGAAACCGCTCTATCGTCCGTCCCAGATCCGGGGCGGGCGATCCCCTGACTTTGGGAGATCAAGGGGGAATGTGTCCGATGGAATCTGTGCGGTTGATGTCGTTTGCAGCTCTGGCCTTCAGTCTCGTCTTCGCCGTGCAAGCGGCCGCCGGTTCTGGACTGCGGCACATCTGGGCTGTCGACGATGGGGAGAAGGTCTTCCGCGAAGACCTGGACAACCCGCTGAAATCCGGCGAGAACAACTCCGTTTGGGACGGCGAGAAGATCACGCTCTTCGCCGCCCGCAATGAGATTGTCGCTTTCCAGATCATCCTCGAGGGCGGGGCAGGCGGCGCCGAGGAGGTCAACGTTGGCATCTCCGACTTCGTCAGCGGCGACGCTCGGATCCGCGGCAGCCATCCGCTGCCCCCTCCAAACGACTACCGCGGCCTGGGCGTGGAGTTGTTCACGGAGCATTACCTCCACGTCGAGACGCCCTCTTACAACGATCCCCGAGGCGGCGGGTTCAACTGGAGCGCGGCCGCAAACCCCAAGCTCACCGGGTGGATTCCCGATGCCCTCATTCCCTTCTCCGCCAAGCCCGGCCTCGGCGGAGCGCCGCTGGACATCGCCGCCAACAGCAACCAGGGGGTCTGGGGCGATGTCTACGTCCCTCGAGAAGGCGCACCCCCGGGCACCTACACCGCCACTGCGACCGTCACCGTAGGCGATGAGACCGCTGGTGAGCTTCTCCTTGAGCTCGAGGTGCTCGACTTCGCGCTGCCCGATAGCAACCACTACCACTCCATGGTCTTCTACAGTGGAGAGAACATCGCTGCCCGGCACGGACTTGGGCGGGGGCCCGAACTCTGGGAGATGATCCGGCATTACCATCGGATGGCCCATCGCCACCGGATCGAGCTGATTGGGGCTGGGACGTGGCGGGAACTCGAGGCCCTCGAAGGCACACTGACTGGCGACGCATTCTCGCCAGCCGTGGGGTACGAAGGCCCAGGCGAAGGCGTCGGCAATACACTGTACTCCGTGAACACCTACGGCGTTCGTTTTCCCGACAGTGAAGAGGGCTATCGCAGGGAGTCAGACCGTTGGGTGACCTGGTTTGAGGACAACGCGCCCGATGTGGAGTACTTCCTCTACCTGACCGACGAGCCGGGGAAAGATCGATTCGGCTGGGTCGTCGAGCGCGCCCGGTGGATCCACGACAACCCGGGGCCGGGCGGCCGGCTTCCGGTCTTCCTGTCCAAGTGGCCAATGGACGAACTCGTCGGCGCAGTGGACATCTGGTGCTCGCCCACCGCCTACCTGAAGCAGGGGCCGCGGCAGGCCGCGCTCGATCGTGGCGAGCGCGTGTGGATCTATGCCGCCTACCGGCCCCGCACAGCAGCAGATGTCCTCGACGAATATGGAATCGCGTTCCGTCTCAAGCCGTGGATTGCCTACCAGCACGACATCCCGCGATGGTTCACCTGGGAGAGCACCCACTGGTACCCCAACTCCAATGAGAAGCCCAACGACCGCCCGAAGAACATCTTCATGAACCCGGTCATCTTCACCAGCGGCACTCCGTTCACCACCGGCAACGGCGACGGCACCCTCTTCTATCCGGGCGAGGATAAGGTCTTCCCCGAGCAGGATCGAGGCTACCCCGGCCCTATGAGCAGCATTCGCATGAAAATGTACCGCCGCGGCGTGCAGGACCGGGAGTACATAGCCCTGGCCGAGGCGGCCGGTCGAAGCGACGAGGTGCGCTCCTTGGTGAAGGGCCTGCTTCCAGCCACCATGTGGGAGGCGGGGGACTCCCCCTCCTGGCCCAACCGGAATGCGGTCTATGAGCAAGCCAGGCGCCGCCTGGCAGAGCTGATCTTGGCCGACTAGCCGTTCTACCATGTCTCCGGCGCGAACAGGGGTTCAGCCCCCGGACGCCGAAGAGCATTCTGCTGGGCGAAGGGTGGGTGGAGCATTTCGTCTTCTTGGCGTTCCCTTGTCGGTGGAGTCCGCATGTCGCTGACGTGAGGTAGGGCCGCGATGGCCGGAGTCTGTGCTGCAAGTTCAATAGTAAGGAAAGGCGCTGGCGGCGCTCCTGGACGGGGGCAGGGCCCTCTCCGCCGGTCTCACAGGGGAGCGCCCTCACATCTCGTGAATCCGGAGGTGTCTTCGCAATGATCTCGTACACGCTGGAGGACTATGTCTTCGATCTCTCCGCGTTCCTGCCCATGGCGATCTTCGACCGCGTCACCGAGGTGCGCGTTCGCCGGCCCCAGCTCATCCTCCAGGAGGCCGCCCGCAGGCAGCGGCGGCCCGATCTCGCCCCGCAGGGACGGCTCGTCATGCTCGCCGCCGACCACCCCGCCCGCATGCTGACCGCGGTCGGCGAGAACCCGATCGCCATGGGCGACCGGCACCAGTACCTTGGCCGCGTGCTGCGGATCATCTCTACCCCGGGCATCGACGGCGTCATCGCCACAACAGACATCATCGAGGATCTGCTCATCATCAACGCCCTCGTCAGAGAGGCCGGGGGCCCGAGCTTCCTCGATCAGCGCGTTCTCCTCGGCTCGATGAACCGGTCCGGCCTTGCGGGCTCGGCCTGGGAGACAGACGACAGGCTCACTTGCTTCACGGCGGAGTCGCTGGACGATCTGGGCCTCGACGGCGGCAAGGTCGTCGTCCGGATCTGTCCGGAAGAGCCAGAACTCACGAATCGCACTCTCGAGTACTGCGCGCGGGCCATCCGAGGATGCAACGAGCGTGGGCTGCCGATCTTTGTCGAGCCGGTGCCTGTGACCAAGGTCGAGGGTCGCCTGCGTCTGCGCCGAACCGTCCAGGACATCGTCAAGGTGATCGGTGTGGCCTCGGCGCTGGGAGATTCATCTCGCGGCCTCTGGCTCGAAGTGCCCTACATTGACGGCTTCGAGCGAGTCGCCCGAAGCACCAGCCTGCCGCTCCTCGTGGTTGCTGGCGGGGCGGGCGAAGATCCCACGCCGATGCTCAACCAGTTCTCAGACGCCGTTCGGGCGCGCACGAATGTGCGGGGGGGCCTGATCGGCCGCAGTGTGCTTTTCCCGGGAGACGACGACCCACTCTCCTTCGCCCTGGCCGTCAATGCGGTCGTGCGCGAGGGCAGGGAGCCGGATGGTGCCCTCGACAGACTGATGGCGAGCCGCAATCAGAGCTTCGATGCTCTGACGAGGTGGCTGACCCGGTAAGCGTTCTGCCCTGGAGGATGGCCGCCATGGCGCTTGACGGCAACGCAATCGTAGGTCAGTCGGGCGGACCCACCGCCGTGATCAATGCAAGCTTGGCCGGCGTCATCGAAGAGGCCAAGCGGCACTCGGAGATCAAGGAGATATACGGCGCCATCAACGGCGTCGAAGGTATCCTGGAAGAGAACATCGCCGATCTGCGCGCGGAGAGCGACGACATGATCCGGCTCCTGCCGACTACGCCGTCCGCCGCCCTTGGCTCATGTCGGAAGAAGCTCGCGAGTGAGGATTTCGCACGGCTCCTCGAGATATTCAAGGCCCACAACATCCGCTACTGGTTCTACATAGGCGGCAACGACTCGGCCGACACCAGCCATCAGGTCGGCCGCCTCGCGGAGGAAGCCGGCTGGGAGATGCGGGTGATCGGCATCCCCAAGACCGTCGACAACGACCTCGCCTACACCGACCACTGCCCGGGATACGGGAGCGTGGCTCGCTTCAACGCGCTCGCCACGCGGGACGCCGGCAGGGACACGGCAGCGATGCACACAGTCGACACGGTCAAGATCGTCGAGACGATGGGGCGCAACGCGGGCTGGATCACCGCCGCCACTGCCTTGGCGCGCGATCAGGCGGGCGATCCGCCGCACCTCATCTGCCTACCCGAGCGCGCGTTCGACGCGGAGCGCTTCCTCGCCGACGCGAAGCGCGAGGTGGCGAAGGGCCACGGATGCGTGCTCGCCGTCTGCGAGGGCCTGCGGGACGAGAGCGGCGAGCCGCTCGTCTCGTTCAAACACGCCATTGGCACGGACGCCTTCGGCCACAAGCAGCTCGGCGGCGTCGGCGACTACCTCGTGAATCTGATCGCCGAGGAGCTGGGCATCAAGGCGCGCTTCGACAAGGCTGGCACGATCCAGAGGAGCTTCGGGCTCGCGCAGTCGGAGGTGGATGTGGCGGAGGCGAAGATGGTCGGCAAGGCCGCCGTCCGGCGCGCATGCGAGGGCGTCACCGACAAGATGATCACGCTGGAGCGCGTGAGCCAAGATCCCTACCGCTGCGACACCGGGCTCGCGTCTCTGGACGCGGTGGCCAACGCCGAGCGGCCCGTGCCCGACGAGTTCATCACCGCCGAGGGCAACGACGTCACTTCGGCCTTCATCGACTATGCCCGCCCACTCATAGGCGGCCCCCTTCCCCCGTACGCGCGGCTGAGGCTGAGCCCGGCTGCGAAGACGACGTAGCGCTTCTGGATTCTCTCGTCTCGAAAGGAGAGCAATGCCTAGGGCAGACGGTCGCGCGAACGACGAGCTCCGCCCGGTCTCCATGAGCACAGGCTACAGCAAGTACGCCGAGGGCTCATGCCTCGTCGAGATTGGCGACACGGTCGTCATCTGCACGGCCTCGGTGCTCGGCGATGTCCCGCGGTTCCTCGCCGGCTCCCAGCGGGGATGGGTGACGGCGGAGTACAGTATGCTCCCTCGCGCCGGGGCCGAACGGACCCCCCGCGGCCGCACCCAGACAAGCGGGAGGACGGCCGAGATCCAGCGCCTCATCGGCCGCTCGCTGCGCGCTGTGGTGGACCTCGACGCTCTGGGCGAACGCGCCGTAACGCTGGACTGCGATGTGATCCAGGCTGACGGCGGAACGCGAACGGCCTCTGTGACGGGCGCTTACGTCGCCCTGGTCGAGGCGCTGCACAAGCTGAGGGGGCAGGGGGTCTTCGCCAAGATCCCGACCTTCGATTCAGTAGCGGCCGTCAGCGTCGGAGTTGTCTCCGGCGAGGTCGTGCTCGATCTGAACTACGCCGAGGACAGCATGGCGGCGGTGGACATGAACGTCGTCATGACCGGGGGCGGCAAGTTCGTGGAGGTGCAGGGCACCGCGGAAGGCCTGCCGTTCGACCGGAACCGCCTCAACGAGATGCTGGATGTGGCAGGTCAGGGACTCAAGCAACTTTCCGCAGCCCAACAGCGCGCGTTCGAAGAGGCCGGCCTGTGAGGCAGCGCATCCGCCTCGTCGTCGCCAGCCACAACAGGGCCAAGGCCGCCGAGATCGAGCGCATCCTCCGCGACGAAGGGTTGGAGCTCGACGCCGTCAGCTTGGCCGACTTCCCCGACGTGGCGCCCCCTCCGGAAATCGGCCAGACATTCGCCGAGAACGCGATGCTGAAGGCCGAGGGCGCGGCCGCCGCAACCGGCCTGCCAGCCGTCGCCGACGACTCCGGCCTCGAGGTCGATGCTCTCGATGGGGAGCCGGGCATCCTGTCGGCTCGCTACGCGGGAGAGGGTGCGAGCGATCAGGATCGCTACCAGAAGGTGCTGAAGCTCCTGCGAGATGTCCCGGGCCACGAGCGGGCCGCCCGCTTTCGCTGCGCCGCCGCCTACGCGGACCCCGACGGCACAGCCCTGCTGGCAGAGGGGACCTGTGAAGGGCACACCGCCCGCGAGCCGCGGGGCACCAGCGGCTTCGGCTATGACCCGATCTTCCTGCCCGAGGGCGAGACGCGGACCATGGCGCAGCTCACGCCGAGCGAGAAGCACGCCATCAGCCACCGCGGCCGCGCCTTCCGCGAGCTGGCCGCTGCTTCGGGAGCGGCTGGCGAAGGAGAACGGTTGACGCCTCTGAGGGCCCGGGCTATACTCGCGATGGTCGGGGCGTAGCGCAGCTTGGTCAGCGCGCCTGCCTTGGGCGCACTCGGGCCCATAGTGCACAGCCTCCGAGCGAGGCAAGATCACTCCCGCAACTGATGTCGCGAGAGGGCGAGCAGGTCCCCCGCAGGGGAGAGGCAGCTGGGCCACTTGAGCTGTCCCCACTTCCCATGCTAAGCGCGGAATTGCTGCCTGCCTCGGCTGGGATGAATGCCGACGCTGAATTCATCGTCTCACAGCGGCTGCGCGCGGCAGGGATGCGGCTCGCCGTCCCTTGCCCCGCTCGGGTGATCTGGGTAGGATGGGGTGGCCAGCGATAGAGGGGCGCCAGAGCCATGATCTTCCTCGGATTCGTGTCTGACCTGCCACCGCACACCATGAGCAATCAGCCTGTTGCCGTATCGGACTGCATTTGGCAGACTCGGCTCCAGCGCAGGGGCTCGCCCCTCCAGGACTGCATCGAGTACCGCATGCTGTGTCTGCTCACGCCATCTGTCCCCACTGTGGCAATCGTCATACACCGACGCGGCCAGCATGTGCAGGTGGGAAAGGAGTTCCGACGCCGGGACGTCGCCGTACACGGCCACCTCGTCCAAGTGAGGCTAACATTCGCAAGTTGGGTTCCTGACCTTAGCGATCCATTCCTCAGTCTCACGCCCACCAGCGAGCGTTGCTGGGAGAGGGAGCTGCTCTGTCCCGGCTCATGCTGGCGACCAGCGGCCTCGGAGGAGCGGCCTGACTCGAGTCAGGTGTTCCTGAGTCCGGGGATGGAGATACTGACTGGCGAGCTCATCGAGGTAGCGTCCCCCGGGCCAAGCATCCAGTTCGGAATGCTCCTGGTAGACCTCGAAGATGTCAAGGGACTGCGGGCCGGGCGGTGGCGCCTGCGGGAGACGGCAGCCGTCCGGCGCTCCACGTGGCCGTTCCTCGCCACAGGAGCGAGGGTTCAGCACATGATCGTGGGTCCTGACGGTCGCCCAGCGATGAACTAGCGACGGGCACCGCGACGTGCCGCGAGGCGCGCGGTGAAGGCGACGGGACGCACCGATGATGCCTCAGACAGCGACAGGCCTACAGGCGCGCTCCACAGCAGGTCGGGGCGTAGCGCAGCTTGGTCAGCGCGCCTGCCTTGGGCGCAGGAGGTCGCCGGTTCGAATCCGGCCGCCCCGACCAGCGGGACACGAACCTCAGCAGCGACTCTCCGAGGTCGACTTCTCTCTCACACCCCTAGGCGGCCGCCCGCCGCACGCGGCGCGTCGCTTTCTCGTCCGATTGCTGAGACAGCCGATCGCGAACCTACAACCTCCTGGCCACAATGCAGATAGGGCTACTCTCTCCTCGGTCTCCTTGCCCCGTCCTGACTGCCAGAAGCTCACGGCGCGGTCTGTTGCCACTTTGCGGTGAAGTCTGCGTCAGTTAGGAGAAGACGCGCGACCCCATTTGGCTCGACAACGGCGATGATTCGCGGTGTTTCCTTCTGGTCGCGCAGACACAGCTCCGGGCTGCCGTTCCCATGCAGAAACAGCAAGGCCCGCTCCTGGCCGGCCTCGTCTGCCATGGCGAGCACCGGAACGTTGTCCCCACGGACCCTGAGCGTCGCCCGCACCCGGCCGTCCCTGTCCGCCATTCTGAGTTCCGGAGTGCTGTACTGTGAGAGCGTGAGCACCGCGTGGAGGCCTCCATTCGAATCCACCAACTCGAACCTGCGGGCCCTCACCACCTCCTTCTTGCTTGTGGGCTGAAGCGTGCCCTTGAGGAGGGGCGGAATCACGGTCAGCCCGCCCGTCGTCTTCCCAACTGTCGTGCCATAGGCATGCTCGGGTCTCACCACCCAGCACAAGACAGACACCATCACTGCTAATGCAACCACAATTCCAATGATCCACTTGCGCTCCATTCCTTTCGTCTCCTTTCAGGTTGCCCTCGGTACAGATGCAGGGGCGGAGCAGCGCACGCGACAGAACGCTCGCCCGCCATCTTCCCACGCGACTCGCTTGCCTTCCTCACCGCGTGAGTGGCTGCGTCACCACTTCGACGGTGAACGCATGCTTTGCGGCGATCTGGAAGAACAGGTAGGCCAGGATGAGCACGACGATGCCTATCACTTTCGTCGATACTTCGACCCCGGCAGAGCCGATTCGCAGCTCTGTGGTGGATTCCGGCCCTCGTCTAAGCTGTACATAGGAGAAGTACGCGCCTGTCGCAGCTATGCCCAGCGCGAAGAGTACGATGAGCACCGCTCCGGCCAACTGCCACCAGTTGAACCAGCGTGACCAGGCGTAGAAGGCCTTCTGGGCCTCCAGCTCCGCCCGCTTGGCGTCCAGCGCTATCTCCGCGTGGGCCTCGCTCGACGGCAGGCTCATGGCTAGCATGGAGTCGGTCCCCATCTCCGAGGCGGGAAACGCGTCGGCTTCGCGCCGCGAGGCCGCCACTGCTTCCTGGGCTGCAGCGAGTGACCCGCTCTGGTCTGCAGGTTCGGTCGTCTCGCGAGAGGATGGGGCTGCTTCGGCCATCCCTTGGCTCTCGCCCAGGCCGGCGGGCCGAGATGCCGCCGGGGTGCCCGGCGAGGCGTAGTGGGCCGGCGGGGCCTCGGGAGGCTCAAGGGGTGCAGCACCGGCTCCCGCAGTGTTGGGCGCCACGGCCCCCACCGGCAGGAGGAACCTTGACGCTGTGATGAGACAGAGTCCCGCCAAGCACACCGCCACAAGCCCAATCGCCACTCTGCGTCGCATCTGCCCCCTCCTCGCCCTCGCCGGGGCGCGTCAGAGTGGGGGACTGCCGGCTCGGTAGCTCAGGACCCCTCGCCGACCAGTTCGTCCCAGCCCTCGCCAGCCCTGCTACTTCGGGCAGAGTTTGTCTGCAGTTGCTGACATTTGTGCGTGCAGCGAAGGTCACTGACCGGCGTTGCTGTGGCAGACTTGGGCGGCTCAACCAGTGTGAAGCCTCAGCACCGTGCAGAGCAGTTTCCCATCACCAGGCAGCGGAGGACCCCTCGGCCACGTCTTCTCCCCAACTCTCCCGCCGCCTGCCGTGCGCGCGCCTTCGCGGACACCTGGCTCCATGCCGCCGATGGGCTTTGAGGCGTAGCGGACTTCCGGAGTGTCGCGCAGAAGCGATATCGCCGGCGATACAGCAGAGAGTGGAGGCGCCTGCCATGAGGCTCGTGATAACGGTGAAAGAAGTCTCGGGGACGTGTCCCGTCTACCGGCGAGGGGACAGAATCGTGCTTGACGAGGGCTATCGGCTGAACATGGATGAGACCAATTCCGTCTGCATGCACTCCCTCGCCTCAGTCATGCCTTACTACAACGCCCTCGGGCACGGCGTGGAGCCAGCACTGCTCGGCCTGGCCGACGCCGAGGGGAAGGCGTGTGTGCAGTGCCTCGACCCGATGCGTCACACTGGCGGCGGGACCGCTGTCTTCCGCATTGAGCGGGCCGACTGATTCACCAACAACTCTCGCAGGTAGTCGCCGGCACAGAGTCACGAGGAGGCCGCCAGGCTCCCTTGTCCTCGGGCCGTGCGTGCGAGGGGAGCGTGCAGAGAGCCCTATTCCGGAGGCGATTCGGTGTCAGCGGCCTCGGCCGACTCGGCCGGCTCGGCCGCTTCGCCCGTCTCAACCGGCCGCCGAACGGTGAGCTCGACCGACCTCCGCTCTTCCTCACGCCCGAGGTGGGGCAGCAGCTTTGACGGACACGTGACCTCCACGCCGCCGGACTTCACGATTCCATCTCCCGGCAGAATGCCCGCGTCTGCCGCGGGGCCATCCGGGATGACCCTGGAAACCACCACCCCATGGGGATCGCCGATGGCAATGCCGAGCACCGCCGACACCTGAGTCTGGGGGCAGCCGGGGCCGTGTCCTCTACCAGACCAGGCCAGCGGCTCGCCTCGCGCCGGCAGCTCCACGGTGACCTCTATGTAGTCGGCGTTGTCTGGCTCGGCCGCCTCTTCTGGCAGATTCTCGCGTGGGGCGACTGCCATTGGCCTTGGCCCTTCGTCAGCCTGCGACGACGGCCCAAGCAGGCGCATGACACCGAAGCACGCGACAGCCACCACTCCCAGCACACCGACCAGGGTCCATACTCCTCGGCTCATGTACACCCTCCTGTCCAGACCGCACATCGCGCGGCGCGCCAGACGCCGGGCCCTGCCGCGTCCACCTGTCACACCTGTACCATACGGGTGTGAACGAAGTGTGACGTAGTCGCCAGCGGTGTGCCCGCCCTACAACAACGGCTGTCCGGCCAAGGCAAGGGCGAGGCAGATAGTACCATCTCCTGCCTCGCCCTGACTATTGGCGCCCTGCTCGAGCCTGGGCTATGACCTCACGAAGGCAAGTTCTCGCCCTTCGAGTTCGGCAGCGCGTCCCCATGCTGCCTGTCGCTGCACTCGTCCGCGTCGCAGCGCCTGCCGCACGTCCGTGGCTAGCTCTGCATACCGCCGAGCCTCGGTGTCCATGGCCGAGGCAGTCTCTGCCATGAGCTCGGCGGCCCGTGCCACACCTTCTCTCTCTACAACGCTTGCCGCCGACATCCCATACCCTCCTTGCTGATCTCCAACCTAGTATACGCAGAGGAGGGAGCGAAGGTTTCAGACCTCTGGTCAGATGACGGAAAAGGCACGGCCGTACGCGGATGCATGATCGGGGAGCGGGTGGCAGTGGCCTGAAGCGCGCGGCAGACCGCGCAGGCGCAGGCCCGCGAGGCACCCCGTGCCAGAGGCAGACTCGCAGTCAGGCGTGGGCGCCTGCCAGCGTCATCCGTCTGACAGCGGCGACGAGTTCGTCGATCCTACACGGCTTGTTGATGTAGAGATCGGCGCCCGCCATCCAGCCGGCGAGCACGTCTCCCTGCTGGTCGCGCACAGTCAATACAATGACCGGCAGAGTCCGTGTCTCGGGATTCTCACGGAGCGCTCGCAGTGCCCTGAGCCCATCCATGACCGGCATCATGACATCGAGGATGATGAGATCCGGGCGCTCGGCCTCCACCTGGCGTAGGCACTCCTCGCCGTTCCTCGCCGACACAACTGAGAACCCTTCTCGGGTGAGCACGTCCGAGATCACTCTCACCGTCTCTACATGGTCGTCTACCACGAGAACTCGCGTTCCCATTGCTAGCCCCTCACTACACCAACCAGCCGGCAGCGTCACAGCGCCGCCTGGGGAGCGCCAACAGAGGACAGAGCAGAGGACCCCGAGTAAGCTATTCCATATTACCGAGATCGATGTCCGGCTGCCACCGGCGGAGCGGAGTCTCGGGCCTGTGGCAGGAGCCAATGTGGTGCCTCGCGCCCCGCGGCGGCCTGCATGCGTCTCTGGGCAGGAGCGGCCCGTCGCCATCGCAGGTCATGCTCGGCCGGGAGTCGAGCGCCAGCCGCCGCTCGGGTACCAGGTCGGCCACCGCCTCGAGGCAGTCGTGGGAGATCTCCTCCGGCATGACTTGAGGGGTAGAGAGCACGGCCGCCCAACCGATCGCGTGGCCGGGGGACGCCGCGTCGTTGCGCATAGTGAAACTAAGTTGCAGGAATCTGAAGCGTGTGCTATGGTACTGAGGTCCGGCCCCGGGAATCGCGCTGAGTGGGCGCTAACGCGGTGAGTTGAGCACTGGGGCCGGGCCTGCTTCCGGCCCCCTCCCTGCGCAGTGAAGACCCAGACTCGTCCATTGGCCTGAAGCAGTCACGTGGCCCTCTGGCCGGCGTATCGTTCTCTCAAGCCAGGGTCTGGGGGCGATGGAGTTGGGGACGGCCTCGGCGCAGAGCCATCGGACCGGGAGGCGCGGCACGCGCCTGTAGTCGGCATGCGGACCGGCGATCCCGGGGGTCGCTGGACTGTCAGTGCTTCGCGGGAGCCGCGAGCATCTCCTTGACGACGGCCAGCAGCTCCTCCATGCTGCAGGGCTTGGTCAGATACCTGTCGGCGCCACCCATCCAGCCGTCGAGCATGTCAGCATGGCCGTCGCGACCGGTGAGAAGGACGACGGGGAGGTAGAGCGTCTCCGGCTTGCTCCGCAGGGTCCTCAGCACCTGAAGTCCGCTCATGACGGGCATCATAATGTCCAGGATCACCAGGTCGGGCCGCTCGTCCTCAATGACGGCCAGCCCATCTCTCCCGTTCTCGGCCGACAGCACACTGAACCCCGCTGCCATCAAGGCCTCCGAGATGAGCGCAATCATCGCCGGATGGTCATCTACGACAAGCACCTTCTTGCCCATGCATCAGCCTCCGTCAACGGGCCTGCCCGCTGCTGCCACATGCGGCAGAGGCGCAACGCGATCCCGAGCAGCGATCCCCTCGCTGCACCCCGGCGATGCCGTCGGCAACGGAATCAGGCAGCGGCTCGACTTCCCAAACTTCCAAGCCAGCCACTCCCCGTTGACGCGCATTCTATCACCTGAAGGCGGCGATCAGATCGCGAGGAAGGCCCCTGCGGATGCCCACAGGACGCTGTAGGCAAACCAGTTCAGAGGTCGCTTGCAACGACGCCGCTCATGGCGGCGCTCGCCCCGGTCTGCTCAGACGCCTCGCCGATCTGGCCACACTCTCCTAGCAACCACTTCACCGCGGCGACCACCGCGCCCACCCTGATCGGTTTGGTCAGGTAGATGTCGGCGCCGCGCTTCCACGCGCTTCTGACGTCCGCGAAGCCGCCTCGCCCGCTCAGGACGATGACAGGCAGGTGCTGCTCGTCAAGTCTCTGGCGCAGCAGGCGTAGGGTGTCCAGCCCGTTCAGTACGGGCATGTAGACGTCGAGTATCACGAGGTCTGGCTGCTGCTCCTCTATAGCAGCCAGGCACTCTGCGCCGTTGTGAGCAGCAATGACGTCGAAGCCCTGGGGGGTGAGGGCGTCTCTTAGAAGCTCAACAGTGGGCGAATGGTCGTCTACCACCAGCACTGTCTGTCCCATGCCGCTTCCCTATCCTCGCCAAACGATACCGCATTCCTTTTGGATGCTTCCGATGTGGAAGTCGAGGCAGGCAAGCGCGAGGCTAGCGCCGCCCGCCACAGTGCTTATTCCTTACCTGACACGCAACTCCACACTCCATGTCGGGGCGGCTCGGCCGCGCGGATTTGACCCCGCGACACCGGCCCTGATATACTGCTGGGGCGATGCACAGCCCCTCAGCGCCCTCTGGGCGCAAGCGCGTGATCATTATCATGGACGGGGCCGCGGATGAGCCCCAGCCCGATCTCGGCGGCCGCACGCCGCTGGAAGCCGCCCGGATCCCTCACTGCGACACCATTGCGCGGGAGGGCATCTGTGGCCTTGCGCGGACCATCCCCCATGAGATGGGCCCCGGCAGCGATATCGCCACTCTGTCGATTCTCGGCTACGAGCCCGCGCGGTACCATACGGGGCGCGCTCCCTTGGAGGCGGCCAGTCTCGATGTGCCCCTCGACTCAGAAGATGTTGCCTTCCGGTGCAATCTGGTTACATCCGACGGAGCGACCCTGATCGACTACTCGGCCGGCGAGATCCCCACCGCGGATGCCCGTGCCCTGATCGACGTGATCAATGAGAAGCTCGCCAGCCAGCGCCTTCGGTTCTATCCGGGAGTGAGCTATCGGCACGTCATGGTCTGGCGAGAGGGCTCGCCCGAGGTGAAGACGACGCCACCCCACGATATCATCGGGCAGCCGATCGAGCCCCACCTGCCTGAGGGCGACGGCGACGACATGCTCCGTCGGCTGATGTTCGACTCCCTCGAACTGCTAGACGCGCATGACATCAACAAGCGCCGCCGAGACGAGGGGAAACAGCCGGCCAACATGATCTGGCTGTGGGGGCAAGGGCGGAGGTGCGAACTGCCTTCCTTTCCTCTTGCCCGCGGGACGCCGGGCGTCGTCATTGCTGCGGTGGACCTCGTGCGGGGGGTCGCGAAGTGCGCCGGGCTGGCCGCGCCTACCGTGCCGGGCGCCACCGGCGACCTCGAGACGGACTTCGGCGCGAAGGCAGAGGCCGCTCTGGACGCCCTGAGCGGGACCGACTTCGTCGTAGTCCACGTTGAGGCCCCCGACGAGGCAAGCCACCAGGCGAGTCCGGAGCGTAAGGTGTGGGCCCTGGAGCAGATCGACAGAGAGGTCGTAGGGCCGCTTTTGAATCGCTTGCAGGCACTTCCTGGCGGCCGGATAATGATAATCTCTGACCACTACACGAAGATCTCGACCAAGACGCATGCGCCGGAGCCGGTTCCCTTTGCGGTGTCAGGCTTGCCGCCCGACGCGGCCGAGGCATTCGATGAGCAGAACGCCGCGAGCACCGGGCGCGTGATCGAGGAAGGATGGCATGTCATCGACTTCCTCTTCGAAGGATAAAGACGCCGGGTTCCTGGAGCAGGTGCAGGAGGCGGTCGACGCCCACCGCATGATTGCGGCAGGCGACCTCCTGATTGTGGCCATCTCCGGAGGGCCCGACTCCACGGCT
Source organism: Candidatus Hebobacterum abditum (assembly GCA_029821875.1). Taxonomy (GTDB): domain Bacteria; phylum Armatimonadota; class Hebobacteria; order Hebobacterales; family Hebobacteraceae; genus Hebobacterum; species Hebobacterum abditum. The sequence goes on along the minus strand of JALGXW010000024.1, from coordinate 45,674 downwards.
CTCCTGCATGCCCTGGTGCAACTGAGGTCCAAGCTGCGCTTCCGCCTGCGGGCGGCGCACGTCAACCACGGCATCCGCGGCGCAGACGCCGAGGCGGACGCCAAGGCCGCGGCAGCGTTTGCGCGCAAGCTCAACGTTCCTTTCCATCAGCATCGCGCCGACGTCCCCGGCTACGCCGAGACCCGAGGCCTATCTCTGGAGGCGGCCGCACGAGAGGTCCGGTATCAGTGGCTGGAATCCGTCGCCAGTCGCTTCCGGGCACGCCGCATTGCCACCGGCCACACGGCCGACGACCAGGCTGAGACCGTTCTGCTCAACCTGCTGCGGGGCACCGGGCCTCGCGGTCTGGCCGGCGTGCCGCCGGTCCGGGGCAGGATCATTCGTCCTCTGATCGGGATCACCAGGGGCGACGTCAGACGCTACTGCGAGAAGCACCAACTCACATACCAGACCGACGAGTCGAACCAGGATCTGTCCTTCGCTCGTAACCGCATACGCCACGAGATCCTGCCGTCGCTCCAGCGACTGCAGCCAGGGCTCGTCGGCAACCTCTGCCGCCTGGCTGAGATCATGCGCGGGGAGGACGACTTCATGTCGGAGCAGGCCGAGAACGCCCTGCGCGGCGCCGCCTCCCAGCGGCCGGGAGAGGTGGGCGTGCTCCTCAGCCTCTTCGGCGCGCTCCCACCGGCCCTGCAGCGCCGCGTGCTCAGGGCCGCCATCGCCAGGGTCAAGGGGGACGAGCTCGATATCGAGCTCGAGCGGGTGGAGGCCCTCGTTCAGCTGGCGCTGGTCGGCAGAACCGGCGCCGTGATCGAGCTTCCGGGGGGCCTGCGGGCCGAGCGCACGTACGGAGAACTCGTCATCGCTCCTGCGCCGGCCGAGAAGGCTCTGACCGACGAAGAATGGCTGCTGCCGGTGCCGGGCGAAGTCTCCATTGCCGAGCTCGGATTTCGGATCGCTGCCAAGCGATCACGGGCGAAGCGGCCCCCGCCGAATCCGATGGCGGCCCTCGTCAACGCCGCGAAGATCCCGGGGCCGCTCACGGTTCGCAGTCGGCGCAGGGGCGACCGCTTCCGCCCCGTCGGCATGAGGGGCAGTGTCAAGCTGCAGGACTTCTTCGTCAACGCCAAGGTCCCGCGGGCCGAGCGGGATCGCATCCCGCTCGTGCTGTCGGGGGACGGAATCGTCTGGGTCGTCGGGCATCGCATCAGCGGAGACTTCAGGGTCACCGAGAAGACACGTCGAAGCATCCGGCTCGAAGCCACCCGCTTGTAGATTCAGGTCTGGAGGCCAGCTATGTCAGCCAAGGAGGAAATGGCGGAGAAGCAGGGGCGAGTGAACGACCTCCTCGAGCGAGGCGGCTATGACGCCATGCTGATCGCCACGCTCGCCAACTTCGCCTGGTTCACGTGCGGCGGGGATGCTCACGTGAACACTGCGGAGGAGACCGGGGTCGGCACGCTGCTGGTTCGGCGGAACCACAAGACGCTCATCACGAACAACGTGGAGCGGGCGCGTCTCCTGGAGGAGGAGTTGGCCGACCAGGGCTTCGAGGAAGAGATAAGCCTGTGGGTCGAAGATGCCCTCGCTCCTGCCGTGGCCCGGATCGCGCCTGGCGAGAAGATCGTCTCGGACGTGGTGCTCCCGGGGGCCACGGCCTGTCCCGAGGACATTGCGCGACTGCGTTGGTCTCTCACTCCCGAGGAGGTAGAGCGCTACCGCGCCCTGGGCGCCAACGTCGGGAAGTCGCTCGGCGAAGCGTGCCTGCAAGTCAGGCCCGGGATGAGCGAGCACGAGGCGGCCGCCGAGGTGGCGGCCCACCATATGCGGCGCGGCGTCGCCCCGATCGTCGTGCTCGTGGCCGCCGACGAACGCATCCTCAAGTATCGCCATCCGATCCCGACCGACAACGAGATCGAGCGGACCGTCATGCTGGTGGTCTGCGGCCGGCGACACGGGCTCATCTGTTCAGCGACGAGACTCGTGAGCTTCGGCCCTCTCACCGACGAACTCCGGAAGAGGCACGACGCCGTGGCACGCGTGGATGCGGCCTTCATCGCCGCCACGCGGATCGGGGCACGAATCGGCGACGTCTTCAGGGCCGGGCTCGACGCCTACGCGGCCGAGGGCTACCCGGACGAGTGGCAGCTTCACCACCAGGGCGGCCCATGCGGCTACGCGGCGCGGGATTATCGCGCCACGGCTGACATCGACGACGTAGTTGAGCCGAACCAGGCCTTCGCCTGGAATCCCTCGATCACCGGCACGAAGTCGGAAGACACGATCATCGCCACGCCCGACGGGCCGGAGGTGATTTCCGCTTCACCGGACTTCCCGACCATCGAGGCGGCCGGCGGCGATCAGAGCTTCCAGCGCGCTGACATCCTCGTTCGGTAGCGCGCCTGGCGGGCCAAGTTGGGCAGCGCTATGTCGCGCCTGCCCTTGCCCTGTCGAAGTCAGAGACTACGTCAGGGACACTGTCGAGCGCGCCGACGCGCTAGCTGTCCTCGACGACCTTCGCGGCCACGATCTTGTCGCCGACCCGAATCTGGTCGATGACCTTCATCCCTTCGGTGATCTTCCCAAAGGCCGTGAAGCCCATCCGGTCGAGGTGAGGCGCATCGCCCAGGCAGATGTAGAACTGCGTGCTGCCCGAGTTGGGCACCATCTGTCCGGCGCGGTAGACCCGCGCCATTGCTATCGTTCCGCGAAGGTGCTTGATGGGAGACTTCTCGTCCTCGATCGTGTAGCCCACGGGCGATCTCTCCACAAGCAGCGGGTCGCCGGCCTGTATCACGAAGCCGGGCTCGACGCGGTGGAAGGGCATCTCGTTGTAGAACCCGGTCCGCACGAGGTTCAGGAAGTTGGCGACCGCGATGGGCGCCGCTGCCCCGTCCAGCGCCAGCGTGATCTGTCCTTTCGCCGTGTCGAGAAGAACCTGCACCTTGCCGGCCTTCTTCGCGGCCTCGACCTCTTCGGCGGTCGGAGCCCGAAGCTCCGGCTGCTCCGTAGGAGACGTCTCTTCTTTGCTGCTCGTATTGTCTGCCATCGTCGCTCCACATCCGATACTTGCGGTAGACACACCGATCAGCAACATCGATAGGAACACAACTCGCATACGAACTCCTTTCCGTCGAAGTAGTGTATGGGGCTCGCCGGGCCTCGCTCAGAGCGTCCGGGTCACCTTCTTGAGCCGCCTTGGGGCATCAGGGTCCAACCCTCGTATCAGGGCTAGATGACAGGCGAAGAGCTGTCCCAAGGTAGCGAACGGAACGGGAGTCAGGGCCTCCTGTGCCCTGACGGGGCAGTGAACGCCCAGGGCCGAATGCGCCAGTATCTCCCTGTGGTTTGTGAAGGTGAGAACGTCCACGCCCTGCTGCTCCAGCCGCTTGGCCAGGTCGAGCATGAACGGGTAGGTCGGCCCCTTGGCGGCAAAGGTCAGCACCGGCGTGTCCTCCTCGACGAAGGCGATGGGGCCGTGCAGGAAATCCGCAGCCGACATGCCCGTCGATCCGATGTAGCAGGTCTCCATCAGCTTGAGCGCCGTCTCCCTGACCGTCGCGTAGTTGAAGCCGCGCGCCAGGCAGAGACAGCGCGGCGCGTATCTGTAGTAGGCGGCGAGTCGCTCGATCTCGGCCTCGCACTCGATGGCCGAGCGGACGAACTCCGGCAATCGCTCGATCTCGCGTTGGCGTGGCTCGCCGGCCAGGGCGCGGGAGACCATGGCCATCGCGACGAGCTCCGCGACGTAGGTCTTCGTGGCCGCCACAGAGCGTTCCTTACGAGCATGGAGGAGGACCGTGTGCTCGGCGACCTTCGCTAGAGATGAGCCGGCGCTGTTGGTCACCGCCAGAGTGAACGCGCCTGCGCGGCGAGCGGCCTGCAATGCACTGGCTACATCGGGGCTTTCGCCCGACTGTGAAAGGCCGATGGCCAGCGCGCCCTTCAGGTGCATGGGAGCCGGATAGAGCGTGAACAGCGAGAGTGCCGCGCCCGAGACCGGGATCCCCGCGAAGTGCTCGAACAGGTAGCGCCCGTAGGTGGCAGCGTTGTCGGAAGTTCCGCGGCCGGCGGCGAGAATCAGTGGTGGTGGACTCTCCCTGAGCCTCTGCAGGGCTTTCTGCAGCCCGGCCGACTCCCTGTCGATGAGAGTGGCAACGCGCTCGGGCTCTTCGCGGATCTCCCGCAGCATGATGGGCCGCCTTCCTGACGGCCGTCTTGCCCGTGCCTCGGGCGCGTTACTCATACCGCTGTCCTCCCATGATGATGGCTCACACCACGTCCAGCTTCCGCATTAGCAACTGGTAGAAGGCTGGAACCGTTGTGACCTGGTCACCCTCGATGTAGTAGCCAGCGCCTCCGAAGACGCGAGGGAGCCGGGTGGCGATCGTCTTCTGATCGCGCAGGTAGTAGTAGTACTGCCCTTCATCTCGCACATCGTCCTGGAAGGCAAAGGGCCGTATGTCGAAGTCGCCAGTGACGATGCCCTTTGGCGGGTGTCCCTGGTTGGCGACCATCGAGACGGCCTTCAGCAGCACCTCGGGGCCCATGACGGCCGTACCCACGTTCAGGAGCACACCGCCGGCAGAGAATCGCCTGAGATGCTCTGTGTAGATGAGGAAGTCACGGGCACTGGTTTCGCCCTTCGCCTCTCCGTCGAAGTTGACGTGCTGGTCGGTAATGTCGGTGCCGATCATCGCATGGACGGTTACGGGGACGCCCAGCTCCTGCGCCCGCGCGTACATGCAGCTTTCGATGTAAGGGAAGCCGTCGTAGGGCGCGTAGTATGGGCTCGGATCGGCGACGCCTGCGAGGGCAGCGTCGAGCACACAGCGCCGGAACTCGGCCTCCACGAAGAATCGGCCGACAGACTCACCCAGACCCCAGGCCCGACGGTGCCCTTCGATCATGACCTGGTTCAGGTACACCCCCGTCTCGAAGGCCATGCCGAATTCGCCCCTCGGGAGCACCTTGTCCACCGATTCGGATGAGGCCCCGGTCAGCGTGAACTCGAACGAGTGAATGACGGCCGCGACATTTGTGGCGAGGAGGGTCACGATGCCGCGCTCAATGAGGTCTATCCAGATCGGAGAGAGGCCGTTCTTGATGGAATGCGCACCGGTCTGTAGGATCACGGGCCTCCCGTTGCCGTGCGCCTCGGCCACCGCGTCGGCGAGCGCCTCAAGCTTGTCGCGCAGCCCCGAGCGTGTCGGGTCCTCTAGGGCGATCTCTGCACTGCGGAGCTTTGTGCAATCAACGAACGCCTCTACGTCCGCCTTGCTGCTGCGCTCCCGCAGCGGATACGTCTTGATGCCCGACGTGTCGAACAGAGCGAATGAACCGCGATACTCCATGATCCTACTCCTGCACGCGCAGCAGTTGGTGCAGAGCCGGAGACGTGTAGTCTGCGACGATGTAGTTGGTGCCCAGCTGGCGGTGCAGCTCGCGCTGCCGAGTCGCCTCGAGCGCCAGTCGGCTCATCACTGCCGCGCCCATCTCTGCGCCGGCCGCCACCTCGCTCCGCCCATCCCCCACCACAAGCACATCGCTCGCAACGACTCCCAGCTCTGTCAGCAGCCCCCGCATCACCTCATCCTTTGGCATCTTCCTGTCCCAGCTCGAGCCGTGTACGGCTTCGACGAGTCGGCCGGGCCCAACCTCCAGGCCGATGGCCAGCATCTCCTCCATCATCCCGGTCAGCGGGTCGTCGGTCGAGATCACCGTGCCGGTGACGAAGTAGTTCGTGGCGCCCCCCGCACGGAGGCGCTGCAGGAATTCGAGTGACCCCGGAACACGCCAGGCCTCTGGATCCTCTCGGGCGCGAGCCAGGTTCCTGTCACGCGAAGCTCTGTTCAACATCGCCTCGTAGAGACGGAAGAGCCTGGGCGCACGGTCCGCGATGTAGTCTACGGTCCGGTCGGATTCTTCCAGGTCCGGGAACCGCTCGTGACCCTCCCACATTCGGCGCACGATCTCAGAGTTGATCGCGCTTTCCCCTGCCAGCAGCGGCCCGCCCGGGAGCTCGATAGTCTCTTCCTCGACACCCCTGCGGATGGCCCACTCCATCTGCGTGATGGCAGACATGCCGGCCGATTCCACACAGAACCGATCGGTCTCAGGCAGCGCTTTGGCCCCGACTCGGGCTACGAGTTGTTGCAGATTGTCTTCGCTGTCGAAATCATCCGGCAGTCCGGAGGTCATGGCGTAGTGCAGGCTCAGGCTCATGACCGGCTCCCAGCCGCGGATGAGACTGTGAGTACCATCCACGTCATGGATCACGTGCGTGATCTCGCATCTTACGACGCGCCGCACGATCTCAAGGCCAGCCGCGGACTCCGACAGGTTGGAGTCGTCGAGGATTACCATCGCGGTGTCACTGGCGGCGGCTACTCACCGAAGAAGTGCGCCTCGACGGCGCGGCACAGGTAGTGGTAGGCGGGCCGGTGGAGTTCCTGTATCTCGGCAACACTCCCTCCGGGAAGCGTGACGCAGACGTCGCACAGCGGCGCGAGCGCGCCCCCGTCTCCACCTGAGAGACCGATGACAGTCATGCCAAGCGCCCGAGCCGCACAAGCGGCCAGGGTGACGTTGCGCGCCTCGCCCGAGGTGCTGATCGCCAGGAGGACATCGCCAGCGTTGCCGAGCGCGACGACGAGCTGCGCGAAGCCCAGGTTCGGGTCCACGTCATTCGCCCAGGCCGAGGTGAAGCTGGGATGTCCCGTGAGCGAGATCGCTGGCAGCGCCTGCTGGAGGCGTCTCGCCAGTGCTTCGCCCTCCGGCCCCTGCGCCGCGAGGGCAGAGCGAAGCTCGGCCCGCAGCGGGCGAGATCGCTCGAAGCCCTTGAGCAACTCGCCGGCGATGTGCTCGCAGTCGGCCGCGCTGCCGCCGTTGCCGCAGAGTAGGAGCTTGCAGCCGTCTTCGTAGGCGGCTATCAAGGCGTCCCGGGCTGCCCCGATCTCCGCCGCGCATTGCCCCAGCGACGGGTACTCGTGAACGAGAGCATCCAGCGCTTCACATCCGGGCTGGCTCACATGACCACCTCGACCTCAACGATGTGCTTTGGCCTGCGCTTCGGCAGCGGGATCTTGAACTCCCCTCCTACTGGCGCCAATGGTTTCCCATCGACGGTGACGGAGCGCACTTCGCTCTTCCCGCTCTCGTGCTGGAAGCGGAAGCGATAGTCCGTGCCCCGGAACCGCTTCCGTAGCTCGTACTCCCGCCAAGCGGAGGGCGCCACGGGCGCGATCCGCAGGCCATCGAAGTCCGCCAACACGCCGATCATCTGGTCTATCGTCTTGAGATACCAGGCCGTCGAACCGGTGAAGTTGCTGTAGAGATTCATGCCGAAGTTGGGGTGCGTCGGACCGACGGCGAAGTTCGACTGCTGGTGCGGCGGGCCGGTGGCGATGTCCGGGAAGGTGTTCCCCGGCAGACAAAGCTTCAACTCGTCGTACGCCTGCTCGGCGCGGCCCGTGACGGCCAGGCCGTATAGCAAGAACGAATGGCCGTGCGTGTATACGGCGCCGTTCTCGAACTGCCCGCCGGTGATGTCCGCGATGCGGCCGGCCACATCCCGACTCTGAGAGGCGTAGGGAATGTCCAGGGAGGCGGTGCCGATCGGGGTCCACAGGCGTTTCAGGGCCGTCAACACCTTCTCCTCTCGGCCGGCGGCGGCGGCCACGCCGGTGAACAGCATCCAAGCGTTCACGGTTGCATGGATGCGCCCCTCTTCGCTGCTCTGGGAGCCAATCGCGATGCCATCGTCGTTGAAGCCGAAGACGTAGTGATCTCCATCCCAGGCGTTGTCGTTGATCGCCTTCGTCAGGGTCGCGATGATCCGCTCCATTGAGTCCGCGAGGCGCGTGCCATCGAGGTGCCGCGCCAGGGAAAGCATTCGCTGAGCGCCGAAGATCAGGGCCGCCGACAGCCACGTGCTCACGCCCTCCCCGCGCTTGGAGAGGCCGTCCATCGCGTCATTCCAGTCACCGTAGCCGATCCGGCAGAGCCCCTTCTGCCCGCGGTTCTCGAAGAGCCCCTCCAGCGCCATGATGGCGTGCTGGTAGACCGGCTTCTTCGCGCGATTGTCCTGCCGATGTGTTTCGAGATCATAGAAGCCGACCTGCTCATCCAGCAGGCCGAAGTCGCCGGTCTCCTCGAGGTAGGTCACCAAGGTGTCTGCAATCCACACGGGGCTGTCACCGTACATTCGCTCGTCGTTCGAGGCGTTGGTACCGGGATACTTGAAGAACTGCCGGATCGCGCGGCCGTCGCGAAGCTGGTGGTTGAGCGCGATCGGAAGGAAGCTTCGCACATACTCCGGGTTGAAGTTGCAGAGCCCGAGCATGTCCTGCAGGACATCGCGATAGCCCACCTGATCCAGCGCCCGGGTGAACCGAGCAGTGTTGTGCTGCTGGTACTTCAGCCAGACATTGTAGGTGCGGTCTACCTCCTCATCCGGCGTGCGGAGCTGAACGCGGCTCAGCTTCTGGCGCCAGGCGTCCTGCATTCGTCGGAACTCCCGCTCTACGCCGCGGTCGGAGAAGAACTTCTCGCGCAGACGCGAGAGATGGCGCCGGCAATCGGCCTCTCCCATCTCCGTGCGGCCGACGAGCACGTGCACCGTCCGCGATGCCCTGGGAGCCAGGCTCACGTTGAACTGAAGCGCCCCCACAAGCCCCAGGTAGGGCTGCAGTCCCACGGAGTTGCGGCAGGATCCCTCCTGCACGGCCCGCGGGAATGGGCGGAAGTGCCCGCCGCCGCTGAACTCCTCGCCACTCAGATCGAAGGTGGCGAAGGCCACGCTGGACATCATGAAGCCGGTGCGGGGAAGCGCATTCGCCTTGTGGTGGTTGAGAGCGACGATGGCCCGCAGGTCTCTGAGGTAGTCGCCCTGCGAGGTGACTCGCGGATCGAAGTAGTAGGAGGGGTGGCTCCCCAGACCCCAGTTGACCCGGGCGAATAGCTTCAGCTTCCTCTGCCGAGTGCTCTCGTTCTTGAGCGTGATCGTCCACACCTCGCACGTGTCGTCTGTGGGAATGAAGACGCGAAGGTGCGATCTGATCCTGTTCCGTGAGCTTTCGACCTCGATCCAGCCCGGGTGCTGACGGCAGCGGTGGCCCTCGTACGCCTCGGCCTCCCGCCCCACCTGAGGCAGCATGTGCCAGATGGTCGCGCCACCGCGGCCGTCCTCCCGCAGGTGGAACTCACGTACGTCCGTGCTGCGTGGGGCGGTGGGCACGTAGCTTGCGTCTTTGTGCGATGTGACCGGCCCTGCCAGCACGCTCTCGTAACAGAGGAACCCCAGGCCGGTCTGGTCCCAGAACGATCCCATCACTCCATAGGCCCGATCGTGAGGGCTGCACAACAGGTGAAGCCAGGGACGCGGCGTGTCGGGGCGATGGATGGTGAGGCACGAACCGGTCAGGAAGCCTTCGCTGTCCCGCGATTCCTCGAACGTGGAGTAGTGTTCTTCGAGCGCAGCCACGTGCGCCGACGAGAATCCCGCTCGAGGCGATCTGCCCGCGGCCAGGTTGCGCCGCGCCTTTGCCGTCAGCCGGTCGAGCCTCGTCTCAGCGTCCGCAGGTCCCGTGACGCTTTTCCTCCCCCGCCTCATCGGAGCGCTGCCGCTTCGCCTGCGAGCTCACGCCCGAGTTCCCTCGCGCGGTCCAGCAAATCTGGCCGGGCGGCCGCGTCTCCTGGCTCTGCCAGATTCGACGCTGCCACACACCCCAACGGGTCGACGTTGTAGGCGCGCAGGATCTGCTCCAGGTACTCGGCGACACGTCGCGGCGTCTCCTCTTCGGAGTCCGCTTGGACAACGATCACGGCCCCGCACCGCCGTCCCTCCAGTCCCAGGCGCCACTCGCCACCTTCTGTAGTGTAGAAGGCGTACGTCCGGTCGATGACGCGCTTGAGGGTGCCGGTGACGTGAGCATGGTAGACCGGGGAACCGAATACCCATGCCTGGGCTCGCCTCAGACCGTCGTAGATCTGCTGCATATCATCGGCTATCCGGCAGCCCGCCTCCGGGCTGACGAGGCACTCGTCGCCCGCGGTGCAATCCTCGATCCGCATCTGGGCGGGGTCGAAGCGCGTCGTCTTTGCCCCTCCCTCGCGCGCTCCTTCTAACAGCGCCTCGATAAGGGTGGCCGTGTTTCCCTTGGGCCTTGGGCTTCCGCTGATCGCAACCACTTCCATCGACTCCTCCCTCCTCTCGGCGGAGCTGCCTCCCGGCGTTCACCACCTGTCGTGCCGCACTGAGAAATCCTCGAACTCCCCCCTGGGCGTCTCCCAGGCGACGGTCACGTTGCGCACGAGTGCGCCGCTCGGGCCGCGGCGCAGATCGGCGACGAGCGCCTCGAGAAGCTCTCGGTCTCCCTCCGCCACGACCTCCACTTCGCCGCCGGCCAGGTTCCGCACATACCCCGTTGCGCCATGAACTGCTGCACGCATTTCAGCGAAGGCCCGAAAGCCAACCATTTGGACGCGACCGGAGATGAGGGCACGAAACCGTGCCGGTCCGGAGACCTGCTCGCACATCTGCCTCATAGCCGCCGGCGAAGATTCTCCTCCGCTCTCACCGCCAGAATCTGCCCGAAGTAGAACCTGTGATAGTCGCCCCGGGGATAGGCAGACCCCAGAAAGTCTGCGGCCAGCGCCTTCGGCACGAGGTCGTTGACATGCACCACCTTGCACTCGTAGTGGAGCACGCATTCCCCGATGATCGGTGACTTCACCCGAAGACTTGGATGCGGAGTCAGCTTCGCCTCTGCGAACTTGTCGTGATCGCGGCCTGACACCGTGCCGCAGAAGGTCGCGAGGTCGGCCAGCTTCCGGGGCAGCGCGTTGACCGTGAAGTCACGCGTCGTCTCGATGCAGCGATACGTGTACCGCGACTGCCGCACCGGTACCATGAACATGGGCTGCCCCCAGTAGATGCCCACTGAGCCCCAGCCGATTGTCATGACGTTTGGCCGCCCTCGGCGGTCGAGGGAGACCAGCAGCAGTCCGGGATGGGCGAGCGCGCGCAGCGTCTCCGGAACGTTGTCCGCCGGCCCGACCTCTGTCTTGGCCATGGGAGTCCTCCCGAGGAGTCCCTAGAGGGATTCGCTGCGGCGGCGCGCGGCCCCTCGTCGGCCGCCGAGCCGCTGTCAGCCGATGGCGGGAAGGTGCTGGATCGGCACGGCAACGGAGGTGGCGGACGCTACTCGCCCTCTACCCAGTCAACGCCTGCTCGGCGGTCGCGGCCCGCGCGTATATGATCCGCCCCCTCGCGGTGCCCTTCCTTGGTCTGGTACAGGTGCACCCTGATGTATCTGGCCACGTCATCGTTGAAGAGCCATATCAGGAGGCCGAGCACGGCCAGCAGCCCGATACGGAGTATCCAGCCCCTGGTGTTCCTGTGCCTTGCCCGCTGATGGGCGATCCTCTTGTAGTCGGTGTCGCTCGGCAGGCCCTCGTAGTAGTCTCGGCCTCGGTCCCGCGATTGCCTTCGCGATGCTCGCCTCCGAGCCATGAGCTTCCCTCCACGACCGGCCAGGTTTCCGCGTGAGATCCGGCCCGCGGCCAGTGTCACAATACCACATTTCGCCGCGGACGCTATTGGCGGGGCCGCTGGATGGTCGCGAGATCTGCCTTGAGGATATTGATGGAGTCGATCGAGGCGGGGTCGACCCCATTGAGGAGGGCCAGGTAGAGGCTCACCCAGTCGCCGAGGTAGACTGTCCACAGCAACTGGGCCAGCGGCGACCCTCCCTCGGCCTCGACGAGATGCACTCGCGTTTTGGGGGAAATCAGCTTCCTCTTCGTTATGTCGACTCGAGCGCGGACCTTCCAGTAGTCGCTCGGGCTGCGGAGCATCACCACCTCTATGACGTCTCGGTACTGCTCTGCCTTCTCCCAGCCGATGACCTCATTATGGTTGAGCTCCGGGTACTCGCTCGAGTAGGCCAGCATCTTGCTGTTCTCGTTGAACTGAGTACGCCATCTGTAGGCGGCCGCGCCCATGATCCCGACCGTGCCCTGGACCCATGGGATGCGCCCAAGGAGAGCGCTCGCCAACTGCTTCGCCCTGTTGTGGTCGGAGGGCACCCCTTCGTGGACGCGGTCCCGCAGGTGCTCTAACAGAGAGATCGCCTCCCCGATTTGTCGGCCGGCGCCGTGGCACAAGCCCAGGACCTCGAACACGCGCACGAGCGGGATCAGGGAATAGCCCAGCGCCGCACGCGGCGGCATATCCGGGTCATGCCGCGGTATCTGCAGGAAGGCGACGTTGCGCCGACGGTGCCTCCCCGCGAACTCCTGGAGCTTTCCACCTGTTGCTATGCAGAGGATTCGAGCGCCCCTGCGGAGAGCGGTGCTGGCTGCCGCCAAGGTCTCCTCGGTGTCGCCGGAATGACTCGAGGCAACGAAGAGCGTGTCCCGGCCGACGAAGGCCGGGACGTGGTAGCTCCTGTTGACAAAGAAGGGCATCGCCAGCCGGTGCTCGCACAGCCGCGCCAGGAAGTCCCCCGCCACCGCCGACCCGCCCATCCCGGACAGGATGGCGTTCCTTGCACCCTGGAAAGCCTTGGGCGGCGCGAACTCGCGCCCAATCTGCGCCGCCTCCTTGACCTGCTCGGGGAAGTCGCGTGCGAAGCCGAGCATCCCCTTTGGGTCCCACCCCTCGTAAGAGCCAGGCACGTCCAGATCGACCCGGCGACTCGCGCCGGGGTTGGCCTCACTGAACATCCCGCGGCTCCCTCCCTCTTCCTGGATATGGGATATGGACTACTCGGCCACGAACGGGAGCAGCGCCACGTGTCTGGCCCTCTTGATGGCTAGCGCGAGCTTGCGCTGATGCCGCATACAGGTCCCCGTCATCCTGCTCTTCAGGATCTTGCCGCGGTCTGAGACGAAGTCCCGCAGTCGCTGGTGGTCCTTGTAGTCGATATGAGTCACCTTGTCCACGCAGAAGGCACAAACCTTGCGCCGCGGACGGCGAAACCGGCCTCCTCCGCGCCGACCGCCCGAGTCCCTATCGCCGCGGTCTCTGCCTCGGTTGCTTGGCCTTCCGCCGTATTGGCCGCCGTCGCGCGGCCGCTCTCGTCCACCTTCTCCGGCGACTGGTGCACCCTCTTGTCTTCTCGGGCCACTATCGCCCACAGCCCCACCACTGTTGCCGATCTCAGACATAACTGTCATCCACCTCTCAGATTCATGATACTCGGCCCGGCCACTGGGACGTCACTCATCCTCCCAAGGGCCCGGAGTACCTTCCTCGCCGCCGCTTTCAGCGGGCGCCTCGCGCTCCTGCTCGGGGACGGCAGCTCCGCCCTCCCGCGGCCGGTCCAGTCCCTGTATCGAGTCCGCCACGACCTCCGCCGTCTGGCGTCGCTGCCCGTCCTGAGTTGTCCACTGACGAATCTGCAGTCGTCCGTCGACTGCCACGAGGCGCCCCTTGCCGAGGTAGTTTGCGGCGAACTCCGCGCTCTGGCGCCACGCGACGATGTTGATGAAGTCCGTCTCTCTCTCCCCTGCTGCATTGGTGAATCGCCGGTCGACGGCGATGCGGAAGTTCGCCACAGGAACGCCGCTCGGGGTATAGCGCAGCTCCGGGTCTGCTACCAGGCGGCCGATCAAGACCACTCGGTTAAGCATCACGCTGTCCTTTCAGTGTGTCCCGGGGAAGCTCGGCCCCCCGGGCGTCACGTTGTGGATAGGCGCCGTCAGCGGCTTGACCGCGGCGCTAATCCTCGTCCAGCCGGATCACCATATGCCGAAGCACGTTCTCCGCCACGGAGAGCTGCTGCGCGAGCTCCTTCACGGTCGAGGGATCGGCCCGCAGATCCGCGAGCATGTAGATGCCGTCACGTCTGCCGTTGATGGGATAGGCGAGTCGTCTTCGCTCCCAGACAGCGATCTTCTTGACCTCCGCGCCCCGGCCGACGGCAAGCTCCCGGAGACGCTCTTGGATGTTCTCGACGTCCGCGTCGGAGAGCGTGGGCTCGACGATGAACATGATCTCGTAGTCGCGAATAGGAGGGGTCCTCCTTCCTATGGTCTTGTGCGGCTCCCCTTGGGAGCAGGAAGGCCAGAGAGAGGCGGCCCGAGGAGGCCGCCGCCTTCACTACAGCCAGCCGCATTATACACCCCCGTGTCCCCGCACGCAACCCCTCCGCACTTGCTCCTGGGGCCCTCACGTTGACACCGGCGGCGAGGCGGTGATATAGTGACTTGTCGGCCGTGGGTATGGTGCAAGCAGGAGGGCGCGCACGGTGCCCCTTTACGAGTTCCGCTGCAACGACTGCGACAACGTGATCGAGCGCCTTTGCCGTGTAGGCAGCAACGGCAGAGGCTTGAAATGCCCGGAGTGTGGCGGCGGCAAGCTGCGGCGGCTGATGTCGATCTTCAGCGCTAGGAGCAAGTCCGAGAGCGGGAGCGCGACAGCCGTCGGCTCGAGCTGCAGCAGCTGCACCTCCGGCAACTGTGCCACCTGTCACTAGCGCAGGACTCCGGCCTCGCTGATCGTTGAACGAGAAGGCGATTGCCCGCCCCGCCCGGCGCTGCGGCGGGGCGATGGCGTGCATTCCAGCTTGGAGCGTAAGCGCGTGAAGTTCTACGTCACCACGCCGATCTACTACGTCAACGATATCCCGACCGTGGGCCATGCCTACACGACCGTCGCCTGTGATGTGCTCGCCCGCTACCACCGGCTCCGCGGCGACGATGTCCTGTTCACGACTGGCACCGACGAGAACGCCGAGAAGAACGTCCGAGCGGCCGAGGCGCAGGGGATCGATTCCAAGCGCTTCGTCGATAAGATGGCCGACCGCTTCCGCCAGGAATGGCGCGGGCTTGGCATCAGCTACGACGACTTCATTCGCACGACCGAGCCCCGTCAGCAAGAGGCCGTGCAGGCTTTCTTTGACACCATCTACGAAAGCGGCGACCTGTACCTCGACGAGTATGAAGGATGGTACTGCGTCTCTGATGAGACCTACTTCCGCGAAGAGGAGCTGATCGAGGGGCGCTGTCCGAATCCAGAGTGCGGCAAGAAGGTCGAATGGATGAGCGAGCCGGCCCACTTCTTTCGGTTGTCCAAGTACGAGGGGGCCCTGCTCGACCAGATAGAGAAGGACCCCGGCTGGCTACTCCCTGAGTTTCGCAAGAACGAGGTGGTCAACTTCATCCGAGGCGGCCTGAGGGACGTCTGCATCAGTCGCCAGTCGGACTGGGGGATACCACTGCCCGCCAGCATTCCCGACTCCGAAGGTCACGTCATCTACGTCTGGGCCGACGCTCTCGTCAACTACCTGACCTGTGCCGGCTACCCGGCCGATGCCGAGCGCTTCGAGCGCTACTGGCCCGCCGACGTGCACGTCATGGCCAAAGACATCTTCGTGCGCTTCCATGCCACCCTCTGGCCTGCCATGCTGATGTCGGCAGGGCTGTCGCTGCCGACGCGGATAGTCGCGCACGGATGGTGGACCCAGGGAGGCGAGAAGATCTCCAAGTCTCGGGGAGGGACCGTCCCGCGACCCGGCCCGGTGCTCGACATGCTGATGGAAGAGACGGGGTGCTCGCGTCCGAGAGCCGTGGACGCGCTCCGCTACTACATGCTCCGGCAGGTGCCCTTCGGACAGGACGGCGAGTTTACGGGCGAGGCCCTGCTGGTTCGCTATGCTGACGACCTGGCCAACGATCTCGGGAACCTCCTGCATCGCGTGCTGCCCATGGTCCACCGATACCGGCAGGGCCGCATTCCCGCGACGAGTGAGGCCGAGCCCGAACTGCACGAGGCGGCGAAGACCGCAGTCCGTGGCTGGGAGAAAGCCGTCAGCACGCTCGACTTCCGGGGAGGACTGGAAGCGACCTGGGAGTTCCTCCGGGCCGCAAACAGGTATGTCGACCAGAAGGCGCCGTGGTCGTTGGCGAAGTCGGACGACGAGAAGGCTCTGGATCGAGTGCTCTACTCGGCAGCGGAGGCGATTCGCGTGGCCGCCTGCCTCGTGGCGCCCGTGATGCCGGATGCAGCGGCGGAGATAGAACGCCAGCTCGGCCTGGGCGCGTGGGAGCGCAGCTGGCAGCAGGCATCCGAATGGGGTTTGCTCCCCGGGGGCTCGGAGGCCGGTCAGCCCAAGCCACTGTTCCCACAGCTGGAGGCGGCGAAGCCGGCGGTCTCGGCCGGCGAGCAGGCGGCTCCGAAAGGCCGGGGGTCCACAGAGGAGCAGGTGATGATTTCCTTCAAGGAGTTCCAGAAGCTCGATCTTCGCGTAGGCGAGATCGTCAGCGCGGAGCGAGTGCCGAATGCGGACAAGCTGCTGAAGCTCAGCGTGGATGTGGGCGATGAGACGCGCACGATGGTGGCCGGCATCGCACTTTCCTATAAGCCGGAGGAGCTCGTGGGCAGGAGCGTGGTCGTCGTTGCCAACCTGGAGCCGGCCACGATTCGCGGCGTCCGATCTGAGGGGATGATACTCGCTGGCTGGGTCGAAGGCGACGATGAGAGCATTTCCATCGTGGCGCCCGACCGACCGGTCCCAAAGGGCTCAGTCGTCAGCTAGCCCGGGGCCCGGCTCCTCGGCCGGAGCGCCTTCCTCCCCCTCGGCCTCGCCGGCGCGTGTCGGTGCGGCGACAACTTCCACGGAGACCCTTACCTCGGGATCGCTTATCAGGTTCACGCCCTCGGGGAGAGCCAGCCTCAAGTTCCGTGTGAAGGTTGCGCGGACGGCGCCGAGAGGGAGTCTCTCGGTGTTGATGTGAGTCACCTCGCCCACGCGGCTCGCGGGCAGCAGCACCGTCACCATCGGAGGCTCGACCCGTACCGAAACCAACTCCAGGTCGGCCGGGAGCGTCCCCTCGGTCCGGACCACCACGGGCAGCGTCTGAGAGACGACTACCGGCAGCATGTCGGCCGTCACAGTGGTGCTGCTCGGCGAAACCGTGACCCCATCGACGACGGCCCCCGCGCTGTCTACCGGCTGCGCCGACAGAGAGAGGGGGACCCCCGGCACGACGCGCGCCAAGTCAAGCGTGGCCAGGACCCGAGACACGCGGTCGACACGGCTCCGGGAGCCGGATACCTGAACGGTTGTGGGCTCGTACGTCACGTCCACAAGCTTATAGCCGTCCGGCGGATCGCCGGTTCTTCGCAGCTCGACCGGCCGGCTGCCCGAGATGATTCCCTCGAGCACGACGGAGACGCGATCCGGGTCGACGCTGACTACAGTCACATTCGCGGGCGCTCGCACCGCCACGGGCAGATGATGGCTTCCCTCCCCCAGCCCACGGCAGACGACAGTGGCCTCGACGGCGTCTGCCACGTCCGCCATGTCACGCCTCATGCCCCTGAGCTGTAGCTCCGCCTGCGGGAGATCCTGTTGCAGGGCCAGACCAGGCTCGATCTCCGTGGCCAGGATGCGTGTCTTCACGGGCCTCGCCTGGATGGGGTTTCGCTCGTTGACGATCACCCAGAACCAAAGGAATATGGCGAGCAAGACGGAGCCCGCCTTAAGTGGAAGGTTTCTATGCAGCATCCTTCCGCCTCCGCAGCCTGATGCGCGGCGCACGCGGCGCTGGCGTCAGAATACCGAGAAGTCGCTGCTTGAGCACGTCGGCCGTCAGGTTGCTGTAGAGCCGCCCCTCGACGGCTAGCGAGATCGCCCCTGTCTCTTCCGAGACGACCACGATGGCGGCATCGGTGGTCTCGCCGAGGCCGAGAGCGGCTCGATGGCGAGTGCCCAGCAGGCCGCGGACATCCCGCCGCTCGGTCAACGGCAGCAAGCAGCCCGCAGCGACCAGCCGGTCCCCTCTGATCACAGCAGCGAGGTCGTGAAGAGGTGTGCCGGGATAGAAGATGGTCCGCAGCAGATCGGCCGAGGCCACGGCGTCGAGGCGCCGGCCCGTCTGGATGACATCGTTCAGCCCGACTTCCCGCTCGATTACGAGGAGAGCGCCGATCCGCTCCCGCGACAGTTGCCGCGCGCTCAGCACGAGTTCGTCGACCAGCCGCGTGATCTGCTCCTGACGCATCGAGGTCAGCCCCGCGCCGAAGATGTGCCCCCGCCCGATTTGCTCCAGCGCCAGCCGCAGTTCGGGCTGGAACAGTATGATGAGGGCGATGACCCCTGGAAGGAGCGCTTGCTTCAAGATCCAGTGCAGGGTGAAGAGCCCCAGGCTCTGGGTGAGGACTATCAGGGCGCCCAGGGTGACCAGGCCTTTCAGCAGTTGGACGGCCCGAGTTCCGCGGAGCAGCCGGAGCACGAAGTAGACACTGATGGCGACGAGCGCGATATCGAAGATGGCGCCGAAGCCGAAGTGCTCCTGGACGACCTGCCAGCCTGTCTTGAGCCAGGTCATCATCTGCGGCTCCTGACTGCGGAAGAGGGTCTATCGTTCACTTTCTTCTTCGGCTCGTTTGGCAAGAGCGTCCTTCAGCTTCCCATAGCTGTCAGCCAGCGCCTCCGGTACCACACGCGTGTCCGCAACCACGGCCATGAAATTGGTGTCGCCGGTCCACCGCGGGACGACATGCACGTGTAGGTGGTCAGCATAGCCCGCGCCGGCGACCTGTCCCACGTTCATACCGATGTTGAAGCCCTCCGGCGCGAAACTCGCACGAAGTATCTCCATCGCAATCCGGACGCAGTACATGAGCTCGCTTGATTCCTGCGGCGTTAGATCCAGCGGCTCCCCCACGTGACGATACGGGGCGATCATCAGGTGCCCCGTGTTGTAGGGGTAGGCGTTGAGCATGATGCAGACGAAGTCGCCGCGATGGAGGATCTGGTTGGCTTCGTCGTCACCGGCCGCGGGCTTGGTGCAGAATATGCAACCCTCTGGCTGCTCTGCGCTCACATAGCGGATGCGCCACGGCGCCCACAGATGCTCCACAGCGTTCCTCCCCTGCGGCCAGCCCCCACCCCGCCATGATACCTGAAGGAGCAAACCGGCGTCAAATCCCTCCGCCAGCTATCCCGTTCGAATCAACGCCATCCTGCCGGTGCGCGCCGCCTTCGCCACCGCGTCGAGCATCTCCATGACAGTCACTGACTGAGACCCCGGAGACGCCGGCTCCTCGCGGCGCCGAACACAGTCCACGAAGTGCTGGTTCTCGGCCGCGTACTGGTTCCACCGCTCCAGCTGAGGGACCACGTCGAGCTTCGTCTTGCCGTCTGTATGGTAGACCGTGGTGTCAGGCATGAACTGCGCGCCGCCCTTGGTGCCGAAGATCCTCATCCAGTACACATCGGCCGTGTGGGCCGCCCATGAGATGTCGAGGCTGAGAGCGCGCCCGTCCTCAAAGCGGATCAGAGCCCCCACCATATCTTCCACCGTGAACTTGCCGGGGTTCCAGCCCACGCCCCAGTCCCCCATCCCCTGGCCGCTACGCCCGAGGTGGTCGAAGGTGACGCCAAAGGCGGCGACCGGCTTGGGACGCCCCATCAGCCACCACATGAGGTCCACCGCGTGGACCCCGAGGTCGATCAGCGGCCCGCCCGCCGATTGCTTCGCGTCCTGGAACCACCCCTTTGGGATTCCGGCCCGACGCAGCCACAGCGCCTTTCCGTAGTAGATATCGCCGAACTTCCCCCGATCGGCAAGCTTCTTTATGAAACGCGCCGCCGGCGTGTAGCGGGCCGACTGCGCCGTCATCAGGATCCTGCCGGCCTTCTCAGCCGCCGCCACCATGCGCCTGGCCTGCTGCGCGTTCATCGCGATCGGCTTCTCGCACAGCACATCCTTGTCGGACGCGATGGCCGCCAGCGTGATCGGCATGTGCGTGTTGTTGGGAGTGCACACCGATACCGCGTCAACGACATCCGCCGCCAGCAAGTCCTTGTAGCCAGTGAAGACGTGGGGGATGTCGTACTCTCTCGCGAGGGCCTTGGCGCGCTGCGCGTCCACATCGCAGACGGCCGTCACCTGGAGGCCGGTGCATTCCTGGCACGCTTCCGCGTGCGCGCGCCCGATGTTCCCCGCGCCGATCATCCCGAGACGAACCTTCTTGCTCATCCGATGCTCCCTCCGTGCTTGCTTGGCGTGCAGCTCGCGTCGCGCCGACACAACAGTCTCACTAGTTCGTCGCGCCCGCCACCGTTCTCCTCTTCACCATCCCCGCCGTGGTCTCGAAGCGGTTATGGGGAAGTCGTCTGAACCGGATCTCCTCGAACTGCTCGGCCAGCCTCTCGCGCGCCTCTCGCTCGTGCCGCCTCCGCTGCCGAGTGACGTACTTGACGGTCATGAGGGCTGGCGCGCCGGGCTTCAGTAAGGAGACGAGGGCGCATACCGCATCCGCGGCCTCTCGGGGATCGACGTTCATGTCACATGTCATCAGATCGAAGCGGCCCACCATATCATCTCGGAAGGCCAGCTCTTCGGCCCTGCACCGCACATGACGTACGTTGGGCAACGCAGCGACCTGGGCGTCCAGGTCGGCTGGGTCGACAGCCACCACCTCTGCCGCCGCTTCCGCAAGCACGGCCGCCCAGCCGCCCGGCGCCGATCCGAGGTCCAGCACTCGCGCTTCGGTCCCGATCTCGATGCCGAAGGCGCCGAGGGCCTCCCGTATCTTCCACTGGGCGCGGTTGAGCGGCCGCTGCCCGGGGGCGTACTTCCGCTGGCGGCGCAGAGGCTTGTGGAGCATGTCGCCTGGCCGATTGACGCCAACGAAGGCGATGTCCTGGTAGACCTCAACGCGAACCACCCAGTCTGTCTCAGACTCATACTCCCCGACGCCGCCAGTGAGCCGCTCGACCTCCCGCGCCACCGCACGCTCCAACTCACGGCTCTGCCAGGCGTGCTGCCCTCGCCGGTTGCAGCGCAACAGGAATGTCTGTCCAGCCGCGACCCGGCCGATGTCGGCGGCCGCCTCCGCGATCTCTGGGAAGCAGCCGACATCGCCCGAGACGCGCACGCGCCGCTGCACCGGCACGACGCGGGACACACAGCTCGTGTCGGCTCCGGCGAGGAGCGCCACCGCGTCGGACTCGTCTCTGTCGGTCAGCAGGAGGATGTTGCCCTTCAGCGGCAGTGAGCGCGCCTCGGAGCCGGACAGAAGTCCGCGCAGTTCCCGCCGCGCCTCGGACTCCAGCCCTGCGGGTGTCGTCACCACGAAGGCCGCGCCCATCCGGGACCCGAGGTCGAGGGGATCTGTCACGCTCGGCTCTCGACCATCACGACTGCTCCCGCGCCCACGCCGAGGCAGGTCGCGGCACTGCCGAGGTTCAGCGCGATTTCCAGCCGGCCGCTGCTCCCAATCAAGGCAAGCAGCTCCCCCGGGCTGGCGCCGGCATAGGCTACTCGGACCTCCTCGATCACGCTGTCGCCCACCTTTATCACGAACTGATCTGCGCCCACCTCCCGCTGCCAGGTGGCCAAGTCCGCTTCGGTGAGATCGGTCACGAGGTTTCCAAACCGGTCGACATGCACTACATGGGCCACCAGGCCGCTCTCGTCGAAGACGGGGCGAGAGATGGGGAATCGCTCAAGAGAACCCGTGACCTCCGACCCGAGTTCGTCCAGCGGCATCCCAAGCGCCACGTGAGCCGCCACCGGGGCCAGGATGTCCCGACCGTGGAAAGTCTGGCTGACATCCGGGAGGAAGAGGTCTGTGCGCTCCAGACAGAAGGCGGCGTGTTCGCGGGCGCCGGCTAGGACGTAGGTCAAGACTCCGTTGTCTGGCGCGACGAAGTAATGCCCTCGCGCTTCGGCGGCCACCAACCGGCGCTCACTCCCCACGCCCGGATCGACGACGACGACGTGCACTGTGCGCTCCGGGCAGTACCCCCAAGCAGTGTCGAGCAGGAAGGCGGCCTGCTGGAGATCCTGGGGAGCGATGTCGTGACAGAGGTCGACGATCCGAGCGCCCGGACATATGCCGAGGATGACCGCCTTCATCACTCCCACGTACGTGTCCTCGGTTCCGAGGTCGCTCAGGAGGGTGATGAGTGGCGCGGCAGCCTGTCTCGCCATGGTACGACTCCCGCCGGCGTCGTTCTGGCTGAGATTCCGCCTGTCTCCCGTGGATTCCTGTGCTCCTGCGGCATGTGCTGGTGTGACCGCTTTGTGGGCCGAGATGCACAAGGATACGCTAAGGTTACTTGACAGTAATGAACTCATATCGAGACAATGACCAGTGAGAACAGGGCGTTCTCAGGAAACTCGTGAGGAGGTGCGTGAGA
This sequence comes from Candidatus Hebobacterum abditum, assembly GCA_029821875.1. Taxonomy (GTDB): domain Bacteria; phylum Armatimonadota; class Hebobacteria; order Hebobacterales; family Hebobacteraceae; genus Hebobacterum; species Hebobacterum abditum. Next base: position 23,511 of record JALGXW010000024.1, on the reverse strand, counting down.
TGTCATCTCTGAGGAGATGGGACCCGTTTCGCAGCCTGATGAACGTGCAGACCGACCTGGACCGCGTCTTCGACGAGTTCTTCGGCCGTCCGCTTGCGCGCCGGGAGGGGGTGGGAGCGCCCACCCTCGACGTGTCCGAGACCGCAGACGAGGTGCTGGTGAAGGCAGAGCTGCCAGGGATTGGCAAGGACGACCTCGAGGTGGAGGTGCTGCCCGAGTCCCTATCGATAAGCGCTGAGATGTCGCACGAGAAGGAGGAGAAGAAGCAGACCTATCACCGCCGGGAGCGAGTGTGGCGGCGTTACGAGAGGGTGCTCCCTCTGCCGGCGGAAGTCGTCACAGACGAGGCAAAGGCGACCATGAAGGACGGGATCCTCGAGGTGGACATGCCGAAGACTGAACGAAGCAAGTCGGCCACACCCAGGAAAGTGAGTGTCGGTTAGGAGGCGGGCCGGATCATCTGGGCGGGCAAGGCGTGTGCCTTGCCCGCCGGCCTTTGCAGGCGGGCGCTGTTAGCCGGTCTTCTCCTCGCCCAACTGCTGGAGTAACTGGACGTATTCCTGCGCGCTCATGAGCGACCGGATCTCGGCCGGATCGGAGAGCTCTATCTTGGCCAGCCAGCCATCGTCATAGGGCGACTGGTTGATCTTCTCAGGGGCATCGTCCAAGGCCGTGTTCGCTTCTGCGACGCGGCCACTGACCGGGGAGTTGACGTCGGCGACTGCCTTCACGGACTCGACACTGCCGAGCGGCTCTCCCCGCGTGACATCTTCGTCGGGCTGGGGCAGCTCGACATAGACCACGTCGCCAAGCTGTTCCTGCGCGTAGTTCGTGATTCCCACGGTGGCCACGCCCTCTTCGACTCGCGCCCACTGATGGGTCTCGCTGTAGTAGAGATCCCCAGGGTACACGGCAATCCTCCTACGTATGTTGCGAAGGTCGCGACGCAGGCCGACGACGCCGGCCTGCTATCGCCAACGTTCCCCGCCCGGGCCTGCCGGGCGTTCTACCGTTCTTACGGCACGTCTCTGCCCCTACCTTCTCCTACTTCTGACCTCCCTGGCGCAGTTCGGCTCGCCTGCCCGTCGCCGACAAGTGAGAGACGAGTGCCGCCATCTCGGCGGGCAGCGGAGCCGTGAACGTCAGTTCTTGGCCGCCGACGGGATGACGCAGCCTAAGCAAATGGGCATGGAGCGCCTGGCCGCGCAGACCGCGCAGGAGCTCTCGCGCCGCCGAGTCCAGAGCGACCCTCTCTCTCCGGGACCTCCGCAGACCGTAGGCAGGGTCGCCCACGACGGGGTGGCCCTGGTGGGCCAGGTGGACGCGTATCTGATGCGTTCTGCCCGTGCCAAGCCTGGCCTCCACAAGCGTCACCGGCCCCAATCGGTCCAGAACGATCACGTCGGTCCGCGCCGAGCGCACCTTGCGTCCATCGCTGGGCCGGGGCACGGCGGCCATCCTCGTGCCGTCGCGCGGGTGCCGTCCTATGGGGACGTCGATGAGCAGGCGGTCCTCACGGATCCTCCCCCAGACGAGAGCCAGGTAATGTCGCTCCAACTCCCTGCGGCGAACCTGTCCCGAGAGATGCGTGTAGGCTTCGTCTGTCTTCGCGACCACGAGCAGGCCGGAGGTGTCGCGGTCGAGTCGATGGACAATGCCGGGGCGATGTGGGCCGGCCCCTGAGGCGAGGGTGCGTGCATGCGACAGCAGTGCGTTCACGAGGGTACCCGAATGGCGGCCGCCGGCCGGGTGGACGACCATGCCGCGGGGCTTGTTTACGACGATGATGTGTTCATCTTCAAAGAGGATCGCCAGAGGTATCTCTTCGGCTTGGGGCCGTTCCGGCGGAGCCGACGGCAGCGACACATCGACGTGCTCCCCCGCAACCACGCGGTGCCCGGCCGCAGCGGGGCGGCCGTTGACCCGGACCCGACCCGACTTGGCGAGTCGCTCCGCCTGGGACCTCGTCAAGGGTTCAATCCGCTGCGCCAGGAAGACGTCGAGCCGCTGCCCGGCATCGTTGGGGCCGACCTCGAGGGACTCGGTCTCCTCCGTCATTGAGGAGGCTCGCCTCCGTCAGCCGCGGATTCTCCTGAAGCCTGGCGACCGCGGATGATGAACCCTACCAGGGCGAGTGCGAATATCACGGCGCTGGCAAGCTGGGCCTCCGTGATCCCGTCGAAGAGCACCCGCGCCGTGACGCCCTTCCTCAGGATTTCGACAGCGGCCCGCATCACTGCATATAGCATGAGATAGAGAAGGAAGAGCTGTCCCCGCCCCTTCAGGCGGCTGTGGACCGCGAGCAGCACGGCCAGGATCACCAGGCTGCCCAGAGAGGCGTAGATCTGGGTCGGGTGGCTCGGCTGCGTGGTGAGCTGCGAATCCGGCCACATGAGGAATCGCATGCCCCATGTGACTTTGCCCTCAGTCGGAAGGCCGTAGCAGCAGCCGTTCAGCAGACATCCGAGCCGCGCGATGGCATAGCCGAGGGCCAGCCCGGGCGCGACCATGTCGGCCAACAGCCAGAACGATACCTTCTGTCGCCACGAGAAGAGCACTCCCGCGAGCAGTCCCCCGAGCAGCCCGCCGTGGAACGAGAGGCCTCCCTCCCGCCACACGCACAGGATGTTTACCGGCTGTCTCGCGAAGTCCGTCCAGTTCAGGGCCACGTAGACCCCGCGTGCGAAGATGAGCCCCAGAACCAGCACCCACAGGCCCAGATCGAGCGGCAGCTCGGAGGACAACCCCAGCCGCCGCGCCTGGCGGCGCGACAAGAGGATGGCGGCCACAAAGCCGACCATGAGCAGCGTACCGTAGCTGCGGATCGGGACCGGCCCGATCTCGAAAAGCGTGGGGTACATGACTACACCCTAAGTGTGTGCGCGGCCGCGTAGGAGCTGGAAGGCCAACAGCCCAACACCGACGGTGATAGCGATATCTGCGACGTTGAAGACGGGCCACTCCCAGATATCGACATCGATGAAGTCAATGACCCCTCCGGTACGCAGCCGGTCACAGAGGTTCCCAAGGGCCCCGCCGAGCATCAAGCCCAGAGCGACACCGCGTCCCGGGGCCCGTGCCAGTTCACCGGCAAGAGCGTACGCCAATACTACCACACACACGGCGGTCGTTACAGCAATGAGAATCCAATTCTGGCCGATGAGGGAAAACGCAGAGCCGGCGTTGTGTGTAAGGGTGAGCTGGAGCAGTCCCTCGTCCGGGACTGATACGTAGAACTGGAGGTGTCGCGCGGCGACAGCCTTGGTGGCCTGATCGAGAGCGAATACGGCGGCGGAAGCGGCGGCGAAAAGAAGAAGAGGGCGTCCCCTTGCGGCGGACGCCCTCACCCCTAGCTCTCCAGTCTGTCCTGACAGTCTAGGCAGAGCGTTGCGAACGGCAGTGCCTTGAGGCGGGCCTTCTTGATAGGTTTGCCGCAGGCGTCGCAGCGCCCGTAGGTCCCGCGGTCGATCTTCTCCAGAGCGTTGATCACCTTGTGGAGCATGTGCTCCACACTCTCGCCTATTGCCAGGTCCTTCTCGCGCTCGAAAGTCTCGGAGGCGAGGTCGGCGGGATGGTCCTCGTAGGCCGAGAGCTCGGTGGCGCGGTCGGACTCGTCCGCGCGAGCCGCCCGGCGCTCGATCTCGCGGAGCTCCTCCTCCAGCCGCGCCTGCTCCGCCAGCAGCTGTTCACGGAAGCTCTCCATTTCGCTGCTGCGCGGCCTCGCCTTGGCGCGGGTCCGTGCGGCGCCCTTGCGGGCCGCCTTGACCTTCGCCTTTGCCTTCGGCTTCTTCCTACTCTTGGTCTTGACCGCTGCTCTCACGGCCATCGTTTCTGGCGTCCTTCCCTCAACTTGAGCTCTCTGCCCGGATAACGGACGCTTACTAGTATTGCCCCAGCCACGTCCTGCGAAACCCCGGGCCGCATTATGCAGTCACATATTCCACACAACGGGCGCAAAGCCCAGGATGGCGTGAATCCGTGCCAACCGAAGGCTGTCGGCGCCAGCATCTGTCACACTTGTCGTCCTCGAGGCGGCGCCCCGCGATACGCATCGGCTCATTCCCCTCCGCCTGATAGGCGTCTTCCGGCGCGGCCTCGACGGGCCCGCCGTGCCTCACCTGCGAAACACCGCTTGCGGCCGCCAGCTCGTCCAGTCCGAGCGCCTCTACCAAGGTCTGCCACATCTCTTCGCTGCAATAGAGGGCCAGCTCGGCCTCCATCGGCTGCCTGGCCACCTTCCGCTGGCGAAGCTGCTCGACCGCGCGGTCGGCCTGTTCGAAGTAGGGAACCACCCCTTGCCGCCACCGCTCCCCCAACTCCTCGTCGCGCCACTCCGACAGATCCGGCCAATCGGCCAGCTGGACGCTCCTCTCCTGTCCCTCCCAGCCAGGGAGGTGCTGCCAGATCTCCTCACAGGTGTGGCTCAGGATGGGCGTCAGGACCTTCGCCAGGCTCGTCGCCATCACCCAGAGGGCGGTCTGCGCGGAACGCCGGTCCGGACTTTTTGGCGGGTAAGTATAGAGCCTGTCCTTGAGCAAGTCAAGATAGATTTGGCTGAGGTCGACAGCACAGAATTCGTGTACCCGATGGTACACCTGGTGGAACTCGAATTGCTCGTAGGCGCCCGTCAGACGCTCTAGGAGCCTCGCTATCCGGTCCAGGGCCCAGCGATCCACCTCTCTCATCTGTGTCCTGGGCACCGCCTCCCGATCGGGGTCGAAGTCGAAAAGGTTGGAGAGCATGAAGCGCATCGTATTGCGCAGCCGGCGGTATCCATCGACCACCTGGTCGAAGATATCGTGCCCTGTGGGGATGTCTTCCTTGAAGTCGATGTAGGAGACCCAGAGCCGCAGGATCTCGGCCCCGAGATCGCGGACCACGTCCTGCGGGTCGATGGCGTTGCCGAGGCGCTTCGACATCTTCCGTCCCTCGGCATCGAGGACAAACCCAGTCGTCAGGACGGTATCGTAGGGCCTGCCGCCCTGGCCGATGAGGGCGTTCCAGAGGGAAAGCTGGAACCAGCCCCGGTACTGGTCGTGCCCCTCCAGGTACAGATCGGCAGGCCACCGCAGGTCGGGGCGCGTCTTGAGGACAGCCGCGTGGCTCGACCCGGACTCGAACCAGACGTCGAAGATGTCCCGCTCCCGGCGGAACCGGCTGCCCCCGCACTGCTGACATGACGTCCCGGACGGAACGAGCCCTTCGATAGGCGTGCTGTGCCAGGCATCTGAGCCGCCCTTTCGCACCGCCTCAACGGCCCGCCCGATGACGTCCAAGCTGAGCAGTTCGCGTCCGCACTCTTCGCAGTACAGGGTCGGTATCGGTATCCCCCAGACCCTCTGACGGGAGATGCACCAATCGGGGCGATCCTCCACCATGCCTCGGATGCGAAGCCGTCCCCACGGCGGCACCCACTCGACCTGCTCGACCTCGTCGAGGGCCCGGGCCGTGAACTTCGAGAGATCAACGAACCACTGCTTGGTGGCCCGGAAGATGACCGGCGAATCGCAGCGCCAGCAGTGAGGATACTGGTGCCTGTATTCCTCGGACTTCATCAGCGTACCGCGCTGCGCCATCTCGTCCACTATCTTCGGATCGGCCTCGGTGTGCGAGAGCCCGGCGAACTTGCCGCCCTCCTCGGTGAAGACGCCTCTTCCGTCCAGGGGCTGCAGGGTCGGCAGCCCATATCTCTGGCCTGTCTCGAAGTCCTCCCGGCCGTGCCCGGGCGCGGTGTGCACACAGCCGGTCCCCTGCTCCAGCGTCACGTAGTCGGCAATAACTACGGGAACTTCTCGACCGGCGAACGGGTGTCGGAGCTTGCTCCCTTCGAGACCGCCTCCCTCGGCCGCTGCCACCACCTCATATTGCCCGATGCCGATCGCCGACATCGTATCGCCCAGGAGCCCGCGAGCCATGATGAGGTGCTCTTCGGGCGTCTTGACGAGCACGTACTCCAGGTCGGGATGGACGGCGACGGCCACGTCGGCGGGCAGCGTCCATGGTGTCGTCGTCCAGACGGCGAAGGAGACGGCCCCCACGGCGGGCAGCGTGCCGAACGCGTCCCCGGAGACGGTGACAACGGGGAATCTCACATACACGGAGAGGGAGGCGGCCTCGCCGTACTCCAACTCCGCGTCGGCGAGGGCCGTCTCGCACTCGGGACACCAGTGGACCGGCTTCAGCCCCCGGTACACACAGCCGTGTTCCACGAACTTCTCGAACACCTCGAGGACCGAGGCCTCATACTCGGGGTCCATTGTAAGATAGGGACTGTCCCAGTCGCCCCGCACGCCGAGGCGCCGGAACTGGTCTCGCTGGACCCCGACGTAGTGGCGCGCCGTCTCCGCCGATCGCTCGCGGAGCTCCGTCGGGTGTATCCGATGGCGGTCGATGTCGAATGTGCGAATGGCTGCCATCTCGGTCGGCAACCCGTGGTTGTCCCATCCAGGCACGAAGGGAGCGTCGAATCCTCGCATGGTCTTGTACTTGACCACCACGTCCTTCAGGACTTTGTTGAGGGCCTGGCCCAGGTGGATGTCGCCGTTGGAGAACGGAGGGCCGTCGTGAAGGATGTACTGAGTGCCGCCCTTCCTCAGGGCCTGGACCTCCCGGTATAGGGCGATCTCCTCCCAGAACTGCTGAATGCGCGTCTCCATCTCCGGGAGGTTGGCCCGCATGGAGAAATCGGTCTTGGGCAGGTTCAGGGTCTTCCGATAGTCGCTCATCTTCGCCATCACACAGCTTCCTTCAGATTGCTCCTCACTGCCTCCCGCCAGTCACGGAACGGCGGGAGCTCCAGGAGCCCAGCCACCGAGAGTGCAAGGCGGAGCAGTCCTTCAGTCTAGCAGATGATAGGTCCCCGGCGAAAGGCGGCCCCTTCGGGCGTCACTCACCATCCGCCGCCTCCTTCGTTCGGGCGGCGGCACGCGTCTGCTCCCCGTGCCAGGCCACGCACTGGGAGGCGAACTGCTTGAGGGCGCCGCTCTTCACGATGATTGCCTCCGGCCGCAGCACAGTTGCATAGCTGGTGAGGAGCGCGATCACGTCGAGCAGCGAGCGATAGCCAGATAGGCCCGAGACGTCGATGTAGATCTTGGTGAACTCCCTGCCCAGATCCAGGGCGGCCCGTACGTCGAAGGCGTCCAACACCGCGAACTCTATGCCTGGATGCCTTTCCCTGGCCCTCTCGATGCACTCGAGGCTGATGTCGGTCCCGATGACTTCCTTGCAGAAGGGCGCGATCTGTGCCGTCGTCGTGCCCCATTCGCAGCCGATCTCCAGCACCACGTCGCTCTTCGTGACCCACGCCGGGATGGTCGCCCGGTACTCCTTCACGTTGCGGGTCGCGATGAAGTTCGTCTTCAGCTTGAACTGTCTCTCATTCGCCATGTCCCCTCTCCCCCGCGCTGCAGTCAGATGCGATACCGTCCGAGCAGCCAGTTAGCGCGAATCCGGAACAGATCCTTGAGCGCGTCGAGCGAGTCCCTCACCCGACTGAACCGCGTCTCCGGCGAATCGATCCACGTCACCGGTACCTCCGCGATCTTCCAGCCGGCGTGCCGCACGATGAAGAGCACCTCGACGTCGAAGGCGGCTCCCGTCAGGCGCTGGGCCGGGAAGACCCGGCGCGCGATCTCTCTCGGGAACAGCTTGAAGCCGCACTGAGTATCCGCGATTCCACGCACCGCCAGGGCCCTCACCAGGAGGTTGCCCACACGCCCCACCAACTCCCGGTACCACGGCTGCCGCTTTACAAGCTTCGACTCCGGCAGGCCCCGCGAGGCGATGGCCACGTCCGATCCCGCCCGCAACTCCCTCAGCAGCTTCTCGACCTCCTCGATCGGGGTCGATAGGTCCGCGTCGGAGAACAGGATGTACTCCCCCCGAGCTGCCAGCATCCCCTTCTTGACAGCCGCACCTTTGCCGCGCCGCGGCTCCCCCATCACCTCGACGCCCGCCTGTCGCGCCACCTCTGTAGTGCGATCAGTGCTGGCATTGTCCACGACCAGTATGCTCGATTCGTATGGCTGGCCCGAGAGGTATTCCTTGATCCGGTCGAGCGTCGGCGTCAACCGCCTCTCCTCATTGTAGGCGGGGATCACAACCGACAGAAAGGGAGCAGCGGTCTCATCGCTCACGATGCCCGCCCCCGGCGGCCTCCTCGAGGCGACCGCGCGCCTCGGCCGGCGAGAGGCCGGACACCGCGATCTGCTTGGAGGTGCTCCTGTGCCCGCGCACCACGCGTACGGCCGACCGTGGCAGGTCCAGGGCCTTGGCGATGGTCGCTTCGCACTCCCGGTTGGCTGCGCCCTCGGCCGGCGGCGCATGCACGCGGACGATGATTCCGCTCTCGGACCCGCGCTCGACCCCTGCCCGCGTAGACCGCGGCCGGACGCGCACGCTGATGAACCGATCTGCCCCAGAAGCCTTCCTTCTCATGATCCGAATGATCCGAACAGCGTCATCAGCATTGCCAGGTTGAAGATGTTGAACGCCGCGTGGGCCGCCCAGGGCGCTACCAGGGAGCGGCTGCGCTCGAACAGGTAGGCGAACAGCAACCCGAGCAGGAAGAGGGAGGCGAAACCCGCCAGGCTCAGATGGGCGAAAGCAAAGAGCGCAGCACTGCCTCCCGCAGCCGCCCAGAATGACCAGCGGCTCCGCAAACCTGCAAAGACTATCCCGCGGAACAGCATCTCCTCCACCGCCGGGCCGACCAATCCCACGCCGATCACGATGCCGGCTCTGGCGAGCAGACTGTCTGGCACTGTCAGCAGCCGAACTAAGGGATTCTCTGCCGGCGATCCGCCCCTCAGCTCCAGAAGGAAGCTGTAGAGGAGCAGCACCGGAATGACGGAAAGACCGGCGGCGACCACGCCGAGCACTGCGTTCCCGCCGAGAGATGACAGGCGCCACCCGAGAGCCGAGCCCGGGCGGGTCACGAGCCATACCCAGCCGATGGCGACTATCGCCGCCAGGAGGGATGGACTCAACAGCGCCAGCGCGAATCCCTCCTCGCCCCAGGACACGGCAGACACCACCTGTGCGAACGCGGTGCTGAAGAACGCCCACAGGATCAGCGCCTCCACAGCTTCGCGTGGTCCCAGCGACATAGTGAGAGGAGCTTCCGCTTCCCCCTCCGGCCTGGCACGCGACTTCCGCCGAAGCACCCGCCAGACCACCCAGACAACACCGGAGAGAACGATGAGGGCGTTGACAACGGTCGCGATAATCAGTCTGCGCAGCAGGGGCTCGGACCGCGCCGCCGCCTCTGCCAGCGTCTCCTGCGCGCGTGCTTCGTCGTCGATGTCCCGATAGGCGGTGGCTATCAGCAGCGGACCAGGCCCCATTTCGAACAGGTAGTCGTGGGCTGTCTCCATGGCTGACGGCGCGGGGTGCTGGGATACCACCATCGCGTAGGCGGCGCCGAGCGCCTTGCGCTCGCTTCCGGAGAACTGGCCTCTCCTCCAGGGGGTGACAAGATCCGCGGCTTCCTTGTTCATACCCAGTCCCCGCAGCACGAACATGGTCGACAGCCGAGCATGGAAGTCGTCGGGTTCGGCGTCCATCGCCGCGCGATAGAACCTATGTGCGTGCTCCAGGAAGAGGGATTCGGCCCGATCTTCTCCCAGGCCGGCGTCAACCACGATGTAGTAGGCGCCCATGAAGTTGTCGCCGCCGCGCATCAGAAGTGAGGTCTCGGCGGGAATCCTCTCCTCGGCGAAGGGGACATCCGGCCCGACAACGATGCTGACGAGAATGGCCGCCCCCAGCACGGCGAAGGCGGCGGTCCGCAGCCCCGACTTCCAGTCAGTTTGAGGAGTGCTCTCCAATGTGAGACCCTCGATTCTAGATGGGCAACCCCAGGATGATGGCCCGTAGGATTGACAATATGATCAAGGCCACGAGAGGGCTGAAATCCAGGCCGCCGCCGGTGACCGGGATTGCATTCCGGATCGGCCGCAGCATCACATTCGCCGTGTCGTCGATGAGCCGCACGAGGGGATTCCCGTAGGGGACACGGACGCGGAACATCCTCAGCCAGGAGATGATGACACTGCCGACGATGGCCGCCATCATCACCCCGACAGCCAGTAGAAGCACGCTCCGCAGCAGGCCCACGGCTATCCTTTCTGCGAGAGCTCCCGGGATCGAGCCGCGGCCGCCCGAACGGCGGACGCGACGAGGCCCCGGAATCCCCCGCGTTCGAGCTCGGCCAGGCCTGCTATCGTGGTGCCCCCAGGCGACGCGACAGCATCCTTGAGCGCCCCTGGGTGCTGTCCGGTCTCCTGAACCAGCTTGGCGGCCCCCACCACCGTCTGCACGGCGAGCTGGTGGGCGACCGGCCTGGGCAGACCTGCGGCAACGCCCCCATCTGCCAACGCCTCGATCAACACGAAGACGAAGGCAGGGCCGCTTCCCGACAGGCCGGTAACTGCGTCCATGAGCTTCTCTTCCACCTCCACTACTTGCCCCGCCGCCTCGAGCACCTTCACCAGCTTCGTCACACGCTCCCGCGCGACTCCCGGAGCCGCCAGCGCGAATACCCCCTCCCCCACAAGCGCCGGCGTATTCGGCATCACGCGCACGACCGCCGGCTTCGCCTCGCCGAGCACGCCTGCTATCTTACCCAGTGCGACCCCGGCGGCGAACGATACAAGGGTCTGCTCGGCTCGCAGGACCGGAGCAATCTCTTTCAGCACTGCCGGCACCACCCCCGGCTTCACCGCCAGCACCACGTACTCGCTGCCCGCGGCGACCTCCGTGTTGTCCTCCGCCAATCGGACCCCCACCTCGTCCGTCAGGGCCTTTGCCCGCGTCGCGTCAGCATCCGCGACAACGACCTGCCGCGCCGCAACCGCCCCCACGCCGACAACGCGGCGCACGAAGGCCGCTCCCATGTTTCCTGCGCCGATCAATCCCAGGGCGTACTTGCCTGCCATTGCAGCCCTCCCAGAGGACAACGACCGGAGGGGCTCCCTCCGGCGTTGACACTCGCTCGGCCCCTGCTCAGAGGCAGGAGCCCCATGCTATGCGGCCCCGGATGCCAGACGGGCCGATCAGATCTCCTGCCAGACGTCTGAGCTCGGCGTCGTCGGGGCCCCGTCATCCTCCGCCATCACACCGATGTTCTGAGGAGTCAACAGGTAGACCCCGTCGCCCGCCTGTTCCAGTTGTCCCCCCACTGCATAGGTCGCGCCGGCCAGAAAGTCAAAGACCCGAAGGGCATGCTCTGGCTGCACGTCCTTCAGATTGACGACAACGGCTCTACGGCTTCGCAGACATTCCACACAGATTCTGGCTTCGTCCTGATTGCGTGGCCGTCGGATGAATATCTCGCCCGCTCGCGAGCTCAACTTGATGAGCCTTTCCCGCCGCCGCGGCACCGGCTCCTGGTCCTCGTACTCTTCGCCCGCAGGCACGACAGCATACTCCCCCTCCGCGAACAACATGGACTTGATCCTGTCTACGATGCCAAACATGTTGCGGTAGCCCTCCCATGAATGCTGCTGTAACTGATTGCCGCTTCCCTGCTGAAGTCACTGCTCACCGCGTTGCCGCTATCTCGGGCGGGGCCCGAAGATCCCGGTTCCGACTCTGATCAGATTCGCACCCTCCTCGATGGCCACTTCGAAGTCATGGCTCATGCCCATGGACAGCCACTTCACCGCCAGGCCGCTGCGCTGTTCGAGCTGCTTCGCGAGCTCCGCGAGCAGTCTGAATTCGCCTCGCGCTCGTTCCGGGTCGGGATCCCAGCGGCCGATGGTCATCAGCCCCTCCACCCGCAATCCGGGCAAGGACCCGGCCTGGTCGAGCAGCCTCTCGACATCTGCGGGTGCCGCCCCGGACTTGCTCTCCTCACCGGAGGTGTTCACCTGGAGCAGCACGGGCATGCTGCGCCCGGCGGCCGCGGCCCGCTGTGCTACGGCCTCGGCGAGCCGCTGGCTGTCTATTGTTTGGATCATGTCAAAGATCTGTGCTGCCTGCCGGGCCTTGTTCCGCTGGAGGTGGCCTATCATGTGCCATCGCGCGTCGCCCTCGACCTCCGCTCGCTTGGCGGCGGCCTCCTGCACGTAGTTCTCACCGATGTCGGCCACCCCGGCCGCGATGGCCCGTCTCACCCGCTCCGCGTCGACGACCTTGGCCACCGCCACCAACGTGATGTCGGAAGCCGATCGGCCGGATCGCTGGGCGGCCCTCGCGATGCGCTCCCGTACCCGGGCCACATTTTCGGCGATATCGACGTGTGATGCTGCCTTCGACATCGCCGAAGTACCTCCTGAGAGCGCTCTCGGCGGTCAATTATACCACATACACCCAAGGGCGACCAATAACGCCCGCCCTGCGCTTACTGACAGGTCAGCCAGAAGCAGTATAAGAGGAAGCGCCCGGCGCATCGCCGAAGCACAGCGGCGTGATGACCGAAGATCCGGGCGACTTCACCATCTCAGATATCCCGCCCGACCTCGACGACGGCGCCTGGTTCCACGGCTCGCCGCGGAAGCTGGACACGCTCGCGGCAGGCAGCACGATCACCCGCTCGCGACGGGTGGCAGAGGCCTTCTCCCATAAACCCACCTGCCTCGGCTGGGAAGAGAAGGGCGGCCAGCTCGCTCGAGTCTGCCACAATGGCACCGCCAACGGGTATCTCTACGCCGTCGACGAGCGAATCGGCGACCCGGACATCCGGCATCATCCTAACTCGGCTTATCGTGCGGGCGGCCTCGAGTGGCTCACGAATCGTCCTCTCCGCCTGTGCAAGATCGCCGACATCCCCGTCTCCGACCCGCCCTGCCAGCCCGACTGCCCGCGCCAACCCAAGCCGTGACGCAGGCACAACAGGCGCTGGGTCGAATAGTCGGAAAGGGCGGCAGTGCCGATCAACCACGAGGAGTCTGTCAATGGATCGCGACCAAGCCGAAGCCTTCGCCGTGCACATGTTGACGTTCATCAGAGACAAGTGGCCTGCGCTGGAAGTGGCGTCCATTGAGGTCGGCCGCGACGACACCAACGACGTGTTGTGGTGTAAGGTCCATCGGACCGACGACGCCGTGACTCACGGAGGGGGCCATCTCTTCACCGTCGCCTACCTCGACCGCGTGATCCAGGAGCAGGGCGGCTAGCCCGGCCGGCCGTCTCGGCCACCAGATCGTAGGGCTCGGCCGCGACCACACGAGCGCGAACGAACTCCCCCAGGCGAGGCGCCCGCCGCCTCCTGAGCTTCACGGTGCCATCGATCTCAGGGGCATCGCGGAAGCTGCGGCCGATCCACTCGCCATCCCCCTCGCCCGGGGACTCCATAAGCACATCGAGTTCGCGCCCCACCCACCGCTCGTTCCGCGACAGCGAGACCCTCTGCTGAAGCGTCATCAACTCGTGATACCGTTCCTGGGCGATCCCCGAAGGGACCTGGTCGTCCATCTCCGCGGCGGCTGTTCCCTGCTCCGGCGAGTAGCAGAAGGCGCCGGTGCGGTCCAACTGCGCCGCCTCGACGAAGTCGAGCAGTCGCCGGAACTCGTCCTCGCCCTCTCCCGGGAAGCCGACGAGGAACGTGCTCCGGATGGCGATGTCGGGCATGGCGGCGCGGAGGTGCTCGATGAGTTTCAGATAGGTGTCCGCGTCTCCGGGGCGTCCCATCTTGTGCAACACATCGCGGTCCGCATGCTGGAAGGGCACATCGAGGTAGTCGCACACCGAGGTGTGCGCTGCCATGGCTTCGATCAGCTTCTCCGTGATGCCACTGGGATGCCCGTAGAGCAGCCGAAGCCACCGGATGCGCTCGACCCTCGCCAGTGCGGACAGGAGGTCTCCGAGGTCGCACTCGCCCGTGTCAGTGCCATACGCCGTCGTGTCCTGGGCGACGAGGTTGATCTCCCGCACGCCCCGCTGAGACATGTCGCGTGCCTCGCGTACAATCGCCTCCCGCGTCCGACTCCGATACCGGCCCCGCGCTTGGGGGATCGTGCAGAAGCGGCAGCGATGGCTGCATCCATCGGCGATCTTCAGGTAGGCCGTCCACGGCGGCGTGGCCTGAAGCCGGGGAGCATCTTCCTCGAAGAGATATGCGGAGGGTGGCGACTGTGGCTCCTGAGTCCCCTTGCCTGTGAGCGCACCCTCGACAACTGAGACCACGTCAGCGACGTCGCCGGGCCCCATGAACGCATCGATCTCGGGGAATCGCTCGCGAAGGGCGGCAGCATCCATCTCCGGCCAGCAGCCTGCACAGATAAGCGCCCTCCCCTCCCCCTTCCGGCGCCACTGGGCCGCCTCCGCGAGCGCGTCGGTGGCTTCCTGGCGCGCCGCCTCGATGAAGCAGCAGGTGTTGACGAGGAGCACGTCCGCCCGGTCGGGATCCGACACCGTGCGGAATCCCGCCCCCGCCAGGAGGCCAAGCATGACCTCGGTATCGACGAGATTCTTCGGGCAGCCCAGCGAGATGACGCCGACCGCCCGGCCCCCCGGGCGGCCAGGACGACCCATCATCCCAGCCCCAACGCCTCGTCGAGCTTGGCGAGCTCGAGATGGGCCTCGAACTGCTCGATCGCATGCTGGATCTTCCGCGGCTCCCTTACGCGGAGCTTGCCAAGCATCTGCTCGATGGTCGCCACTGTCCCGAGGGTGTCGCCGCGTACGAGCAGCACGGGCACGCCAAGCTCCTCGGCCCGCGCAAGCACAGTGTGGCTCGGCTGGAGGTCTCCGGTGAGGATGAGGCATCGTGTCGGGGTTTCGAGCGCGGCGAGCTGAATGTCGGCGCGGTCGCCGCCTGTGATGACGCACTTGCGCGGTGTGCGGCGGAAGTAGCGTAGAGCCCGCTCGACGCCCATTGCCCCAACGACGAAATTCTCGACCAGCTCCTCGGCCGCCTCGTCGCAGCAGAGGAACTCACCCGCTGTCGCCTCCGCCAGCTCTCTCACGCTGACGGACTGCAAGATCGGGTCTCTCGGCATGAGGCCGAACACGGTCAACCCCAGCGACTCGAGGCACGGCACGATCTCGTCCCACACCTGGTCCTTCAGGCGCGGCGGCACCAGGTTGACGATCGCTCCCACCACGCGATCGCCCAAGGCCCGCCGAGAGGCCACGATGCTGTCGGCATCAAGCAGCGACTCACAGCGCCCCACGAGCAGGACCTTCGCATCGAGAAGCTCGGCCACGCTGACGCCGTTCAGCCCGAGCATGCTCCCCCTCGTCAGGACCGAGCCGGTGCCGCAGACGAGCATCACGTCGGCCTCCGCCGAGCTCGCCTCGAAGGCGTGCTGCACTTTCTGCCTGGCCTCTTCGGGGGCCATCCGGCAGGCCTCGGGCGTCATGAGGACAGGGCAGAGATTCGAGGGGGCCGCGCTCACGTCGAGCTGCTCGGCGACGAACTGAGCGTCCTCATCCGTCACCTCTTCTCCCACGGTCAGGGGCAGCAACCCGAGCGGCTTCATGTAGCCGACGCGGCGGCCCTGGCGCTGCCACCGCTTGCCCAGGATGATGCTCGTCAGCGTCTTGCCCGCGTAGGAATCGCTCGAGCCTATGTACAGCGTGACCATCTCCAGCCTCCTGCGGTCTACTCTTCTTCCGCGATCGTGATCCGCGCGTCGACCGCCACCGCCCCCTCGCCGGCCTCCCCCACCTTCAGTGGATTGATGTCCATCTCCACGATCTGCGGGAAGTCGGTGACCATTTGAGAGACGACCAGCAGCGTATTGACGATGGCGTCGATGTCGGATGGCTTCTCGCCCCGCGCGCCGCGGAGCAGCGGCGCCGAGCGGATCTCGTCGATCATGCGCCGCGCATGCCGCGCGCCGAACGGGGCCACCCGGAAGCTCACGTCTCTGAGCACCTCGACGTAGATGCCCCCGAGCCCGAACATCACCAGCGGGCCGAACTGGGGGTCTCGGGTGCTGCCGACTATGACCTCCCGGCCGGCCTGGATGAACTCCTGTACGAAGACGCCGCGCAGGACCGCCTCCGGCGCGTAGCGGTGCACTCGCAGCATCATGAGATCGTATGCATCCATCGTCTCTTGCCGATCTCGGATGCCGACGCGCACGCCGCCGATGTCGGACTTGTGTAGGATGTCGGGCGAGATGATCTTCATCACCACCGGAAACCCGATCTTCTCCGCGTGCGCGGCCGCCTCGTCGGCGCTTTGAGCGACATGGCTCTCGGGGACTCGCAGGCCGTAGGCCTGCAGCACCTCGCGGGCCTCGACCTCTCCCAGATTGACGCGGCCCTCTGCGCGGGCGGCCCCGAAGGCGCGCTCGACGCCCTGGGTGTAAGGCACGACCCGGATGTACTCGTCGGGCGGCTCCTCCAGCCACTCCCGGTATTCGGCCATCTTCGCCAGCGCCTCGACGGCCCTCTCGGGATAGAGATAGACGGGGACGCGGCGCTCGTTCAGCATCTCCACCGCTTCCTCCATCGCGCTGCCGCCCATGAAGCACGCGAGCACCGGCTTCTTCGATTGCGCGACCGCAAACGCGAGCCTCTCGGCGGTCTCCGTCGGACGCGTCATCGCCTGCGGCGTCACCACGGCGACCACACCATCGACATTCCGGTCTCTCAGCAGGTGCTCGGCCGCATAGGTGTACCGCTCGGCGTCCGCATCGCCGAGCACGTCGATCGGATTGTAGAAGTTCGATGCCTCCGGCAATTCCTTGCGAAGCGCGTGGATCGTCTCCTGCTCCAGCCCCGCGAGGCGTAGGCCGGCTCTCTCCACGGCGTCGGTGGCCATGATGCCGGGGCCGCCCGCGTTGGTCACGATTCCGACCGACCTGCCGCGCGGTGGGCCCTGGTACGAGAAGGCGACGGCAAGATCGAAGAGCTCTTCGACGGACTGGGCCCGGATTACGCCCGACTGCATGAAGGCTGCGTTGTAGGCCTGCTCCGAGCCGGCCAGACTGCCAGTGTGCGAAGACACGGCTCTGGCGCCGGCCTGGGTCCCTCCCGACTTCACCACGACGATCGGCTTCTTCGCGGAGACCTGCCGCGCGACCTCCATGAACTCCGGGCCGTTCGCCAGGCCCTCGATGTAGGCGACGATGACCTTGGTCTCTTCGTCATCCTCCCACGCGCGCAGCAGGTCGACGACGCCGACGTCCACCCCGTTGCCGAAGCTCACGAACTTGCTGTAGCCGACTCCCTGCTGGATCGACCAGTCGATGATCGCGGTGGCGAGCGCGCCGGACTGCGACATCATCGACACGTTCCCCCGCTTCGGCATCCCCTCAGCAAAGGTGGCGTTGAGGCCGTTGCTGGTGGACATGATGCCAAGGCAGTTCGGCCCCACCACGCGTATCCCGAGCTCCCGCGCAAGCCCCCCAAGCTGGCGCTCTCGCGCCAGGCCCTCGGCCCCGGCCTCCTTGAAGCCGGCCGAAATCACGATTGCGGCCGTGATGCCTTTCTCTCGGCAATCCCTCATCACCGACAGCACGGCCGCCGCCGGGACGACGATCACTGCGAGGTCGACCTCTCCCCCGACCTCCGTCACGCGGGGGTAGCACGGCCTCCCGAGGATCTCCTCGGCGTGGGGGTTGATCGGGTGGACCTCGCCCTCGAAGCCGCCCGTGAGCATGTTGCGCAGTATGGCGTGCCCGACTTTGCCCGGCTTCGTCGAGGCCCCGATAACCGCGACCGACCTCGGTTCGAAGAACTGCTGCAGCCCGACGGTCTCAGGCATGATTTGGTCTCAGCACCTTCAGCTCCACTCGGCGAGCCGTCCGCCCCTATGGGCCTCGATGTACCCCATGCACATGTCGTCCTGGCCGAGCAGGGCCCTCCCCGCGCACACGGCGGCCATCAGGCCGCCATCCAGAGGGTCGACGATGGCGGCGTCCATGCCTCTCGCCATCGCCATCGCCAGGAAGATCCGGTTGAGCAAGCGCCGAGCAGGCATCTGGAAGGAGATGTTGCTCAATCCACATATCACGTGGACGCCCGGCAGGGATTGGCGAATCCCGGCGACCGCATCGAGGAAGGCGGCTCCCTGCTCGTTCTCGACCGCCACCGCCCTGGCCAGCGGGTCAAGGAAGATGTCGTCGCGGTCGATGCCGATCTCCTCCGCCTTTGCCACTAGCTTCTGGGCAATCGCGACGCGCTGCTCAGCCCTCGTCGGCAGGCCCGAGTCATCCATGGTCAAACCGATGACGCGAGCGGCGTGAAGGCCGGCAAGGTCGAGGACTGCCTTCATTCGAGCCTCCTCGGCGCTGGCCGAGTTGAGCATGGCCTTGCCATCGGCCGCCTCCAGGCCGGCTCGAAGGGCTGCCACGCTGGGCGAGTCGATGCACACGGGCAGTGTGACTGCGGCCTGCACTGTCTGGACGAGCCACGCCAGGTCGTCGGCCTCCCGCTCTGGGCCGGTGCCAGCGTTAACGTCGATGTAGTCGGCCCCCGCCTCGGCCTGTTGCTGCGCCTCCTCCTCCACGAAGTCCGCATCGCGAGCCATGATGGCATCCCTCACACGACTGCGGGTACCGTTGATGCGCTCTCCGACGATTATCATGTTCTGCTCCCGCTGCCTCAGCGAGCAATCCGTGCCGCGTACGTCTGCTCGACGCCCCGGATCAGCTCGGCGAGAACGGCATTGATCGGGGTGGCGACGCCAACGCGCTCGCCCTCTCTTACCACTGCTCCGTTGATAGCGTCCACCTCAGTGCGCCGCTGCCGGTGCACGTCCTGTAACATCGAGTTGACATTATCGGCCGTGCGCTGACATATCCCCTCGGCATACGACTCCATATCCTCCTCCGGCAGCTCGATCTCCAGCCGCTGGGCCACCCGGACGACCTCGCCAACTGCCCCGCGCATCAGCTGGCGGAGGCTGCGTGATTCCAGAAGGCCGCCGTTGCGGACTTGTGCCAGCGTCGCCACCGCGTTGACACCCGCGTTGACCGCGAGCTTGCCCCAGAGAATGGAGTCCAGGTCAGCCGTCAGCTCTGTGCGGAGGCCGCAGTCCGAGAAGGCATCCGCGATCTCCCTAAGCCGAGGGGTCAGCTCGCCGTCCAGCTCGCCTATCACGGTGACGCCCTGCCCGGCGTGGCGCACCTGACCGGGAGCGATCAGGGTCGCCCCCTGAGACGTGACACCGCCGAGAACGCATTCCGCCCCCAGCACACGTGCAAGCACCTCGATGTTGCCCAGCCCGTTCTGCAGCGTGAGGACCGCCGTATCCGGCCCGACGAGCGGCCGCGCCGTCTCGGCCGCCCCTTCCGTGTCGTAGGACTTCACAGCAACCAGGGCCAGGCGCACCGGGCCCACATCTTCGGGAATGCAGCTGGTCCGAACCCCGGCGTTGAACTCGCCGCTGACGCCCGACACCCAGATTCCCCGCCTGGACAGGAGCCGCGCCCGCTCGGAGCGCCTGTCGATCAGCCAGACATCGTGCCCACCCCGGCTGAGCATCCCGGCGAAGAGACTCCCAATGGCCCCAGGTCCGACGATGGCAATCCTCATACCGGCGCGGCCTCCGCTACCTCGGGCTCACTGGCGCCACAGCCGCCGGGTCACCGCGGCTTCTCCCACTTCTCCAGCTCGGCCAGCTCCCCGTAGGTGCCACCGCGGACGATCTCCTCCCGGATCCTGTTCTCCCGTTCGTACCACTCCATGCCGCGGTTGGCCCACTCGGCGGCCTGGTCTCTCGGGATGCGCACGACGCCATCGTCGTCGCCCAGTATCCAGTCGCCCGGCTCGACAGTCTCTCCGCCAATCGTGACGGAAACACCGATCTCACCGAGCCCTCGCGGCTCGCCGGCGTTCGGGCAGATGACCCGTGCGAAGGCCGGGAACCTAAGCTCGCTAATGTCGCCGCTATCGCGGAGCCCCCCGTCTATCACGACCCCGGCCACCTCGCGGTTCATCGCGCTGCGGCTGGCCATCTCGCCCCAGACGGCGGGGCCGACTCCCCCGGCAGCGACCACGATGACATCGCCCGGCTTCGCGTGGTCGATCGCCTCCACGGGCTTGGCGTAGTCGCCCGGGGCCGAGCGCACCGTCAGCGCCCGCCCGACGACCTTCAGCCCCGGCGCGACCGGACGGATGCCTTGCAGCACCCCGCGCCTGTGCATCGCGTCCGAGAGGTTGGCCGCCGATATCTGCAGCAGTATCTCTCGGATGTTCTCCTCCGTGCCCCGCTTGTACAGCTTCGTCGGAATGCTTATCTTCTCCGTGATGGCCCGCTTGAGATCCTCGGTGGCCGTGCGCGCATCGGCGGCCTTGCTGATGGCTCCCCCCACGATCACCACCGACGCGCCCGCTTCGACCGCCTTCCCCGCGCTCTCGGAATGGATTCCGCCCGCCACGCAGATCGGCACTTCCACCGCCTCGGCCAGGCGGTGAAGGAGCTCGAAGGGATCGGCCGCCTGCATCTGCGCGTCGATGGCCGTATGCACGCCGATGTAGTCCACCCCGAGCTTCGCCACCTCTCCCGCCCGGCCCACGGGGTCCTGTGCGCCGAGGAGATCGGCCACGATCTCGGCCCCGTAGTCGCGCCCCGCCGCCACGCATTCGGCCAGGGTCGCGTCGGGCGCGGCCGCCAGCACATGCACGATCTTCGCCCCGGCCTTGGCCGCAGACTCCACTTCGATCCGGCCTGCGTCCATCACCTTCATGTCCGCCGCGATGGGGAGGCGGGGGAACATCGCCCGCAGCCGGCGCACTGACTCGAGGCCAACGCTCTTGATGAGGGGCGTGCCGGCCTCGACGATGTCGGCGCCGCCCGCCACGGCCTCCTCGGCCACCTTGAGCGCCCGATCCAGCTCGATGAAGTCCAGCGCGACCTGCAGCCGCGCCGATTCCCTTTTCTGGCTCATGTCACGTCCTTCGTCATCGGTGAAGGAGTCTCCCGACTAGCCCCGCGCCACAGCAGACCGCCGCCCATCGCCGGCCGAGATCGGCCGCGCCTGTCGGCGGTGGTAATCGGTGCTCTGCTCGAACGCGTGCGCACTCCGCAGAAGCGTTTCCTCCCCAAGCGCCTTGCCCACTAGCTGCAGACCAATGGGCAGTCCGTCGGCGGAGAAGCCGCAGGGAATCGACATGCCCGGGAGACCTCCCATGTTCACCGGGATGGTGCACACATCGGAGAGGTACATCGCCAGGGGGTCGTCGGTCTTCTCGCCGAGCCGGAAGGCGACGGTCGGGCTCGTAGCGCCGACAAGCACGTCGAAGCGCTCGAAGGCGCGGTCGAAATCCTGCCGGATGAGGGTTCGAACTTGGCTGGCCTTCAGGTAGTAGGCATCGTAGTAGCCCGCGCTCAGCGCGTAGGTTCCGAGCATAATGCGGCGTTTCACCTCCGCGCCGAATCCCTCATCTCGCGTCCGGCTGTACATCTCGATGATATCGCCGTCATCGTCCGGTGTTCGGTGTCCGTATTGCACGCCGTCGTACCGGGCCAGATTGGAGCTTGCCTCTGCGGGCGCGATGATGTAGTAGACCGGGATCGAGTAGTCGAGGTGTGGGAGCGACACCTCGTCACATTCCGCTCCGAGCTCGCAGAAGCGTTCGAGCGCAGCGCCAATCGCGGCCGCTACCTCTGCATCTATGCCGCGCCCCTGGTACTCCATGAACTCCTTGACAAGGCCAATACGAAGTCCCTTCAGGTCGAGGCCCAGCGCCTTCGTGTAGTCGGGTCTCGGCGCATCGATCGAGGTCGAGTCGCGCGGGTCATGTCCCGCGAGCACGTTCATCATGAGGGCGCAGTCCCGAACATCCTTCGTGATCGGCCCGACCTGATCCAGCGAGCTGGCGAATGCGATCACACCGTAGCGGGAAACGCGCCCGTAGGTTGGCTTGAGGCCGACGACGCCGCAGAAGCTGGCCGGCTGACGGATCGAGCCGCCAGTATCGGTGCCCATGCCCACAACTGCTTCAGAGCCCGCGACCGAGGCGGCCGAGCCGCCGCTCGAGCCGCCCGGCACTCGGTCCAGGTCCCACGGATTCCGAGTCACCCCGAAGGCCGAGTTCTCGGTCGACGATCCCATGGCGAACTCGTCCATGTTGGTCTTCCCGACGAAGACGAGGCCGTTGCGGCGGCAGCGTTCGATGACATCGGCATCGTAAGGCGGCACGAAGCCCTTCAGGATCTTGGAGCAGCACGTCGTCTCGATGCTCTTTGTGCAGTAGATGTCTTTGAGTGCGAGCGGCACCCCTGCCAGAGGCGGCAGGTCCTCGCCCCGCGCCCGCCGCTCGTCAATGTCCTTCGCCTGTGCTTCGGCGACATCGCGGGTCTGCAGCACATAGGCATGTATCTCGTCCTCCACTTCGTCCACGCGCTGGCAGACCGCCGCCAGGACCTCTTGCGCCGAGACCTCACGGGCCCCCAGCAACTCCGACAGCTCGTGTGCCGTCAGCTCGTTGAGCCCTCTATCGGCGCTCATTCGATCACCCTCGGAACGCGGAAGCAGTCCCGCGCCTCATCGGGAGCGTTCCGCAGCGCCTCCTCGGGAGACAACGAAGGTGCAGGTTCATCCTCGCGGAGGACGTTCGACATGGGGACGGCATGCGACATCGGGGGGACGCCCGAGGTGTCGATCTGCTGGAGCTGCTCGAAGTGCTCCAGGATCGAGTTCAGCTGAGTCGTGAGGCGCTCCCGCTCTTCATCTGTGAGCCGCAGCCGGGCGAGCAGCGCAACGTGCTCCACCTCCTCGGGCGTCAAACGCATCGCAAGATCCTCACTCTACTCAGCTAGGGGTTCGATTCTGATCCTGGCCTCGTGGATCGTCTCTCGTATCAGCAGCGACCCCGTGTCGGGGTTCGGCATGATGTCCAGCTCCTTGCCCAGCCGTCCTCGTGCGCCTTGCCGAACCGTCACTCGATACACCGAGTCCGCGGACATCCGACGCGGCCCGCCGCGCACTTCGATCTCGACTGGGGTCTGCTGCCCGCCGAACATGTCGACCCGGCCCCCCCGCAGCCGTGGCTGTGCGCCGGTTCCATAGACGAGGAGCTCGATGCCGTCGCGATCATACTGCTCCACCGAGACGGTGACCACTCCGCCCTCCTCCAACGGCCAGATGACAATTGGCACCGGCACCGCTCGGGCCACCGGCGCGCCCGGGAACAGCAACTCGACGCGATCTCCCTCGGCCGGAGTGCCCGCGCGCATGGCGCCCCCCGGTATCAGGTAGACCTGGTTGCCCCCGCCGCTGATCACGACCGACGTCGGCGCGCCCTCCGGAGAAGCCACACCAACCGACCAGTCGTCGTAGAACGTGGCGGCGACTCCCGGCCAGACCCCGCCGGGTTCGACGACTTCGAGGTCGCTGTTGCTCGAGAGCACTCGGTCGTGGAATTCGTTGAAGAATGGATCGTCTGCGTTCCACGTTTCGTAAAGGAACGACGGAGAGTAAAGCGCGACACCCTTTCCCTGCGCGCTGACCGTGAACCCCTCGCCTGCTTCGCCAACGAAGTCGTCCCCCAGGAACTCGGCCACGTCCGCCCGAGTCACGAACTGCTCCAGTGCTTGGATGAACCGCGTCAGAGCCGGGTCGAAGTCCGTGCCTTCCTGGCCCGGCGTCAGCGGAATCCTTTCGG
>JALGXW010000068.1 GCA_029821875.1 Candidatus Hebobacterum abditum | reverse complement strand
CCGCCTTCGCCTCCGCGATCGCCTCGCGGCTGCCGAGCAGTTCCAGATGTGAGAGGCCGATGTTCGTTACCACGCCTACCTCGGGCCGTGCCATCCGCGCGAGATAGCCAATCTGCCCGCGCCCTCTCATCGCGAGTTCGACCACCGCGGCCCCATAGGATGAGTCGAGTTCGAGGAGGGCAAGTGGCACTCCGATTTCATTGTTGTAGTTCCCCGGCGTCTTCCCGGTCTTCCGGTCCTGGGAGAGCACTGCGGCGATCATCTCTTTGGTGGTGGTCTTACCGGTGCTGCCGGTGATGGCCACGACGCGCGCGCCGAGCATGGCTCGATGGGCCGCCGCGAGAGCGCCGAAGGCAGCGAGACTGTCTGGCACGAGGAGGAGGGGGCCTGGGCTCTCGATCGCCCGCGAGACGAGGGCCGCCCCGGCTCCCCTCTCGAGAGCTTCAGGGACGAAGTCGTGGGCGTCGAATCGCTCCCCTTTCAGGGCAACGAACAGAGCTCCCGGCTGCAGCGAGCGCGTGTCAGTGGACACCCCGCGAAGAACTGAGGGAAGCTCGCGCCCCACCGTGCGGCCTCCCGTCGCAGCCAGCACCATGTCCCGGCAGAGTTCAGGCATTCGCGCCGCCTTCGATCTCCTGCAGCACTCCCGCCGCCACCTCCCGGTCGTCGAAGTGGATCGTCCTGTCGGCGAAGATCTGATAGTCCTCGTGGCCCTTGCCGGCGATGAGCACGAGGTCCTGCGGAGTCGCTTCCTCGATCGCGAGGCGTATGGCCTCCGCCCGATCGGGCTCGACCCGGCAGCCGCCCCTCGTCTCCTTGGGAATGCCCGCCAGTATCTCGCCGATGATGGCCTCGGGCCGCTCGGCTCTGGGGTTGTCTGAGGTGACCACACAGACGTCCGCGAGCCTGCTGGCGAGCTCGCCCATCACCGGCCGCTTCGTGCGGTCTCTGTCGCCGCCGCAGCCGAAGACCACGATGACTCTCCCCGACGTGAGCTTCCGCGCAGTCTCCAGCGCCCGCCGCAACCCATCTGGGGAGTGAGCGTAGTCGATCAAGACACTGTGCGTCTGGCTCGGCACCCGCTCGAAGCGGCCGCGCACGGGAGGGATCTGCTGGATCGCGGAGCACGCAACATCGGCCGGGATGCCGAGGCCGATGCACCCGGCCAGCGCGCCCAGCGCGTTGTACACGTTGAACTCGCCGATCAGATGCATTGTGATGGGCATGCTGCCCGTCGGATGGACGGCGAGGAAACTCGTCCCGTCGGCACGCAGGTCAATGTGCTCGGCGCGACACTGGGCCTCGGACGAGAGGCCGTAGGTGATCGTTCGGCCCCGTGCCGTATCGGCGATTAGCTTACCTGCCTCGTCATCGATGTTGACGGCGTTGATCCGCTCGGCGCCCTCGGGCAGGTGCTGCTCGTCCTCGAACAGCTGTCGCTTTGCGGTGAAGTACTCGTCCATATTGTCATGGAAGTCGAGGTGCTCCGGAGTCAGATTGGTGAAGACAGCTGCCGAGAACCGGCAGCCATCGACCCTGTGCAGCGAGAGCGCATGGGAGGAGACCTCCATGGCGACATGAGTCACGCTGTGCTCGATCATCTCAGCGAGAAGGCCCTGCAGATCCACGGCCTCGGGCGTCGTGTGGGGTGCCTTCCGCCGGCGTTCCGCGATTCGATACTCCAGGGTGCCGATCACGCCGCTCCTGTATCCGGCGGCCCGGAAGATCGAATCCATCACGAGGGCCGTCGTGCTCTTGCCGTTAGTTCCCGTGACCCCTGCCAGCGTCAGTCGGCGTGACGGATCGTCGTAGAAGGCGCGAGCCATCGCTCCCATGGCCGCGCGCGAGTCGGGCACTACGGCGATCGCGCCATGCGGAGGGGGCGACAGGCCGCGCTCGCGATCGGCATCCACCACCAGCGCAACAGCGCCTTTCTCCACTGCCTCCGCAAGGAAGTCGTGCCCGTCCATGCGGTGGCCGCGCACAGCGATGAAGGCGCACCCCGGCCTAGCCCTACGGGAATCGTAGACGATGCATGCCACCGGCACGCGGCGGTTGCCGGAGACACGCACTCCGTCCACTTCAGCGAAGAGCGACTCGAATGGTTTTCCCGCGTGGGGAACGTCGTGGCTGCTCACGACAACGCAGGGCCTTTCCCACGGCTGATTATAGCACCGCGACGGCCGAGCGCTGTGAGGGTCGTGGCGCCGTGCGGGACGCCCTCAGCGGTCCGCCTCTGCCATCGCTAGGTTGATTCCCGTCTCGGGCCTCGTCGGCGGAACACAGAGGTGCGTCAAGGCTCGCTCGCAGATCGCGCGAAAGGCGGGAGCGGCCAGGACGCCGCCGTAGTGGCCGTTGCGCGGCTCGTCGACGATTACAAGCACCGCGAGCTTGGGGTCGTCTGCGGGGACGAACCCGGCGAAGGAGGCGATGTACTTCCCGGACCTGAACCCGGCCTCAGGAGTCGGCTTCTGTGCGGTGCCCGTCTTGCCGGCCACGAGGCGTCCCGGAATGCGAACGCCCGTTCCGGTCCCCTCCTCTACAACGCGGGTCATCAGGCCTCGCATTCGCTCGCAGGTGGCCCCCGACAGAACGCGCTCTGGCTCGGGACGGGTCGGGCGTTCGATGCGGCCGTCCGGGTGAGTGACAGCCATCACCAGTCGGGGTCGGACCAGCCAGCCGCCATTGGCGATCGCGCAATAGGCCGAAAGGAGCTGGACGGGCGTCACTCCGATGCCCTGGCCGAACCCCAGGTTTGCCAGCCGCATCTGCGACCACCGATCGGGACTGGACAGGATTCCGCGGGATTCGCCGGCCAGTTCAATACCTGTCTCCTGCCTGAATCCGAAGCGCTCGAGCCATTGGTACATGCGGTCCGGACCGAGTTCAGTCGACACCGTGGCCATCCCGGTGTTGCAGGAGTGGACGATCATACCACCGAGGTCGAGGGTGCCGTGGGCTCGCGTCCCCCCGTGGAGGTCACAGTTGATGGACTGCCGACCGATGAGTCTGCTGCCGGCGCACTCATAGGTCTCGCCGTGACTCATGACGCCCTCTTCGATGGCGGCACATGCGGTGAACACCTTGAAGGTTGAACCCGGCTCATAGGGACTGGTGACTGCCTGGTTCACCCATGTCTCACGCGGATAGCGCCAGAACTCGTTGGGGTCGAAGCTGGGCTGGGTCGCCAGGGCCAGCACGTCCCCTGTCTGCGGATCCATGACGACGGCCGTTCCTCCTGCCGCGCGGGCATCGTCGACAGCCTTGGCGAGCTCCTCTTCGGCGATGGTCTGGATGTCGAGATCGATCGTAAGTGCGACGCTGCTGCCTGGGATCATCCGACGCCTCACCGCCGTGCGCTGTGGGATCACCGCGCGCGACCGCGGCAGACGGCCGTCGAGCACCGCGATTATCTCCCCATCTACTCCCGCCAGCCTGGCGTCCAGGGCC
The DNA here is from genome assembly GCA_029821875.1 of Candidatus Hebobacterum abditum. GTDB lineage: Bacteria > Armatimonadota > Hebobacteria > Hebobacterales > Hebobacteraceae > Hebobacterum > Hebobacterum abditum. The sequence continues at coordinate 926 of JALGXW010000068.1, read as the reverse complement.
TTCTCGATGCCGCCGAGGGCAGTGCCGTCGCGGCCGATGAACCCAAGAAGCGACGCGGCGAGATGGGCATGCGGATACGCGCGCTTCCAGCGAGTCGTGACGATGATGCCTGGGGAGCCCAAGTTCTTCGCGGACTCTGCCACCGGCCCATCGACCCAGTCCTGCAACGACACGTAGCGCACGCCCTCCGGTGCAGAGAGCTTCTCGTTCAGCGAGCGCTCGTCCATCCTGAGCAGGTGGCCGAGCTGGCCAGCCAGCTCGGCCGGGGAGTCGATGAGGCCCGGATCGGCGGCCACTGAGAACAGCTTCAGATTCAGAGCCAGAGGGGTGCCTCTGCGATCGTATATGTTCCCGCGGGGCGCCTCGATCGACCAGAGCCGTTCCTGTATGGTGAGCTTCTCATCGTAGAAGCGTTCGTGGTTGACGACCTGGATCGTATACAGCCGGAGTGCGAGGCCCAGGAATCCTAGAACAGCCAACGCCGCCCAGCACGTGCCGCGTCGCCCTATCTGTCTACAGCCGGTATGCTCCATCGTGGCATGTCCGAACCGCGGGCCAAACAGAAGGCCACCGCCTACGGGCGGTGGCCGCCAGCCGTGCTCGCCTCTGCACGGCCCTCGGTGCTGCCCACCACCCCCGCTGCGAACTCCGCGAGGGCCGAGGCCAGGCTCGTTGGCCCATCGTCTCCTGTGCCCGTCGCCACCTGGGTTGACCCGTCCGAGGTGGGGTAGGGGAGGAGGACGTAGTCTACCCCGTGCACCGGGTCCACGGGGCGGAGGCCGAGCCGTGCGGCAACCTGTCGGATCCTCTCCCCGGACTCGGCCAGATGGATCTGGTAGCGGAGGAGGGCAGTCTCAGCTCGGAGCTCCTCGATCTCCTGGCGGAGCCCCATCTCGACGTACCCGTTGCGCGCGATCGTCGCGGAG
>JALGXW010000067.1 GCA_029821875.1 Candidatus Hebobacterum abditum | reverse complement strand
TGCCCTCCCTGCCCTTCGAAGCATCCATCGAGATGCTCAACTTCCGCTCCAAGTGGAAGGTCTTCGCCGGGTTTCAGGGGGCAGGCCCCGGGCCATGGGGCGAACACGAGCAGTCTCCCAATGCGGCCGATCCATTTGCCGGTCCGTGGAACCATTGGCCGGTGAGTCGAATGGTCTCAGATGGCCGCTTCGCCGTCGACGGCGATGGCCGCGTGAACCACTTCGCCCTCGCGGCGAGCAATGCGGCACATCTGGGCACGGGCTCCTCTCTCTACGGCTTCTCGGAACACGACACTTCGACTCAAGATGTTTCGGCCGTCATTCCGATCGTCAACTCGTGGCGACACAGCCCAACGGTGAGTTCGGTGACGGGCGGGATGAGTCATGGCTACAATATCGATCAGCGCGAGTACAGCTTCACCTTGAGCGGCCCCTCATTGTCCTTCTCCCTCGATGGCTCAGTTGACCGTCCTATCATGAACCCGTGCTTCGTCATCAGGAAATGGGGCAGCAGCCAACGGGCAATACTCGCGGTCGACGGCAACGCGATCGCTCCTGGACGCGACTTCCGGCAGGGAGTCATCCGTGATACCGACGGAACACAGACACTCGTGGTTTTCGTCAACCACCACGCCACCTCGGCAACCGAGTTCGAGATTCGGCGGCTGAGTGAGTAGACTGTGGGGCCGCTGTGATGGTCACGTCGTCGTGGGATCTCACTCCGAGTGGGCGCGCCGCGCTCCGTCTGGCTCTCCTCGCCGATAGTCCTATCCGGGTTTCTGAGCCGTCTGCCTCATCTGTGGCCAGCTGCTATCCTGCGTTCTGCAAGTGCCGGTGCAGTACCAGTTTGAGCGCACTCCGGAGAGCGGAGGAGTTCTTGGACAGGGCGGGATCCGTCAACTATTCGTGAGAAGAGCAGCGGGAAAGGGGCGAAGGCGTTGGATGCCGTGCCGCGGTCGGCGATCACAGCGCTTAGGGACGCCGATCCTGCCTGCTGCCACCCCGCCGTCGGCTATCCCGTACCACGCAGCGACTGCTGCCCCGTGCCCTCTCGCGGGTCGGGTGGAGACTTGGGCAGGACTGTTCCTCGTGACCGCGGAATAGCGGTGTGCCTTCGCGGGGCTGTGCCTGCCCTGTGAGGCCGAGGGGGACAGAGGTCGTTGACCTCCGGTTGCAGCACGCTCGAACAAGGGAGGCGGTCGTGCGCGAACGCCTGAAGATGGATTTCGACTGGAAGTTCAGCCTGGGACATGCCGCGGATATGGACAGGGACTTCGGTTACTTCCCTCGGCTCGCCAAGACCGGCGATCCGACCGGGCCGGCTCACCCCAAGTTCGATGACCGAGACTGGCCTACGGTGGATGTGCCACATGACTGGGCGGTCGCGCTGGGGTACGACAGGAACGCAGAGGCAGAGCACGCTTACAAGAAGATCGGACGCCAGTATCCCGAGAACTCCATCGGCTGGTACCGTAAGACGTTTGAGATCCCCGACGCAGACATGGGCAGACGCCTCAGCATTGAGTTCGATGGTGTGTTTCGTGACTGCGAGGTCTGGTTCAACGGCCACCCCGTCTGGCAGCATCAGAGCGGGTACACGAGCTTCAGCGTAGACATCACCGACTATGCCAACTACGGCGGCAAGAATGTGCTTGTCGTGCGCGCGGATGCCACGGGCTACGAGCTCTGGGCCTACGAGGGGGCAGGGATATATCGGCATGTCTGGCTCGTGAAGACCCAGCCGCTGCATGTGGGGCTGTGGGGCACCTTCGTCACCTCGGAGGTTGTGCGGGCCGACGGCAAGACCCGTGCGGAGATCACGATTGAGACGACGGTGGCAAACGAGCAGGACGTAGGAGTAGAGTGCAAGCTGGTGTCCACGGTGGTCGATCCCGAGGGCAGAGAGGTCGGCTCGGCCGAATCATCGCAAGGCATCGACCCTTGGAGTCAAGAGGTAGTGACCCAGAAGCTATCCATCCCGGAGGCCCAGCTCTGGTCGCTCGAGTCGCCCAATCTCTACAGGGCCATCACGACAGTCAGCCAGGCCCAGGGCACGGCCGACACCTACGACACGACGTTCGGCATCCGCACAATTAGGTTCGATCCGGATAAGGGGTTCTTCCTCAACGATGAGCCGATGAAGTTGAAGGGAGCCTGCATCCACCAGGATCATGGCGGCGTCGGCATCGCGGTTCCCGACAGCCTTCACCAGCATCGGGTGGAGCGGCTGAAGGAGATGGGGGCAAATGCACTTCGATGCGCTCACAACTGGGTGGCCCCCGAGGCGCTGGATGCCTGCGACCGGATGGGCTTCTTGGTCATGGATGAGGCGCGGATGTCGGGCAGCTCCAGGGAGCTGTTGGAGCAACTCGGCACGATGATCCGGCGCGATCGGAATCACCCCTGCGTTATCATCTGGTCGCTGGGCAACGAAGAGATGGCGATCCAGAAGAACGTGACGGGAGAGCGGATCATGCGGACGATGCGGCGCGTGGTCCGCTCCCTCGACACGACGCGGCCGGTCACTCTCGCCGTCCATGGGGGAGACGGCGGGCCTGTGAACGACGCGCTGGACCTCCTCGGCTGCAACTACCTGAACCTGGGCGACCTCGACGAACTCCACGGGAAGGAGCCACACAAACCGATCTTCCTAAGTGAGGCCGCCTCCACTCTCACCACGCGCGGCATCTACGAGCGCGACGATCTCAACCACTGCACCGGCTACGATGACAACACGTTCTCCCCGGAGTGGGCGCGATCGGCGGAAAAGATGTGGACCTATGTGGCGGCGCGGGAGTTCCTGGCCGGCACGTTTGTGTGGTCGGGGTTCGACTATGGCGGCGAGCCCGAGTCCAACGAATGGCCCAGCGTTCACTGTAACTATGGCGCCATGGATCGCGCCTGCTTCCCGAAAGACAACTTCCACTACTTCCGCGCCTGGTGGAGCGACAAGACCGTGCTCCACCTCCTTCCGCACTGGAACTGGGAGGGGAGGGAAGGCCAGGAGATTCGGGTCTGGTGCCACAGTAACTGCGATGAAGTGGAGTTGCTCCTCAACGGAGAGAGCCTCGGCCGCAAGGAGATGCCGCGAAACTCACACCTCGAGTGGGGCGTCGCGTATGACCCCGGCGTCCTCGAGGCCAGGGGCTACAGCGGTGGGGAACTCGTCGCCACAGAGAAGGTCGAGACCACTGGCACACCGGCGGCCATCCGTTTGCGGCCGGAACGCACTGTGCTCGACGCCGATAATCAGGATGTCTCGGCCGTGGTCGTCGAGGTGATCGATGACGCCGGCCGCGTCGTCCCCACCGCGGGCAACGAGATCACGTTCAGCCTCACCGGCAGCGGGCGGATCGTCGGCGTCTGCAACGGCGACCCGGCATGCAAGATCACCGAGGACGAGACGACCTACCCGGCCTTCAACGGGCTGCTCATGGTGTACGTGCAGGCGGGCCGGAAAGCGGGACCCATGAGCCTCGAGGCCATGTCGGAGGGGCTGACCGGCGGGAGCGCCGCCATTGAGGCCACCGCATGCACCGTAGTGTGCCAGAACTAGTCCGTGGCTCCAATGGTCGTTGTCGGGCGTCCGTGAGACCGTTCTGGTAGCCCTTGCACGGTACGGATGGGTGTCCGGACACTGGGAGTAGTGGAACACATCTGAGAGACGTCAGGCCGCGCGCACCGCTGTCGTGAGGGAGCACGGGGCCACCTGAAGTGGTTACTTTGCCGTAGAACCGTTCCAGCCTTGCTCTGACGAGGCCTTGTGCTGTAGCGCGGGCACGCCATTTCGCTTGAGGATGAAGCCGCGGGACCTCGTCGTCGAGGGACGCTGAAACCACCGTCTACGGGCCAGACAGAGCGCCAGATCGAGTGCCAGACAGTTGTTTGTCGCGTCGAAACGCGAGTTACAGGCCCAGACGGAACGTCCTCTGCATCGGTCTCACGGTCGCCTAGCAGCGACCGATGGTGTCACACAGCTGTTTGTGGCGTCGAAACACCGCTTATGGGGCCAGACCGACCCTGGTGGCTAAGCCCCGACGACCGCTACAGAATCGGGTCGAATGCCCTTGCCACATACACCGCCATCTGATCGCGAGTGACGACGACGTTGGGGCGGTAGGTGCCGTCGAGGTAGCCGCCCACGATGCCCTGCTCGACACAGTACTCGACATAGGTGTAGGCCCAATGGTCGATGGCAACGTCGGGGAAGTTGCGCGGGTCGGCCGGCACGTAGCTGTCCAGCACCGAGGTCGTTGGGGCCACCATCGCGCGGGCCATGTACACCGCCATCTGATCGCGGGTGACCTCATTCGTGGGCTGATACGTACCATCCAGGTAGCCGCCGACCACGTTCTGCTCCACCACGTACTCGACGTAGTCTAGCGCCCAGTGCTCCGCGTCGACATCGGGGAAGGTGGGCATGCCGGCAAAGTCG
>JALGXW010000023.1 GCA_029821875.1 Candidatus Hebobacterum abditum | reverse complement strand
CGAAACACCCGTTATGAGCCTAGTCGGGAAGCCCCCTGTGCCGGTCTCACGGTCGCCCAACACCGGCAGATGGAACCAGCGGTCGTTATCGGACGTTCCTGAGACCGCCAGTTCTACGATCGCCTGACATGCTCCTGTGGACTCACGGAGTGCTCCAACAACCACACGCAGAGATGCAACTCAGGGCGATCCCACCGGCGGTCGACACATGGAAGATGGGCAGGACGTTGCGGGAGGCGATGAAGCGGTAGCCGTATCGAGAGGGGGGCCTAGTTCTGGTCGTGTTCCCCCTCGCTAGCTCCCGACGGACCCAGCACCCCTTGTGCCCGTTCACCTTTCGAAAGGAACCAACTCCTGCGGTACCATCCGTACAGTGCCATCAGTGTTGACCAGACCGTAGCCCTCGACGCTACGTGCGAGGATGACAGGTTGCCGCCCGAGAGGAGTAGCCAGTACAGCGCGGCCAAGAGGACATACCACGCGTGGAGTGCCCAGAAGGCGTAGAGACCCAGAGGATGCCGTATCAGTATCAATGCGGCCTGAAGCACAGCCAACGCGCCCCATACTCCCAGTGCTGCGCGCCATCCCAAGGGGCCCGCAGTGTGTGGATCATCAATCACGACGACTCGGCCGGAGATCGCCAAGGCGAGCGCGGCGACTCCCAATGCGAAGCCTAGGAGCATGTACAGCTTGAGCACGCCGGGCACGCTCGAGCGCCACGGCGGAAGCCAGGATGTAGCCCAACTCTCCCAGGCATCCCACGAGCAGCGGTGCTCCGCCGCCGGCCGTTCCTGCTGCGGCAGTGAATCGGCGTCATCAGGCTGTCGCATTGCCTGCCTCCGTTCTCGGGGGAGCGGCACAGGCATCCCCTGAGACACTCGCGGGCGCCTCCCGTGCCGAGGCTGCTGAACAACGTGCAGACTGACGGCGAACGCACAGGTGCCGACCTCCAGCTCAGCAACCTGTTCCAACGGCTGCCGGACTCGCCTTCCCAGGTGGCGGCAGCCTGTGCCTCCCCGCAGCCAGAGGGTGCTTGAGCCAGACAACTCGGCCGGAGCGTCGCCTTAGATTCGACTCCGGGCAAGAGCCGACCCGACACTTTGCCCACCTGCCCAGCCAACAACGAGCACTGCGCGCCAGTGTTCTTGACACAAGACGGGCCTGCCCGGCTTCGACTTCTCAGCCGAGCTGAGATCCTGCTCCTGGGCCCGCCCCATGATCGAGCAGTAGCGCGGCCACTGCGTCGTGTCCGTGGTCCTGAGCCAGATCCATGGGCGTCCTGCCGTCATCGGCCTTCGCGTTCGCATTCGCTCCCCTGGAGAGCAGCAGACTGACCACTGCGGGCCGACCCCAGGCAGCCGCGAAGTGAAGGGGAGTCCAGAGATGGTCGGTTACGCAGTTGACATCGGTGCCGCCTGCGAGCAGACGCTCGACGTTCCCAGCATTCCCCGCTCCGGCCTCGAAGTGCAGGGCAGTTAGCTTCGTATGTCTGCATGAGCTCACCTCATCCCTCCGTTACGGGAAAGTGCCATGTGGGGCAGCGACGCGTTGCCCGTGCTCAGTGGGGAGGCACAGCTCCGAGCAGTCGCTCCGTGGCGCGACATAGAGATCCTGCTATGGTCGAGCGCGTCTCGACGCACTTCAGCATAATGGACGACGTGAGCACGGAAGTCCACGGCCGGCGAGGCCGCAGGGCCAAGCGAGGCCCACGGCTGGCCGCGTCCATCGGCGCAGCAGCGCAGGCGAGTGGCCCAGATGGCCGAACCCTTGGGTCGCCCGCTTCGCTGGCGTCGGCATTTGGACACGCGTTCTCGCACCCTCCTCTCCAGACCCGGGAACCCATCGCTCTCTCGCGGCGATGCAGGGCGCTGCCGAGAGCCATCGCCTAGTCCTCTCGTGTCCCTTCTGGCCAGTAGTCCGCGGCGCGCCCAATACGGTTCCTCAGATCCCGGAGCTCGCGCTCAAACTGCCGCGTCGGGAGTTCGCTCGGCTCGATGCCAGTCCATGTGGTCCAGACCCGGTCTGCACGCCGAGCCCCCCTCCACCGTCCGAGGAGGTAGGCGGCAAGGGCCACCGGCGCAACGAGCAGGCCCGCGCCGACGATCAGGAGCACCATGGCCAGTTGCGGAGTCAGTTCTGACATAACACGCCCTCCTCTCTCGCGAGCGCCGATCCCGACCGGCTGAGGTCCTCCGGCGTCGCACGTGGTGCGATAGTCTCGCGCCTGCGACCGCAGTGCACATGACCGGTCGCGACGTTGCGCTGCCTCTCGCGCACGCCCTCCATGTAACAGCCACCCGGTTCTCTTGGCCGCAACTCGTAGACAGCGACGAGCGATGTCAGTACTCCAGCTGCAAGTAGGTCACAGCAACCGCAGGCGTCGGGATCCCTCGCGGATCGGTGGGCGCAACCGGTCCGTCCTCGTCAATGACTCCGACCGAGACCAGGTACTTCCCCGGGTCGACCGGGCCCGGTATCCCGACGTCATAGCTCTGTTGGAAGAAGACGTCTTGGGGCCAGGTGTCCGTTGTCTCCGCCAGAGAGCCGGGCTCGTACTTGGTGACGAGGACACGCCGAGCACTGTCTGCCTCGCTGACAACGAGATACAGACGGTAGTGCTTACTGGTCGGGCGGCGGAGAGCGGCGGCGAAGCTCACGCGGAAGGGGTCAATCGGGCGCAGAGTCGTCGGCCGCACAGTGACAGCGGCTAGCACCAGCGTGTTGTCGAAGGTCACGAACAGAGGACGCGCCACATTCAGACTGCTCATCTGACGCGGGGCACGCTTCGGGCTGATCGTATACAGATTGCCGTCCCGATGGAAGTCGAAGGCGAGCGAAAGCCCGTGGTCCACATAGGTCGTATAGGTCGGTCGGACTTCCAGTGCGCGCGCCGCGTCCTCCCGGTGTAGCCCACCTACAGCCTCAGCTATGTCTTCCGAGGTAGGATTCTCAGGCAGCATGTCGATCGCGACCGCCATGTGGCTGCTGTCGTACACCTCCACGTCGGGTCGAAGACCCTCGACGATCTGGAAGTACCTGAGGGGCTGTGCGAGGGGAAATGCTGAGAACACCCACGCGTTTCGTGGCAGGGACACTAGAGTCGACCGGCAGTCCTCCGCCAGGGCCGTCTGCCGGCTGAAGTCAAGCCTCGGGAAGTTGCTCGCCAGCGAGAAGAGAGCGGGAGCCAGCGCAATCAGCCCGCCGCACACCAGCGCGACGCGACGTTCCGGGAACCACTGCTTGAGACCATCGAGGAGCCCTCGAAAGCCTGAACCCATCCACCAGGTCCAGATGAAGAACGGAATCAGGAAGAACACCTCCTGGTCGAACACATCGTAGTGGACGAAGAACACGGCCGTTGGCACGAACAGAATCAGTGAGAACCACAGGAGCTCCCTGTCCCGCCCCCATAGCCTGACCAGCCCGGCCAAGCCGAACGGGACCCCTAGCCACACGAAGTTGCGCCCGAGCCAGGTCACAAGGCTCATCGCCCCCTCCGACGTCACCTCCGGGGAGAGGGACAGCGCGTGTCGGAACGACGCGCTGGTCACATGAAGCCATAGCCCCTTGGCCGTACGGACATCGAGCCCCACGTCCCTTGGCCAGTTGTAGGCCGGGTCCATCGCGTCTCTGATCGGTATGTAGGCGTAAACGACCAGAGGAGCCAGGAAGCAGCCCGCGGCTGCGAGTAGCTCTCTGCCACGCATCTGCCGTCGGTGTGCTTGCCGCCACAGAAGGTAGAGAACTCCCGGCAACAGGAGGCCGGTTGAGGTATGGTGTGTGACTGCAGCCCCGAAGAACGCCGCGGCTGCCAACAACGACGACCGCTTTCCACTCCTCTGCCAGCTCAGGAAGAAAGCTAGGGCAAGGGCCACAAGGAGTATCTGGAGTGTGTACACCTCGGCCACAACCGCCTGGGCCCAGTATGTGTAGCTGAAGGCAAAGGCAAGAGTCGCCGCGCAGGCGGCCAGCCGCGAGCGGACGAGCAGCCACACACAGGCGTAGAGCGCACCTATGCTGAGGCCACCCAGCACCGCAGACACGAGATTCACTCGGTACGCGACCTCGCCCACCGGGAGTAGTGTGGCGCCCTTCGCCAGGAGTGTGTAAAGAGGGTAGCCCGGAGAGTGAGCGAGGCCCAGAGTGTAGCCGGCCGTGGCAAATTCGGCACTATCGAAGCCGTACACGGTGGGGCATGTGGCCCGCCCATATGTGACGAGCGCCATCAATGAGGAGATGATTCCAGGCCAGTGTCGTCTAACTGCCGGCCTCCTTACCGCCAGCCAAATGAGAAGTCACAGATACTGCCGCTGCAGGCTCCGACCTGCCAGCAGCATGCTTGCTGGCGCCCTCAGCGCACCGACCGGCCGGCAACGCGGCGAGGCCCACCCACGATGTCGCAGAGCGCCAAGCCAGTGCCGTCGTATGCCTCGGCCTTCGCGTCCTCGCAGTGACCATAGGGAGCGCGGACTCCCCTCTCCAGCCTCAGTGCAGGTAGCCCAGCGCCCTTAGCTGCCTCTTCATCTGCTCACTCATCTCAGTCGACGGCGGACTACTCTCTCTGACGCGTCCATCCTGATCCGCCTGTGCTACCATCCAGCACGCCAGAAGCTGCTCCAGGTACGCGGCCCGGGCTGGGAGTGCTGTGCTCAGGTCGACCTGTTCCGCGGGGTCGGCCTCTGTGTCCCATAGCCCCACTGCTCTCCTCGCGGTCCCGCCGCGCGACATCTTCACCACGCGCTTGTATCCGTCTTCGTCAACGACGGCGAGCAGATCCAGCGCGCCGCCTCGATGGCACATCTCTCCGTAGATCCGCCGCCCCTTCTCCGCGAGGTCACGGCGCAAGCACTCTGAGAGATCCATTCCGGGAAGGTCATCGCCCAGACCCGACTCGACATCGGTCTGTGAGAGGACTGTCGGGACCAGATCGACCAGGCTGGCCGCCTGCCTCACGCGCCCACCAGAGGACCTCCCACCGGGGAATCTGATGATGAGGGGTATATGCATCTCCTCCTGGCCGAATGCGGAGCCATGTGCGAGGGTATCGTGCTCGCCGAAGGCCTCGCCATGGTCGGCCGTCAGGATTATCAGCGCATTCTCGTAGCGGCCGTGCCGCTGAAGCAGGCTCAGAAACTCCCCGAAGCTCCGGTCGTTGTCGTAGATCTCAGCGTCATACAGATCAACCAGATGACGCACGTCGGAACTGGAAAGCCAGGGATAGACATTCCCCGCTGCCGCAAGGGCGTTCCCGGTCCCATCACATATGCCCTGGCCGCCGCGGTCAAACAGCGAACGAGCCTCCGAGCTGGGGGAATATGGCCCGTGTGGCTCGAGGGCATGTAGGTACATGAAAAGCGGCTGGTCCGAGTCCTCCTGGGCGAGGAATGTCGACACATGGCCGTAGATCCAGTCCGATAGATCGGTGGCTGTGGACACGAGCCCGTCGTAGAACTCGAACGCCTCGTACCCTTGGTTGAATCCCCAGGTCTCGCTGACGTGAGGGTTCGTCACGACGCAGTATGACCGATAGCCGGAGCGGCGCAGCACCTCGGATACAAGCAGGGCTGAGTCATCAAGTCGGTCCACCGAGTCGTGCACATGGTGAACGGAAGGGTAGAGTCCTGTCAACATGGTGGCTACCGCCGGCCGCGTCCAAGTAGTGGGCGTATGAGCGCGCTCAAAGAGGACGGCCTCAGCGGCAAACCTGTCGATGTGCGGAGACGTGTTCCTTTCGTAGCCATAGCAGCCAAGGTGGTCGGCCCGCAACGCGTCGATGAGATAGATGAACACGTCCGGCGGCCGCCCCGAAGGGGACGGGGCGGGAATCGGCGCAACGCGATCTGCCTCGCCGATGGCAACTTGAGTGGTCCCCCCCGAAGATGCCTCGACATCCTCGGCCAGCAGCGGCATGACGCGCAGTAGCAGAGTGGCGCCCTGGGTGGCCCTCAGAACGTGCCACAGCGGCCCTTCCGTGGCGTACGCATATGACATGTCAGGGCTCTGCCTTTGAACCCGCGAGCGGGGCCCGAGGCTTCCTACGTGCGCCCGGCGGTCGCCGTCATTGTGCCAGCTCACGAACTCGATTGAGGTCGTGCCGCGTTGGTCGACAAGCGCTGCCGAGCAGCCAACATAGCCCGGTGGCGAGGAGGACGGGCCCTCGCGCTTGACGGATCCCTCCACGTCGAACCGGACCAGTCGCCCCGCATAGGGAGTGAGATCGACCTCGACTGTCCTGACGGGCAGCAGGGCATCGGCGGCCGAGAACAGCACTCGTTCTCCCCACACCTCGACGGGTTCGCCATGGTCGGTGGCAAGAGTAACCCGCACTTCCATCACATCGCCCGAGTCAGCGCCCCTCCGAGGCCCGGCTACCTTCGGGTCGCCGCCCACCTTCGCGGAGAGGGTGATGACGGCGAGGCCCAGCACGAGTACTACGGCGAGGCCGAGCGCGAAGCGCCCCCATCTCCGCGCCCGTCGCTGCGTCCGTGCGCTGCTACGAGGCATGAACATGTGCCCGCCAGCAGGACAATCCCGGACCCTTGTAGCCGTCAGCCATCTACCCGGCCCCCCAGTTTCCCGCCACCGGCAGTGAATCGGAGCCCTCTACCGTCAGCCTGAACTCAGAATCAGCCGCGCTGTCGCTCAGGCGATTGCTCAGGTAGAAGACACCTGTTTCCGTGTCGTACAGGCCGACGGAATCGTCACCGTCGCCATCCCAGTCGCCAGCGATGGGTCGCAGACCGGCGTTGGTCGGGCCAAAGTGAAGCCTCGTGGCCTGTTCTGCGCCTCCCTGACCCTCCAGTAGCAAGAAAGTGCCAGCGGTCGGCGAGTAGATGCCGACGGATGTCGTCCCATCACCGTCCCAGTCGCCGGCCACCGGCAGATATCCGCCTTCGGCGCTTCCCGAGAATGTGGTCAGGTCAGCTTCGCTGCCCATCGGCCTGTTGCTGAGCCGGAACGTCGAGTCAGTAGGATCGTAGAGGCCCACCGTTGTCTTGCCGTCTCCGTCCCAGTCACCGGCGATGGGGACCTGGCCAGAATCTGGCTGGCCAAAGGCGAATGCCTGCACTGGGGCGTTGCGATTGAGAGTGTCGTCCAGGTAGAACTGAGAGGTCGCTGGGTCGTAGAGCCCTATCGTGTCTCTGCCATCTCCGTCCCAGTCTCCTGCGATCGGCCACATGCCCCTCCCGCCAATGCCAGCGGCAATGAGGCGATGAGGCAACCCAGGAGCGTTCGTACCAGCGAGATAGAACATCCCAACTTGACTGTCATACAGACCCACGGTGTCTCCCGCTGCCATACTGCCTTCGTCGTCCCGCCTGGATCCCTCATGCACACTGCCGGTCCCGTCGTCTCTCCCACACCCCATGACTGCGAGGAGGCAGAGGCACACGAGCAGCACTGCCGGATCCACCTTCCGGACAGGGCCAACGAGGGCAACTGCCGCGGCCACGCGCCCCGAACAGCGCCGCTCCCGCGGTCTGCCGACACGCCTCGCGCCAGCGCGTGGCGTCACAGCCACGGCCACTTCGTTCGTCCCGCCGTGTTCGACCAGGGCACGCCCCTGGTCGCGAGATGGTCAAGGGTCCTCGCCGCTGCTGAGCGGAGGCAAGACGCGCCGCGATAGACCGGCTCACAGGCACCGACACGGGATGGGTTGAGTGGGCCCGACGCGTCGCGGTTCAGCGGCCCTCTAGCCTTCCCTCGAATCCTGAGGCGGTCCGCATGCAAATGCCCGGGCATCACCGACGCGTCCCTCGGCCGGATTCCCTCAACCCCAACTCGACTCGCTGGCGGCCTTTGGCCAAGGTCACGGTACTGGTCCCCACAGCGACCAGCCGCCATCCCCCGGGGAGGGTTTCGCCCACTCGGAGGTAGTAGTGTCGAGGCCCGTCGGTCAGGGCCGCGAGAGGCTGCTCAGGACTCGATATGATGCCCGTCAGTCGAAGTGCCCCGAGTTCAGCGGCGACTACAGCCGAGCCGCCTCCTGATCCCGAGTCCCCCGAACCGGCCTGTCTCACTGTCACGTACGGCCGGAAGGGATCGGGAGCCGTCTGCGCCCTCGCGATGTCCGCGAGCGGTGTCCGCGGCCTATGGGCAAACAACCGCCTGCCCTCAGTGGGGGCACCGCTGGCATCCTCGGCCTCGGAGGCCCCCGCTGCGCGCGCCCCCATCCCGGCGACTGCGGGTGGACGAGACGCGGCCACCAGGGTGCGCACAATGAAGAATCCTAGGGCCACAATCGCCGCGATTAGGGCAATGGCCTTTCCGAGATCTCCCTTCCGTAACTTGAACATGCTAGCTTCCTTGTGTGGGATCCGCGCGACAATCCCCCGCGACACTTGAGCCACAGGCGTGTATCGGGTATATAGAGTGATAGGGAAGAGACAGGAGATACGCGGTGCCTGGAGGCAGGTGGTCCTTAGGTCGGGCGCGGTTCAGCGGCACGTTCGTGGCGCTGCTGTATGTAGTCTTCGGCATCGTCGACCTCACGTGCTCGCTCGCGGCTTTCCAGCTGGGCTTCCCTGAGCTAAACCCCTTCCTGCGGTGGATGGATGGGCACGGCCTTTTCGTCCCGGCGAAGCTCGCCATGACTGGCATCGTCGCGGTGCTGGTGGCCCTCCTGTACTCAGTCGGGCCGGCTCGGCTTGTGGCCTGGTCAGGCATAGTGACCATGATGGTGGTAACCGCCTACCATCTGCTGGGGCTCAACGCCGTTCTGTAGTCTCCGGCGGGATCTGCGACTCTGGCAGCGCAACGAACCGGCTCAGCGTGAAGACGGCGCTCAGTCGCGGATATCCGCCTCTGGTCCCGGCCGTGACACGGCATCTACTGACGCTCAGTATCCGCTCGAAGGTCTCAATCCGGACCAGCAGGGAAAGTATGGATCCAAACGTCCCGTTAACGGTCACCTGATCGTTGAGTTCGCTGACCGTGGCTGGCAACACGGGGCGCTGTCCGCCGACAGGGGCCGGCGTGGCACCACCTGTCTGACCTCGTTGCGGAGAAGCACTCTTCTTGGCCGGCTGGGCGCCCGGAGCCCGAATGGGAGGCAGCTTCGTGGCGCGCACCGAAACGAGGGTGGCGCCGCTCTCCGCAACCAAGGCGGAGAACTGCCTGAGGAAGTCGATTGGCTCCTGCTCCTCGCGAGCCGCGACGGCCAGCGCCAACGGCCTTCCCGCAGCTGCCGCCTCGGCCTCCTCAATGATCTTCTGCTTCTCCACAATGGCCTGCTGCGTGCTCTCGAGGTCCTGCTTGACCGTGTTGAGTCCGGACACGGGAGGCCAGACCAGGATCGCGCCGAGCGCGAAGCAGCAGATCGGCACGATGATTGCAAGGGCGATCTGAGTCTGAGGCCTGAGCGTCGCGATGCTCATCACCTCGCTCCTGGGCCCGACGGATTTGCCGACGGCTCCGGCTGCTTGCGAGGAGGCACCACTCTGGCCTTTATCGTGTACCGAACGACAGGCGTCCGGCCCACACTCCCCTTCCGCATCTGGATCATACGCGGCATCGCGAACAGCGGCGCCTCAATGAGATACTCCATCAGATCGGCGACCGCATCGGGCGAGAGGGCCGTCCCGTCCAGCGACAGCATATCGCCGCGCTCAGTGCGCACGTTGGTGACCCACACTCCGTCGGGCATGAACGCCGACACCTGGAACAGAATATCGGACCAGGGCAGGCCGCGCAGCTCGACGAGCGTGATGGCCTCCCGTGCCCGGCGCGCGGCCTTGGTGCGCTCTCGCTCGAGCTGCGCTACCCGTTCCAGCTCGACCTGAGCCGCAGCCAGGGCCTGCTTCCGTGCTGAGAGCACCCGCCCGACAACAAGCGAGATGAGCAGAGCAGCAATGACCACCACGATCGAGAGGATGAGCGATCCTGAGAGCCACTTCGGAGCTATCTTCGAGAGCCGACTCTCCCGTCCAGTGTCGGACAGGTCGAGAGTCGACACCTCCGGGACCTCACCCATGGCGTGAAGCGCCAGGCCGGTGGCGCAGGCGAACGAGGGGCCAGCACGGGCCAGCTTCGCACGAGTGACTTCGGCGTCGCGAACCTGCATGTGTTCAAATGGCTGGCAGACAGATACCGGCAGTCGCAGGCTGTCAGCCAGGTAGTCGTCCAGGCCTTCGAGCCGGTCAATCTCCCCGCAGAGGACGAGGCGCTCGACCTGTGAACTCGCGGGCATCTCGCGGTGATAGTAGTCGAGCGAGCGTTCGAGTTCGAAGGCGAGGGATCCCATGTCGACCTCGCCCGATGCCACCTGCGTTAGCTGC
Organism: Candidatus Hebobacterum abditum; assembly: GCA_029821875.1. Classification (GTDB taxonomy): domain Bacteria; phylum Armatimonadota; class Hebobacteria; order Hebobacterales; family Hebobacteraceae; genus Hebobacterum; species Hebobacterum abditum. The sequence continues at coordinate 45,399 of JALGXW010000023.1, read as the reverse complement.
GGCCCATCCCCGGGAGGCTCTTGCTGCGGCCCCAGGTCCTGCGCTGGGGGCGGCGCGCCGGCCGTCCCCCTCTCGAGGAGATCGAGCGATCCAGTATCTATCTGGCGAGAGTAGGACAGCGTGCCACCGCTGAACACGGCGAGTTCTGTCGTCCGGGCGCTCACTCCGATCAGGGCCGCTCCTCCCTCGTTGACGAAGGGGAACGCCGCGCGGCAGAAGGCCGGCAGAGCGGGCTCCAGCGCGATCATGTGCCTTCCCGCCAAGCGTAGGGCCTCGCGATGGCGGTCCACCACGGTCCGGTCCGCTGCCGCCAGCAAGAGCCGGTTCTGTAGCTGTTCCTCGTCCGGGTCCCCCAGGGGGAAGAAGTCGAAGGTGCTCTGTCCTGTCGGCACCATCCGGTAGTGCTCCATCTCGCCGGCGACGACCGCGCGCAGCTCATCTTCCCGCATCTTAGGGAGTTGCAGTGACCGGAAGACCGCGGCCCTCCCGGACAGGCCGACCACAAGCCCTGATCCCCGGATGTCGTTGTCCCTCAGCAACTGCCGGATGCCTGCCGCTAGAAGCCGCGGGTCGTGCACACTGCCGCCGCTTACAGCACCCCGCGGTGTTGGCGTGGATCCGAGTCGCTCAAGCTCCACGCCGTGTCGAGTACGTCGCAATAGCACCGCGCGGATCTGATCGTCGCTGATATCGAGGCCAATGCCGACCCGTGAGGCCATCTACTTCTCCTGCCACCGTCGGTCGAGCCAGACTACACCTTGTTGCGGAACTTCACCAGGGATGTCTGAGTTGCTTGGTACTTCTCTTCGGACACTGTGACAGAGACCAGCAGCGACTCGGCCAGACTTGCGCTCGCCGCCTCTGCCCAGACACTGCCTGCTCGTCTATAGTACCCGAAGCTGAGGTCCGTCACGTCCCGGCAGACCACATAACCGAGGACTGTCGTCCCGGTCCCGGCATCGTAGGTGTCTCTCCGCAGCTCCCCGTCTGCCAGGTAGTACGTCGTGGTGTTGTCATTCGCGAAGAAGCACGTCACGCGGGAGGGCTCCCCATACTGCACTCCGGCCGCTCCCCGAAGGGGGTCTATTACCGCATCCGCAGCCTGCTGCGCGCGCTTCTGGACTTCGTTCTGCCCGGTCACCGTCTCCTGAGACTGCCAGGATCCGGCAAGGAGTTGCGCCCCCCCGGCAAGCAGCAGAAGGAGAACCAACGACGCGACCAACACCTCCACAAGTGTCAGCCCGGCCCCCGATCCGTGCCACCCCAGGACCGGGCCTCGCAGGGCCCTCGACGTCATATGCCGCCTCGCGCGAAGTACACAGTGGTCTCGAACACCGCATCGGTCATGTCTCGGGCAACCACCCGAACGTAGAAGACACGCAGACACCGAGAGTGCACCTCGCCGGCTTCGTCGGGAATCGTCGTCACACTGGCCGTTGCAGTGTAGTGAGGGTCCTCGTCTGCCGTCGGATTGCCCAGCCCGTCGTATCCGGCCGTCCAACTGGCCTCGGGCAATACCAGATACCCGATGTTCTTCGCCCGCTCCATTTCCTGGCGAGCCACGTTATACCCGACGCCCAAGTCCTGTGACAGGCGTGTCATCGTGAACCCGAAGGGCCACAGCGCGACCAGTCCGGCCACTGCTACCCCGATCAGCAACAGCGCCACTAGCAACTCGATCAACGTCAGGCCTCGGCGTCTCATAGCGCGTCCACCTCCTCCCAACTTCGGTCGAAGCCGTAGAAGAGGATCGGCTCGCCCGGGGCCGGCCCGGGCCCTGTCCCACCAGGACCGGTGCCACCTGAGCTCGGGAAGTTGATTGTGGCGCTCCCCGTGGCCTTCCGAACATCGTAGCCTATCACCGAGCCCCAGATGTTCCCATCGCCGATGATATCGATGAGTCCGTAGTAGTCGCCCGAGCCGTCGGGGCCGTTGTAGGCGTAGACGTTCGCATACATATCCATCGTTCCGGTCAGCGTGATGCTTCGCTTGGAGCCCTGGTAGATGTTGCAGTGGCTGGGGTCCTGGCTGGTGAAGAAGAGGCAATTGCCGTTTATGATGTCGGCCGAGCCCGAGCCCCCGGAGGGCCCGAGCCAGATGTTGACAATTCCCTCTGAGTCGTCGATCTTGATCCCGTTGGAGCCCTGCACGTCGAAGCTCTCGAAGTAGTAGTCCCCCGGCCCAAGAACGATCACGCGTTTGCCGTACAGGGGATTCGGAGTGATGCCGTCCTCGAGATAGGGGTTGTCATCGGTATCGGCCTGCAAGAAGGTCTGAGGCCCGATACGGTAGGCCGTGATGCTGATCGGCGTGCCTGCCGTGTCCACGATGCTCGCGTTGTCATTGTATGGCACGCCTCCCTCGCTGGTGGAGAAGAAGTCGATCCCCAAGTAGGTTTGCACGCCGTACTTCTCCCATGCTCTCAAGTTCGCGAGCTCATTGACCGTCGGGAACGACTCCGCCAGCGGTGTGTGTATCACCTCTCCCGGCGGGGTCGGGATCACGGTATCGCCTGTTGCCGTGCCGCAGTAGAGGAAGTTCCCATTGATGTCAGGGCTGCCTGCGATCTGCACCGTTCCGTTCGTCCCACTTGCACCGTTGATGGTGGCATTGCCGCCGACGTTCAGACTGTCGATCCCGAAGAGCGCGTAGAGCCCGGCCAGCCCGTAGCCTCGGGCCACCACGCGCACCGTTCGGCTGACCCCGGAGACGGTCCCGGTAGAGATGATCCAGAAGGGACCCAGTCCGTCCCAGGCCCCCCCACCCGGATAGGCCTCCACGTGGACCTCGAACGACCGGCCGGAGTCCGGCGGCACTTCCACAGTCACCGGGCTGTTGTCGGCCGACAAGAAGTCAGTGCTGATCTTCCACAGCTCCCAGTTGACACCGGCCTCCGCCAGGTTCAGCGCATTGGCGTAGTTGTTGTTCAGGTTGCTCAGGGACATATGTGAGACGCTCAGCAGAAGGCTCCCCGCAAGGAGTATGCTGATGATGAGGATTGCGACCAGCGCGAGTACGAGGGCCATTCCACCGCGGCGACGATCAGTGTGTCCCACCGGCCGCCTCCCTTTCACATCTCTGATAGCAGGTCCCCACATCCTCGCGTCACCCTCTTCGTCTGGCGGGGAGGGGACCCCGGGTGGGGCCCCCTCCTTCTCCAGATGTTCAAGTCAGCACTACCTCGAGTCTTGCCCCGGGGTGAAGCCCCGTTGGCCCCCCTTGTCTACACCTAGCTCGTTGTGGAATGTCGCAACAGCTGCGTCATCGGTCTGGCAGTAGATGGTGATCGTGCCATCAGCATTGAGGTTACCGTCGTAGCTATCACCTGGTGTAAGGTCATTCGGGCACACAGGTAGCGCCTGCAGGTCGTACTCGTCAGTCGTCCCAACTAACAGGTCCAGATCCAGATCCAGCGGACCAGTCGTGCTGGCGACGCCGGGATAGAAATGGCCTATGTTCCTCACCTTGTAGGCCTGACATGCGACCGCGATGGTCTGCATGTTGGAGCGGCAGGTCTGCCGCTCGGAGTCTCTCACGGCACGCAGATAGAGCGGCAGTGCGATGGCCATCAAGATCGCCAGGATCAAGATCACCACCAGCAACTCGATCAGAGTGAAGCCGCTCCTCTTTCGCAGGTACTGCATCTCCGTCCTCCTTCTAGCTAAGGATCTATGTCCTTGTTCCCAACTCCTCAAGCCGTCCCGCCGACTAAGCAGCCTTCGCTTCATCCCTCCTTCCTGGCTGTCTAGATTGTGATCTCTAACGGGATTAGCGTCGAACGACCACGGCCAGGGTGAATATGGGCATATAGAGAGACACCACTATCGTTCCGACAATGCCCCCGAGAACAACTGTGAGCGCGGGCTCCATCAGCGTCGTCAAGCGCCGCACCGTATACTCTATGTCCCTGTCGAGGAAGTGCGCCACTTTGAGGAGCATGCCGTCCAAGTCCCCTGATTCCTCGCCGGCCTGCACCAGACGCGGCACAAGGTTGGGGAACTTGCCGCAGGCTCTCAGCGGCACCGACAGCGATGCCCCTTCGGTGACATCTGTGGCGACACCAGAAATCGCGTCGCGGAACTCCGAGTTGGCGGCCACATCGGCAGCCGTGCGGAGGGCGCTCAACATGGGAACTCCCGCGCCGAGGAGGATGCCGAGGGTACGCACGAACCGAGCGACCACGATCTTTCGGATCAGCTTCCCAAGCAACGGTATACGGAGCTTGACGCGGTCCCATATGCGTCCCCCGCGCTCCGTCGCGATGACGGCGCGGAAGCCGAGCACCAGACCAATGAGGCCGAGGAATCCGATCCACCAGTACTCGGTCATGGCGTTGCTCACCGCGATGAGCATCCGCGTAGGGGCAGGAAGCTGTGCTCTGAACTGCGCGTACACCCGCTCGAAGATCGGGATGATGTAGAGCAGCATGAAGGTCACCACGCCGGCCGCCACCAGGAGCACCACAACTGGGTATACGAAGGCGGATTTGACCTTCTCGCGGAGCTCTTGCTCCTTGTCCAGGCTCTCCGCAATGGCCTCGAGGCTCTGCTCAAGGACGCCGCCGACCTCGCCTGCATGCACGAGGGCGACGAACAGCTCAGAGAATATCTTGGGGTGCTGCGCGAGGGCCTGGCTGAAGGTGGAGCCGCCCTGGATGTCCCGCGCGACCTGCTGGAGAGCGCGGCGTAGAGGGAGGCTGTCGGTCCCATCGATCAGCTCGTGAAGGCATTCAAGGATCGGAAGCCCGGCGCCCACCATGGTCGACAACTGCTGGCTGAAGATCACCAGATCGCCGAGCTTCACGCCCCGGACACGCGCCCACAGGTCAGCCAGGCCTCGCCTCTCCATCTGCTCGGCCAGAGAGACGACATACAGGCCGTTTTCCCGCAGGTCACGGCGGATGATGGTCTCGTCGGCGGCGGCGCTGCTTCCCGTCACGATCTGACCGTCTATGTCGCGCGCCGTGTAGCTGTAGACGGGCATGCGGGCCCTACTCCTCCTCCACGTAGATCACGCGCAGTATCTCCTCCGCTGTGGTGACGCCCTCGACCGCCTTCTCCAGCGCGCTCTCCTTCATCGTCCTCATCCCCTCCCCACGGGCGAGCTCCCGCACCGCGACCGCGGACCTCTGTTGGAGAACAGCCTCCCGGAGTGAATCTGACATCCTCATGATCTCATAGACCGCCGTGCGCCCCTGGTAGCCAAGCTGGTTGCACTCCGGGCATCCAGCACCCCGAGCGAGTTTCACCTCGCCAGGGAGCGCCGCGCCGTTGGCCTGCAGGCGCGCAAGGAACTCGGGAGAAGGTGAGTAGAGCTCCTTGCACGCCAGGCACACGACGCGAACGAGCCGCTGGGCCAACACCCCGATGATTGAGGATGAAATGAGAAATGGCTCTACCCCCATGTTGCCGAGGCGGACGAGAGCGCCGGGAGCGTCGTTCGTGTGCAGAGTACTGAATACGAGATGCCCCGTGAGTGCGGCGTTGATGGCGATCTCAGCGGTCTCCAGATCCCTGATCTCGCCCACCATGATCACGTCCGGGTCCTGCCGCACCATCGTCCGCAGGCCCCGGGCGAAGGTCATGCCGATCCGCGGGTTCGCTTGTGTCTGGGTTATGCCTTGCAGCTGGTACTCCACCGGGTCTTCGATCGTGATGATGTTCTTCGTGGGCTGGTTTATCGTCGACAGCGCCGCGTACAGAGTTGTGCTCTTCCCCGAACCGGTGGGCCCAGTCACGAGTATCATCCCGTAGGGCCTCGCTACGAGCCACTCGAAGATCTCCTGCTGCCCTGGCAGGAAGCCGAGTTGCCCGAAGCTCATGCGCGTGGACGTCTTGTCGAGCACGCGCATTACGACCTTCTCCCCGAAGATCGAGGGCATAGTCGAGACCCGGAGGTCGTACTCTTTCCCGTGGTGTTCCACCTCGATGCGCCCATCCTGGGGCAGCCGTCTCTCTGCTATGTTCATGCGCGACATGATCTTCACCCGAGAGACCACCGCCGGCTGATGGTGCTTCGGAATCGTCATGTGATCATACAAGAGCCCGTCCAGGCGGTACCGGACCCGCGTCTCCTCCCGCTGGGGCTCCAGATGGATGTCGCTGACTCCGCGGTTGAGGGCACCATGGATGATGGAGTTGACGAGCCGCACGACCGGCGCGTCCGCAGCCAGCGTCCACAGCTCTTCGGTGCTAAGCTCGTCGACTGCCGCGCCATTCGCCGCCTTCTCTGCGTCGATGTCCCTGATCGCCTGTTCGGCATGGCGCCGGGAGTCAAAGTGCGTGTTGACCGCGGCCATCAGCTCTCTCTCCATCGCGAGCGCGGCCACCACTGGCTTTCCGGCGATCAGCTTCAGATCGTCCAGCACGGACAGGTTCAGCGGGTCGTTCATCGCCACGTGGAGACGGTCTTCCTCGATCCGAAGAGGCATTACACCGTGCTGTCGGCTGAAGCTCTCCGGCACCACGTCCATGACTGCTTCCTCAACCTCGACCTCTCTTGGATCGACGTACTCCACTCTCAGCAGTCTCGCGAGGATGGGCCCGACATCTTTGCTCTTGACATGGTCGAGGGTGACAAGTGTGTCTCCCAGGAACGCGCCCGTGCTGCGTTGCACCGCCAGCGCTTCGTCCAGCTGCCGCTGACTGATCAGCTTCTCCTCCAACAGCAACTGACCGAGGTGTACGCGATCGGCTTGTTGCGGCTGCAGTTCAGACATGGCTCCTCAACTCAGTGCCAAAGTGGTGCGCCGAACAGCACAGTGGACCTACGGCAGTGTCCGCCCGCGCTCTGAGGAAGACGCGGTGCCCCGCGATAGGGGTGAGCTGGAAGTCGGGGGAGCAGGAGATGGTAATAAGAAGACAGAGAGGCGCGCGCCGACAGGTCCCCCACCTGTCCTGGGCCCTCTCCCTTCGCGCGTCCAAACTCGCCAAACTCAACTGCCCGCCGTGCTACCACCTACTCAAGTACCGACCTGAAGCCCACGGAACTGGTGCTGGTGCCCGAACTGGAACGTGACGCAAGCGTGACTGCATCTGGGGCGACGGGCTGTGCGACGAACTCAGTACTGGAACGCGGCCGGTGCCTTCTGGGTTAGCAGCTCTTCTGTTGTCTCGCCCAGGCCCATTCGGCAATACGGGCATGGAGCGGATGCGGGCGGCTCACCAGGAAGGCAGCAAGGTGGCTCAGGGCAGGTAGGGTGGACGCCCATACTCAAGCTATCAGGTTCCCGCAGGGCTGTCAAGGAGGCGCACTGCCTGGTAGCGATGATATGCGCACATTCCGTCCCTGCGCCCACTCTCAGCGCCCCGTCCGAGGAAGCTATCTCTCGACTCAGTAGGCACCGAGAGACGTAAGTCGCCAGCGTTGCTGAGACAGATTGCGTGTCTCGAGGACCCACGAGACCGGACTGACTGGGCCGGCATCGCTCCCTTTGATGCCAGTCTGAGCGGTCTCAGAACCGCCCAACAGTGCCCAGTGGCCTCACCGCTGTCTAATCCCCCCACGCGGCCGCAGTGCCTTGCGCATGTCCGACAGAAATGCTTGAGTCGGTTCATACCCCCTCACCCGGCTCAGCTCTTGGCCCTTCGGGCCAAGGAACAGAATGGTCGGGTAACCAGAAACGCGATGCTTTCGCGCCAGACCCGGCCTGCGATCCCCGTCCACCTTGACGCACACGAACTCCTGGCTCAGTGCGATGACCTCCGGACTGGTGTACACCTCTCTGTCGAGCTTCTTGCACCAGTGGCACCAGGAGGCCATGAAGTCGATCATGACCGGCCTTCTCTGCTGCTGCGCCGACCTCATCCCGGCCTCGTAGTCGAGCCAGGCGATGGTGCCTCGCGTGCTGGCCCTCAGCTCTGCCAGCCGCCGATTCGCCTCCTCGTCCTGGGGGTCGTTGCTCACCACCTCACGCAGCCAGCGCGCCTCCTCGTGAGGCTGACCCTGTTGCCGGGCCGCCAGGGCGAGTAGGCGCGCCGCACGCGTCTTCTCGGTGGCAGTCATCTCGGCGGCGCGCAGCCAGAGTGCTGTGAGGAGATTCCCTGAGCGTTGGGCCTGACCACAGGCCTGCAGCCCCTCGGCGTAGTCAAGCTGGTACTGGATGTCCTTCGGCACCAGTGTCTTGGCCGCTCGTAGTTCCGTCAGTCCCTCCTCGCAGTACATCTCGCCGCCGCGACGCAGGCTTGTGATGGTCACTTCTGATGTACTGCCATCGTCATCAGTTGTAGTCACCGTCGAGACGACCGGCCGGTAGGCAAACAGAAGTAGCATGCCAATCAGATGGTGCGCTTCCGCCACTTCGGGCTGTTCGCTGGCATAGGAGCGGGCCGCAGCCAGACCGTCTTGGATCAGCTTCTCCGCTTCTGCCGCCTGTTCGGCAGTGGCGGGACCACCGGCCAAGGACTCCCCGAGCGCCAGGTTCTGGCTGAGGGCATCTTGGGCAGCCTGCAGCTCCGCGGGCAGCGGGGTCTCTACATCACCTATGCAAGCCACCGGACAGCACATCGCCATAAGTAAGGCCGCGACAACAGGTCTCATGATCGCTTCTCCTTGAACCGCAGGATTCCAGAACCCATGCGCCCTGTCAAGATCGCTCCTTCTAACCACCCAATAGGTGCCAGACGACAGCGCTGACGACCAGCACTACGCCAGCCGGAATCGCAATCCTAACGACGCACGTCACAAGTCGTACGGCGAGACCGACCGCGACCCCAGCAAGCCCGAGTAGGATCGGGCTCATCGGCACAGCTGATCGCCATTCCAGTACCAGGTCGGTACTTCCCCCGTCCGTCTCCTAGCGATCATCCGCTCTCTCAGGGCCGTCGCCTGCTTCTAGCAGCCTGCTCAGCTTTCCCACCGCCGTCTGCTTCGTCCGCGTGTCTGAGTGGAGATAGCGCGCGGTGGTCTGGATATCAGAGTGTCCGAGCAGTTCCTGCACGGTCCGGATGTCGGTGCCGTTGCGGATGAGGTGAGTAGCGAAGGTACGGCGCAGGGCGTGTGGGGTAATGCCTCTGCCCTTCAGCCCTGCCTTCGCCACCACGCGGTTCAGGATACGGTTCACGATGCGACCTTGAAAGGCTTCCCCCGTCTGGCTCACGAACAGCCGCTGGCAGTTGGTCTTCCTGCGGTGCTTGAGGTAGTCTCGGATGGCTGCTATCGCCTCCCCGGTCAAGGGCACGGTTCGCTCCTTCGATCCCTTGCCGTGCACGAGCAACTGCCCGTTGGCCAGGTCGATATCCTCCAGGGTGATGTCGACGGCCTCGCTTCGCCTCATGCCAGTTGTCAGCAGGAGGACAACGAGACAGCGAGTCCACGGCCTATCAGCCGCCGCCACCAGCTGCTGTGCCTCCTCCTCGCTGAGCGTGACGGGCACGAGTTGTTCGGTCTTCGGCAGTGGCAGCCGGCGCGCCGGGTTGCCTTGGATGTAGCCCATGTCCTGCAGGAAGCCGAAGAAGGAGGACAGGCAGGCCAGCTTGCGGCGTACGCTCAGGGGAGCCATCCCCGAGAGGCTCACCCCGAACTGGATGACCTGCTGGCGAGTGATCTCACCGGGGCGGGGCAGATGACCGTTGCCCCCACTTAGGAACTCCCGTAGCAGGTGGAGGTCGCGACTGTACGCTCGGACTGTGGACGGCGAGTAGCTGCGGTACGACGCCAAGTAGTCAACGAACTTCGGCACGGCCTCGTCGAAGGTGATAGGGTCTTCCCCGGTTACTGCCGGTGGTGCGGCGGCTGCATCGACGGCGCTTCCGGCCATGATGTGACGCCTCCTTTGGACGGGATTCAGGCGTCACATTCATCACTTGGAAGCCCAAGAAAGTCCAGGGCACGAAGTCCGGTATTCTAGGGACCTATGCACGTATGTACGGTTATGCGCCCACGCGATTTGCTGCCTAGAATCAGCGAGGTTGGCCAAGAAGAGAGGAGTGGGCCTGTAAGCCGAGTTGTCGGTCCAGGGGTAGCGGAAAGGTAGCGATTCGGTAGCGGAATTCAGGGGGTTGTGCGGCATCTTCGCGCATCTTCAGCTAAGCGGCCGTCGTGAGCCAGGGGCCATTTCCCCGCATGATTGCTGGAAGAATCGGCTCCGCGGGGCCCGCGATGCATGGTCGAGGCGACGCTGATTGGGGCATCGGATCGGTAGCGGTTTGGCAGCGGATCGGTAGCGGCCCGACCCTGTCTGGAGTAGCGGTCCGGTAGCGGCCCAGTAGCGGCGGAGTGGCGGCCGCGCCTGTCGAACGGCCTCGAATGGCCCCCTTCTCAAGTTTGCCAGCATTGGCACACCCGCTTGCCACGGCGGCCGACTGTGGAGCTAGATTCGAGTACCTCTGCGCATGAGTCCTGCGGGGGAGAGAAGCGAGGTGACCCCGATCGCCGCTCTGGCGTGTGGCTGCGAAACACAGGCCAGATCATGCCAGATCTGAGCCGGATCCTGCTAGGAATCAGCACGGTGTTGCCGTCTGTCACCCTCCCCCAGGCGCTACTGGCAACCACCAGAGAACACGAGTTTGTGGGCACAGAACGGCGCTTCCCGCTTTGACTGGTGAGTTCTGGGACCCTACGGATGCCTTCTGAGCAAGGCTGAACCGGTTCTACGGCGAAGTGACCACTTCATGACGCTCGAGGAAGTCCTGACCTCCCTGCACCTCACTGAATCTGCCGATGCCATTCGTCCTGAATGGGACCTATCGCAGACAGCCATGCCGACAGGAGACATCGACTTCCTTGCCCCGGACTTCTTACGCACGGCATCCCGGGATGCCCACCTACCCATAGAGGCCGGCGAGGCCGCTGTTGCCGCCGCTCAGCGGATATCCAACAGCTCCGACCTGGCCCGCCTGATGTGGCACTTCCACTACCGCCTCTACCATTCGGGAACTCCAGTGTGGGACGACATTGGCGGCTGGCCAACCTTGGGGGCATCCCTCGACGCTGACGCCGGCGCCTTCTACCTCGTGCTGCTGCTCTCTAACATCCCTGACGTCTTGGCGCTGCACCGTTCCCATGGAGTGCCGCCGGAGGTCACGCGCGACACGCTGCTCGACATCGAGAACTCGTTGGGGAACGAAGAAGGTCACCGCGGCCCAGACAGCTGGGGCTTCAGCCCCGGCAACGTCGCCTGGCTTCGATACCACACTGGCGGTGACCTCTACCGGCTCGGCCGCTTCCAGTTCCAGTACGGGACGTTGGAGCACCGTATCCGGGTCTTTCAGCATACGACATCGCGCGCGGTCGTCGCGCTGTGCGAAGACGGCGTGCATTACCTGCCTGACGGCGGGGTCACACGAAGCAGCGAGGTCCGCGGCGCATGGATGTCCAGCCTCGAACTAACGGATGACGAAGCCATCGGGAATCCCATCATGCCCACAGGGCACGCTCGGCCGCGAACGGTACGACTTCCTCTCGTCGACTGGGGCCTGGTGCTCGCCAAGGGCGACCCCGTTCTGCACATCCACATCCCCAGCGGCGGTCCGATGTCGCACGAGCTCTGTGGGGAGTCCCTCCGCTCCGCCCTCGACTTCTTCCCCCGCCACTTCCCTGAGCGACCGTTCACCGCTTTCTCGTGCGGCTCGTGGATACTCGACGCCGGTCTCGAGTCACTGCTTCCGCCGACCTCGAACCTCGTGCGCTTTCAGCGCGAGGTCTATCTCGTCCCGACCGGCATCGGCGATGACTCCGTGCTCCGGAACGTGTTCGACGGCGTGCCGGTCGATCTGAGCCAAGCACCGCGGGACACCAGCCTGCAGCGCGCGATCCTTAGTGTCCTTCACTCGGGCCGCTCGTTGCCCACAGGGGGCGGTGGGTGCTTCCTCCTCCCTGAGGACTTCGACTGGGGGTCCCAGGTCTATCGCCGGCAGAAGCTGCCCCTGGCCATCGACTAGCCAGCCGAGTCGGACCGCGACGCAGCCTCGAAGCGCCCAGTGAACCTCCCGGCGCTCTGTGCAGTGGCCCAGGCCAGGCCATCCTCGCAACCGATGCGTGTGTCTCCATTGGACGGGCGCCCGTAGGACCGTCCTGAGTGGGTCGTGGGCCTGCTCCTGCCGACCTCCGCCCGCATGGTCTGGGACCGGTGTACGCGGGTTCATCCTCCAGCCAATGGAGTGCCCACGATAGAGCAGGAGATGCCTTCTGAGCAAGGCTAGGGCGGTTCTACGGCAAAGTAACCACTACACGCAGACCCAGAGCGTTGCTTAGCCCGTGCCTCGGTCCGCCCCATGAAGGCTAACCACTTACGCTGCGGGGCTCCGTCGAGGTGTCGAGCCCCGCTGCGACTGATCGCGCACGAAGGATTACTGGGCAGCAGGGATGAGAGCGTCGCGAAGGGGCTCCACCCACGTGCCGGCGTCGATGTCGTAGACGATGAAATCGCTGTCGAACTGCCAGTAGCTCCAACTCCAGCCGTGGAATTCGGCCCGTCGCGCGACGAACGACGTCCATCGCGCGCGGGAGTCCATGTCCCCGGCATCGTATGCGCCGAACTCACCCAGCAGGATCGGTCGCTCGTTCTCCTTCGCCCACTGCGCCGCGATCAGGAAGTCGGCCTTGATCGCGGCCTGCTCTGACTCTGTCCCCCGCCACTCATAGCCGACATCGTCCTCGCGCCCCTCAAAGGCTGCCCCCTGGTGCGTGAAGGTGAAAGGCTCGTAATAGTGCACCGTGGCGATGATGTTTCGGTCGTCGGCCAGCAGTACCAGCTCCGCGAGCTTGCCGATGTTGTTCCACTCGCCGGGCCCGATGATGACGGTCCGGCCGGGATTCGACTCACGCACGAGAGCCAGCGCCTCGACCAGGAACGCGTTCCAGAGTTCCGGCGTCAGATCTCGGTAGGGCTCATTCAGCAACTCGAACAGCACCGTGTCAGGCGCGCTTGCATAGCGCGGGGCCATCTGCCGCCAGAAGGCCAACCACTTGGGTTTCAGACCTTGTGGATCTTGCGCCATGGCGTTGTACTCGTGGCAGTCCAGGATCATCAGCAGGTCGTTCGCCAGCGCCTGCTCCAGCACCCAGTCCAGCATTACGAACCACTTCGGCTCTATCCGGTAGTCCTGGTCAACGTCGGCCATGTGCTCGAACGGATGCAGGGGGACGCGCACGTGCGCGAAGCCCGCCTCCTTGATCAGCCTGAAGTGCTCCTCCTGCATCCGGTGTTGGTCCAGCTCCGACCATCCGGGGTCGTACCCGATGATGTTCACCCCTCGTGCCAGTCGTTCGTTCTGAGCGAAGACATCCATATGTCCCTCCCGTGGCTTGAGTGGCGCTCCGCCTCTCCGTGACTCGCTACAGGCGGCAAGCATAGCACAGAGCGCGAGCGTTGTCAGTGCTGTCCATCGAGGCGTCTTCATCTTCGACCTGTCCTCTCCGAGAATGCAATCCGGACACTCCCGACTCTCTCCGGTCGGGCCAGAAGGAGCGATACCGGCCCACGGCGGCGGCTTCACGGGCGGTTGACGAGGACACCCGGTGTCACAACTGCGGAAGTACGGATGGGGCCGCCCTTTCCCGTGCCAGTGTTCCTTAGTGAGAGAACACTCTTGGAGCCCCGGCCGGATGGCGCAGAGGAAGAACGGCCGGCTTTGCACGCGGATGACAGGGACAATCAGGTCCGCTGTCGACGCAGCCAGCGCGTCAGCGGGTAGGACTCCCCCACCATAGTGATGCCTTCGGCCTGCGCAATGCGCTCGAACCTGTTGACCAAGGCCTCGCGCGAGGCACGCGTGTGTCTGCCCAACATGGCCTGCCCGTACATCACGGGGAGACGCGCCGCGGCCACCCGGTGCTGCAAGATGGGGTCGCCGGCCACGGCCGCCTCCGCCTGATCGAAGAGCTCGGCCGATCGCGCCAGGACCTCCGGCGTCAGATATCCGATCTCCGGCGGTGCGTAGATACGGACGTGCAGGTCGGGCCGGGCCGCCATCTCGTTGTGGATCAGATCGATATAGTCGCGGATGGGCGTGGCGGCCGGGCCATAGTAGCCGGCTACGAAGTCATTGATGGCGCGGTCGGTGTCATAACTCGGATCCCACAGCGTCTGTGCGATCACGTAGGAGCGCAACTCCGCCAGCTCCCCGCCCGGCGAGAAGTAGTTCGCCTCCTCGTAGATGCCGGTCACTGAGTTCGCTATGAAGTACTCGATGTTGGGCTTAAGCACGTAGAGATTGGGGAAGGGGAGAATGGCGTGCGCATAGTTGATGACATAGTCCCAGATCCAGAGCCGGTTGGTCATCTTCGCCCATGCCTCGAGGTCCTCCCGAAAGGAGCTATTGTAGGGATCGCTCTCCAGGAGGTGGGCAAAGCAGCACTCGATGTTCGAGAGCCGCACCACAACATTGGGCCGGGGGCGAACATGGATCGGCGGCTTCCGGCTGTACTGGTAGGGCAGAACGTCGATCAGCTTGTCCGGATAGTCCTTCGCTATCTCCTCTGCTATGGCATTGGCAAAGTGCAAGATGGGGCCCATCTGGCTCCCTTCGCGCTCGGCCAGCGCGCTGCAGCGCGCACACTCGCAGAAGCTGTACCAGTCGTTCTGGGAGACGGAGAAGATGTCGGCCTCGGGCCACTCGCGAATCCACTCGTGCAGTGTCGCGAGCGCGATCCGCAGCACCTCCGGATTGGTGAGACAGAGCTGTGACCGGTCCGGGCCCACTCGCTTTCCCTTGACCTCCGAGTAGTACTCGGCGTGCGCGGCGAAGTGGTCTCCCGGTGGCACCAGCGCGTTGAACGTATGCACGAACCCACGGTAGAGCACCGTGCCGCCGCGGGCTTCGTCAACCTCAGACCACTGCCCGTTCAGCTTGTTGCGGACGGCCCAGTCAGCATCGCGCGCGCAGACATAGTCCGTGGTGCGGTATTCCAGCGGCGGCACGTAGCGCCGTTCTATCTCGGGGAGGTCGAAGCTCTCTGACTCGGGTAGGACGGTACAGCCAGGAGCGAGCCAGCGACAGCCCAGGCAGTCCTGCAGAAAAGTGGACACGGCATAGAGCACACCTCGCCGGTTGCCGGCCAGGGCGAGGGCCGGCCCCTTGCTTTGGAGGTGGATACCCTCCTCGCCCAACGCGGCGAAGTCCACGGAGATGCCCAGCCGAGCCAGAAGATCGCACTTCCCCACCACGATTGGCACCCGGTCTGCGACCTCTCGCTCCGCACAGACCGGAAGCGTCTCTCCGGTGATCTGCGCAAGGTGCGCACATAGCTCGGCCGCCGCGTGCCGCTCCTGTGGTGTCGACACCTGCGGGATCGCGATGGCGTGCGTCGCCGCGCGTACCGGCTGCCCAGCTATCCGTACCACGCACTTCCCCATGGGCGCTTCTCCTCGCACTCTCTAGCTGTCGCCGGTCTCTTCAACATCGGCACCCACGCTCCCCCCTGCCAGGAGGGAGGACACGCCGGCCGGGAACCGAATTACGCGGCGGATTGCCGACGTCCTAGGAGACAAGGATGACAGAGAGGCCATGCGACATTGTGGCCTTCGGCGCGCATGCGGCCGACGTGGAGTTCTCCTGCGGCGGGGTGCTAGCCAAGCACGCGCAGCGCGGAGACCGGGTGGCGATCGTACACCTCACGCTGGGCGAAGCCGGCCACCCGGAGATGTCGCTGGCCGACTATGCCGAGCAGAAGAAGGTGGAGTGCCGGCAGGCCGCAGACGCACTGGGAGCGGAAGTGCGCTGGCTCTCCCATGTCGACGCTGCGCTTCCGGCCACTCCCGAGGCAGAGCTGGAGGTGTGCGACCTCATGCGAGAGCTGCGACCTCGTATCGTGCTCACCCACTGGCGAGGCAGCTTCCACCGCGACCACGTGCTCTCTCATCATCTGGTGATAAGCGGCATAGCGCTCGCACGATCGACCTCCTGTCGCCGTGCTCTTCCTCCCCATAACGTCAGCCAGGTCCTCTTCCCGGAGAACTGGGAGGACCCCCAGGACTTCCGGCCAGAGCTCTACATCGACATATCGGAGAGCTATGACAGGTGGCTGGAAGCCGCCAGCAAGTACGCCCTCTTCCGCGGCGAGGTGGTCTCCTTCCCCTATCGTCGGTACTACGAATCCCTTGCCTCCATCCGGGGCGCGGAAGCGCGCTGCGGGCGCGCCGCCGCGCTGATGCGCTCCGTGGAGGTGTGGAAGACGGCGCAGGCCTACCTGGACTGATGGGGAGAGGGCCCATGGACCTGCGAATCCGGGCATATGATCCCTTCGATATGCCAGAAGTCGTTGCTCTGTGGAACCGCTGCCTCGCCGTCGACCCGATCACGCGGGAGATCTTCGAGGAGAAGGTTCTGCTCGACCCGAACTTCGACCCCGCCGGCTGCCGCGTCGCCGAACTGGACAGCAATATGGTTGGGTTCGCGTATGCCCTGACACGGCAGACCCCGCTGCCGTGGGGGTTCGAGTCCGAATTCGAGAGCGACCGAGAGGTAGGATGGGTGTTCGCGCTCTTCGTGGAAGAGGCCCACCGCCGTCACGGTATCGGGAGTGCTCTCCTGCAAGAGGCGCTCGGATTCCTCGAGGCACGGGGCGCGAAGAGAGTCGTCCTCGGCAACTACGCGCCCAACTACGTGCTGAGCGGCGTCGATACGGAAGCCTATCCGGACGCGCAGGAGTTCTTTGTGCGCCATGGTTTCGAGGTCGACGGTCAGAGCTTCGGCATGGGGATCGACCTCCATGGCTTCCGCAGGCCGCCGGAGGCCACGGAGTCTGAGCAAGCGCTCGTCCGAGAAGGCATTGTCGTAGAGTGTTTCAGCCGGGACTACCTCCTGCCCACGCTCGCGTTCCTAGAGGAGTGCTTCCCCACCTGGCTCTCGTTGTTGATAGAGAAGCTACGGCGCGGTGACGACCACCGCGAGATGGTGATCGCGCGGCGGGGGGCCGAGGTGATCGGCTACTGCCAACGGCGCTACGGGCACCACGCCGAGCGGACTGGCCCCTTCGGCGTGAGGGCCGAGTTTCGCGGGAAAGGGATCGGGACTCTGATGCTCTACCACCTGCTGGAGGGGATGGCAGAGGAAGGTCTTCGCTTCGGCTGGTTCGCGCAGACCGGCGAACGCCAACGCCGCTACTACGAGCGCGTCGGCTATCGCGTCATCCGGACGCAGGTGGAGATGAGCAGGCGGCTGTGACGCTGCGTGCGCCGCCACGGCGCATCACGCTTGTCAGCCTCGCCTGGGATGATCGCGTGGTCGGCGTTGAGCGGCACCGGGTCGGCCGAAGGGAAGGGTCTACCATGATCCATCGGCCGCCTACGCACTTCCTGAGCGGAACGTGCGGGACTCCGTCTACAGGGCGATGGCGCGCAGCAGCAGCGCAGGCGGTCGCCGCGGTGGTGGTCATGCTCTTGGGCGTGGCGGCCTCGCCAGCATGCCGAGCGGTTGGCGGACCTGCAGAAGGAGAGAAGCCTGTGAGTATCTGTCGGTGGCACGGCGGCAAGCGGGCCGCCATCAGCATCCGATTCGACGACTCGCACCAGACCCACGTCGGCCTTGCCATTCCCATGCTGAACGAGCGGGGCCTCGCGGGGACGTTCCTGGTCAACCCGGGCGAACCGGAGTTTCAACGGAACGAGGCGGCATGGCGCGCGGCCGTCCAGCAAGGCCACGAGCTCGACGACCACTCCCTCAATCACCGCGGCGCAGAGACCGACGAGGAGGCCGAGCGCCAGATCGGCGAAGCGGCGCAGGTCATCCGGGACATGCAGCCCGAGCCCGAGCTCCTGGTGTTCCAGCGCGGGGGCGCGACACAGTGGCTCCAGCGGAAGCCATTCGAGTTCTTCGAGGCGAAGTATGGGCTCCACGAACTTGATGACTCAGGGCGCAGTAACCCATCACACCGGCCCATGTCGTGCTGCGAGGAGTATGACTGGTTCAGCATCCCTGCATTCGCCAAGCAACTCGATCGCGCGATCGCCGACGGCGCGTGGGCGCAGCCCTACTTCCACTCAATCGGCCCGGGCACGCTGCCTGTCAGTCCGGAGTCCTTCGAGGCGATCCTCGACACTGTGCAGTCGCGAGCTGCCGACCTTTGGTGCGCCGGGATGAGCAGGATCCACCAGTACGAGCGCGAGCGCGACAGCGCGGCAGTGTTCGCTCGTGCACTCGATGACGATGCGCTCGAGATCTGGCTGGGCTGCGGGACTGAGCCCAAGCTCTACTCGCAGCCGTTGACACTCGAGGCAGATCTGCCGCCGGGCGCACCGAGGGCTGCAGTCGTCGGACCCGACGGGAGCGCGATCGCGGGCGAGACGGCGATTGAGGGCGGACGACGGGTCATCCGCTTCGATGTGCCACCGCTCGAGGCGCGCTATGAACTCCACGTCGCGGGGATAGGCACTGCATATCGCAAGTCGAAGCCCCAGCCGACCGCCCCCGGCCCGCATCCGTACCTGTTCTTCACCAGCGATCAGATCCCAGGACTGATCGAGAAGGTATCCGACCCCACCGCGAGAGTGATGTGGGATGCAATCAAGCGAGCATCCGACCGACTGCGCGAGCGGGACCCGAAGGCCCTGCTGGAGGAGGATGTTCGGTCGCGCGTATCGCGGCCTCGGCCGCTGCTGTTCTACTACGGGCTGACCCGGGAGCCCGCCTACGCGCCGGCAGTCGCCTCTTACGTGGAGGTCATCGTGAACGACCATGAGTGGCACTCCACGAGGAGCGAGATGCTGATCACGGCCGCGGCGACCTGCACCCTCGGCCTCGCCTACGACTGGGCTCAGGACGCGATGAGCGACGACCTCAAGGCGCGCGTGAGACGGACCATCGTCGAGCACGGGATCGAGCCGGTTGTGCAGGCAACTGCCGATGGCGAGTGGTGGACTCGCTGGCCGCGGGGCAACTGGGGTGAGGTCATCTACGGTCAGGTCGGCATCGGCGCGTTGAGCCTGCTCTCCGACGAGCCGGACGCACCCGACTGGGTCCGCCTGTCGCAGCGCAAGGTGTGGACCTACCTTCAGGCCATCGGGCGTGACGGCGGGTGGGGCGAAAGCGGCAGCTACGCCCTCTACGCGTGGACCAATGGGCTCATGTTCATGGACGCGCTGCGGCGGGTCACCGGCGAGGACCTCTTCGACAGCCCCAGGCTGCGAGAGCTACCGCGGTGGTTCATCTACCTCCTCGAGCCCGACGGCGACGTGTTCATCCCCTTCTCGAACTGCGGACCCTGGACAGAGGGGTTGCCCAGCGTCCTGTACCGGCTGGCCAGCGAGTACGGCGACGGGTACGCGCAGGGCGTGGGAGTTCGGCAGACCCGGGAGCATGAGTGGTACGCCGACATCTTCGGCTTCCTGTGGTACGACCCCGGCGTCGCGCCGCAGCCTCTGACGGACTGGCCGCGCGCCAAGCTGTTCCGCGACATCGACTGGGCGATACTGCGCAGCGCCTGGGACGATCCCGACGGGCTGCTGCTCGGCCTGAAAGGGGGCCAGAAGGACTGGGACCATTCTCACCACGACACGAACAGCTTCGTGTTGTACGCGCATGGGAAGCCGCTGATCATCGACCTCCTCTATCCGCACGACATCTGGGGCTGCAGGACGGAGGCCCACAACACCATCATGGTGGACGGCAAGGACCAGCGCGGCGAGGTACGGGTGGCCGGCATGCGCGGCCAACCGGATCAGCGCGGCGTCATCGGCGACCTGCTTGACGCGGGCTGGTATGCCAGGCTAATGGGTGACGCCTCCCTGGCCTACCATCAGGGCGATGTGCGCAGCTTCGTGCGGGAGGTGATGTACCTGCGGCATGCGGCCGAGGGCGATCCACCCGACTACTTCGTCGTGTTCGACGACGTCGATGCCACACACCCCGCGCGCCTCGACTGGCTCCTCCACACCTATGGCGACCTCGTCGCGAGTGGGGACACGATCACCATCGCCCAGGACGGCGCCGCGGTCGATGTCACGATGGTCGCGCCGTCCCGGCTGCAGTACGAGATCGCCTCGAAGACCCTTGAGGAGGCCCGAAGCCCGAAGCCGTTCGAAGGCGCGGAGCGGATGAAGTACGTCAAGGTCAGCCCCTCCGACCCAGTGCAGCGCGGGCACTTCCTGGCCGTGCTGGCACCCCGCCGTGCGTCCGACGCGCCGAGCGTGGCCGTGCAGAGGATCGAGACGCCGGGCCTGCTGGGCGCCGTCGTGTCATCCGGCTCTGTGCGCGACTGCGCTCTCTTCGCGCTCGACGCGCCTCACATTCGGGCCGACGGCACTGAGGCAATCGGCCGGTCGTGCCTCGTGCGGAGGACCGACGGGCGCGTGACCGCGGCGGCGCTGCAGGGGGGTCAGCGCCTTTCGGCCGATGGCGCTCTGCTGTTCGAGACGGACGGTTGCGGCCACCTGGCGCTCGCGTTCACCGAGGAGGCGGTCGACGCGACGCTGGATCTCTACGACGCGCACTGGGTCCGGCTGCGGTGCGCGAAGCCGCCGCGGCTAGTGCTCGTCAACGGTCAGGAGGGGGAGTTCAAGTACGAAGCCGACCGCGATAGCGTACGCTTGGACGGCTACGACATAGGCGAGGTGCGCGTGCTGTTCGAGTGACACCGCAGGCATTGGTGTGTGTGTCACGCAGCTTCGGAACATAGTATCCCTGTTGCGCGGCGATGAGACACCGCCGAGAGGAGTCAGGCTCCAACGGTACGACGCGCATCCCCACGCCGCTCCTGGCAGGCCGGCGGGTGAGCGTGTCGAAGCTCACAGCGCACGTGCTCATGCAGTGCGAGGCCGACCGCCTCTGACGCCGTGCGCCGAAGAACGGACGACTGCCGCGCGGTCGTCTTCGACTGGCGGTTGGCATAGCTGCTTGAGCGACTGCTGGACACGCCGAGGCCGGATCTTGACTGAACGGAGGAGAGGACCAATGGGCTTCCAGAAGTTCCCTGACGGGTTCTTGTGGGGGGCGGCCACGGCCGCCTATCAGATCGAAGGGGCGTGGGATGAGGACGGCAAGGGACCCAGTATCTGGGACGATTTCAGCCACACGCCAGGCAAGATACGGAACGGCGACACCGGCGATGTCGCCTGCGATCACTACCATCGTTGTCCAGAAGACATCGCGCTGATGAAGGAGCTTGGCCTCCAGGCCTATCGGTTCTCAATCTCGTGGCCCCGCGTGATGCCGGAGGGAATCGGGAAGGTGAACGAAGCCGGGGTCGACTTCTACAGTCGGCTGGTAGACGGGCTGCTCGAGGAGGGCATTGAGCCGACGCCGACCCTCTATCACTGGGATCTTCCGTCCGCGCTCGAGAGGAGAGGAGGGTGGCCTAATCCGGACTGTGCGGCTTGGTTTGCCAACTACGCCGAGCTCATGTTCTCGCGGCTCGGCGACCGCGTGAAGCGATGGATCACCCTGAACGAACCCGTCGTCGTAGCCAGCGGTTACATGGGCACGGAGATGGCTCCCGGGCGGGGCGCTCCTGCTGATGGTCTGCTGGCCGGCCACAGTCTACTGGTGGGACACGGGCTGGCAGTGCAGCGGCTGCGCGCACTCCATCCGGAGAACGAAATCGGCATCACGCTGGACTTCTGGCCCTCCTACCCGGCTACAGACAGCGCGGAGGACGCAGCCGCCGGACATCGGATGACGGAGGCCCTCGGGTGGTTTCCAGACCCGATCTTCCTAGGAGACTATCCGGCCGTCATGCGGGAGGCCCACGGCAACGCACTGCCGCAGTTTGGGGAGGCAGAGACCGAGGCCGTGACGCAGCCGCTCGATTTCCTCGGCCTGAACAACTACAGCCGCCACGTGGTGAAGCACGATCCCAAAGCCGGACCCTACCAGGCAGCCATTCTCCCACCGCAGGGCCCGGTGACGGCAATGAACTGGGAGATCTACCCACACTCACTGCGCGATCTGTTGCTGTGGGTAAACGAGAGAGCCCATCCGAAGGTGATCTATGTTACTGAGAACGGTGCTGCCTTCGACGACCGCGTGGATGCCGACGGGCGCGTGCGAGATGAAGGACGGCGGCAGTACGTGCGAGACTGCCTGAGCGGAGTGCACGAGGCCATCGCGGGCGGTGTCCCAGTCCGCGGCTACTTCGTCTGGTCCCTGCTCGACAACTTCGAGTGGGCGCAGGGCTACGCCATGCGCTTCGGTATCGTCCGGGTCGACTACGAGACGATGGCGCGTCTCCCGAAGGAAAGCGCGAGGTGGTACTCGGAGACAATCCGAGCCAACGGCTTCGATCCGGACCAGTGACCTCTGGCACCCGGGGAACGCGCTCCTCTCGCGAGAGTCCCCCGCACACGTACGTTGGTGCAGCATAGGGCGCTTGGCGCTGCTAGCGGTGGTCCGTGCTGAGCCCAATGGGGAGGAGTGACGTGCTGAAGGCAGGAGTGGCAAAGGTAGATGTGACGCCCCCGGTTGGCGCGCGCATGGCCGGCTTCGCGGGACGAGTCTTCCCGGCGCTGGCCGTGCACGACCCACTATGGGCGAAGGCCATCGTGTTCGACAATGGACACAGCCGCGTGGCCATGGTAGGAATGGACCTCATCGGCATCTCCGAGAAGAGCGTGGCCGCCGTCCGCGAGCAGGTGGCTACCTCCGCCGGCCTGGTGCCCGAAGCGGTCATGATCTCGGGCTCGCACACTCACTCCGGCCCCGCATTCTATGATGAGGACCGATTCGCCGAACTGGAAGAAGCCTACTGGGCTGCCCTCCCGGAGAAGCTGGCGAGCGCGGTCGCCGAGGCGGCCGGGTCGCTCGCGCCGGTGCGCGTCGGAGTCGCGAGCGGCTGGTCTGCAATTGGCATCAACCGCCGCGAGGTGACGCCGGAGGGCAACGTCATCCTGGGGCGCAGCCACTTCGGCCGCTTCGATCCCGAGGTCGGTGTGGTACGCGTCGAGCGCACTGACGGCACTCCTCTGGCTGCGATGGTGAATTACGCTTGCCACGCTGTCTGTCTGATGGCGGACAACTACCTGATCAGCGCTGACTACCCCGGATTCGCCATGCACGCGATCGAAGAGAGTCTGCCTGGCGCTATGGGGATCTTCTTCCAGGGCGCCTGCGGCAACGTCAACCCGCGGGAGGCGGCGGTAGACCATGGACTGATGAGCGGCGGGGGCTTCGCAATCGCCGCACACGCCGGCGAAGCGCTCGCACGCGAGGCCGTGCTCACCTGGCAGAAGGCGGTACCGGGCGAGGCCGCGGAGGTCAAATCGACCAGCCGCCGCATCTCGCTTCCCACCAACCGCGCCCGTGCGCTCAAGAACGCCGAGGCGGCGCTGGAGCGTGCGCAGGGCGTGACGGGTCGTCCGGTGCCGGAATGCAGCCCCTACTTGACCTGGTACGACCCGCCGAGCGTGGAGCGCGCCCAGAAGCGCGTGGAGCACTTGACGGCGCAAGGGGAGGCCCCAGTGGAGTGTGAGATCCAGGCCCTAACCGTGGGCCCAGTTAGCTTCGTCGCCTGGCCCGGCGAGGTATTCTGCGAGTTCGGCCAAGAGGTCAAGCAGCGCGCACCTCTGGGCCCCACCTACACCATCGGCTACGCCAACGGCTCGATCGGGTACGTGCCGGTCCCCGAAGCCTTTGAGGAGGGTGGGTACGAGGCCGAAGTCGCCGCCCACCTCGCGGACGATGCGGGCCTGGTGCTGGTGGAGCAATCGCTGTCGCTGATGGAGTTCCTGAGGACCTGACGCGCCAGCACGGCACCGATGCTCCCACCTGTACTCGTCGAGCGCGCGTGAGACCTCCCCGGCTGTGTGCAGGGCGTTCCTCTTGCGCGGAGATGAGCCACCGCGGAGCCGAGAGAAGGCAGACGCGCGCCGCACATCACACAGCTGTTTGTGGCGCCGAAACACCCGTTACGGGCCCAGACGGAACGCCCTCTGCATCGGTCTCACGCACGCCCAACAGCGACCGGCGGTGTCACCTCTAGGGGAGTCAGCGCTCGCACTGGCTCATAGGGACTCTTCGGGGGAGACGCGGAGCGGTATCACGCCAACTTGACCGCTTCATATGGGCGCAACGGCGCTTCCACCACAGAGGGAGCAGGACCGCCATGCCGAAATGGCTTTGTCATGCCCTCCGATCCTGGCAAGGCGTAGGGCTGCCCAAGGCATCGATCGTAGGGAGACAGCGGTGGCACACACGCGACGCGTGCTGACCCTAAGCGCTGTGCTGCTGCTGGCCGGCGTGTCGCTCCACGCCGAAGTCATGCCGACGCACACCTGGATGAACACAGAGCCTGGGGGAGGCGGCGCTTTCAGCTGCATCGGCGCCGGTCCTTCGGGCACCATCATCGCATGCAGTGATCTCAGTGGCGTATACCGCAGCGTGGATCGTGGGAAATCCTGGGACGTCATCGGATACTACCACGGCCTCACCAGTACCCATGCCTCCGCGGTAGGATTCGACCAGGTGGCTCCGAACATCATCTACGTGGGCACTGCGAGGGGCCTGTTCCGAAGCGCGAATGCCGGCGAGGAGTTTCAGCAGGTCATCCCGTCAGGGTACATCACGGACATAGCCATCGCACCGAGTGACCCCCACGTCGCCTACGCATCCCGGCATCCCAAGCACGATTCGACACAGGGGCAGGTCTACAGGACGGCGGACCGGGGCCTGACGTGGCGCCGTGTGTTCTCCGCGTCCCCGTCTGAGAAGATGCGGATAGTCAAGTTGGTCGTACACCCCACGGACGCCGAGACCGTCTACCTCGTTGCTGGCAAGACCTGGTTTGCCGAGAGCCCGGGTGCCTTGTACCGCAGCACCGATGGTGGCGTGAACTGGAGCCGACTTGCTGAAGGGTGTGGGGAGATACTTGATATGGCGTTGGACCCCAGCGATCCTCGGGTGATGTATGTGACGACGCATGTCGACCTTCCCGGATGGCAGTGGGCCGGCTGCCTATACAAGAGCGTGGATGAGGGCCAGACCTGGGAGAAGAAGGCGGACCATACCGGTGCCGTTCTACTGAAAGAGGATCAGCCGGAGGTAGTACGAGTTGTCGACGTGGGTCGGGATGCTCAGGATCCAGAGAGTGGCGTTTGGGAGTCAGTCGATGGAGGGGGAAGCTGGCGAAGGAAATCATCGCCATCGGACTGGGACCCCGGATGGCAGGTCCGCGGGTGGGTCTACGAGAAGGCGAGCGCCGTTGCCAAGACCCTGGGGCAGGACCTATCTGATCCAGATGCGATCTTCTGGGTAGACGGGCAATTCGTCTTCGGCTCGGTCGACGGCGGGACCCGGTTCCAGAATCTGTTCACCCATGAAGTCAGATCTGGCTGGTGGCGCACGCGAGGTATCAGCAACACGTGCGTGATCTCCCTGGCGATCAGCGAAGCCAGCCCAGACGAGATCTACGCCAGCTTCTTCGACTTGGGCTTGTGGCGGAGCACTGACCGCGGCGTGAGTTGGCAATCGTGCAACCACGAGGACTACACCCATGACTGGAAGGGCCGAGGCGGCAACACGAGTACGGTCCTCGCTGACCCCACACGACCTGGAGTGGTCTGGGCGACGATGGCGGAGCCCATGAGCGAGTCCACCCTATTGAGAAGCCGGGGCGGCGGCGCGATTGGGAGTTGGGAGTACGCGAACCACGGAATGCCGAGGGGGTACATCTCGGGGCTCTCGCTGGATCGCGCGAGTCATGAGGATGAGCGGACACTGTTCGTCACCTGCGATGGTGATGTGTACAGGAGCACCGACGACGGGCAGCAGTGGTCTCGGGTCCTGGCAGATGCCGCCTGCCGATTCACGGCAGTCGATCAGCTCAACGGCAAGCTGGTCTACGCGGGTGGCGAGGGGGGCCTCTGGCGGTCGCTGGAGGGGGGCACACTCGGGACGTGGCAGCGCATCGGGACTGCCGAGATGGTGGGGGGATCCATAGAGCGCTTCTGGAGTAGTGGATACGAAGGCGTATATGACATCCGGCCTGATCCATCGAACTCAGGATGGGTCTACGTTGCTGTCAAGGGTAAGGGCAAGGGTCTGTACCGCAGCAAGGACAGTGGGGATACATGGGACAAGCTCTGGACCGACGACTACA
Source organism: Candidatus Hebobacterum abditum (assembly GCA_029821875.1). Classification (GTDB taxonomy): domain Bacteria; phylum Armatimonadota; class Hebobacteria; order Hebobacterales; family Hebobacteraceae; genus Hebobacterum; species Hebobacterum abditum. Next base: position 19,434 of record JALGXW010000023.1, on the reverse strand, counting down.
TGCGGTGTGTGGCGGTCGATCCAAGGAACCCAGACATCCTCTACGCGACGTCCTCTGCAGTCATGACATCTGGTGGTGACCCTGAAGGCTCTCACGGGGTGATCCGCAGCACGGACGGTGGCAAGAGCTGGACTCAGGTCAACGAGGGATTGGCGTGGCCCTTCGCAATCCCCGTCGCAGTCGACACTCAAAATCCCAGCGTGGTCTTCGTAGGATCGCCAGGGACCGGCTACCACAAGAGAGTCTTCGGTGACCGTTGTGTCCGACCGTAGGCCGTAGTGTGCATGTCGGACAGCGATGAGACAGGTCTGGCGGGCCATCCAAGATAGCCCGTGCTGTCCAGAAACTCATCTGGCTCCCAGGATGCTCGTGCCGCCCATCTCGAGGCACTCTCGCCCCGCGGTGTTCAGAAGACCATCCGCTTGTCAGGGGCCCACACGGCTATCTCACGGACCCTGGACAGACAAAGGTGGTCGTAGCGACAGACGACCAGTCCATCACGCGGGCGTTTGTCGCGTCGAAACGCGAGTTCTGGGCCCCGATGACCCCGTCGCGGCGGCCTCATGAGCGGTCGACACCCACACGCGGGTTCACCATCCAGCGTGATGGAATGCCCACGATACAGCAGAGGACGCGTCAGGGCAAGGCTGGGACGGTTCCACGGCGAGGTGACCACCACAAACGGTCTCAGACGATAGGACAGCTTGACGGAAGCGGAGCAGACTCAGGAGACCCTCAGGCTGGTCTCACGACCCCCTAGCAACGCCCCACGGTCCTACGAGCGCTCGACATCCACAAACTGAGGGAGGTAGTCTGCATGGATCCGAAGGTAGGCGTCCACTATCTCCTCCGCCTGCACGATGTCGTTGACCATGGGATCCAGCAGCAGGGCCTGAAGTGCCTTCTCCCGCGAGCCGGCAACACCCGCCTCGGCGACGAGGTTGCAGATGGAGATCTGGAGGTTGCACCAGCCGGCGATGGGTTCGGGGAGTTCGCCCAGGACAGTACCGTGGACGCCGTGCCCATTGATGAGGGCGGGAACTTCAACTACGCCACCGACCTGCAGATTCGTCAGGTGGCCGTCGTTGGGGATGTTGACGGCCGGCATGGTGACTTCCTCGCCGAAGCCTAGGCCGAGGATCAAGGGAATGGTCATCTCGCGTTCTGCGCTGTCGCCGATCAGGTCCAGGTCAGCGCCTTCCTCTACGACCGTGCGAATGCGGTCCCAGAGCGAATCCCGACCCGATACGTGCGCCTGGTAGTTGTACTGGTGAAGGCCCCAGCGCTCCCAAGGCTTGCGATCCGGGTGGTGGCAGAGGTTGAGATACTCGGCGACGTGGTCATCGCTGGGATAGGGGAAGTACCCCGTGCGCTGCAGGAGCGCGCGAGAGAGAGGCGACCAGGAGGCGTCGGGCCGACGGGCCGCTTCCCTGAAGGCCGGGTAGAGGTCCTCTCCAGTGGTGGTGTCGCGGATGTCCAGCACCCAGCCGAAATGGTTGAGGCCGGCGCCGACAATACCGATCTGCTCGGCCGACCGGCCTAAGACCTGGGCGATCTGCTGCTCGACGATGTAGAACCCCGGGCACAGCCCCACTATGCGGATAGACGAGAACTGATCGACGGCACGCACCATGCGCGGCACTGGATTGGTGTAGCTGAGCATCCAGGCGCCCGGGCAGAGCTCCTCCATGTCGCGCGCAATTCCCATCAGAATGGGGATGTTGCGAAGGGAGTGGGCCATCCCACCCGGCCCACCGTTCTCCGCATAGGGCTGTCGCAGGCCCAAGGGCAGGGTCACCTCGAAGTCGTGTCGCCAGCGCTCCTCTCTGTCCACGGCCACTGATACGATGACGAAGTCGGCCTCTCCCAGCACCTGTCGGCGGTCTATGCTGGCCGCGATGCTCAGGCCGCTGCTCCACTCGGCGTTGTACCTCCGCGCTAGGCCCTCGACCAACCGTAGCCGTTGCTCATCGATGTCGACGAGCGCCAAGTGAACTCCTTGCAGCTTCCTGCAGCGCATCAGTGCGGCCAGGTTGCCCATACCGAAGTCCGCGCTGCCAGCCCCGATAACGACGATCTTCATGCCCATACTCTCCTGATAGTCCTCTGACTCCTGGCCTGCTCCTGTGACCTATCTCGCGATATTCTCTGCGGGCCTCTGATAGCTCTGCGAGAACACTGACGGCCGTGGAGGCACGTCTCTCAGCCTCACGCATTCTACCATACGGCACCGAGTCAACCTGGACAATCCCAACACCTGTTCAGGACCGTCCTGCCGGCCCCTACATGCGCGGACCCGCTCACCATGCCAGGAACTGTCAGCTCCTTCCCGGCAACTCGTCCGCGAGTGCGCGCCTGCGCCTACGTTGGTGCCCCCGCCGCCCCAATGTCGCCTGACCTCTGGTGGCTTCCCGCCGACGCGCGGTAGTCGAAGACTCGGGCCGATGAACGCGCGCGCCAGGCTGGCCTCCCGCGCTTGGCTAACGCTGCCTTTGGGACGCGGCACAGCCTGCGTACGTCAGACCGCAATAGGAGGCACCCTGGACGGCTCGCCGGTCGGTAACGTCGCCGCCAGCTCACCTCGACGCTCACCAACGCCAGAGACGCGAAGGACTCCATCCGCTCCTCCGTGAAGGGAATGCCTCGGCGTGGCCCTGGCCGTCGGACTGCATAGCCTTGGCCGGCCGGAGTCATCTCTGAGAAGGAGTGCTTCTTATGAGGGACACGCGGGTGGCGGCGGTTCAGTTTGAACACGCGGCAGGAGACAAGCAGGCCAACCTTGCCAGGATCCGGAGCTTCGTGGAAGCGGCGGCAGACCGGAACGTTGAGATCGTGGCCTTCCCAGAATGCTGCATTACCGGCTACTGGTTCCTCCGCAGACTGTCGCGGACCGAGTTGGAGGCGCTGGCGGAGCCCGTGCCAGATGGTCCATCCTCGCGAGCTTTGTCTTCGCTTGCGGCCGAACGCGGGATGACCGTTGGAGCAGGACTGGTTGAGATCACTCCAGAGGGGACTCTGCACAACACCTATATAGTGGCTATGCCGGACGGGCGATTCCAACGCCACCGGAAACTGCACACGTTCATCAGCGAACACATGGAGTCCGGATCAGAGTACACGGTCTTCGACATGTCCCACGGCTGCAGAGCCGGAGTGCTCACATGCTACGACAACAACATCGGAGAGAACGTGCGCATCACCGCGTTGATGGGAGCGGAGATTCTACTGGCCCCCCACCAGACAGGGGGAGTCGACTCCAAGGACCCAGATGTCATGGGCATCATCGACCGTCACCTTTGGGATGAGAGAGGATCGAACCCAGGGGCGATCGAGGAGGAGTTCCGGGGCCCGAAGGGCCGGGACTGGCTGCTGCGTTGGCTGCCGACGCGGGCGCATGATAACGGCCTGTTCCTCATCTTCAGCAACGGGGTGGGAGTGGACGACAACGAAGTGCGAACTGGCAATGCGATGATCATCGATCCCTACGGGAGAATCCTCGCGGAGACATGGAAAGCTGGCGATGATATGGTCATCGCAGATCTCGACGCGTCGCTGCTCGACGAGTGCACGGGCAGAAGGTGGATCCGGACTCGACGGCCAGAGCTGTATGCGGTGCTCGCGACACCAACGGGACGGGAACAGGACACGAGATCGGTTAGATTCGACGCGAAAGGAGCCTAGGGCGGGGCCGTGAGTAGCAGAGGAGGCCGATGAGTGGTCATCGGGCGGACACTGCAGGGCTGCCTGACGACACGTCGTACGGGGGCACTCGCACCTGCCCCCACGTCGCCGTCAGCCGACGCGTCTGCCTGGGTAGCGGCCCTGCTTCCGGCTCCCTGAATGGGTCCACCCCAGAGCCTAGTCCGGGATGCCGAGCATTCGAGGGAGCGGTCTGTCGGCCGCTCGGGAACACTTCGATGCCGTCTAGCTCTTGAGTCCGTCAAGCAGGCGCAGCGACTGCTCCACTAGGACGAGTCCCGCGTTGTCGTCGAGGTGGACCGCGCAATCAACCTCGTAGCCGCCCAGCGGGAACTCCTCAGGCGTGGGAACGTACCCTATGGAGCCGTTGGCATACCCGATGATGTATGTCGACGCGAGAGGCGATGCTCGCTTCACCCGCATTCCGAGCTCGCAGAAGATCTCTCCAGGCCAGCCCAGGAATGTCACGGGACCGGCCCTGATAGCCTGGATCTCACCGGTCACGGGGCCCGCCCCGGCCTCCCGAAGGCGCTGGAGACGCTGGCGCGCCCATTCCGGGTCGGGCCTAGATTGCCAGGTTACGTAGGGAGACCACGCCTCATCGGGGCCGGCCGTGGCCTGCTCCGCCCTAGCGAGTGCCTCTTCGCTCGCGGCAATGGCGCGCCCGGGGTTCGTCGGAAGCTCGACCTGTCGTCGCTCAAAGGCGAGTCTCGCGTCGTCTCGCATATCTGTCGTGTCCCAGACAGCCATGGCGCGTGCTGCTAGGTCCCTTCCTGCGCTCTCGGCCTGCGGAAAGCCGCTATCGTTCGCGAATCCGTAGCCCTCCCAGTACTCCCTCGGGTCAATGTCACCACAGGCACCGTTGAGGAAGATCCCTGTCGCGCCATCTCCCATCCGCTCCTCCAGAAAGTGGATGGCATATCCCGGGTAATCGGCGGAGAGCAGGTAGTTGTGGTGCGAGAGACACACGGCATGACACGCGTAGTTGAGAACACCCGCGAGAGGGGCTCCATCGCTTCTGTCCACCCGGACCAGCCCAACCTCTGTGTCGAACGGCCCCAGAGGATTGCGGCCCAGCCACACTCCGCCGCCCCACATCCGCTGCCGCCGGTTCATCCCGACCGCAGACCAGCCACTCGCCGCGCCAATGCGGGCCGGCTCGACGGCCGAAGCAGCTTCGCCAATGACCCCGATCAGCTTCTCTGGAAGTGAACCCCAGTAGGCCCTCTCGTCGTCAGATGCGTCGTCCCCGGGCTCCCGCGGACCCGAGTGCGTGTGGGTGGCCGCGATCATAAGCCCGTCTGGCGAGACCCCCGAGCAGGATGACGCCGCGTCGCGCACCTGAGCAACCATCTCCTCCGAGACTCCGCAGATGTCGAGGGCCACTATGCCGGCGCGACGTTCGCCGTCGTCAAGAACAAGTGCCCGGACCCAGAGCGGGTCATGCACCGCGAGAGCGCTGAAGGCGCGTCCCTCGAACCCCTCCATTCGGACTCCAACGGGTGGCGTGATATCGGTCTTCGCCACACCGACTCTGAGCATCACAATCCTCTCTCTGGGTGGAGTGCAAGCCAACGCTGTATGTGGATTGGTGCGGCCCCTGCACGGCCTCCCGACATGATGCCGAAGGCCTCCGGGTGGCCCCACATACGTGGTCAACTCCAGACGACTCCGACCTGCTTCTCCACCCAACGTGCCAGACCTTGGGCAGTGAGGCCGCCGATCGGCGGGCCGAGGAAGCACGGAGGCGCCGCGCGGTGGGCGCGTGTCCCGTCGCATCGTACAAGGATCAACTTGACGAGCCAGACCGCCAGCAGGAATACCATCGTTTCCCTGACGATCCAGCCGAGAACCAGAAGGAAGGCGGCCGGGCGTAGAAACCATCGGCCATTGCTGAGCAACTGTGATACCACTCCACGGGCCCCGGAGGGATCCCTCTGAGGCGTCCCAGGCCGGTCTCACGGATGCCCGGCAAGGACGGCTGGGCACGCGGTGAGCCAGCTCTCACCCAGAGGTCGGCCCGGATGGCCTGCGGTAATCACCATCGCACTCCCAGCACCCGGAACAGAAGTCCGTGAAACATGCCAGACACAGTCGTGCCCACGAGTACTCCGATGAAGAAGGGGAGAGCACGGCGGTGGGCCCTCAACCCGCCATATCGCAGCAGCATGAGCTTGAACAGCCAGACGACGAAGAGGGGCAGCATGAGTGATTGCATGGCCCACGACAGGCAAATGGGAAAGGCAGCGGGGTGGATCGGCCACCACGCGAACCGGAGCTTCAAGTGCATCAGCAGAATGGTGAACGCGAACCCAAACCCCATGGCCGCGCTGGCCGAAGTATCTGTCGTAGACGGATTGCGGATGAAATTGTCCATGTCGACCACTATGTAGCGCGGGGACATCAGCATCTCGCGGTTCGCGCGCCCACTCGCGAGTCCAAGCTGATACCCGTAGTGAGCACTCACCCAGAAGTAGCACAACACCGTCAGCGGAACCACTAGGGCCATGGCGAGGGCGATCCGACGCCGCTCCATCCGTCCGCCCTCGGCCATCTTGAAGGCCTCTTGCTGGAGCGGCACGGGGTTATTCCCCTGTTGACCGAGATATGGCTCCAGAAGAGAGAGCATGCCTGTTGAGGCTGTGCCGAGCGTCCGCGTTCCCAGAGCAGTGATGATGACGCTGTCCGGCATCATGTTGGCAAAGTCGTGAGCTGGTGGCCCCACCTGGGCCCGCATGCGTACCAGCCCGAGGATGGAGGCGAAATACAGGCTGAGCAATGCCCCGACCAGCCAGTGCTGCATTCCGGCCCGATTGAGGAACCACCAGAGGTAGGCACAGCCGATCATCACTCCGAGGAGAGCGGCACGGAAGCTGAAGGCCTCATCGCGGTCGCTCTGTAGCGCCGACCTCAAGCCAAGGGCCCTCTTGAGGATCTCCGCGAAGTAGCGCCGGTCCAGCCAACAGAACGCCGCCACAACTGCCAGCAGGCCGCCAGCCGACTGATGTTGCCCGTATGGGAAGCCCGAAAGCCGAGAGAGACTCCACCCGAACCAGGCAGACAAAGCGTACTGCACATTCCACATCAGGTCGAAGAAGAACAGCGAGAATGCCATGTCCAGTGGGATAAGGTAGATGAGGGCGAAGGACCAGGGCGAGATGTTCATGACCGGGTAGGGCAGCTTGTCCCACGGGTGCTTGTTGGCGAGGGCATGGAAGAACTTGAGGTGCAGCGTGATCCCTGGCACGCTCGGAACCGCGCTCGACAGCAGATTCCAGAAGTGAAGGGCCAGACAGGCCCCGAAGCCGACCCAGAACACCTTGTTCTTCAGCAGGCCGAGTCGCTCGTCCGCCACCTGAACAGGGACAGTGACCAGAGGGAAGGGAAGCTTCTCCTCATCGGCCCAGCGACGCCGCACGATTGAGTTGAGGCACAAGCAGACCCACATGAGAGCGGTTACGAAGCTCGCCCACCAGAATGCCGGAGTGGCCCACGCGTGAGCCACCTCCCACCGATAGGCCGTGCTCGCGCCCACAAAGAAGCCCTCGAGGAGGCCCCGGTCGCGAACGGTCAGCCAGTGAGGCAGGTTCGGCCACAACAGGTGCTCCCAATCATTGCTAGGGGTCGCGAACCAGAAGGGGTAGGAGATGACCCCGGCCAGCACGCCGCCCACGGCCCAGACGACAGATATCAGGCCGGTACTGATGCCGATCAGAACGTACAGCGTCAGCATCTCTCCTGGACTGAAGGCCCACCCGGGTCGCCAGCGACGGAGAAACGGGTTCAACAGTGCCAGTGCAAAGATGATCGTCAGGGTATTCGCGAAGATCGGGGACCAGCCCGTGAAGTCGTCGATGAGCCATGAGAAGCCGGTGATGAAGAAGACGTTCAACGGGATGAGCGCGAACCCAAGCACCAGCACTCGGGTGGAGACGCCGGCCCGACGCCGGTCCATCGTGCTTGTCTCCCCACATCTCTCGTCAGGGCTCATTGGCGAGATGGGATAGGTCCCTTCGACGATCCGCGGCGTGGGTCCTTACCGCAGGCCCGGGCCGCCAGCCGCCTAGAGGAGAGCGGGGCCCTCCCTCGCTGATCAGCGCTGTGAGTTCGGGATACCCATCGGAAGTCCTTTGCGGCGGGCGAACAGCCCGTCGCGTGACAGAAGGTGATGCCAGGGAGGCCTCGTAGACGTGACCTGGGCCGCTCCACTGGAATGGCGCCCGGTCCGGAGCCCATTCTGACATTTGCCACGCGGCCCTCACGTCCTAGTCCGGGGAGTCTATGGCCATGTCCGTCTCCTCACACTACGGTGAGCCAGAGCTCATGCGGTTCAGGAACGGGAAAGCCGGCGCGTTCACGATGCAGTTCGACGACAGCATGGAGACCCAGGCCGAGATCGCCATTCCGATCATGGATGAGAGACGCCTCGTCGGCACGTTCTTCATCAACCCTGGGCACAGGAGATACGGTCCGCACAGGGATACCTGGGAGGTGGTTTGTCCCAGGTTCGGCCACGAACTCGCCAACCATACCATGAGCCACGCGGGGGCCGCCAGCTACGAGGAGGCGGAGCGCGAGATCGGCGAGTGCTCGCGCCACATCTGGCGACTCTACCCCGACAGGTCCAAGTTGCTTCCCTTCGCACGAGGCGGGGGCACGACATGGAGCATCAGCGAGGAAGAGATGTGCGAGCTCATGCGGAGGTACTACTTGTTCAAACGTCCGAGCAAGTACGGCATCTGTGACGACCCAGAGAGCGAGTACTATCATCCAGGCGACATCATCGAACACGCCCAGGAGGCGATCGAGGGCGAGAGCTGGGTGCAGGTCCACTTCCACGGGATCGGCGGTGAATGGATAAGCTGCACGAAGGAGGCTTTCCTGGGCCTCTGTGACTTCCTCGTGGCGAACCAGGACAAGCTGTGGGTCGCCACCGAGGGCGACGCGTGGAAGTACGAACAGGAGTACCAGGCAGTCTCCTCAGTGTCTCTCGCCGATCCGACCGACGATGGCTTCCGCTTGGCGATAGAGTGTGACGAAAGCAAGATCCAGACGTTTGGCCTTCCGCTCTCAGAGCTGTACGATGAGCCGCTGACAGTGCGAGTTCCGGTTCCGGGTTCCTGGACCCGATTTGTGGTCGTGCAGGCGCGGGGCGACCGCGCCGACGTGAGGACATACGAGACAGTCACAGTCGGGGGCCGCCGAGTGGCGCAGTTCGGTGTGAGGCCCGGCGTTGTGGCGGCCATGGTCACGACCATAGGCTACCGGACCGTGGAGGACTCCCGGCTGTCTCAGCCATCCGTCGCCTTCCAAGGCGGCCGCGCACAGGCACTGACACACGGATGGCTGGATGTCAAACCTGGCCACCACTACGAATTGACTCTCCCGACCTCAGACGCGACGCCGGTTGGGACTCGATGGGAGGGGGGGAAGCGCGTCCGAGATGCCTTCCAACCGGTCGCGCAGCCCGACTGTGTGGACAAGGACGAGGCCGGCCCTCTCGAGCCGATGTTCCGACGGCGCTTCATCTTCAAGCTGGACGATCTGTCGCTCTATCACATCCAAGGCTTCCAACGCTTCATCGACACCGTCGACACCCACGGCGGCAAGGCCGATATGGGCATCAGCCCGGGCACGTGTGACGAGGAGGTCTTCGACTGGCTCCGGTCGCTGGATCTCTCACGCTTCCAGCTCTGGAACCACACGTGGGATCACGGGCAGGCCGGCCCCAAGCATATGGGCATTCCCTACGACGTTCAGTACCAGAACGTGGACGCGGTGCAGGAGATCGTCGAGCGCGAGCTCGGGTTCACCATGGTCGCCTGGGGCTATCCGGGGATCAGGGCGTATCCCGAAGCAGCGGGAGACCAATGGCTGGAAGACGGCGACTTCGTGACATATCTCGTCATCCGCAACCATCTCGACCTGACAGTTCTCCTCAATGCTCCTCGCGAGCTGGCGGATCGCGGATACAACATGATCAACTCAGAGGGTGTGCTGACACTCAACGATGTCAACCACTTCGAGGGCCCGCCTGGCCTCGGAATCCGGGGCGATCCTGGGAAGCGACACCCGGTGGCTTGGGTCGAGGACCTATATCCGTGCGAGGATCCCCTGCGGCCCCCGCCCCTGGGGAATGGGGATGAGCTCATCTGGCGGTTGCATCACCCGTCTCTACGACCATCTGAGGGCGATGCCTACGACGTGCTCTACGCGCAGATTCACCCCTGGTTCTGGCAGGAGCAAGACCAAGACGGCATAGGAGCGCTCATCGACCACATCAACGGCGGAGGAGAGTGGCGTTGCGCCACGCTTGCGGAGTCGTATCATTGGCTGCGAGACCGAGACTTGGTGGTCCTAGAGAAGGTGACTCCTGACTCGTACCGGCTCGATGCCCACAGACTGCACTTCCGTCACCGCATGGAGCTGAAGCTCCCCGAGAGGACGACCGTGAAGTGCCGCGCCTACCACAGTCATTCATTCGACGTCTGATTCGCGGTGGGCCTGTTACGCAGCCACTCGACCGGAATCTGCCTCCTCCATAGTGGACTGGCATTTGCTCGACATGACGGCAACGGGCAGGGCGCCCGCCCAGGCAGCCAGGATGCCTTTCCCCCAGGAAGGAGGTTCCGGGCGCAGAGCGTGCAATAGGAGGCACAGGTCTGCCGTCGCGTCCGCGCTGATGAAGGCCTGGCCAGTGTGCAGTGAGCGACGGAACTGGGCAACCTTGGCAGGAAGGAGGTGATGGACAGTCTGACCGCGTGAGCTTGCAGGAATCCCCTGCTAGCGCTCCGTGACCATCCCTTGGAGGTGATAGATCTGTGAAGACAAGGACACGGAAGGGATTCACGCTGATCGAGCTGCTAGTGGTGATCGCGATCATCGGCATTCTAGCAGCGATGGTATTCCCGGTGTTTGCGCGTGCGCGCGAGTCGGCACGCAAGGCGGTGTGTCTCTCCAATGTGAAGAACATCGCCCTGGCCTTCCAGATGTACCTCGCGGACAACAACGATACGCTGCCGCCCCGCGAGCACCGACAGGAGATATTTGACTACTTCTACGCCGGTGGACACCGCTCAGACCGTGACTGCGTGGATGAGACGTGGTCGAAGGCCCGAGCATACGCCACGCGGGGCAATCCCTACCTCAGGTGGCCGGTGATTCTTGACGAGTACGTCAAGAACCGCGATGTGTGGAATTGCCCCAGCGCGAAGATGGAGGCCGGCGCTACGTTCATCCTCCCCATGGCGGATTGGTTCGGCTACCTGCAGGCAACGGCGGGAGCATGGGGGGGAGGCTCGCCGGGGGGAGGCTCGCCCTGGGGCCCCTGCAGCTGGATCTATCCCCCCGGCTGGGGCGGCGAGGTCACGGACTCGATCGTTCAGCAGCGGCTTGCCGGTGGCCTGGACGAAGCCGAGGCCAAGGGGACGTTCACTCAGAGCATCATCCACAGCGACTGGTACGGGACGAAGCTGGTCGAGGTGGAGGATCCGGTGAACTTCTTCGTCTGCGGCGACGGCGGCTCCTTGACGGAAGGCTCCGGCATCGGGGAACTGGCCTATCCTGACATCTGCTGCACGACGTGCGGTGGAGTCGTCTGGAGTAGCTGGGGCTGGCCCACCTTTGACGATGACTGGAACGTGGAGTGCCCCGATGGCTCATACTGCCCGGAGTGCGCGGATCTGCACGCCGGCACCAAGATGGAGTTCTACTGGGACCCCAAGGTGAGGAACTCCTACACTCGGCACCTGGGCGGAGTCAACCTCGGGTACCTGGATGGCCATGCGGCCTGGATCAACTCCGAAGCACTCTTGGCCAAGTACTCCGACGGAGAGCTCGAGGGCGCCTACGACTACTGCTTTGGCAGCCGCGAGGGCTACATCGACTGGTGCGGCGAGCCACTACCTGGCATGGAGTTCCTCTACTAGCCCGTCGCGTGCCGGAAGAGCACGGTTTGAGGGTGGAGCGCCCGAGCGCGCTCCACCCACCCTTCTAGTCGGCTCCATGTCTTACCGGCAGTGCCGAACGAGACCGCCGGTTCCAGATGCCATCACTCGACGAAGGTCAACCGGTAGTCGCCAACGGGTCCTCGGAAGTACAGCGTGCCGCCGTCTTCCGTAGCCCTCAGGTCGAGGGACACCGGCCCCCCCACCTGCCAACGGCCAGACGATAGGCCAGTCACGAGGATCCGCAACTCGCCGGCCACTCCCGGAACCGAGAAGCCGAGCGAACCGGTTAGCCGCCGTTTCGATCTGCCGAACAGCACGACGCGGTCCGCTATGCGCGCGCCGACGAGATCGTGCGTCTCGATCAACTCGGGCGCGAGCGACCCCGGACCGCCCACCGAGTCCATGACCTCCATGACGTCTAGGAACAGGTCCGTCTTGGCCGGCACGCGGGGGGAGATCTCAATGCGCCACGCGCCCGGTTCACTATTGCCGCGCGCACGCGGACGGAAGGGGTAGTTCCGGCCGTCCACCCAGAACTCGCGTCCGGGCCCACCCACCTTGACGATCTCGCAGTTACTGGCTGAGGGCAATAGAGTGTGGTTGACGAGCTTGCCGTTGTACCCATCCTCGGTGAGCGTGAGCGTGGTAGTGGGGCCCTCGACGGCCGGCTCATTTATGCTGTGCAGCAGCCAGGACTTCCGGAACTCAGGCTTCCTGGATGTGATGCGGTCGAAGACGACTAGCGCCGCGGGGCGCCGGTCGTCGTGCAGGTTCAGGAAGACAAATGAACGCCCCACCTCGCTGACTTTCGGTGGGTAGGGCGCGGGCGCTTGGTAGCCCCGCGCGAGGTCACCGGCGAGGTAGCTGTAGTCAGGAACGATGGGGTCGGGACCGAACTCGTGCGCCAGGATTTCGGCCCGAGGGCCGAGGGCAATCAGATCGTCGATGGACTGGTACTCAGCCCTGCTGCTCGGCCAGAACTGTCCACCGTCGCGGGACTCCAGGCTCCGGCCCCACCATTTCGGCGTTGGCTCGTCTGGGTCCAACACCAGCAGCGTGTTGTGGGCGACGCTGCGCTGGTAGTAGTTCAGGAAGTGCTCGGAGCCGTACCCTCCGTCGGGGCCCTCGTAGATTCCCGAGTCCATGGTGAGAGACCCCTTGTAGTAGAGCGAGAAATGCCCGGCGTCTAGGTGGTCGTGGTTGCCGAATATCCACTCCTTGACGTGGAACATCGCTACCGCCACCGGCGCGTCCTGACCCCCGTCGAGTTCCCAGCCCGTGCGCGCGATCATCTGCCCAAAGGGCGACCCGAAGTAGCGCGTCAGTGGCAGCTCTTCGAGTGCCTTGGCCTCAAGCGTCTCGTCCCGGGCAAGCGCGCGCAACGCGGCAGGGACCGACGACGACCGTGACCTTAGTGCTAGATCTTGGACGTAGGCGTCACCCTCCATCCCCGCTAACATCAGCCAGGCCCCCCCGTCGGCCCGCCAGCCGGGGCCGGCACTGCGGTGGTAATCGTCGCCCTCCACAAGGGTCAGGCCATCTGGGCAGCGCGCGTAGACGAACCAGTAGGGAACCCTGGCCTGGTCCGGGAGGCATGGATTGGGCATGCCCATGCGCGACACCAGGAACGACGACATCACTTCGCTCTGGAAGCGACTGAACCCGTAGGCGCTGCCCTGGTGGTGCTTGCCGCCGGGGTAGAAGAAGTTGCGCGCTGGCGCGAATCCGTTCCATAGGTGGTCCGCCATCAGGTGGTAGATCTCAGGTTCCTCGTCGTAGACGGCGATACCGGCGGCCAACATGCAGACGGGCTTGATCTCCGAGTAGTGGCCAGTCAGGAAGCCCACTCCCTCGGGCGGCGGCCAGCCGTACTCGGCGGCACCGGAGACCCGTTCGATCTGTCGAATCAGCTCCTGCTTCTGCTCATCGGATAGCAGAGGGTAGCACCAGTCGTATACCATCGCGGCGGCCAGGATCGATGCATGCATGGCGGCCGACACGTGATAGCCGTCATCTTCGTAGCTCGCGTCGATTGAGGCCACGTAATCCAGGATCATGTCCACGGCCTGGCGGCCCATGGTCTCGTCGCCTTCGATCAGGTAGAGGAATGCCTTCGCCGCCATGCAGACGCGCCTGCCGTCAGACACCCAGACTCCCGCTGGCCTCCCGTCGGGCAGGCGCCCGTCCGCGCTCAGGGTCGCCTCGCGCAGGAGCTCTGCCTTCACGTCCGCCATCAGTGGCGAGTGGAAGCGCGCTCGGATGCGCGCGATATCCGCCGGCCGTAGCATCACGCGAGGATGCCCGTCAGGGGGACTGGGAGGGCACACGGCGCTGGCGACGGCACAGCAAGCAAGTAGCGTGAAACCGCATAGCATGAAGGAACTAACCGCCATCTCTGATTCCCATGTAGTCCGCAGAAACCCGTCGGCGTCCCTGAGTGGCTGTGGAGGGGGGTTCGGTACTCCTGAGGCTGAGTCCTGTTGCAGGCGTGAGACCACCGGTCTCTGTTGGGCGTGGCTGAGACGACCGTCGAGGAACTGGGCAGAGCGCAGGATCGAGTGTCACACAGTTGTTTGTCGCGTCGAAACGCGAGTTTATGAGCCCAGACGGGAAGCCCTCTCTGTCGGTCTCACGGTCGCCCGACAACGGCCACCTGCTGCGCGACCGGGACATGGCGAAGTACCCAATCAACTGCGCCTGCCGCCCAAGCTCTACGTGGGCAGATCAAGGCGGCTTGCAGCGGTCCGCTGGGGCTGCCCTGCCGACGAGAGGAGTCACGTACGGGGGAGCCAAACCAGCTGTCTGGAGGTCGCCAGCGACGCCGACTGTTTCCTCCGGCCTGGAGTCAGTTCGGAGGTTCTTCGGCCATGAGGTGGACGCATGAACGTGCGCGACAGAGAAATCGTCCGCGGACTTGCGGAAAGGATCGCTGAGATTGCGGCATGGCCGATCCAGGAGGAGAAGCGCAAGGTATGCTATGCGATGAACGCGCTGAAGCCGATCCGGCCCACGGTGTTCTGCCATCCTGTCTGCGCGTGGGATGTCCTGGTGCCGGAGAGCGTGCTGGAATGCCAAGGTCAGAGAGCGCGGGAGATAGAGTATGTCCTACGACAGAGGATCTACGCCGCGGAGAATTTCGCTGACGATGAGGTGAACGACGACACCTACGCCGTGCCCCGAGTCATCCACTCGTGTGGCTGGGGAGTTGGCCCGAGGTACATTCATCCGCAGGAGGAGAGGGGCTCGTACGTTTGGGACCCGCCGATAAAGGCTCGCGAAGACCTGGACCTCATCAAGATCCCCACGGTCGAGCACGACGCGGAGGCCACGCAGCAGGAGCTCGAGTTCTATCAAGAGCTCTTTGGCGACATCCTAC
Source organism: Candidatus Hebobacterum abditum (assembly GCA_029821875.1). GTDB lineage: Bacteria > Armatimonadota > Hebobacteria > Hebobacterales > Hebobacteraceae > Hebobacterum > Hebobacterum abditum. The sequence continues at coordinate 4,410 of JALGXW010000023.1, read as the reverse complement.
AGGTGCGCGTACACGGCGGCTGCCACGCCTACGCCGGCCTGATTGACGAATGGACTGCCCTGCGCGGTCTCAACCAGACTCTCTTGGACATGGCGGAAGACCCCGACATGGTTCACGAAGGCATGCGGCGCCTGATGGAGGGCAGAATCGCAGAGCTGGAATCGGCCGAATCTCAGGGCCTCCTCTCGCTGAACAACACCGACGGCTCCGTGGGCTCGGGGGGATCGGGGCTCACCGACGAACTCCCCGCGCCGGATTTCAACGGGCACGTTCGGCTGAAGGACCTGTGGGGGTTCGCGGATTCCCAGACCATGGCGCCGGTCTCGCCTGCGATGCACGAGGAGTTCGTGCTGCGGTACCAAGTGCCGATCCTGAAGCGTTTCGGACTGACCTACTATGGATGCTGCGAGCCGCTGCACCATAAGATCCCTCTCTTGAAGCGGCTGGTGCCGAACCTACGCAAGGTCTCCATCAGCCGTTGGGCCGACAAGCGCATCAGCGCGCAGGAGCTTGGCCCCGACTACGTGTTCGAGTGCAAGTCCGACCCGATGGTGTTTGCCTCCGACGTGTTCGACGAGGACGCAGTTCGAGAGAGCATCCGAGACACGATGTCGCTGGGCAAGGAGCACGGGTGCGCCATGGAGTTCATCATCGACACCGCGGACAACATCAGGGGCGATCCGTACCGCGTGAGTCGGTGGACTCAGATCGCCCGGGAAGAAGCAGAAGGGGCCGCTGCGTAGTCGACTGGGCACAGCCGGTTGTGCCTGACGACGACAGATGCTCGCTCCATCTGACGGGTTGCGGCGGGTACTGACCGAATAGGAGAGACACGAGTGGCACGAGTGAAGGTCGCCTTTATCGGCGCGGGGAGCGGCGGATTCACGCTGAGTCAGGTGCGCGCGCTCTGTCGCACGCCCAATCTGCAGGGCAGCCTCGTCAGCCTCATGGACATCGACGAAGACCGGCTCGACGACACCCATGTGATCTGCCGCCGGGTGGCCGAGCAGATGGGAGTAGAGGTCACGTTCGAGAAGACCCTCGACCGTCGGGAAGCGCTCAAGGGCGCGGACTTCGTCATCAACACCGCCTTGGTGGATGGCGCGCGGCGGATGAAAGACGGCTGGCTCATCGCCGAGAAGCACGGCGTGAAGTGGGGCGGCAGCTATCACATTCTCTACGACGAGCCCTTCTGGCTCAACTACTACCAGCTCCAGCTCTTCGAGGGCATCGCGCGGGACATGCTCGAGCTCTGCCCGGAGGCCTGGCTGCTGCTCATCTCCAACCCGGTGCTGGCTGGCACCACCTTCCTCACCCGCACATATCCAGATCTGAAGATGGTAGGGCTCTGCGGGGCCGATGGCTCAGTCTATGAGATCGCATCCGTGCTGGGGCTGGAGAGAGAGCGTATCACCTATGAGGTGCCAGGCGTCAATCACTTCATCTGGCTGACGAAGATGTACTACGAAGGTCGGGACGTCTTCCCGATGATCGACCAATGGCTGGAAACGGAGGCGGAGCGCTACTGGGAGAAGCACCCCGAGGGCGAGATGGGGAGGAAGAAGATGGACCTCTATCGGAAGCTGGGGGCGATTCCCATCGGCGATTCGGCCAGCATCACGGGCGCCTCCTGGCCGTGGTGGTACCACAGCAGCGAAGAAGTGGAACAGCACTGGAGAACGGATTCCCGACAATGGTGGTACGAGTACGTGGAGCACGTAAGAACGGCGCCAGAGAAGTTCAAGCGCCTGGTGCAGGATGAGTCCCGCGAATACGTCAACGCCTCCGAAGGGCCGGAAGCTCACGGGCTGCAGATCCCGATCATCGAGTCCATCGCCTGTGACATCCCTCGGACTTTCATCACCAACATCCAGAACACGAACGGATTTGTCGCCGGCGTTTCCCGCGACTTCGAGGTGGAGATCCCGACGCTGATAAGCCGCCGCGGCGTGCAGGGGATTAAGACCGACGGCCTGCCCAAAGCGATTCTCGCTCACCTCCTGCGAGATCGAGTGGCGCCGGTGGAGATTGAGCTGGAGGCCTACCAGCAGGGGAGCCGCAATCTCCTCACACATCTGGTGATGACGGACAAATGGATAACCTCGCAGAAGCAGGCTGAGGACTTGATAGATGAGATCTTCGGTTTGCCCTACCACGGCGAGCTGCGCGAACACTACCACTGAGATATCCATTCGGCCCGTAGGTTGGCCGGGTGCCGCGGTCAAGCGCGACCGAGACTGTCGGTCGTTGTTAAGCGACTGTGTGTGCTTGTTAGATGACGATGCGACACCGCTGAGAGACGTCAGAATGCCCAGGCTGGTGTTGCCGGCGAGCGCCTGATTCAGACAACCGTGCCGGGCACCACACAGCTGTTTGTGGACCCGAAACGCTCCTTCTGTCCCGACGCCACGGCATCCGCGGGCCGGCGCATGCTCCCTGGGGAGGGGCACTCCTGACCCGTGATCTCCTACCCGCTACGGGTGGCGGGGGGAAGACGGGCCGGGCCGACGAACGCGGTCCCCAGGAGAGCGAGATGTCAGAGCACCTCTACTGGGGCGACATGCACCTCAACCTGCACCACCGAGACGTATCCCGGATCGATGCGGTGTTCACGGCCGCCCGGGCGCAACTGGACTTCTTCCCGATCGCCTACTATCCCTATGACTACCAGCAACTGCCCCAGGGGCTGAAGTCAGAGAGCATCGGACTCTCCGAGCAGAGCTTGCGTGACTGGGAGACAGTCCGCGCGGCGGTCCGCAAGCACAATGACCCAGGGAGGTTCGTGACCTTCGCGGGATACGAGTGGCACGGAAACCGCCGGTCAGGTGGTGATCACAACGTGTTCTACCGAGAGGATGGGCCGCTGGCCCTGCCCGACACGCTGCCGGAACTGTACGAGCAGTGCCGCGCGAGCGGGGCGGTTGCGATCCCACATCATACTGCCTATCGTGCCGGGCCCGGCAGTCGGGGTAAGGACTGGAGCCTGCACGATGAGGGCCTGTCGCCAGTGGCGGAGATCTACTCCCATCACGGGTGCTCGGAGGCGGTCGACGCGCCGCTGCGCATGACTCAGAACAGGTCGATGGGGCCGCGGGTCAGTGGAGGCACCATCCAGGAGGGCCTTGCGAGAGGCCTCCGCATGGGGATCATCGCCTCAGGCGACACGCACACTGGATACCCAGGAGTGTGGAACAACGGGCTTGTCGCGGTCTGGGCAGAGGAGCTTACGCGGAAGGCGCTGTGGGAGGCGCTGCTCCAGAAACGGACCTATGGCGTGACAGGGGACCGCATGTCGGTCGACTTCCGGGTGGACGGCGCTCCCATGGGTAGCGTGATCAAGAGGCGGGGAGAGGTGAAGCTCTCGGCCTCCGTCATCGGGGACTCCGCCATCGACCGGATCGAGCTGGTGCGGAACGGGCAGGTCGTCGCCACGCACTGCCACGCTGGCACGTGGGAGGTGGAGACGCCCGGCCCGCACGTGCGCGCCAAGCTGCGTGTCACGGTCGGGTGGGGCTCGGGCCGCGAGTATGGTCTGAGATCCTTCGAGCGCCGGTGGAACGGGCGCCTGTCAATCGAAGGAGGGGAGATCGCGAGGGCACGCGGGTGCTTCACTCGCTTCGGGCAGCGTCTTCGGCGGGTCTCGGAGAGGCAGTGGGAGTGGGAGCTGACGACATCGGACCGGCGCCACCCCGAGGAGAACGTTCAGGGGGTGGTGTTTGAGCTGACAGGGGGCTCAGACGCTCGGCTGTCTCTGGAGGTGGAAGGGCAGACGGTGCAGCTATCCCTTAAGGATGCACTCAGGGGCTCGCGGGTCGTCCCCCTGCTCGACGAAGCACGCGCTGCTCTCGAGGACCAGTTCGGGCTGGCACCGGTGGACATCCCAAGTCCTGACGTGCTGTACCACAATGCACCGAAAATCAAGATTCACAAGGGAGTTCCCCAGGACGGGTATACCGCGCGGGCAACCTTCTCAGATGATGCCCCTGCGGGATGCTACTATTACTTGAGGGTGAGCCAGACTAATGGCCAGATGGCGTGGACGTCGCCCATCTGGATCGAGCAGTAGCGCTCCGGCCCGATCTGACCGGCCAGAAGTGCCGATACGGCGCCATTGGGCCGTCCCACGAGTTCTGGCGGACGACGGATCTGAGTACCGCGCTGAGTGCGCCGCATATATAAAGGATAGGGCAGGGCACAGACGCGCCGTTCTGTGCCCACAAACGTCCGTTCCCTACGCTGGCGCCGCCGGCAGTCTCCGCGCTGCTGATCCAGTCGGTCGTTGTTCCTATAAGACGAGTCCCTATAAGACGAGTCGTCAACCATCCCCTGTGGGGTGCCCTGACGATCACTCAGTAGTCTCTATATGAGACATGTCCCTATCGGCGCTGACAACGCGCATGCTATCGTCGG
>JALGXW010000022.1 GCA_029821875.1 Candidatus Hebobacterum abditum | reverse complement strand
CGTCCGCCATCAGGGCCGGGGACCGCTCTCGTGGCGCAGGCGTCTGGTGCCCGCGCCACGCCTGAGGAGGTGTGAACGAACTGATTTGCTGCTCACAAGCAGAGGGGTTCCACGCCCGGCTAGCAGCGCCTGCACGGAGGTGGGAGAGGCGAGGGCCGAGCAGGTGGATTCGAGGCAAATACTATCGTTTTCACTTGACAGGGCTCTGCTCGTGGTATATACTATCGAAAATGTCAGAAGGCGATAGTATCACTGCGAAGGAGGCATGAGCCATGGTTGCCAGCAGGGAACGGGCGAAGAATCTCCCCGAGGTGCTCACCGAGGAGGAGTTGGCGGCTCTGGTGAGACAGGCGAACCGGCGAAGTCCAACAGGTGTGCGCAACCTCGCGATGCTCCTCTGTATGGGCAGGTGTGGTCTCCGCGTGGGTGAGGTGGTGGCACTCCAGACCAAGGACATATCCGACCACACGCTGCACGTCTGGCGGGGGAAGGGTGCCAAGGATAGAACGGTGCCGCTTGACCCACAGACCGCGCAGGCGCTGGACGCGTGGCGGGCCGTGAGGAAGAAGCGCGGGATTCGCACTCGGGCTCTGTTCACCACCATCACTGACCGGGCCGAGGGGACGGCCACCATCGCGGGTCGAGAAGTGGATGCCAGGACCCGCGCGGGCAAGCCAGTGTCACCGGTGTATGTGAGGCAGATGGTGAGGCGGTATGCGGAGCGGGCCGGTATCGAGAAGCGGGTGACACCTCACACACTCAGGCACACGGCCGCCACCACGTGGCTGCGCCAGGGCTTCAACCTGCGGGAGGTGCAGAAGCTGCTCGGGCACTCCTCGCCGGTGACCACCGAGGTCTACACCCACGTCTTCGACGAGGACCTGCAGAGGAAGCAGGAGGGGTTGGTGCCGTTGGCGCTGTGAGGGGCGGCCGAGGCCAAAAGGTCGACCGCGGAGAGGGTGGGGGGCTCTCCGCGGCCGGAAAAGGATGCGAGGCCCTGCTCTGCGCGATACTCAGGTTTCACGGGGATTGAGCAGGGACAATCTACGGCAGCAACGCCGGCCAGTCCTGGTCACCTTACGGGCAGATGTCGCCAAACGAGCACAGCCCTGTCGAAGTGACGCCGTGCGCCCCCGTAGCTTCTTCCCAAGCGGCACGTATCCGCGCACGCAGTACCTGTTGACCTCAGGCTGAGTGTCCCCTCGGTTACTCAGCCCGTCTCTGTTTGAGACCCCCCGCGAGCCTGGAAGGCTCTCCTCGAAAGCTGCTCCTCCAGTATCGCCGCGACTTGCGCATGCGTCATCACTCCCATCTCAACCAGGAGCTGGCCAAGGCGTTTCGTGCTACCCTTCTGCCGGCTCAGCGCCCTGTCCAGGTCCGCCCTCGAAATCAGGCCGCTCTTCACGAGCATCTCGCCCAGTCTTGGAACTGCTGATGGGTCCGATACTGCGGCCGGTTCAGGCCCCGCACCCGCCGCACGGGGGGAGCGCGACGCAAGAAGTGCGGCACCTGTGCTCAGGGCTCCCAGCAGGAGAGCTAGCATGCCGGTTGTCCACACCAGTGTGCCCCCCTCGTACACCGCCGACGCGATGAGCAGACCTGCCAGGACAAACAGGAGCAATCCGAGCGACAGGTAACCCCAGTACATGCTGTGCCTCCGTTCACGAATAGGTGGTCGTTGACCTCCCCCTGCGGCCCCCGTTCCTAACGCCCACACTAGCTCGCGAACACCTGGCCGAGAACGCCAGGCGAAGAGCAAGGACACTTCTGGTGTACCCTACCATATCTGCGGCCCTGACTCTCGGAACCCATTCAGCGAACTGGTCCGCCTGCTCTGGGCATCCTGCTCCAGTGCCGCCTGGGTGCAATGTCAGGCATTGCCAGCAGGGGAAGTAGGCGGTCTGGCGAAATTAGTCAGCAGTACCGGGGGCTCGCTGAGATACCTCCTGAGTCCGGTGCAGTAGCACTGCATCATGTGCGGAGTCTGCTCTAAGGGGGTATCAGATGGGACGGCATCGCGTACTGCTCGGCTTCACCCTCTCGCTCATCGTGTGTTTCGCAGCCATCCCGGCCTCAGCCGAAGAGGTCATCGAGGCCTGGCGGGGAGGGGGCTTCAAAGGGCCCCATTTCGTCTCGGTCGACCCCACCGACGGCTCGTGCTGGGTGGCTGACTATCTCAATCATCAGGTGGTTCGCCTAGGCGCGGACGGGACAGAGCTCTTGCGGGTAGGGGGCTTCGAGGGTCCCTGGTCCGTCTCGGTCGACCCCACCGACGGGTCCTGCTGGGTGGCTGACACCAGCAACGGTCAGGTAGTACACCTGGCCGAGGACGGCGCCGAACTGTGGGGAATCGACTTTGGGGCTAACGCCTACGCCATCTCTGTCAACGCGACAGATGGCTCCTGTTGGGTAGTTGACAGGACCAACATGCAGGTGGTGCACCTGGCCGAGGACGGCACGCAGCTATGGCGAGGAGGAGATTTCGCCAGTCCCTCTTCGGTCTCCGTCAGCCCCACCGACGGCTCGTGCTGGGTGGCTGATTATGGCGGCGACCAAGTGGTGCACCTGGTGATTTACGACGGCCCGCCGCCTGTGTTCGATGATGTCCCGCCGGGCTTCTGGGCCTTTGAGGAGATAGGAGCCTGTTACGATGCTGGCATCGTCGGTGGCTACGGGGACGGGCTCTACCACCCCGAGTACGCCGTCACCCGAGACCAGATGGCGGTGTACGTGGCGAGGGCGTTTGGGTTGTTACCCTGAGGCCCCCCATAGGCCCCCGTAGCTTCACGCACGGCGGGACGTATCCGCGCATGGGGTAGCGGTGAGGGTGGCAGTGAGTCTCTGTCGCGCGGTGGGTACCCCCACCCCTCAGTTGACGTCCCCGCTTTTGGCGGACCGCGCAGCGATGTGGCCGCCTCCGCAGTCGGAGCAAGAGAAAAAGGAGCACATGGCTGCGCGTTGCGTCCGGCCCGCACACCGTACCCCGGGACGGGCCGTCACCGGGGGCCTTCACTTTGGCCAGCAGGAGGGGCACGGTCGTTGGGAAAGTGGCCGGCGAGGGGTCCTGAGTTACCGCGCTGGTAGTGCCCCACTCTGACGCGCCAGGCGAGGGCGAGGAGGCGAACGACATGCGACTCAAGTGGGCGATTGTGGTTGTTGCGTTCTGTGTAGTTGTCACAGTCGCCGCGGGCGGAGGGCACAGTCCATGCCGCGCTGAGGTTCGGCCGGCGTGCCGAAGGAGGGGCGGGAACCGACGGACTTCTCGGGGGCCGGCCGGTGCTGGAAATGTACGACCAGGACGGGCGCACACGGGTCCAGCTATACGCTGGCCGCCGGGGGCCAGGACTCGACCTGCTGCACAAGAGTCTAGGCAAGCCGGGCGTCGCGCTGAGGGTGGGCCATGGCTTCCAGGACAGGCCTGGGAAAGCGAACCTGGTAGTGACCTATGAAGGCGACGGGACGCGGGCCGGCGTGCACGCCAACGAGGACGGCGCGCGCCTTGAGCTGCGCGACCACGATGGCCGGACGGTTTGGACCAGGCCGTAGAATGCACTGAGAGAGGCGCTCCGACGTTGCTTAGGGGGGGCGTACCCAAGAGCTACGAAATCGCGGCCAGGAGGTTGCAGGTTCGCGGTATTGGGTGGCAGATGGGTGGCAGCTTGACGGGGTGGGCGACGGCGTATACCATTCGTGCACAGGCTGACGAATCATGTGACGTAGTGAGGTCGCGAATACCGCACGGGATTCGTGGGAAGCGGCCGCGACGTTAGGTCACAGAAGTAGGACTCCCGTGGGGACTGGGTTCGATCCCCACCTCCGGCAGAGGCGCAAGGCCCGGCAGCCGCGAATCGGCTGCGGAGCGTAATCCGTGCGCCGGGAGAGCGACTCCCCGGGGACACGACGCCGAGCGGCACTCGCCACCAGTAACCCGGAGGGCGTGGAGACGCTACAGGCGAGAGAGCGCCCTCTGAAGCAGCCTCTGGTGCCCTTCCTCGTCTCGCCGCATCTTCTCCAGCATCTCCCCGATCTTCGGATCGTCGGTCAACTCAAGCGCCCGCGTGTAGAGGGCTATGGCCTCCTTCTCGCCTTCGAGATGGGCCTCAAGTATCTCGCGCGCCCCCCTGCGGGGCCGCAGCTGCGGCAAGTCAGCATTCGGCTCTCCGCCGAGGGAGTAGATCATCTGCGCCGACTTCTCTGCGTGCTCCAACTCCACGTCGGCAATCAGCTTCAACTGCCGGCGCAGTTCCTCATCCTCCAGTTGAGCCATATGCTGCGGAAGGAGCCAGAGCGCGCCGTACTCCGCGCCCAGAGCGTCGTTCAAAGCCCTAAGAAGCTCCGTCTTGGTATGTGCGGCCACGAACGCCCTCCTTTCCCTGTGGGCAGTTTACCCCCTCGCCGACGGCACTCCTGTCCGCGACGAGCCCAACGCGTCGGTCCGCGCCCGCAGCGAGACTCCAGGAGTCGGATGACTGACCGTCGAAGCACAACTGGGGTCAGATGCAGACCGATCGCCTAGGCGGCGCGCCAGGGGTCTGGCAGGCCAACGGGTGGTCCGGCCGTGCCTCTCTGAAATACTGAATATGCGAGGTGGCCATGAGTGCCGCAATCAGGGCTGTACTGCTGGGCGTACTGCTGGCGTCCTCCTGCCTGCTGGTGGGTTGCCCTGGAATGCCCGGAGCGCCAGGCGCTCGCGACCAGGCAATGCCGCCGGGAGTGCTTCCGCCGCCCGGCCTGGAGAGCGGTGGCGCCAGGACGCTGATGGGCTCGACGATCACTCCGCCCGATAACTCGTACCTGCTCGTCTCCTTCGCCTTGGTCGAGTCCGATGCCACAGAAGAGGAGCAGTGGCAAACGTGCCGTCGGATCGTGCCGCTCGAGAACTGTGCGCTTATCGAGGGTATGAACTACGACGGCCGGGCCCAGCAAGCGCCCAAGGACGTGAACCAGCTCATCTCCTATGCGCACCTGCGAAGCTTCCAGTGGAGATATGAGGCGCGGCCTGTCCCGCCCGCTGGCGAGGAGTCGCAGGCGGAATCGGGCGAGGGCACACCGGACTGAGGCGAACACAAATCGAGGGGCGCGTGCCTTCCACAGGCACGCGCCCTTCGCCAACGGTCCTCTCAGATAGCCTCAGGGATAGAGGCGCTTGAGCTCCTGCTCGACGACTGCGACGACGTCCTCGGAGCAGTAAGACGAACTCGGTTCGTTTGGCTTGTGGCTCAGCACAACCTTGCGCTCCCCATCCGGTTCGATCAGGGTGAACTCATACCGGTTGTTCACCAGTACCGTGGCGCAGCTCAGCCTCTCGCGTCGCAGCTCCTGTTGTCCAACCGGGCCCCGCATGTGGAAGAGCTGGACCCGTACGCGCTCAGGCTCCCGCTCCGCGAGTTCCCTCAGCAAGTCTGCGGTCTTCGTGTGGCATTCCGGGCCAAACGGCGCGAACATCTTCACCAATATCCTCGCCTTGGACGAGCCGAGGTCCCCGTCATGGTGCTCGCCCGGACGCACGAAGTCGCCACGCCCGAGCACTTCCGGCGTCGTCGCCATCCACACCGGAGCTTGTGTACCCACAAGCGGCAGCTGATGTAGTGAGGCACGCACCTGGTCCCCCTCGCTCGGCGCTCGCGTTCCCGCCGGCATGGCGTACCGCACGCGGAGAATCTGTCCGACCTTTGGCTCGCTGCTCTCCGGCGCTTCGTCGACGCGCAGTCTCCCTGAGTACCAGCTGACATCTCCGTCTTGGTACATGTCGTGGGTGTTCAGCAGGACCCCAACGACGTCGGCGACTTTGTACATGCTCTGCGCGGCCGCGGCGGGCGAACCGCCGCCTTCGTCTGTCTGCGCCAGCGCCACTGCGCAGCACAGTCCGAGAATGGCCGCGATAATCAACCCTTTCATATTCGCAAACCTCCCTATCAATGCAATCGTATCATGTGCCGTCGTCTCGGTCAACGCACGGAGCGCTTGCCGTGCGGGAGGGACTGATGGCCGCGTTGTGCTATAATCCCGGCCTGAGATGCCCGGGGAGAGAAACGGCGAGGAGGCGCTTCTCTCAGTCTGCGACCTCGGCTTCACATACCGCGACGCGGGGGGCCCTGCTCTCAGCAACGTGTCCTTCCAGCTGGACCGGGGAGACCTGCTCGTGGTTATGGGTGCCAGCGGCGCCGGCAAGTCCACTCTGTGTCGCTGCCTCAACGGGATCATCCCACACTTCCTGACGGGCGACATGGCGGGCCGGGTCATGCTGCGCGGCCGTGACACGAAGCAGCTCAAAGTCGCGGAGTGCGCCCGTCACGTGGGCCTCGTGTTCCAGGACTTCGAGGCACAGCTCTTCGCAACAAGTGCCGAGCTGGAGGTCGCCTTTGGCGCGGAGAGCCTCGGACTTCCCCGGCCCGAGATCGCTCGACGAGTGCGGGAACTCCTCAAGTTGGTCGGGCTGTCTCATCTGTCGGCCCGCCGACCCGCCTCCCTGTCGGGAGGTGAGAAGCAGCGCCTCGCGATCGCGGCGGCGCTCGCCGCCAGCCCGGCCGTGCTGGTCCTCGACGAGGCCACCAGCGACCTCGACCCCGTCGGGAAGTCAGCGGTCTGCGACCTGGCCGGGAGAATCACCTCGGACGCCGGCGCGCGGGCCGTCGTGTTCGCCCACCACGACGCCGAGGAGGCCGTCCGGGCGAGCCGCCTGCTGGTCCTGTCCCAAGGCCGTGTAGCGGCACTCGGCACCCCCGAGGAAGTGCTCCCAAACGTGGAGTTGCTCTCAGCCAACGGAGTCGCTCCGCTTGCGACCACCTCCCTGTTCGCTGCGCTCGACCTGCCCATGAGGCCACTCGCCGAAGCCGAGGCGGCCGAGCAACTGCTCAGGCGCAAGCTGGGGGTCCGCGAGGAGATCGCTCAGGCATGGGAGAGAGTCGATGTCGCGCGCAGGAAGGCCTACGGCCGTCCCCTCGTCGAAGTGCGCTGCCTGAGCCACGCCTACGACGGCGGCGAGCCGGTGCTGCGCAGTGTGAGCCTGACGATCCAGCGCGGAGAGTATGTCGCCATCATCGGCCAGAATGGGTCTGGAAAGACGACCCTCGTCAAGCATCTCAACGGCCTTCTGCGGCCCACCGACGGAGACGTGCTGATCGACGGTAAGTCGGCGCGTGACCGACCGCTCAGGAGCTTGGCGCAGCAAGTCGGCTACGGCTTCCAGAATCCGGATAGCCAGATCTTCGCTTCCACTGTCTCTGAAGAGGTATCCTTTGGCCCCCGCAACTTCGGGCTCGACGAGCAGGCGGTGCGGAGCCGCGTCACCGAGTCGCTCCAGGCCGTGCAGCTGGCGGGGCGCGAAGATGAGGATCCCTTCTCACTGACCAAAGGTGAGCGTCAGCGCGTCGCGGTCGCGTCTATCCTGGCAGTCCGCCCGAACGTACTCATCTTCGACGAGCCGACCACGGGCCTCGACGAGCGAGAGTCGCGGAGCATGATGGCCCTGATCGACGACTTGAACGCCCGCGGCCACACGATCATCGTGGTTACGCACGCCATGTGGTTGACGGCCGAGTTCGCGCACCGTGTCATCGTCATGCAGGAGGGACGGGTCCTCCTCGACGCACCCACGCGCTCTGTCTTCTCCCAGGAGGACGCCTTGCGCGAGGCCGCCATAGTGCCGCCGCAGGTTGTGCGCCTGTCCCGCCGTCTCGGCGCCACGGCCCTGTCGGTGCGGGAGCTCGTGGAGGCCCTGCGCGAGGGCTAGTCAGCCGAGACTTCCTGAGAGGCGCGGGCCCTCTCTCGTTCTCGGCGGGCCAGCTTCTCCAGCAGCCCTCCTCGCTCCACGTAGCGCCTGATCCCGCTGACTATTCCCTGCGCGGCGCGCTCCCTGGCCTCCTCTGTCAGCAGCACCACCTCGTCCGCGGGGTGACTCAGATAGCCCACCTCGACCAGGACAGAGGGCATCTCAGTGTACGAGAGCACGATGATGGACTTGGGATGCCTGATGACGCCGCCGTCCGGCAGTCGGAGGACTCCGAGGACCTCTGCCTGCATGACACGGGCAAACGGGAGGCTTCCAGGGCTCCGGTAGTAGGTCTCCGTACCCCGATATTCCATTGGATTGCTGTGCCGCGCGTTGGCGTGTACCGAGACGAAGAGGTCGGCGTCCCTGTCATTGGCGATCCGGCACCGAGTAAGAAGCTCGGCCTTCTGCTGCTCTCTGTTTCCCCGCGCCCACGGCCGAACAGGATTCGCATCCGGCCGGGTCAGTACTACGTCCACCCCCATCGCCTTCAGTTGGCGATACACCCGCAGAGCGATGTCGAGGTTCAGGTCCTTCTCCTGGAGCCCCGAGCGGCCAATTGCGCCCGTGTCGTGGCCGCCATGTCCGGGGTCGATGACGACTTTGAGCTCGGCCAACTCAAAGCGCCCAACCAGCAGGCGCACTTCTCCCTCGTCGACGACTATCGCGTGGCCAGTCGGCTCCTTGACAGCGATGGCGACGCGCTGCGTGCCCGGCCGGTCCGGAGCCGGTCCCAGAACGACCTGCTCCACCAGGGGGTCGGAGATCTCAGGCGGCGGCTGGCGAATCTGATTCTGGGCATTCGCGATGTCGATGCCTATGATCGTGGGCTCGTACATAGTGGCCGAGGTGCAGTAGGGCGTGCCGAAGACAGAGAGCTTGACGGCGGCGACGCGCGGCGAAGTCCTCTCGAAGGCCAGATCGGTCAGGATGACGGGCGGGACGTCCGGGGGCAGCCCTTCCGCGTGGGGCAAGGGGAACTCAATCTCCAACGTACATCTGTCTTCGCTCTCGCGGATGCGGTACTCCCTCGTCCTCGCGAACTCGACGACAACTCGCACCGTCTCTCCCTCTGGCGCGGGAGCAAGGCTGTGCTGGTGGATCCTGACGCTCCGGAGGTAGCTCTTCTCAACGGCGAATTCCGAGGGAATCTGGGAGAGATCGATCTCCAGGAGGTCGAGGTAGAGCCGGGGCGGACCGGAGAGCTCGCCGGTGCCATAGGAGATCGGGCCCTCCGCGCCAATCGTCAGGCGATACCGATCATTCAGCTCCTGGAAGTCGAACTGACGGATCCACGGATAGACGTAGAGGGTCCTGGAATCCCCCTCCCAGCGGGCAGAGCAACCCATCGCCGACGCAACTGCCTTGGCCGGCACGAGAATCCTGCCTTTGACTTCGCGCGGCACCCCCGGCAGCTCCCGCAGCACGCCATCCCGGGTTGCCTCCGGCCGCTCTCGGTACACGAGGACCTCGCGGCCGTTGGCCGTGGTGATGCGGATCGCCTCGGCCTCGGGCTCCCACTCCGCGTCCAGGTACCCCAACACATCGAGGAGAGGAGCATACACCTCCTCTCCCGCCACCTCGAACCTGACGGGCGAGGGAACCCGGCGTCCCCTGACCACGATTGCATCGGCCCACCCCATCGAGGCGGAGACGACCGGGAGCACAATGCCTAGTATGACTGTTGCCGCGAGCTGTGACCTCATGCTGCGACCCCTGCTGACGCTGCCCCGCGGCGAGTATAGCACCTCCCGCGGTGCCTCGCAACGCGCGGAGGCCCCCGGCCTGCCTGCAGATGCGCTCTGTGGAGCATAGCAACAGCGACTCATCTCTTGGTATGTACTACCAAAGGCGGCCGAACTCCGGCCGCTGCGAATGGTCTAATAGGCGACTGCTATTGCGAGGGAGGAGTGTCATGAGAGCGGCGCTGGCAGCTCTGGTAACGTTAGTCTTCCTCTGCCATCTGGCCGGTGCGGCCCTGGCGGGCGAGGAGGAGAAGCAGGCCGCAGTTGAGACACGGCTGAAGCGGGTCGCACTCTTCAAGAACGGGTTCGGGTTCTTCGTGCGGGAGGGAACGCTCTCCGAGGATGAGCAGGTCGCCGTCGTCGGACCCTTGGCGGCGCCGAGCCACGGAACTTTCTGGATAACCGCCCCGGCGCGGGCCAAGCTCGCCAAGGCCCTCGTCCGGCAGGTGAGGGGCAGCGAGGAGATGCCGGTCCGCGGCATCGTCGAAATCCTGGGGGCCAACGTGGGCATGATGGTCAGGCTCTGGCCGAGCCACGATCCCGAAAGGACCATCACGGGCAAGCTGCTCGCCGCCCCGCCGGTCGGAGCGCCCCCGCCACGCGAGCCCTATCTCGGTCCGGGAGGCATTCGGCCGCTGCTGCCTCCCACAGGGCCGCACCAGCTTATTCTGCTTGAGGCCGACGACGGGACCGTCGCGCTGAATCCCCAGCACATTATCCGCGTCGACTTCCTGGACGGGGAACCGGTCACTGCAATCCCCCGCTCGACCAGTCGAGTCTCGCTCGAGGCGACCTTCGAGAACCCGGCGAAGGGCGACTGGCTATCCGTCAGCTACCTCGCCATGGGCGCCACGTGGGCGCCGAGCTATCTCATCGACATCTCCGATCCGGCGCAGGCACGACTCGCCGCCAAGGCCCTCCTCATCAACGAGGCCGAGGACCTGAAGGAGACCCACGTCGATCTAATCACCGGCTTCCCCAACCTCGAGTTTGCCGATGTCCTCAGCCCCATGGGCATGCGGGAAGACCTGTCCTCCTTCCTTCGGTCGCTCGCAGGCGACCGGAGCCGGCACAGAGGACGCGCGGCCGTCATGGCTCAAGTTGCCTCCAATGTCGCCGGCTATGCCGAGGCGGAAGCGATGGCCATCCCGGACGTTCCCGACTATGGCGCGGCCGCTGCGGGACAGGCCGCGGGCGATCTCTTCTTCTATCCGCTCGAGGAGGTGACGCTGGCGAGGAACGAGAGGGCCTACTATCCGCTCTTCACCGAGGAGGTCCCCTACAAGGAGGTCTACCTGTGGGACATCCCCGATTACATCAACCAGGAGGACCGGTACGGCCAGCGGGCCCGGGAGCAGCCCGACACACCCGAGGATGTCTGGCATAGCATTCGCCTCGACAACACGACGATCGTCCCCTGGACGACGGCGCCGGCGCAACTTCTGAAGGACGGCCAGATCATCGGGCAAGGCACCATGAGATTCACGCCGCCCAAGGGCACGTCGAAGGTGAAGATCACGAAGGCGGTCAGCGTGAAGGCCGATCAGACCGAGCTCGAGGCAGCCCGCGAGCGCGACGCAGTTCGAGTATACGGGTACCACTTCGACCGCGTCACAATCGAGGGGAAGCTCTCGGTCGCGAACCACAAGGACGCATCCATCGCGCTGGAGGTGAAGAAGACGCTCTCGGGCGAGGTGAAGTCCATGTCGATGGAGGCCGAGGACGTCGCCCTCGCTCGAGGCCTGCGACGCATGAATCCCGTTCACCAGCTCACCTGGACGTTCGAGCTCGACCCCGGAGAGAGGGAGGAGATCACCTACACGTACGTGGCGTTGATCCGTAGATAGGAGCGATTCCAGAACTCACTCGCGGCGGCCCGCGGAGGCGTTCGCGGGCCGCCGCGTTTTGGCCTTTCCCCCGCGGCGGAAGGCGCTCGCCGCCCCGGCCGTCGAACTCACAAAGACGTGATCATCACGGCAATCATTCCGATCATACTGACTGTCGGCCTCGGCTTCGTGTTGGAGTGTCGCCGGAGCATGGATGTCCGGGCTCTTTCCTCCCTCGCCATCTACGTCTTGCTGCCCTGCCTGATCTTCCACTCGCTCCTGACGACCGAGCTCACCCTCGCAGAGGCGCTTCCAATCGTCTTCATCCTGGTCCTGACGACCGGCACCCTCTGGGCCCTTGGCAAGGGCGTTGCCCGCCTGCGTCGCCTGTCGCGCGATGAAGAGAGCTTCTTCCTGCTGGCCACTCTCTTCATGAACGCCGGCAACATGGGCATGCCGGTCGCGCTCTACGCCTTCGGCCAGCGCGGTCTCGACCTGGCCGTCATCTGCGTCCTCGTGGCGAACCTGCTGATGAATACCATCGCGGTGTACTACTCGAGCCGCCACCGCGGGGGGCATCGTGCCGCCGTGCGGACGGTCTTGAGCCTTCCCGCGATCTACGCGGCCACAGCTGCGCTGGTGCTGCGTGGCATCCTGCACATTTCGCTTCCGCCGTTCCTGCTCGACCCGATCCAGATCCTCGGCATGGCCATCATTCCGCTGGCACAACTTCTGCTGGGCATTCAGCTCGCCAAGGCCCGCACTCGCGTCAGCACGCATGTCGCCAGCGTGGCGGCTCCTAACCTGGTCCGTTTGGTGCTGGCGCCCGCGCTCGCCTATGCCTATGCGCTCCTGCTCAACGTCCACGGCCTAGCCGCCCAGGTCGTGGTGCTCATCTGCGGCATGCCGACTGCGATCAACATTGCGATCTTCACCACTGAGTTCGGACTGCAGCCGCGGCGCGCGGCGACGGCGGTCTTCACGTCGACCGTGGCGAGCTTCGCCACGGTCTCGGCGCTTCTGCTCCTCATTTCAGAGTGAGATGATGCTCCCTGCTTCACAAGGCTGAGCCCTCCTCGTATAATGCGCACGTCTGACCCCGACAGCGGTCGGAACTCAGAAGTGCTATGGAGTAAAGGAAGCCATGCGGCGACTGACGAGAAGGGAGAAGACTCTCGTTGTCCTGTGCACGGGCCTGGCAGCCTTGGCCGGCGCGAGCCTGCGTATGTCTCCTCAGGGCGGTGCCACCGCAGAGGAGGCGCTGGCCTATTACGTTGACACCTTTACCCAAGCAGAGGCGGTGACGATCAGGTCGGCCTCCGAGGAGGCCGATCCCATTACGGTCGAGAGGGAAGAGGCGACGCGGCTCTTAAGCCGCCTGGAAATGGCGGTCCGGTACGGAGCAGTCTCTCCCCACCCCTCTCCCTACAGCCCGAAGTGGATCTTGGATGTGTCCAAGCGGGATGGCTCAAAGGTCGAGAACATCGAGGTCGGCTTCCACCTGAAGGCCCCGAAACAGCCTGGTAAGGGGACCCTCTGGGTCGTCCCGCGGTTGCCCGGACAGCGCGAGCCTGAACCGGTAATGGTGCAGATCATAGACGACTACGTGGACTCACTCCAGGCAGGTTCCTCAGCAGAGAAGGCCGAGTGAAGCCGTCGGGACGTTCGCGGCCGTTCTGTGTAGTTCCCCGCCATCACATCAGGCGGAAGTCCGGTACTGCCACCTGCGCACCGGCTTGCTCGATAGATACCTCTGACATCAGCCCGGGAGCGGTGAAGTCCAGAGCGCGGTAGACATCGATCGGTGAAGGAGTGTCGTTCAGCACGCAGTCGACGAACGCTCTCAAGGTCAGCCCATCGCTGCCGCCGTGCACGTCGTCCTCAGATGCGCCCTGCCAGTAGCCAGGAAGGTAATCGGCCTCGAAGTCCCACAGTGGCCGCCACTTGCGATGCTTGGGGTCTGTGCCGGGCTCGTCGAGGCACACCCGATGGGTGTCGTCGTCGTGGCGGAGCGCTTCGTAGGCCCCGTTCGTCCCCTGGAGCGCGGCGTAGTTCAGCGTCGAGGGGCGGGGCGACATCTCGTCATGACGAATCTTCACGAGAGCGCCTCGGGACGTGAGGCAGAGCATGACAGACGAGTCGTCGTTCCCCCTCGAAGGGTCTATGTGAGGCCCCGTACCGACGCAGTTGACTGACACCACACGATCATCGAGCCAGTTCAGCACTGTGCCGAGCGGATGTGTGATGTAGGTCGCGCCCCTCCGACCGAAGAGCCATCTGTCGCGCCACTTCGCGGCGCCCGGGAACGGCCTGACCTCGTGCACGTATTCCGCCTCCGCGTAGTACACCTCCCCGAAGAGCCCCGCGTCGGCCATGCTCTTGACCAGCGCAAACGACTTCATGTAGCAGCAGTTCTCTCCCATCATGTACTTGGCGGATGACGCTCTCGCGGCGGCCACGAGAGCGCGGCATTGCTCGAGCGATGTGGCGGCACTGACCTCGGAGAAGACGTGAATCCCTCTCCGAAGCGCCTCCGCGCTCTGCGGAGCATGAAGGTGTATAGGCGTGGCGACGATGACGGCGTCGATCCCGCACTCGAGCATCTCCTCATAGCTCTCGCACACGCGCGCATCGCCCAACTCATCACGGAGCTGCTCCGTGCGGGCGAAGTCAGGGTCACAAACGGCCGCCAGCCGGGTGTCGTCCCAGGAGTTCAGCGAGCGCAGGAAGTGGCTCCCACGGTTGAGACCTGCAATCCCGAACCTCAGCCCTGCCGTCATCGGAGCTCCTCCCTCCCGGGCGGACCCGCCGCGGCGAGTCCCCGCGAGAACACGGAGTAGAGAAGTTCTGCGAGGCTCAGCGGGCCTCCTCGGACATCCGCCTCACTCCGTCCGCAAGGAGGCGCCAGAGGAGGCCCCCGGCTTGACCGGAAGCTTGCCTGTCGGAGGGGCTCGTGCGTGGGTAGGCCCCCGTCCCCCAGCCATCCCAGACCAAGATGGTCTCTCTGATCTCGTCCCGCCCCACGGATCCCCCCAACAGGGTCACGGTGGCCGTCAAGGGTATCAGGGGATATCCCGCCGCCAGCTGCGGGGCGGCGCCCAGGTCCACCATCTGGCCGCCTGCGAGTGCTTTCGAAGATCCGATGGAGTAGAACACCCGCTCGTAGCCGCGCTTCACGACGAGGTAGTCGCGCCCAGGCCCGAACTCCAGGTCTGCTGCCAGGGCTTCGGTTAGCGGCCCGGCCGGCACGAGCCAATCGCGGCCGGTGCGCGTGGGCCCGAGGGCGAGGTCCAACGCCCTTCCGTTGACCATCACCTTCGCCGAAGACCCGACGATAGGCGTAGGCACGCCGGTCGGCCTCTGCAGGGCCCGCTCGACAGCGGCCATGTCAACGATGGTGTGGAGACCATATGGCTCCAGTGCTTCGCGAACATAGTCTGACCTGATGGTCCCAACAAGATAGGGGTCTGGGTGGTACGCCATATACACCACCCCCTGCTCCGGCTCGAACCCAAACACAACCCGGCGATAGATGATCACGACTGGGGTGCCGACGGCCACCATGGCATAGAGCGCATGAGCATGCTCCGGATACATGCGCATACAGCCATGGGAGCCGTACAGCCCAATGGAGGCCGGTACGTTCGTGGCGTGGATACCGTAGCCCTTCACCGATAGACCCATCCAGCGATCGCCCAGCGGGTTGTCCGGCCCCGGTGGCACGGGCTCCTCCTCAAGCGCCCAGGAAGGCGGAAACCAGGTCGGGTTCTCCGCCTTGTTGACGATCGTATACTCTCCGGTTGGGGTCTCCCAGCCGCGCCGGCCGACCGCCACGGGGAAGAATCGAACCGGGCGGCCCCTCTCGTAGAGGTACAGGTTGCGCTCCGCCAAGTTCACTACGATCCCGTCCTGAAGCAGAATCGGCGCCACGCGCTCCGTCGGGATGAGCAGCAGCTCATCGCTGACCAGCTCCCCTCCATTCGCATTGAACACCGCGGACGCGCTGACTCCGAAACGACGAGCGATGTCAGGGATCTCTTCAGTCCCATTGCGGGGATAGAGCTGCGCTTCACCAAACACGGGGGGCACGCGCGCCAGCGCGCGCGCCAACTCAGTCTGCGCCCGGCTCGGAGGGGCGAACCCGATCAGCCCGATGACTGCGACCAACCAGATAAGAGCCCAGCGTTTCGTCATGAGAATCTCCGCGTGATCTCCTCCGGCAATCAGTTAGACACGCACGAATGCCACCAGGCCCGTCCACCGAAGCCCACGCCGCCTCACCGGCGCGCTGAGGGCCGGTCAGTCCCGAACGCAAGACCGACCGGTTGTACCATGTTTGCAGCAGTCCAGGCGACCGGGGACCCCAGAACTTGTGGCGACTGCAGCCGGAACGCCTGTCCCGCGCACCGGCGTGGTGGTATAATGCTACTACGTGGACCTGCCCGACATGCGACTGTTTGCTTGCCAAGTCCGACCACATCACAGGGAGCCCGGCGCCTCGCGCCCCCTTGTGGGCGCGCACATGTGGGATCGAGGCAAGGGGAGTCCCTCTCTCTCTGTAGGCTGGGCACTGGTTCTCTCGGTGTCTGTTCTCCTGCCGCTGGCCGGCCTCTCCTCGCACGCCGTGGCACAGCAGCCAGCGCCTCCTGCGCTTGCCTTGATGGCCGCGGAGGATGCTGCAGGCATGCGCGCCGCGCTGACGGCTGTGGAGGCGGCGGGCGGTTCTGTTCGCCACTCTATTCCGCCGCATGTCGCGATAGTGGATCTGCCCCCCGAGGCCGACGCCACACTCAGCACCGACCCGCGCTTCGATCTGATCGCGAGGACAGCAGTCGATCCTGCGGTTGTGCCAGCTGACTACGGAAGGGCGGCCTCGGACGCGGTGAGGGCGTGGAACGATCTGGTCGCACCGTCTCCGGCCGAGGCCGTCGCCGGCGCGGGCCTGGGCTCGCCACTCGTCGACGATGCTCGGGTCGTTCCCTTTGAGGTGCGCGCCCGCTTGGGGGCTGCCGCGCCGTCCCCGCCCGGAGCGAATGAGCTGCAGACGTCCGAGTACCTGATGGGGAGCACGGCCATAGCTCTGATCCTCATGGAGAGCAACGGCGGAAACGACCCCAGCACCGAGGACTGGACGAGTCAGGAGAAATCACAGGTCGTGTCCGAATGTCTTGCCGGCATGGACTGGTGGGCTTTCGTCTATCCCTACTCGGTCGCGCCATTGTCAGTCTCCTGGACCTACGAGTACGACGTGCCCACGGGCTACGAGCCGATAACGCGTTCTTCCGCAGAAGACTGGCTCTGGATCATAGATGCCATGAACTACCTGGGGTACCCCGCCAACCCGTCCACATACTGGGAGAGCCTGTACGACTACCTGAACGACCTACGCGACGCGCAGGGCACTGACTGGGCCTTCGCCGTCTTCGTGGTCGACAGCAGCTTCGACGCTGACGGACGGTTCACGGACGAGCGCTTCGCGTACGCCTACTACAACGGCCCCTGCGCTGTCATGACCTACGACAACGACGACTGGGGTATCTCGCTGATGAATAGCGTGATGGCCCACGAGGCCGGGCACATCTATGGCGCGGCCGATGAGTACTGCGAGGCGGGCTATTTCTGTTGTGATCCGGATGAGTACTTCGGCTACCTTCGGGTGCAGAACACGAACTGCCAGCGAGACCCGATATGCATGATGAACGACAACTCGTGGGCCGTCTGCGAGGTCTCGGCGCACCAGATCGGCTGGCGGGACTCAGACGAGGACGGGGTGCCGGACATTCTCGACGTCGCCCCAAGCGCTTCCCTGGACGCGTATTCTCCCGATCCGTCCAACGACGACACGCCCACCTATACAGGCTCTGCCGGTGTGGGCTACTTTCCGAATCAGAACCCCTGGTACTGGGGTCCGGGTTTGCCTCCCGACGTGACGCTGAACCGGATCGCGAGGGTACAGTATCGTATTGATGGCGGGACTTGGCAGGATACCGAGGCGGACGACGGCGCCTTCGACGAGGACACGGAGGACTATAGCTTTACACCTGCCGCGCTCAATGACGGCACATACACCTTCGAGGTTAGGGCCGAGGACACGAGCGGGAACAGGACTTCCGAGCCGTATCCCAGTGACACTCTGACGATATTCGGCCACGCTCTCTTCTTCGACATCAGCGCGGACGAGACAATAGTCCCCAGCTCGGGGACCGTCAACCTCAGCGGCTCTGCCACGGATGAGAAGGGACACAGCATCTTCAGTCACATTTGGGATGACGACGGGGCGGGCGGCGTCTTCCTGCCAAGCGAGACCGCCACTGGACCCGCCTATGTGGCGCCGGAGAACTTGGGCGGCGACGATTGGGGGATTACGCTGACCCTCAGTGCTACGTGTGACGGCGTCCCGTCGAAGACGGCTACGGAGAGCGTCGCAATCACCGTGACGTATGACTTCGATGGCGATGGAATGCCCGACTTCTGGGAGCAGATGCACGAACTGGACCAGACCTCTGCGGCCGATGCCGGCGTCGATCAGGACGGCGACGGGCTGAGCAACCTCGAAGAGTTCCTGGCGGGGACGGATCCCGGGACTGGCGACACCGACCAGGATGGCTTGCCGGATGCCTGGGAGCTTGCGCACGATTTGGATCCGGCTGCGAGCGCTGACGCCTCTTCCGATGAGGACGGCGACGGGCTCAGTGCCTTGCTGGAGTACCAGAACGGCAGCGATCCGCACGACCGAGACAGCGATGATGACGGCTTCGGGGATGCGGAGGAGGTGGACCTGGGAAGCGATCCGTCTGACCCCGAGGACGTCCCGCAGGCGGGGAACTTCTCAGATGTGCCGCCGTCCGGGGATGGCGGACAGCCGTTCTGGGCGTTCCACGAGATCGAGGCCTGCTACCGGGCTGGCATCGTCGCTGGCTACACGGATGGGAACTACCATCCCGAGCTCGAGGTGACGCGCGATCAGATGGCTGTGTATGTGGCCCGGGCTCTCGCCGGCGGCGATGAGAACGTTCCCGACGGGTATGTGCTGCCCTCGTTCTCCGACGTTCAGCCAACATACTGGGCGTTCAAGTACATCGAGTACGCGGTCGAGCGCAACGTTGTGCAGGGCTACCCCGAGGGCGATTACAGGCCTGGCCTCGCCGTCGACCGTGGGACCATGGCCGTGTACATCGCTCGTTCGACTGTCGACCCGACCGGCGAAGAGGGATTGGCCTCGTTCCAGCGCCCTGTCGTGCCCACCTTCAACGACGTGCCCACTGAGTTCTGGTCATACACTCACATCGAGTTCTGCGTGGACGCGGGGGTCGTGCAGGGATACTCAGATGGACTCTACCACCCCGAGATACCCGTGACGCGGGACCAGATGGCTGTCTACATCGCCCGCGCCTTCGAGCTTCCTGTGTAGCGGCCCTAGCTCGGCCGCCCGCGCGGCCCTGTGCACTGCACTTCCGGCACCGACCGATCTCCGGGCGTCTCGCCCACGGCTTCATCGCCCTGCCGCCGGCGCCGAGACAGAGGCGGCTAGCAATCCCCTCCGCCCGACGAGCGAGCGGCGCGTCAGTCCTGACTCCGCGTCAGATCACTCCACCTCGAAGCTCGGCGCCTCCTCCAGCAGCTCGACGTGTCCATCGGCGAACAGGTAGTGATTCCCTTCGGCGTGGCGGGCGGGGGACACGACATCCGCGGGGCCGCCGCTCGGGGAGTCTCCCGGGCTGGCCGTCTCGTAGAGAACGACGACCGAGGCTGGATCGCCCAGCTCTGCCAGCGACTTGCCGCTGAGGGCCGCGTTCATGGCGTAGCTGGACAGTGTGGGCGTATCGTCCTTGGGGCACTTGAAAGACTCCAGCCTATCGACGTACGGCTCGAGATCGTGGACCCACCCTTCGGCGTCGGGGAACCGATCGCCATGCTCGTCCAGATAGGCCGCCATCGCTGTGCCGAGAAGCTCGAGGTTAGCCACACATTTCTCGGCCGCCTCGGCTTCGCGCTCCTTCTCTAGTTCCGATCTAATGAAGGCGACCTGCAGTGCCAGCGCCGCGTCCACCAGATGGGGCAAGGCGTCGAGATCGGCCGTGTAGTAGAGCGTCGCCATTCTGCGGCCCTGCACGTATTCAACGCGCAGGCCCATCGCCGATCCGAGTGGCTCGTCGCTTGGGTACGAGAGCTGCGCCTCCGGCGCCAGGAGGTTGGCGAGGCCAACAAGCTGCTTCACCGACCTCGCGCTCACATACTCAGTCAGAGTCGCATCGGTGGGGAGCCTCCGTATCACCGCCTGGTAGGCGAGACTCGACCACAGGGAGCTCGGACCGTCAGACCGCCACTGATCGGCGGCGATGCGAGCCGGGTCCGGGGGGAAGCTGATGGCGAGCCAGTCTTCGCCCCGGACCAGCGCCACTATCCCCTCGGCAAAGGTGGTGACCCGAGTACCACCGACACCTTCTGTGGTGAGCGCGGGCACGCCGACCTCCTGCGCCAGTCCGTCGAGCAGTTCGTCGAAGATATCCTTGTCGCTGACGTCGGCCACGATCAGCACCTTGGGGATCATCGAGAGAGCAGCCCCCAGGTCGCTGGGCTCCGTCATCCCGCCCAGCAAGGACTGCACGTCCGGAATCCAGGTGGCCCATCCGATGCGGGGCCCGACGGCCTTCGATGCCTGGCTCAGCACGTCGAGCACCTGAGTGAGTTCCTCGAGGTCCTCCGCGTCCGCGAGCTCCACTAACAGGTCGCTCAGCATGCGCGGGCTCTGCATCTGGCCGAAGGCCTCGGCGAGTGACGCCGTCTCCGGCGCCCTCCACAGCATCCGGTCTAGGTCCAGTTCGGTGTAGGTGCTGACATCGGGCGGCACCAGTGACGCAAGTGGGCGGTCCAGCCCAGCGGCCCCAGTGCCGACAAGGCCACTGAGGGATACGGCGACCAGTATCACCAAGATCGAGCGTCGCATAGCACGTCCTCCTGGCCCATCGGTATGTTCTCCGACCACGGCATACTAGCACATACGCGCCTCGAGGGGGGCTTCCTGGTGCGGACAGTCCCTTCCCGGGATCGACGCCTATGTCGTCCTAGAACTCAATGTCGCGCCCCTCTTGCACGGCCGCCGCCAGGGCCACCGAAACAACGGATTCCTCCGCGGATGGCGACGGACGACGCCCTTCCTTCAGCGCGCTGAGGAACTCGCACGCCTCTCCGTAGAAGCCGCCGGAGACGTCGTGCGGGGCGAAGGACCACTTTCCCGATGCCTGGACCTCACCCACGGCCCAGACCTCTGCTCTCCCGTCCAGCTCGACCGAGCCAGCGGACCACGGCAAGCAGTAGCTCACTGACTTCTTCGCGCCGAACAGGAGGTACGACTCCTCCAACATGCCGCAAGCTGGGAGGATGTCGCACCGGGCGCGGGCCCCCGACTCGAAGACCATGTCGACATGGAAGTTGTAGACATCTGTCGGCGAGTCGGCTCCTGGGTCCGCCGCCGACCCTGAGGCAGGCGAGGCGTCGCTGGCGGCTGAACGCCAGCGCACGGTTCGGGCCGCGATCAGGCCTCCCACTATGGCTTCTCCGAGGAAGCGAACACAGTCAAGCAGATGAATGCCGGTGCCGAAGGCGAAGGTGCGATCCATGCGCTGCGGCCGAAGCATGCGAGCGTAGATGTGCTCCGTGGACCCGATCTCGCGCGCCCAGTCCAGGGCCTTCTGGGTGCAGGGCGCCCATCTGCGGTTGAAGGCGACCAGGTTCGGCGTCCCGGTTCGCTGGGAGATCTCCGCGAGCTCCTGGGCCTCCTGCAAGGTCGCCCCAGGCGGCTTCTCGAAGAGCACGGGCACACGGCGCTCCATGATGTGGCCGGCGACCTGACGAGTTGCCCCAATAGGCGTCACGACCCAGCAGGCGTCAGGGCCTTCCTTGTCCAGCATCTCGTCGAGGTCAGCGTAGACGCGCTGGAAGCCGAACTTCTGACAGAAGTCCCTCGCGCGGTCCACGTTCCTGCGCACACACACCGCGGCCAAGTCGACTTCGCCGGAATGCTCTTCAGCGTACCTGGCCAGAGCGGGACCGTGGACGTGGTGAGCGAACCAGCCAGCGCCCACGAAGGCGATCTTCAGCATGCTGTCTCCCTTCTGGGTCACTCAGTTCAGGAAGTTGATTCGAACGGCCAGCGGCCGCCCCCTGCTAGCGTCGGGGCAACCATCACTGCCTGCGGGCGAGCCGGCACACTGGCGAAGCGGAGTTAAGCAGGCACTCTGAGACATACGGGTAAGATATGACAGCACGCAGGCGATGTGCGCCCCGTGAAGGCAAGGCCACAGGAAGAGTCGGGAATCAGCATGGAAGTCCTCGCCAACATCCCGGCCGAACTGAAGCTGAACGATCTCCTGCGCCGCTTCCGCGTGGAGCCCCGCAGCGCCGACGCGGAGGAGCTAGCGGCCCTCGCGGAACGCGCCCAGGAAGTCGCCAACCCAAAGGCGATTGTGGACACGTGCTATGTGGGGAGCCGGACGAATAACACCGTGGAGTTCGGCGGTGTGGAGCTCACAAGCCGCGTGCTCGCCGTCAATCTCGAAGACGCGCACCGCGTCTTTCCGTACATCGCCACCTGCGGCCGCGAGCTGGACGAGATCGCCGGGGTCGAGGGCGATCCCATCAAGGAGTACTGGCTGGATGAGATGAGGATCATCGCCCTCGGTGCGGCCTCGGCGGCCGTGCGGGAGCACATCGAGAGGAACTACCGCCCCGGGAAGATGTCGTCAATGTCGCCGGGGTCGTTGGAGGACTGGCCGATCACTCAACAGGAGCAGCTCTTCTCGGTGTTCGGCGACGTCCAAGAGAAGATCGGGGTCCGCCTCACCGATAGCTACCTCATGGTTCCGATTAAGTCTGTGTCAGGGCTTCACTTCCCCACCGAGATCAGCTTCGAGAGCTGCCAACTCTGTCCCCGGGAGGGGTGCCCCGGCCGCCGGGCGCCCTATGACGAGCGACTTTGGCAAGAGCGATACGCGGAGAGTGCCTGACTGCCCGGCCGCCGCAGATCCGCCTGGAATCGGAACACCTGAAGGGAGGGGGTTCAGGGACTCACGACCACCTTGGAGCGCTCGGGTGTCTGCATGACCGCCAGCGCGTCGTGGATGCGAGAGAGCGGGAAGCGGTGGGAGATGAGCTGCTCCGTGTCCACGAGGCCCGTCGCCATCAGGCGGATCGACTTCATCATGGCTAAGGTCGTGGTCCCGAAGCTCGCGTCCATCCGTCCCTCGAGGAAGTGAGTCAGACCGCCGTCGAGCTCGAACGTCTCGTGCGTGGTGATGCCGAAGACATTCCACCTCGTGCCGCGGCGGCGCAGATCGACCATCAACCGGACTGCGTCAACGGCCCCCGCGGCCTCCACCACTAGGTCTGGGCCGCGGGGGATGATGTCGTAGACGCGCTGCCTCGCATCCCCCTCCGTCGGATCGATCGCGCGGGTGGCGCCCAGCGATAGGGCCTTCTCGCGAGCGTACTCGCTAGGGTCGATGGCCAGCAGGTGCGCCGCGCCGGCGGCCTCTGCCACCAGCAGGCAGCACAGGCCGATCCCGCCGGTCCCGATGATGACGACATCGTCGCCGAGCTGCATCTGGCTGTGGTGGACGACGCCCTTCCACGCCCCCGCCAGCGGCTCGGCCACCGCGGCCGCGTCAAACGAGATACCGGAGGGCTTGTGGAAGAGGGAGCTCTCCTTGGTGAGCATGAACTCGGCGAAGGCGCCATCCCGGACGTCCTCGGGTCCGTCGCCGCCGGTGACGAAGGCGTGCTCGCAGTAGTGCGTGTTGCCCGCGCGGCAGCTCTCGCACAAACCGCAATGGCCCAGGGGCTGGACGATCACCTCGTCTCCCTCTCTGAACTGCGTGACCCCCGGGCCGACTGCCGCCACAATGCCGCTCGGCTCGTGACCGACAACTACAGGGAACGTCACGTTCCGCCGGATGCCTTTGACCGCCTTGCAATCCGTCGCGCAGATCCCGCAGGACTTCACGCGAACCAGCACGTCACCGTGCTCCGTGGGCTCGGGCACCGAGACTTGCTCGAGGCGGAGGTCATCGAAGTCGTGCAGCACAGCGGCGAGCATTGTAGGCATGGGCAGTTTCTCCCAGGTCGCGCCTCACCAACAGGCGTCGGCGGATAGACTTCTGCGGAGCAGCGCAGCGACCCTCGGCGCAGAACAGAAGCGGGGCCGCCGAGGCGGCCCCGCTTCTTCCCTCCGACAGGGGACGGATCAGATCTCCACCGGCTCGCAGACGTTCGCGGCCTTTGCCGCGGCGCGGCCGCAGATGTGACAGAGGTACTTCGCACCCTTCGACAGTTCGGCCACGCGGTCCATCTTGCGATTGGCCACCAGATCGCAGAGGTGCTGAGAGTGTCCCGTGTGGCTCTTCGCCAGCTTGTGCTCCTCAACCGTCCTCTTGGCTGTCTTCGGCATTCCAGTCTCCCTCCTTGCTGTGGTGTCAAGGACACCCGCCTACAGGGGGGCCCAGTGCCCCCGGGGGCGTTCCTGACACCGGCTTGGCTCCCATCTCGCCGCTGCCTGCATGTGATTCTAGAGCCACACCACCCGCTGTCAATCCGTTTCTGCAGGCGGCATGTCAGTCTGCCGGCCAATTGGCGAGCCAGAGAACGCGAGATTGCCAGACACCCACCCATGCCTCTTTCCTGAAGCCCTCTCCCCCAGCCGCCGACCGTTCTGCTGGACGAAAACAGGGGGCCGCAGCCGAGTTTGACAGAAAAGACAACATCTGTGTCTGTCACAGTGAACATCACCCTCGCAATGGCTGATGCGCACCTAACGCAGGTCAGCTAGACTGATGCTGGCGTTGGATCGCGCAACATCAACGGAGAGCAGCCACGATGACAGTCAGCGGGGAGACAGTTGCGAGTTGGAGGGAGGCGATGACGGCATGGCGGCGGACCGGTGACGTTTCGCTGCTGGTAGAAGTCGCGGCCAACATGGAGCCCGCCTGGCGGCGTGTCTTCCTGGATGCCATCATCCCGACGGGTCTGCGTCAGGATCTGGAGGCCCTGCTGAGGCGGCGGGCCCTTCGAGTGAGCGGCTCGCGAGCTGGATAAGGCGGCACGTCACACCCCATTCCGCCCGAGCTGCGGGACCGACGGGCGGGTGATGACATAGACTTTGGGTCGGGGCAGGAGAGCGCTCCTGCCCCGATCGCATTGGGGGGGACAAGAAATGAGGCGTAACTTCACCAGTGCCTTGCTGGTCTAACTCCATGCTGATGCGAGAATGCCTGAGGGAGAATCGCCATGGCGAGAGTGAGAGTGCTCCTGGCAGTGGTAGCGGCCTGTGTGCTGGCTTCGGTCGGCGCGCTCGTACACGGTGCGGCCGAGGGTGCGAAGCTGACAGCCGAGGCTGGGCAGGAGGTCGTGCGCGCCCAGCGGTTCGAGCTAGTGGACTCCGAGGGGAGGGTCAGAGCTGTGCTCGGAATGACGGCGCCAGCAGCACGGATATCGTCGCCGAAGATCGTGCTCAAGAACAGAGAAGGAGAAGAGATCGTGGTTGAGGGGGCACCGGTCATGGGGACAGGAGAGGCGCCGGGTATCTCCCTGTTCGATGAGGCCGGACGGCCGCGTGCCCGGATGTGGCTGGGGCCCGACGGGACGCCATATCTGGAGATGATGCACGCGGATGGGAGCATGATCTTCGCGATGCCCTCCGAGGGACGGGTAGAGATGTTGGCGCGATGACGCGCGGGACGACCTCCAGGCCGCCGGCAGGTCGGGCAGTCGACATGTCGAACATCCGCTCACATGAGCGGTGAGGGTCCGGGCGAAGAACTGCGCGAGCTCGCCGGCACGATCGAGCAGGTGCGCCACCACAATGAGGAAGACGGGTGGACGGTGGCGCGCGTGCGCGTCGGCGAGGGGCAAAGCGGCGCCGGCGACGTCGTGACCGTAGTGGGGTGCCTGGCGGAGGCGCGCCAGGGGATGGACGTGCGCCTCTGGGGAGACTGGGCGACCCATCCCCAGTACGGTGAGCAGTTTCGCTTCTCCCGCTATGACGTGGATCGCCCCATCACACCGGAGGCGATTCAGCGATTCCTGGCCGGTGGGGCGATAAAGGGGATCGGTGAGAAGCGAGCCGCGCAGATCGTGGAGCGATTTGGCGGGGACACACTCCGCGTCCTCGATGAGGAGCCCGAGCGACTCGCGGAGATCAAGAGGATCGGCGAGAAGCAGGCCCTGGCGATTGGGGAGCACTGGCGGCAGCACCGCATCGATGACAAGCAGGGCGTGCTCGTGCGGCTGCAGGGGATGGGAGTCAGCTCTGCGCAGGCGATACGTATCTACGGCCACTACGGAAACGAGGCTGTCTCGGTGGTCGTGCGCAATCCCTATCAGCTCGCGATGGAGGTGGAGGGGATAGGCTTCAGGTCGGCGGACCGCATTGCCCGCGCTTCCGGGCTCCCGCTTACATCGCCCTTCCGCCTCCAGACCGGGATGACTCACGCCCTCCAGGAGGCCGCGCACCAGGGACACTGCTTCCTGCCCAGAGAGCAGTTGCTGGAGCAGTCTGCCCGCCTGCTCCAGTGCGACGAGGGGGACCTGCTGGCCGACGCCTACGACACCTTACGCTCGAACGGCTGGGTCTCAGTGGAAGAAGGAGTAGAACTGCGACCCGTCCCCGGCCGTCCGCCCGAGGGCACGGCGGAAGCAGTCTACCTGCCACGGCTGTGGCGCGCCGAGCGAGAGGTCGCCAGGCACCTGAAGCGGCTGCGGGAGGGGGAGCCTCAGACCGAGGTCGCCGGCGAGTCGCTGGACGAGTGGCTCCGCGGGGACCGGATGGTGGGGACGGCGGCACTCTCCCGACAGCAGGCCGAGGCCGTGAAGCTGGCGCTCACCGATAAGGTTCTCGTGCTCACGGGCGGGCCCGGCGTCGGGAAGACGACTGTGACTCGCGCCATCGTCGATCTCTTCGAAACCTCGGGCTGTGACGTCGCGCTGGCCAGCCCGACCGGCCGCGCCGCCAAGCGGCTCTCCGAGGTGACCGGCCGGCCCGCCCAGACGATCCATCGGATGCTCGAGATCGATCCCGTCGCCTGGGAGTTCCGCCGGAACGAGGATCACCCACTCGAGGCCGACGTGGTGATCGTGGACGAGGCCTCGATGCTGGACATCGAGCTCATGTGGGCGCTTGCCCAGGCCGTGCCGGACAAGGGGCGGCTCATTCTCGTCGGTGACGTCGATCAGCTCCCCTCCGTCGGGCCGGGCCTCGTCCTGCGCGACCTGATCCATTCGAAGACCGTGCCTGTGGCCCGCCTCGCCGAGATCTTCCGCCAGGATCGCGAGAGCCAGATCGTGATGAACGCCTATCGCGTCAACTCCGGACGCGCGCCGGAGTTCCACATCCCTCCCCGACCGGAAGATGACTGCGCTCTGCTCTCTGAGGCGGACCAGGAGACAATCATCCAACACATCGCCAAGCTGGTCGGCGAGGAGCTGCGCCACGATGGCTTCCAGCCCCAGGATATCCAAGTGCTCACGCCCATGAACAAGCGCACGCTGGGCACGGTGCACCTCAACAGAGTGCTGCAGGAGGCCCTCAACCCGCCGCGGGAAGAGGCGAAGGAGGCGCGTCGGGGCGAGAAAGTGCTGCGCGAGGGTGACCGGGTCGTGCAGACGGTCAACAACTACACGAAGGAGATCTTCAACGGCGACGTGGGGACGATCCTCTCTATCGACCCGGCCGCCGGCACCGTCGCGGTGCAGTTCCTCGACAACTCGGCCTGGTACGAGTTCGACGAGCTGGACGAGCTCGAGCTGGCCTACGCGCTGACGGTGCACAAGGCCCAGGGCAGCGAGTACCCTGCGGTTGTGATGATCTGCCACACGAGCCAGTACATCATGCTGCAGCGCAACCTGCTCTACACAGGCCTCACCCGGGCACAGAAGAAGTGTGTCTTCGTCGGCAACCGCCCGGCCATCTGGACCGCCGTGAGGAACAACCGCCCGGCGCGAAGGTACACCAGGCTGAGGCAGTTGCTGGCCGCCTGAAGATGGCACGCTCTCGGCGCCCCCGCAACGACCTTAACGATCTCTCCGGCCGCGAGTGGATCAAGTTCACGCGGACGTGGTTCGTGTGCGACTCGCCGCGCTACTGGCGGAACAAGCCGACGGAACTCCATCCGGCGCGGTTCCCCGAGGAGATGGTGGCCGAGTTCCTCTCCTTCTTCACGAAGCGCAGCGGGGCGGTGTTGGACCCATTCCTCGGCTCGGGCGCGACGCTGGTGTCGTGTGCAGAGAACGGGCGCGTTGGGGTCGGCGTGGAGCTGAGCGCGAAGTACGCACGGACCGCGGCGCGGAGAGTGAAGGCTGCCGAGCCGGCGCAGGCGGTGATTCGGGGTGATGCGAGAGAGATCGGCAGGACCGCCTTCTGGCGCGAGCGGCGAGAAGGGCTCGAGGCGGCCGGCATCGAGTTCGACCGCGGCCTGCCGCAGTTCGACTTCGCCATCACGTCGCCGCCCTACTGGCGGATGCTGAGGACCAGCCGAGGCGGGGTGTTCTCCAAGCACAAGCAGCGCGCCGCCCGCGGGCTCGACACGGCCTACTCCAACCGGGCCGACGACCTGGGCAACGTCCGCGACTACGCCGACTTCATCGAGGGGCTCGGGAAGGTCTTCGATCAGGTGAGGCGGTGCGTCAAGCAGGGCAGGTACCTGGTCGTCGTGGCGCAGAATCTGCGCGACCCGGGGGGCCGAGTGCGCATGTTGGCCTGGGACCTCGCGCGGCGGATAGAGCAGCGCGGCCGAAGCCAGTTCAAATGGCTCTTCCAGGGGGAGCGCATCTGGTGTCAGAACACGAAGCCGCTGGGCATCTGGGGCTATCCGAAGGTGTTCGTGCCGAACTATCATCATCACTACTGCCTGATCTTCAGGAAGGCGCAGTCGGATGAAAGCACTGGCGGCAAGCGCCGCGGCAGCACTCGCGCTGCTCGTCGCCGCTCCATCGGGCGGCGACTGGCAGCCAAGTGAGGTCCAGATGAGTTCCGCAGAGCTGAGCGAGAGAGTCGCAGCGGCCGGGAGGCCGCGGCTGTTTCTCCAGCAGGAGGGTCTGGCGAAGCTGCGAGAGGCTATCGAAACGACGCATGGTGAGAAGTGGGAGAAACTCAAGGCGG
This sequence comes from Candidatus Hebobacterum abditum, assembly GCA_029821875.1. GTDB lineage: Bacteria > Armatimonadota > Hebobacteria > Hebobacterales > Hebobacteraceae > Hebobacterum > Hebobacterum abditum. The sequence continues at coordinate 31,042 of JALGXW010000022.1, read as the reverse complement.
CTCTAGAGGAATCGCTGGACGACGATCCGCCCGAGTACCGGCCGCCCGAGGTGGGCAATGACCCGACGCGGCCGAACACCCTCAACGACGAGATGTTGTGGCAGCGGCGCTTCGGATATGTGCTGCCCGGGCTGGCACTCGTCGCCCTGCTAGACGAGGACCCGAAGTACTTCCAGCATGTGCGGAAGTGGGCGCTGAAGCCGGCCGAGTATCCCCTGTGGGGCGCGGGCGTGTTCGAGAACGCCGACCTGGCGGCCTCGCATCAGCTCTTCGGGATTTCCATCGCCTACGACTGGCTGTACGAGCGGTGGTCGGAGGAAGACCGAGAGCGGCTTCGTGCGATTCTCCGGGAGCGCGGCCGAATCATGTATGAGGCGGCCGAGGGGATCAACGACCGCGGCTGGTGGAAGCACGAGTGGAGGCAGAACCACGCCTGGTGCGCCTACCAGGCGCTGGCGGCCACGGCGATCGCCCTCGCGGGAGAGGAGCCGGACGCCGGAACCTGGCTGGCAAAGGCGATCTGGGGCGGCAGCAATATCATCGCCGAGCTGCCCGACGAGGGCGCGTACGAGGAGGGTGTGCCCTACTGGGGATATGGGATGGAATCCCTGATGCGGCTCGTTGAGGCCGTTCGGCCCTACGCGAACGAGGATTTCTACGCCGCCGAGTACTTCCGCCACACGCCGCTCTTCCGCCTCTACCTGGCCGGGCCGGAGATCTGGCAGGTGGCAAACTTCGGCGACGGGCCGGCGCGGGACTGGCATTCCATACGGCCGATCATGTACCGAATCGCCGGCCAGTACGACGACCCGCTCACCCAGTGGTTGGCGGAGTCGCTGCCGGACAGACGGGACATCGACACGACCTGTTGGGGCCTGCTCTGGCACGATCCCTCGGTGCGGCCCGAGATGCCGTCTGGTCAGCCCTTGTGGCATGCCTTCAAGAAGACCGGCTTCGCCGGAGCGCGGACCGGCTGGGGAGAGGATGCCCTCACTCTTCACCTCCGCAGCGGCAAGGTCGCAGTGTCGCACTCACACCTGGATGTGAACAACTTCCTGCTGAACGCGGGCGGCGAGTGGCTTCTCCGCGACTACGGCTACGGGGAGGTAGGCGAGGGATACTTCAACAGAGAGATCATCTACTTCAACGCGAGCACGTGGTCGCACAACTGCCTCGTCATCGATGAGAGGGATCAGCGGCAGGACCCAGACAGCATCGGCGCGATCACCGATGCGGAGGAACGAGACGGCCTCGTGTGGTTCCGCTCCGACGCGACGAAGTGCTACGAGGGCGCGGAGTCGGTGGTGCGGGAGCTGGCCCTGGTGCAGCCGCACGATGGGACGGGAAAGTGGGGCTATGTTGTCGTCCGCGACCTCGCACACATGGGCGAGGCTACGAGCTACGACTTCATGCTGCAGCCGGGCGGGAAGGTGGAGGCCGAGGGCGACACCTTCCTCATCACGTGCGAGAAGGCAAGCTTGGCCGGTAAGGTGCTTGCGCCGGCCGGCGCAAGCATGTCCGTGGTGGAGGGGATGGGCGACAAGATCAACGTCGAGGATCCGCTGTGTCTGCGGATCAGCGCGCCCGGCCAGGCAGAGCAGATGGAGTTCCTCGTGGTGCTCGTGCCGCTGGCGGCGGGCGAGGAGCCACCCAACGTCGAGCAACTCGACGGTGTCGATACCGGGGTGCGCGTGGGCCGAGATGAGATCACCTTCTCGGCACATGGGAGCGCGCCGCCCGAGATGAAGAAGGGCCAGCAGTAGCCCGGGAAGATCGCGTCATGGACTACACGACTCTCGGCCGCAGCGGAATCCGAGTGAGCGTCATGGGATTGGGCTGTGGGGGCCACAGCCGCCTCGGCCAGAGCTATGGCAACACTGAAGAGCAGTCGGTCGAAGTGGTGAGGCGGGCCGTCGACTTGGGCGCGAACTTCTTCGACACGGCCGAGGCGTACGGCACGGAGGAGATCCTTGGCAGGGGCCTGCGCGGTGAGCCGCGCGGAGACGTCGTCATCTCGACCAAACGCTCGATGTGGGGGGACGATGGGCTGCGAGCGGAGGGCGTCGCGCCGGCGCTCGAGGCTAGCCTCCGCAGGCTCGGCACTGACTACGTTGACGTGTACCACCTGCACGGGCTCTCCGCTCAGCACTATGACCGCGCCGTCGAAGAACTGGTGCCAGAGCTGATGCGGCTTCGCGACGAGGGTAAGATTCGGTCCATCGGCGTCACCGAGGTCTTCAGCTCGGACCCCGGCCATGAGATGCTGAGCCGAGCGGTTCGGGATGACTGCTGGGAGGTCATCATGGTCGGCCACAATATCCTGAACCAGTCGGCGCGAGAGCGCGTGCTCGCCGCGACGCAGGAGAAGAGCATTGGCGTGCTCATCATGTTCGCGGTGAGAAGAGCCTTGAGCGACGGCACGGCGCTGGCGGAGGTGCTCGCCGACCTGCGAGACCGCGGCCGCGTCGATCCCAAGTTGGTCGGAGACGAGACGGCTCTCGACTTCCTCATCCGCGAAGGTGGGGCAACGAGCGTGCAGGATGCCGCCTATCGCTTCTGCCGCTACGAGCCCGGCGTGCACGTCGTGCTTTCCGGGACCGGCAAGGTGGAACACCTGAAGGCGAACGCGGAATCGCTCCGCCGGCCGCCTCTGCCGGAGGCAGACGTCGAGCGGCTGCGGCGGATGTTCGCGGGTGTGGACGACGTCTCCGGCAACTGACAGGAACGCGTTCGGCTCAGGAGCCGAAGAAGTTGTAGCTCGGCACGTGGAAGATGAGCCCGATGATCGGCCAGGTGCAGCCGAGCATCGACTCTCCGAGGATGAGCCCGTAGAAGAAGGGCAGCACGCGCCGGTAGAACCGCAGCCCGCCGTAGCGCAGGACGAGCCCCTTGACCATCCAGGCGATGAACATGGGCATCCAGACCCAGTTGATCGACCAGCTCGCCGAGAGCGCGTATGCCACCGGATGCAGCGGCCAGCCGACGAAGCGAGTGCGGGCCGCCGCGAGCATCAGCGATATGGCGAACCCGCCCGCCATGGCGAAGGGCGCGGTGATGTTGGCCGGCTCGGGGTTCTCGATCCAGGACTGGAGCCGATTGTAGGCTTCCTCCCCGAACCAGTCCGCTCCATAGCCCCAGGCAGAGGTAGCGCCGAGCTTGTACGCGTAGTGGAGCCACCCCCAGAACCCGGCGATCACCGTCGCTACCGTGGCAAGGAGGATGGCGACCACGACGGCGCGGCCGTGGAAGCGGGCGCGGGCGCTCATCTGCACTCCCTCGATGGTGTTGGCCACGGGATGGCCGCGGTAGGCGCGGTTGAACCAATAGAGCTGGTGGAACATGCCGAGGTCGCGATCGCTGAGGTTGGCGCTCCCGAGGACGTAGTTGAGGGTGTAGTCCGGCCCGGCGAAGTGGAAGTCGTGAACGGGCGAGCCGAACTCGGCGCGGACGCGAGCGACGGCGACGGCGAGCAGGAAGTAGATGATGAAGAAGGCGATGGCGAGGTAGGGGCTGAGCCCGCCGCGAATGCCAAACGCGATCAGGAGCGCGACGCCGACGACGGACCCGGCCAGCGCAGTCCGGAACTTGAGCCCTTCGTTCGAGTCATCGACCTCAGACGGGAGGGCGATGATCCGACGCCAAACCTGCCTGAAGTACTGGCGGCCGATGAGGATCGAGCTGAGTGCGATGGCGATGAAGGCCCCGAACATCTGCTCGTTCGAGTACGGGAAGATCGCCGGGCTCGGCCCGCCCCAGCCGTAGCCTTCGCTGACGCCGGCGGCCTTGGCGATCACGAACATCACCTTCCAGTAGAGGTAGAAGACCGTGCACGAGAACAGCAGGTCCAGCGGCATCAGGAACGCCAGGCCGATGACCGAAGGGTTGAACGTCATCGGGAACCAGCCGGCCCCGGTCCACGGCTCGTTGTGGATGTAGCTCTGGAGGTTTATGTAGAGCGGGATGGAGGGGACGGCCGGGAAGATGTAGTTGAGCCCGTTGATGAGGTTGACGATGGCGCCGATGCCGAAGCCGATCCACATGAGGGGATTACGCAGCAGCGTGGTCCTCGGGTCCGTGAGCTCCAGCGGGAGCTGGATGATAGGAAAGGTGAGGCGCTCGCGATCTGACCACAGTGGGCGAAAGGCGACCGAAAGGCAGATGAGAACGAAGACCAGGACCACCATGAAGCCGAGCCACCACAGCATCGGGCCGAGCCAGGCGGAGAGCACAACGTCTTGGTACAGAGTTGTGGCGCCGTTCCAGTAGCCATAGAGCACATCCTGGTCGGAGATGAGGAGCCAACTCGGCGTGGTACCGTCCAGCATCTGCTCCCAGCGGTTCTGGGGGTTGGCAAACCAGTAGCCGGTGGTCATCATCGAGATGAGGACCTGGAGCATGTCGTGGGACATGATCGAAGTGCTGATCGTGAGCATCACGTAGACAATGATCATCTCGGCTCGGCTGAGTGCGAGGGAGGCGTTCAGGCGACGGACGGCCGCATTGGCGAGAGCCACGAAGACGAGGATGAAGACGACGTTGAAGAACAGCGAGATGGTGGACACGAAGGGGCCGTGCCCGCCGACCTGCTCGAGGTAGAAGACCCAGAGGGTATTCACCGGCAGCAGAACGAGTCCAACGACGATCCCGCGCCACACTCTGCTGTGTCTTCCTGAAGCTGCCACCCGCGCCACGTTCACATTCCCGCCCACGGGTCGCCGCCGCGCCGGAGCCAGCCGTTGAGCTCCCTGCGCAGCTCCGACACGAGCGGCGCGTTCCGGTCAGCCACGTTCTCGAGCTGGTATGGGTCCTTCTCGTTGTCGTAGAGGATGGTCTCCTCACCCTGCTTCGCCCGCCGAACGACAAACGTCTGGCGATGTGTGCGCAGGCCGCGCGCCCCGTATTCGTCGCCGTCATGCCGCATGCTCAGGTAGGGAGCGGAAGTCGGCCGCGCGCCGCTCTTCCCCAGGAGCGCCGCCGAGTAGTCCGTTCCCTCGACCCCACTTGGGACCGCGCCGGCAAGCCCCATCAGCCCGAGCAGCGTCGGCATGTAGTCGGGCACGCTGAGCAGAAGATCATCGCGGCCGGGCGCGATCCTGCCGGGCCATCGGATGATGAACGGTATGCCGATCGATTCCTCGTACCACACTGACTTCGCCATCCGGTTGTGGCTGCCCATCATCTCGCCGTGGTCGGCTGTGAAGACAACGATCGTGTTCTCGCGGAGCCCCTGCTCCTCGAGGCAGCGGAGAATCCTGCCGAGCTGCTCGTCTACGCCCGTCACCATGGCGAAGTGGCCTCTGACTGCGCGCTTGGCGTGTGCCGCTGGCCCTTCGTCGAGCGACAGGTCCACGTTCCCGCGGCTGAGCAGCTCTTCGAGAGGTCTGTCTCGGTATTCATCGAGGTACTTGTCCGGGACCGCGTTGTAGGGGTTGTGCGGCGGATGGTGTGACACGAAGAGGGCGAAGGGCTTGTCCGCGTCGCGATACTTGCCAGCGATGTTCCTGATGTACTCTATGGCAAGGTCCGCCTCGTGCTCGGGCGCCCACTGGTCGACCTGTATCGGCTGGTCCTTTGGCGCGTCGCCGGTCCAGTAATGCGGATGGAGGTGGTTGCCGTGGCAGCCATACCCGTACCAGAAGTCGAAGCTGTGCCGGTCCTCGGGCGGCGGGTAGGAGTCCCAGATGTAGCCGCCATAGTCGGTGGGATCGACGTACGGCTTCTTGGGCTTGGTGAGATGCCACTTGCCGATGTGGCCGGTGGCGTAGCCAGCGTCGTGGAGCACATCGGAGAGGCAGCGTTCGGAGCGCTGGAGGTAGCAGTTCTTCTCCCTTTCGGTCTCCTCCCAGCCATCGGGCCGGGCGTAGCAGTTGATGACCACGCCGGTGCTGTGCGGCCACTTGCCGGTCATCAGCATAGCCCGGAAGGGGCTGCATATCGGCGTGTTGCTGATCGCGTGGTCGAGCACCCGGCCCTCGGATGCGAGGCGGTCCAGCGCCGGAGTGCTGGCCGGGTCCTGGTTCATGAACCCCATCGCGTGACGGCGCATCTGGTCTGGAAAGACGAACAGCAGGTTCGGCCGCTTGCGCGGGGGTCGCTCTTCTGCCACGGCGACTTCCCTTCCGAGCGCGCTCAGCCCTGCGGGCGCGGCGAGCGCTATCTTCACGAATTCGCGACGGCTGACCGGTCTCATGCCGTGCCCCTTCTCGCTCACTTCTCAGTGATTCCGTCAGGGCCGGTGTCGGTCCTCCCCTCGGCGGGCGGCGGCCAAAGGAAGGCCCGCAGCGCAGTCGAAGAGTCAACCGAGCCGGGGCGCAGGTCGACCCGGCCCTGGCCATCGGCGATCCGTCCACTGCACTCATCGAGTAGAAGACGGAGTAGGCCGGCCGAGAGGCCAGAGGTCGACTGGAAGAGGAGCACCCAGTGGCAAGTTCGATTCGTGAGTTCGTGATGAGCCATCCGCTGTTCTGCCACCACAACCATCACTTCAACTTCAGGCAGTTCGACAGGGAAAGGGAGAACTACGACCACCGGAGCCTGCTGGGCGGTTACGCCGAGTCCGACCTCGTGACGGCGGCCGGAGCGCGGCCGCCCGAGGAGTTGGACGACGCGAGCTCTGTTGCCGCGCTCTGGCCCAAGATCAGGACCACCGGCTACGGGCGCGCGGTGACGCTCGGCTGCAGGGAGCTGTTCGACCTGGAGTACTCGCCCGAGAACTTCGCGGAGATAACCGACGCGCTTCAGGCCTCCATCGCCGGGAAGTCGGCCGCCGAGGTCTATGACTACTTCGTGAAGGAGAAGGCGAACACGCGCTGGGTCCTCAACGACGGTCATACGTATGGCAACGCCCCGGCCGAGTACGGGGATGATGCCTATCCCAAGTACTACCGCTTCACTTGGCGGATGGACTCCCTGTGGGCGACGATGGACAGAGGTCCGATAGACGCGCTGCAGCGCGCCGCCGACGCTTCGATCACCTCGCTGGACAGGTTCGTCGCGGCGATGAACGCCAGCATCAGCCGGTTCAGGGAGGCCGTGCCGCTGGCGGCGATCAAGATCGCGATGGCCTACTTCCGCGATCTCGCCGTTGGCGATCCCACTAGGCATGAGGCCGAGGCGGCCTTCAACGAGATCGTAAGTCGGGACACCGTTCACGAACCCATCCAGCAAGACGGCGGCGGCGTCAGCGCGAGGGAGGCCCGTCCCCTCTCTGACTACCTCTTTCACCGCCTGATGGAGCGGGCCGACGACGAGGACATCCCGGTGCAGATACACACTGGCTACCTCGCCGGGAACTGGGGATCGCTGAACTCCACGAAGGCGTCTTACCTGATCCCGATCTTCGAGAAGTACCGCCGGGTGCGGTTCGACATCATGCACGCCTCGTGGCCGTGGACGTCCGAGCTCGGCGCCATCGCGAAGAACTACCCGAACGTCTACCCCGACCTCTGCTGGGCCTGGGCGATGAACCCCGCCGAGAGCGAGCGCGGCCTGTCGGAGTGGCTGGACGGCGTGCCGTTCAACAAGATCTTCGGCTACGGGGCCGACACAGGACGACCCTGGTGTGATGTGGGATACGCACTCCAGGCGCGAATCGGCATCGCACGGGTGCTCGAGCAGAAGATCGAGGCCGGGTACTTCTCACCGGAGACGGCGGAAAAGGTGGCGGCCGCGGTCATGCTCCACAACGGCGAGGAATTCCTCGGACTAGCGTGACACCGCCGTCACCCGACTTGCGCTCAACCAGCGCCACCGCGTTGCGCGGCGCACCACCTAGCCAGCCAACACTCAATGGGAGAGCTACATGCCCCTGAGATTCCAGAAGAGACTCATCGCCGACGAACGGTACGAATCCGCCGGCGTCTTCGACGTCAACAACGACGGCCTCCCGGACATCGTCTCCGGCGCCTACTGGTACGAGGGGCCGGACTTCAGGAAGCAGCACTTCATCGGCGAGGTGATGGCCGAGGGCGAGTACTTCGATGACTTCTCGACCATCCCGATGGATATCAACGGGGACGGCTACCTCGACTTCGTCACCGGCGGCTGGTGGGGCAACACGCTCCGCTGGCGGGAGAACCCGGGAGTCAAGGGCGGAGAGTGGCCGGAGCACGTGATCGCCGAGTGCGGCAATGTCGAGGGCACGCGCGCCTGGGACGTTGACAGGGACGGACAGCTGGAGCTCATCCCGAACACACCGATGGGGCCGCTAGTCGTCTACAAGCTCATCGTGGACGAGAACCGAAGGGGCACGGGCGAGTTCTCCTCCCACACAATATACGCCGACGAGCAGGGCCACGGCCTCGGTTTCGGCGACATCAACGGCGACGGCCGCGGCGACCTCGTACTTGCGAAGGGATGGCTCGAGGCCCCCGAAGACCCATGGCGAGGTCAGTGGGTCTTCCATCCGGACTTCGATCTCGCCTCGGCCAGCCTCCCGGTCATCGTCGCCGACGTCAACGGTGACGGCCTGAACGACCTGATCGTCGGGCAGGCCCACGCCTATGGCCTCGACTGGTGGGAGCAGAAGCGCGACTCGGCCGGTCGTCGCACGTGGAAGAAGCATCCCATCGATCCGTACAACTCGCAGTACCACGACCTGCAGTGGGTGGACATTGACGGCGATGGGCAGCACGAGCTGGTCACGGGCAAGCGATACCGCGCGCACTGCGGCAGGGATCCGGGCGCCTTCGATCCCGTCGGCATGTACTACTTCAAGTGGAACGGCGAGTCGTTTTCCAAGCAGGTTATCGACTACGGGCCGGCGCGCGTTGGGACCGGCCTGGGGATCATGTTCGCAGTCGCTGACCTGCGGGACACGGGCCGGCTCGACATCGTCGCGCCGGGCAAGGACGGGTTGTATGTGTTCTTCAACGAGGGTAGCTGATCGCCGCCCAGCGCCGGCCCCCGGCGACAACCTGCACCGGCCGCTTGGGCTCCCACAACTCATCCTCTTCCGCTGGGGGCTGGCCGCAAGGCATTTCAGTGCTGCTCGCGCGACGGCTTGACTCCGCAACTGCACTGGAAGGCCCTCGCGGGCCTTCAGCGAACTAGAGGCACGAACAGCGCGGGGCCGTGCGGTCGAGAGGTCTGGCAGGACTTCGGGAACTGTCGCTGAGACGGGCGAGGCCGTTCGGCTACCAGCATAAGGGAGGGCGCTACCCGCCATGCCGAGCACCGGCAATGGAGGAGGCGGGATCAGCCGGCGAGTCATCGTCGTCGGGCTGATTCTCGTTGCCCTGATCGCTCCGGCCGCGTTCTATGGGGAGATCCTGTTCGGCACCACCTACATGTTCGGGGCCGGCGTCCCGGGCATGGCCCCGCTGGTGATCCTCTTTCTCGCTGCCGCGCTCAACCCGCTCTGGAAGAGAACGCGGACTGGCGGCCTGAGCCGCCGCGAACTCCTGGCTCTCTATGGGATCATTGTCGTCGGCGCGCCGCTCGTCACCCACGGCATCTTGGTGTGGGCGCTCAGCACCAACATATCGCATCAGTACCTCGCCCGAGCCATGCCCGAGTGGGAGACGGCCTTCCTCCAGCATCTGCCGCCCTGGTTCTCGCCGACCAGCTCGGAGGCCGTGGAGGCCTACTTCCAGGGCCGATCGCCCGTGCCGTGGGCGGAGTGGCGAGCGCCTGCACTTGGATGGGGCTCGTACATGCTTGCGCTCTTCACGGCCACGCTCTGCCTCATCCTCCTTCTGCGCCGGCAGTGGATCTCACACGAACGCCTCGCCTTCCCCCTCGCCCAGGTTCCTCTGGAAATGGTGCAGGGCGAGACGGCGTCGGGAAGGGGCCGCCTCCCAGCGACGTGGGTGTTCTGGATCGGCTTCCTGATCTCGTTCGGGTTGACGACCATAAGTCGCCTCTCGGGGCTCTTCCCGGCGATCCCGGACATTCCACTAACCGGCGTCATTCTGATGCAGTGGCAGCGAGTCGGCCCCCTGGCCGGACTCGGTGCGTGGGAACTGTGGCTCGCGCCGTGGATGATCGCGGTCGCCTATCTTATCCCCAAGGAACTCTCCTTCTCGTGCTGGTTCTTCTGGGTGGTCAGGGTCGGGTTGACGGTGGCCGCCATCGCCGCAGGAGCCACCCCGAATCGGCCCGAGGAGTGGTGGGACAGCACCTTCCCCGCTCCCACCTACCAGGGCGGGGGGGCCGTGTTGGCCGTCGCGGTCTGGGCGATCTGGGTGGGGCGCCATCACCTGGCGCGAGCGGCCCGGCTGGCGTTCGGCATACGGTCCGAAGGAGACGAAGCCGGCGAGCCGGTGGCCTATCGGTGGATCGTGTTGGGCTTCCTATTGTCCTTCGGCTATCTGCTCTACTTCTACTGGGCGTCGGGCACGAGGGTCGCGGTGGGTGCCGCAATCAGCGGCCTCATCATCGTGCACTATGTCGTCTGGGCGCGATTGCGGGCCGAGACCGGGCTTGGGTTCGTCCCCTTCCCGTTGACGGTCAATGGCATGATTGTCGTGCCTTTCGGCAGCGCGATCTTCCGCCCGCGGGAGATCGTCGCTCTGTTCTCGACTCGATGGAGCTACTTCCCCGGCTTCGGCGAGTCATTCGAGGTCTGCACGGGCAACAGCCTCGAATCCTTTAAGATCGCCGATGCCGCCGGCATCTCATCTCGGCGACTGCTTCGCGCCATGATGGTCGGCTTCGTCATCGCGCTCGTGATGGGGATCTACGTCGTCCTCGCAGGCATGTATCACTATGGATTCCTGGACACCCGTGCCGCGTCGAGCGGCTGGCTCAGTAGCCAGCTGCGGTCGAGTGGAGGCCGCATCCTCGAAGCCATAACGACTCCGTCCAAGCGTGATCTCTATGGCACCATCGCCATGGGCGCAGGCGCAGTTGTGACCCTGGTTCTTGGAGTTCTGAGGCTCCGCTTCTGGTGGTGGCCCTTCCACCCTATCGGATATCTGGCGGCCAACTGCTGGGGGATGCACTGGTTCGCCCAGCCCTTCTTCCTGGGCTGGGTGCTCAAGAGTCTGGTGATCCGCTACGGAGGCCTCCCGCTCTACCGCCGCACCTTCCCGCTGGCGATCGGTCTCATCGTCGGCGACTTCGTCAGCCAGGGCGGATGGGTCCTCGTCATCTCCATCTTGCGAGGCGCCGGGGTAGACGTGTAGTCCTGCTGGTACCCGAGACGGAAAGACCGATCATGAGCATCGCAGGAAGAAGCAGTGGAGGGAGTGCTCAATGCCCCAGATGCGGGCGCGAGCATACCAAGTCGGGTGGGCTTCTCTGTCCGACCTGTCGTACAGACCTCATGTCCGACGCGGTCGAAGGCGGGACCGGCGACACGAAGACATGCACCGTCGAGATTGGTCCCATCCTCCGCGAGGCTCTCGCATCGGCCGGGCCGACAGAGGACGTAGACGAGGCGCTGCTGCGAACGCTCAAGCGGCGCTACCCGGATGAGGCGACGAATCTACTTCCCGCTGTCACCCGCATCGTGGAGGTCGAGGCGCAGCGCGCCGGCGTTGACAAGCGGGAGGCGATGCGGCGGCTGGCGCACGGCGAGACAAGCCCCGAGCTCACGCTCGGAAGTTCGGGCGGAGACGTGTCCGCCGGGGGCCTTGCCTCGGCCTCCCACACGTTCACCGAGCAGACGGTCGTCCGGGTCGGCGACAAGGAGTACCGCTCGCTGGAGGAAGTGCCGCCGGAGATCCGTCACGCCATCGAGCGCAGTCGCATGTCCAGAGGCGCGGAGCCGAGGCGGGCAGGCCTGCGGGCGGGCTGCTCCTCGGCGCTCGCCGCGCTAGTGCTGGTGGCTCTCTTTCGACTCCTGACGAGCTGACCGGCCGCGGACAGCTCGGGCTGTGGCGTTCCCGCGCTCAGGCCCATCTCTCGATCAGCCCCTTCAGCCGGTGATAGCCCTCTTTCGGTCGCAGCTTCTCATCGACGAAGCCCCCATGCGGGATGAAGCTGGGATCGCAGAAGTCCCACCAGGTTGCCGCCTCGACCGTAGGCTTCGAATAGCAGAGCGTGTAGTAGCCCTCGATCCAGTCCGCCTGGTCGGACTCGTTCCAGGGGCGGCCGTGCCAGTAGCGCTTGATGTGAACGTCGACGATCGGGTCGTACTTCACCGGCTTCACGGAGGAGCTGACACCCAGCTCGGTGATGTGAACCGCCTTCCCGAACTGGGAGAAGCGCTCGAGCTGGCGGTCAATCTCGAAGAGATCGCGCGTGGGGTAGTACATCTGAAGGCCTATCGCCTCGAACTCCACGCCCGCCCCGATCAGGTCCCTGATGTACTGGAGCACGCTTCTCGCCGGTCGGCCGATCATGCGGGAGTAGTTGCGTCCGATGGCCACATACTCGCTCCACGTCCAACAGGAGTTCACCACACGGGCGGCCTCTGGATCCGCCTCGCGCGTCACATCGGCCGCGAGGCGAGTCATCTCGGTGAGCTGCTCCTGGGTGTAGTCGAGATCGTTCGCCCAGTCGTGCGCTTCGTTGATGATGTCCCATATATTGACCCGGTCGCGGAAGCGGCCGACCGCGTCGAGCACGTAGTCGCGATGGGTGGCCTCGAACTCCTCGTAGCTTCGGCCCTCCAGCCACTCGGGAATCCCCGCCCGGTGGAACCACACGAGAGGATGGCCCTTCACCTCCAGCCCGTCCCGCCTCGTCCATTCCAGAATCTTCTCGACCCGGGAGAAGTCGCGCTTCCCCTCCTCGACTTCCGTTCGGGACCGGTAGAAGGGCAGGGTCACGAAGTTCAGCACGCCCCCGAACAGCTCAGCGTACTCCTCCCCGAGGTCCACATAGCGGAAACCGTTGGCGCCGAAAAGAAATCCCTCGCGCTTTGGCGAGGCCGCAATCCGTGAACGAGCGTGCTCGACCACGAGCATCTCCCCCGCGTGCAATGACTCGGCGAGGGATGCCATCGCCAGCTTCGCGCAGGCCGCTTCGTCTGATCGCTTAGACCGCGCGTCCCCCAGCAGTTCCTGCGCCCGGGCCATGCGCTGCGAGTAGTCGGACGAGGGCCTGGTGCCGGCCTTCCGGAACCCATTCTCGGCCCGTGCGACGGCCGCTACGCGGCTCTCCGCGGCCTCGAAGGAGAAGCTCAACGTCGTGTCCGCGACCTCGTCAGCCGAGTAGCCCGCTCCGCCGTTATCTGCGTAGACGTAAACGTGCCCGAAGCCCGCGACGTTCAGCGGCAGGCAGATTGCGAACTGGCCGTCCGGCGCCGGCAGCGCGACCGTGCCTGTTTCCGTCTCCGGGGTCTGCGCGAAGGCGGGCATCGAGTCCATGTCCAGCACCATCGCGTCGGCGAGATCGGCCTCCGGAACGGGCTTGCCGTCGCTCGAAAGCACTGCTAGGCGGACGTCGCTACCTGATGGCTTCATCTCTGGCTCCAATCTCCGATTTCGCGTTCACTTCCTCTTCACAGGCCGATCCCCTGCGGAGGCCTCGGCCCGCCCCACCAGGGCGCGCCGTCTCTCGCCGAGCAGGTCATGTCGAGAGCGTGACAGAAGGACGGCCTGACATTTCCAGACTCTTGGGAGTCGATCAATGGTGGACCTCTCGAACTTCGAAGTGGTGGTAGCGGGTGGCGGCCCGGCGGGAGTTGCGGCGGCCGTCGCCGCCGCGCGCAAAGGGACGAAGACGCTGCTACTGGAGCGCTACGGCTTTCTCGGCGGTGTTGGCGCTCACGGTATGGGCATGCCGGTCAACCAGATGCGTCCCAACGACCGCAGCCGAGGCGCGGTCCACGACGTCGTCATCGATCACGTCCTTTCCTACGGCCAGGAGGCAGGCCGGCTCGTCGGTCATGCCCTGGTCTGCAATGTCGAGTATCTCAAGCCCGCGCTCTTCGATCTCCTCGACGCGGTTGGATGTGAGTACCTCCTTCACACCCGCGTCATCGATGCGACCGTGGAGGGCGGCCGGCTCACCGCAGTCGTTATCGCGACGAAGGCGGGGCTGGCGCGCGTCCCCGCCAAGGTATTCGTGGACGCGACCGGGGACGCGGACCTCGCCCACTTCGCCGAGGCGGAGACGATGAAGGGCCGCGAGGGAGATGGCTTCCTGTCGCCCATGACATTGTGCTGTTTGATCACAAACGTCGATGTTGACGGAGCGAGGGCCTACGAGGCGAGAGACGGCGGCTGCCGCGATCTCATCTCGCGGGCGCGCTCGACCTACCCGCTGCTGCCGGAGTCGATGCACTTCGAGCTCGGGCCATTCCCTCTGAGGAACTGCCTCGTCATCAACCACGCGGGTACGAAGCTCCACGGAGTGCTCGACGCCACGGACCGCGAGCAGATGACAGAGGCGGAGACCTTCAGCCGACGGCAGGCGATCCAGATGGTGGCGGCGCTGCGGGAGCACGGCGGCCCCGCCTTCCGCAACGTGCAGCTGGCGGCGGCCGGCGCGCAGGTGGGCGTCCGCGAGACGCGGCGCGTAAAGGGCCTCTATGTCCTGACAGAAGATGATGCGAAGAGCGGCCGTCGATTCAGCGATGCAGTCGCCTGGCGATCGGGGATGCTCGACATTGGCTTTGTGCGCTTCGAGGAGATGAAGGTCCACGACGTGCCCTACCGTTCCCTGCTCCCCGAGACGCTCGACAACCTGCTGGTCGCGGGTCGCTGCATCTCGGCCACTCACGTCGGAGCCTCCTCGGGCAAGAGCATGGGGAACTGCATGGCCACGGGCCACGCCGCGGGACTGGCCGGGGCGGTGTCCGCTCGCGCGGGCTGCACTCCGCGGGAGCTTGACGTGAGCGTCCTGCAGCAGGCCCTGGCCGAGGACGGCGTGGATCTGCGGAGGCAGGACACATCGGCATAGCTGTTGGAGGCTGGCATGGCCACGAATGAGTCGAACATCGAAGTGCCTAGCTCATCATATGTGCACCCGTCGGCGGTGCTGGAGGGCAACGTCGAGGTCGGCGACGGCTGCTTCGTCGCGGCCGGGGCGATACTGAGCGGACAGATCACGATAGGCGATGGCACGTTGATCGGCGAGCGCAGCGTCCTCACCGGCGACATATCCATCGGCGACCACACGTCCATCCTGGTGAATGTCGTCATCAGGGGCACGAACAGAATCGGAAGCTATGTCTGCATCTACGACATGGTCAACATCGAGGGCGGCCGACCCTATGACGAGACGGGCGACCGTTCCATCATCTGCGATGGCGCCTGGATCAACCACGGCGCGACGATGCATGGGTGCGAGATCGGCGAAGGCGCGGCCGTGTGCATCAATGCTGCGCTCGACTATCACTGCCAGATCGGCAGGGGCGCCATCGTGGCCAATGGTAGTGCGTGCCCGGTGGGCATGGTGGTCCCCGGCAAGTGCATCGCCGAAGGCGTGCCCGCGAAGGTAGTCAAGCGCGACATCACCGACGACGATCGCCGGGAGTGGCTGGGGCTCCTCCCAAGCGACTGGGTGGTGCGGTTCGCCGGCTTCACGCCGGAGATGGTGAGGGCCCGACTCCGCGCAGAGCAGGAGAGCTGACCGGCCGGCTGCGCTGGGCGGAGAGGCCGGCATACGGACAGGACGCGCCGGCGCCCTTACAAAACCTACCTCCTCTGGCAGCACGCGCAGGAGAGAAGCTGAGATGAAGACTGTGGTCATAGGTGGCACAGGGCACGTCGGCACGTTCCTCGTGCCGCGGCTGATAGCTGCCGGGCACGAAGTGACGTGCATAACTCGCGGCGAGCGCGAGCCGTATCAGCCGCACGGAGCCTGGACAAGTGTGCAGCGCGTGCAGATCGACCGGGTGGAGACGGACGCGGCCGGGGAGTTCGGCAAGGCCGTAGCCGAACTCGATCCGGACATCGTCATCGACATGATCTGCTTCACGGTCGAGAGCGCGCGGCAGCTCGTGGAGGCACTCCAGGGCGAGGTGAGGCACTTCCTGCATACGGGCACGATCTGGGTGCACGGCCCCACGGTAGAAGCGCCCACGACAGAGACCCAGCCTCGCACTCCCTTCGGCGACTATGGGATCCAGAAGGCCGCCATCGAGGACTACCTGCTCGGGAAGGCCCGGCGGGACGGCTTCCCCGCGACGGTGGTCCACCCCGGCCACATCGTCGGGCCGGGATGGGCACCGCTCAATCCGGCCGGCAACTTCAACCTGGAAGTGTTTGCGGGGCTGGCCCGCGGCGATGAGCTCGCCCTGCCGAATCTCGGCCTCGGAACCGTTCATCACGTCCACGCCGATGACGTTACGCAGATCTTCATGAAGGCACTCGCGAACTGGAGCACCTCAGTCGGCGAGAGCTTCCACGCGGTATCGCCGGCGGCGCTGAGCTTACGCGGATACGCTGAATCGGTCGCCAGATGGTTCGGCCGCGAAGCCCAACTCAGGTTCCTTCCTTGGGAGGAATGGCAGACAACCGTGAGCGCTGAGGACGCCGCGGCAACATGGGATCACATCGCTCACAGCCCGAACTGCAGCATCGCGAAGGCGCGGCGTCTGCTCGGCTATGAGCCTCGATACCGTTCGCTCGAGGCAGTGCACGAAGCCGTCAAGTGGCTCATCAACAACGGGCAGCTGGAGGTCTGAAACACGGTCCCGCTCCTATACGCGGGTGACCCCGCGGCCCGGTGGCGGCCGCGCATCGGGTCAGTGCTGCGTTCTCTGATGGGCGCCGATGTCCACGGCCCTGGAGGCGGGAACCGGGCCGCCCCAGAAGTCGCGCCCGCCGTTGTCGGGCACGGGGACGCCGACAGACAGGCACGGCGAGTCTTCCTGGAGCCTGTAGCCCGACACGCAGTCAAGTCCATCGCCGCCGCTGCCGGGGCTGACGAGGTGTGGTTCATCGAGGATCGCTCTCGGGTCGGCCGGCGGGTCGACGTGGTTGCCGTAGAACACGTTGCTGTCGAACACATTGCCGGCGCTGTGGCTGAAGTCGTACCGCATGGTCCCATCGGCGTAGAAGATGTTGTTGTAGAAGCGTGTGTCTTTGGCGTACCCGCCCCAGCTGTGATGCGAGATCGCGTGGACATCCATGCCGCTGCCGATGTAGATGGTGTTGTTATGGATGGTTGTGTCCTCGACCGCGCTGATCTGGAACGTCCGCGCGCCGTCGTTCTGGCTGATGTTGTATCGCACCACGGTGCCAACGTTGCCGATATTGTGAGGCGGTTTCGAATCTCCGTTGTTGCAGATCAGCAGGAACCCGCCCTCGTTGTCGTGGCTGTAGTTGTACTGGATGAGGGTGTTCTGGCAGTTCCAGTCGGAGTCGAAGCCTTGGCCGTCCTTCGTCCCCTTCATTCCGCTCACTTCGTTGAACTGGATGATCGTGTTGTCACAGCTCCACGGCCAGATGCCGGCTGCGTAGTCCGGCGCACGCATGCGACCGCCGCGGAGGACGTTGTGCTCGACGAGGGCGCCATCGCATCCGATCGGCACGATCCCGTCCCCCCCGATGTCCTCCAGCAGGTTCCCTCGTATGACGACGTTCAGGCTCGGATGCCACTCAGGCCGCGTCCAATGGTCGCTCCAGCCGGTGATACCATTGCGGTCCGTCCGGACGAGATGGCAGCCCTCGATGACCAGGCCGTCGAAGCGCGACTTCACCTTCTTCCCCGCGCAGTACCAGCGGATTCCGCCGCCGCCCTTCTCTTTCACATTGTTGCTGTTGACATCGTGCACGTACAGGTCCTTCAGGTGTATATGGCGGGCCGTGCCGAAGTCCTCGAGCGCCACGACGACCCCGCTGCGCCTGTCCCCGCGCGTCTCGCCAGTGTTCGTGATCTCCAGATTGCGCAGCTCCCAGTACTCGACGTTCCGGAGCAGCACCGTCTCTGGATACCTGCCCTCGCCGTCTATCGCGGGCTTCGGCCCCTCGCCGAACATGTCGATGATGATCGGCGCTCCGGCCTTGCCCGATCCCTGTGGGCGGAGCTGACCTGTGTAGCGCGTCCCAGCACGGAAGAGGACCTCGTCCCCGGGCGCGAACACGACGGAATTGACCCTATCGAGGCTCCGCCAGGCCTCCTCCGCCGATGTGCCGCTGTTGGCGTCGTCGCCCGACTGGCTGTCCACGTAGTAGGTCGTGCCGCCCTCGGAGGCGGCCGGGTTGGCGTCAGCTGATCCCGGGCGTGTCACTTCATCCTCCCTACATGACAGTGGGCCGGAGAGCAGCAGGACGACAGCAGCCACTGTTGCCATCTGCCACCAACATCTGCTCCCTGGATTGACGATCATAGTGCGCATGTGCACATCTCCCTGTGGTCGCCTCGGTTCCATCAGCGCGCCGCGCTACTTGATGGATACTTCAAGGCCCTCTGGGTCGAACACAACATTGACGCTCGAACGGCAGTGCTTGGGGTCGCGCACGAAATCCAGATAGGGCCCTATCTGACTGCCGCCGTTCACGCTGTTGTGGGCGAGCAGCACGCTGCCCTCGGGCAGATCCCGGTAGCATGCCTCCAGGATCTCCAGATAGATGCCTTCGCCCCGACTTCCGTCACCGTCGGCGTCCAAGTACAGCAGGTCAATACGCTCAGGGAACTGAGCGACGAAGTTGATGGCGTCCGCGGCTATGACGCGGGCCACCCCCGTCCGGTCGATGCGGCGGACGTTTCGCTCGGCCCTCTCGGCCGCCCGCTGTTCGATCTCGAGTCCGATCAGGTTCTCCGCGGTGTAGCACGCGCCCGGCCCCACGGCGGCTCCGGCGTTGCAGATGAAGGTGTTCCCGCAGAAGACGCCGGCGGCAATCATGTTGTCCGGCTGCACGATGGCATTGATGGCGTAGAGGAGCCGCTCCATGCGCGGAGTGATCGCCGTCCAGGGGATATCGAAGAGCTCACGCACGGCCTGGCGGTGAGCAAGCATCTTGTCTCGGTCGTAGGCGGTCGCAGGCAAGATGTCGGCTTGCCTCAGCTGGCTGAGCGCAGCCTCTACGACGGCGACCTCGCGATCCAGGGGCTCAAGCTCCCGGTGGGGATCACTGAAGCTCATCTGGTACTGGCGCCAGTCATCGGCCTCGAACGTTCCGACCACTACTCCCTCCCAGCAGGAAACTCAGACGACCACGCTCTTCGCCGACGCCGCGCCCCAGTCCTAGTCGCGCCGGCAACTGCTGAGAGGGCTGTCGCCGACTCTCATTGAATCACAACGCCGCGGGGAGCAGCCGGCCTCGCGGCCGGCCCCCAGCAACTCGAACCCGTCCGAACGGAGGATCACAACGATGACGCGCGATGCCAGACGTGTCGCCTTCGCCATCGCCGCACATCCCGATGACATCGAGTTCATGATGGCCGGGACGCTGATCCTGCTGAAGCAGGCCGGCTTCGAGATCCACTACATGAACATCGCCAACGGCTCGTGCGGCACGGCTACTCTCTCCCGCGAGGAGATCATCGCCACCCGTGAGGCGGAGGCCCGATCTGCCGCGGAATTGGTTGACGCGGTCTTTCATCCAAGCCTGTGCGATGACATCGAGATCCTCTACACCACCGAACTGCTCTCACAGATTGGCGCCATCCTTCGGGAGATCAACCCGACCATCATGCTCGTGCCGTCGCTGCAGGACTACATGGAAGACCACATGAACGCGGCCCGGCTCGCCATCACGGCCGCCTTCTGTCGGGAGATGCCGAACTTCCAGACCAGGCCGCCGCGCAGCCCCATCGACAGCCAGGTGACGCTCTATCACGGCCTGCCCTATGGGCTGCGCGATGGAATGCGCCGTCCCATCCGGCCGGAGCTGTACGTAGGCATAGAAAGCGTGTTCGCCACCAAGCGCGACATGCTGGCGATGCACCGCAGCCAGAAGGAATGGCTCGACGAAAGCCAGGGGCTGGATGCATACCTGAAGACGATGGAGGAGATGGCAGCCGAGGTCGGCCGGATGTCAGGCAGGTTCAAGTACGCGGAGGGCTGGCGCCGCCACAGCCACCTGGGCTTTTGCGAGGAGGACGATGATCCGCTGAGCGACGCGCTGGGCGACTTCGCCGCGGTCGAC
The DNA here is from genome assembly GCA_029821875.1 of Candidatus Hebobacterum abditum. Classification (GTDB taxonomy): domain Bacteria; phylum Armatimonadota; class Hebobacteria; order Hebobacterales; family Hebobacteraceae; genus Hebobacterum; species Hebobacterum abditum. The sequence continues at coordinate 11,111 of JALGXW010000022.1, read as the reverse complement.
AGAGAGTATCGCCAGCAGCTCGAAGGCCGGAGCTTGCAGTCGGGCTAGATTCCGGTGCTCACGACAGTAAGGAGGAGATGTTGGGAAGACCCCTGAGTGTTGTATCGCCGGAGTGGTGGGACTACACGACGCTCGAACGCGAGCTTCTCAACGATGCGGCCGGCCTCTCCGGTGACGACTTCGCAGCGCTCTCCCGGCCCGGGTTCGAGATCCGCCTCTACGACACGCTTGAGAGCTTCTACCTGGCCGAGGCGCTCGAGTACATCGAGGCCTGGTCGCATGCCACTCAGGACCGGCCGGCTGGCATCTGCGGCCCCATCGGGCCGACGCGGCAGCTTCCCTTGGTGGCTCAACTGGTGAATGCCCTGGAACTCGACCTGAAGCACGCGCACTTCTGGGCGATGGATGAGTGGTGCCAAAACGGGAGGGAGGTCACTCTCGACCATCCGCTGTCATTCGAGCGAGCCAATCGAGAGTTGTGCTTCAACCGGATCAGGCCCGAGCTGGCGATGCCGGAGACGAATCTCCACTTCCCAAAGGCCGGCAACCTGGCTGAGTACACGGCGAGCTATGATGGAGCCCGATGTGTGGTAATGCAGGGGGGCCAGGGCGAGGCGAAGCACTGGGCCTTCAACGATCCCCCCAGACGCGAGGAGCCGTACACGGAAGCGCCGCCGCCGCCAGAGGAGTACCTCAAGCTCGGCGCGAGAGTAGTCGAGCTTCATCCGATGACACTGAGTCAGAACGCGCGCTCGTCAGCGGCCGGTCGCGTTGTCGACGTTCCCACTCAGGCTCTGACGGTCGGACCGTTGGAGACATGGAAGTCGGAGCGCGTCTCGATCTGGCACAGCGGCTCCCACGGCAATGCCTTCGGCATGCGCCTCACGACTCTGATGATTTCGAAGAAGATCGCCGACACCGCAGTGCCCATCTCGCTGCTCTGCCTGCACCCGAACGTGCGGTTCAGCTTCTACCGGCCGGGCATCGGCACGTGCGAGGCGGAGATACACTGAGCCGGCCGAAGCCGGGAAGCCCCGCGAGGATCGCTCCGATGAGGGAGCGATCCTCGCCATGCTACGGGGACGCTCAATCCCCCAGTGGCACGTGGCCTCAGACTCTATGGGTAGATCTGTCTCACCTCGCCAGTATCGAGATCGAGAGCATGGATTCCCTGTTTCTCCGCTCTATCGTCGCGAGGACTCAGGAGGAGCCGGCCCTTGGTGTCGAAGCCTTCCGGGCGGTAGAGCGTAGCCAGTTCGGCAGTCACCCCGCGCGAAGCCAACTCTCGGACTTGACCCTCGCCGTCCAGCACAAGCACGGCCCCTTCGGTTGCCTGGTACCAGGGCTTGCCCGGGCCGCCGCGCCGCCACCGCCAGATGACGATGTCACCGGAGTCTGGCCTGGTGAGGAGATCCAAGTACCCGGCAAGGCCAGAGACGACGGTCACGGGAGATGGTTCACCCGCCGTCCAGCGCAGGACGCTGCTGCTCTTCTCCTCGCTGTCGTACACGGCCAGGTAGAGCGCCTCCTCATCTGCCGTCCATGCCGAGGACCGAACGAACCTCATGTCCGCCCCGTGTTCAGGTCCGCTCGTCCAGAGCTCGAGGGCCTCCGACCCATCTGTCGGCACCGCCCAGAGAGAGCGCGCAATCCGGCGCTCTCCCACACCGTCTACGTCTGCCGGTTCAACGTGGAATTCCTCGTGCATCAGCAGCCAGCGCCCATCTGGCGATGGCTCCCACATCCAGCGCAATGCATCCGGGTCGGAGTGGAGTTCGTCCGCAAGCCGCGACACGACCTCTGCGGCGCGGTCGTCTGGGTAGGCCCGATAGAGGACGGCATCTCCGTCAAGGCCATAGATCAGTTCGTCGTCGGCAGCCCATTTCCACGACTCGAACCTGGGGCTCAGCCTCGTCAGGCCGGAGCCGTCGGGGTGAACGACGTACAGCGTAGTGGGGTGATCTCTCACCGGCAGAGCGAGGTGCTCTGCGCTCGGCGACCACGCCACGCGATGGACATCGAAGGGCCGACTGGCCATCGCTTCGGGCACGCCGGAGTAGAGGCGTTTGCCGCTCTGCAGATCCCACACCTCCAGGGTCCACTCTCTCTCCAGATGCCGATAGCGGGAGCGCGCGCCCCACGTCAGCCCGGACGGCCTAGCGATGACGGCTGCAAGCCGGCCGTCGGGGGATAGCGCGGCACGGAAGCTCGGGCTGTCGTGCGAATCCGTGCGATGCACCAGCACTTCCTTGCCGGTGTCGAGATCGAGGATGGCGCCGTAGTTGGCTCGATGGATGTGTTCGACACCCCCCCATCGCCACTTCGGGCGCGGCATCCAGCCCTCGCGGAACTCCCTCACCCAGGGAATGGGGTCGGCCAGCGTGATCACTTCGACGAAGCGGCCCTGCGCGCGAAGCACCCAAACGTCCTCCACGTGGGAGCGGTCGTAGCGGGTGAGCCACCGGGCCGCGCCGCTCACGAGCAGCACGGTCAGCCCGATGGTGATCAGCAACGTCGGGAAGGCGATCGCCCAGATGCGCCGGGATTGGAACAGCTCGCCACGTGTGACCACGAGGGCTGAGGCCAGCAGGAGAGCGGGCACCGCCGAGAAGCACCAGAGGGCGATGTCGAGCGGCTCAGTGTAACCGAGCAGGGGCGCGTCGAGATAGTACCAGAGGGCAATCGCGCCCGTTGCGAGGGCCCCGGCGACAATTGCCGCCAGAGCGAGGGCCGCGTTCGCGTGACGCGTGATGGTGGAGCAGAACACAGAGACGGCAAACGCGAAGGCCGTCCACAGGGCGACATCTGGGAGATAGGCCGAGAACGGTGCCGCACGGAAGACGCTGGGCAGGAACAACCTGACGAGTGCCAGCGCTATCAGAGACCCAACGGCCGTCAGCGCCAGACCGGCGAGCACCTTGGCCGCCCAGATTCGCCGCCGGGACACGGGCAGCCCGAAGAGCACTGGGGCCGTGCCCCAGTCGACCTCGCCCGCAAAGAGGCCGCAGCCGGCGAAGAAGGCGAGGACGAGCGGCACGACGAGGCAGAGGTGGTGAAAGGTGCCGTCGATTATCTCCCGCTGAGCCCTGTAGAAGGGATTGGCTCGCAGCAGCACCGCGTAGAGAACTGGGATCAGCAGCCCGGTCAGCAGAGAGAACACGAGCAGCGGGCGGCCCTGGCGAAGCTCCTTGATGAAGATGGCTCTCATCTGCTCGTCCCCCTCACGGATAGATGCGCGTGACCTCGCCCGTCTCGAAGTCCACGGCCGCCAAGAAGTCGCGCTCCTGGTCGTTGGCCCATTCTACGATCAGCGTGCGGTCCGTAGCGTCGACGATCCTCGAGGAGCGGAGCGTTCGGATGAGATCGGGGCCGAGCCGCTCTATCTGTCCTTGGTTGCTCAGCCTCCAGAACTGGCCGCTCTCCCACAGGAGCAGCCCCGAAGACTTGGGGAGCGGCCGAATGTAGCCGCGGCCGAGAGCAACGGGCAAGCGGACGGGAGTGACGGCCGCGGAGTCGGCGGACCAATGGAGGACTCGATCCCGGGAGCGAGGTTCGAGGAAGTAGAGATGGCGGCCGTCAGGAGACCAGAGGAAGCCGGGCACCGAGATGCTTCTGCTCGCGCCGAGAAGGTACTGGTGGATGAGCTGAGGGCCCGATCCATCGGAACGGAGCACGAAAGAGATGACCTGGTCGCGGTCGCCTTCCTCATCCGGGCGATACCCTCTGGCCGACCTGTCCTCGCGAGCAAGAACGGACACGGTGATGAACCGGCCGTCGGGCGAGACGGTGAGCTTGCCGGACTCGGGCGTCAGCTCCTCCAGGAATCCGGGGAGGTCTCGCGGGTCGCAGACCAGGCGGTCTGCGTTCTGCACCGGCGAGTGGCGGACAACCCGAAGGTCGGCATCCAGGTAGTAGACGTCGCTGTCCGGGCTCCAGCCCCAGGAACTTTGGTGGACGGAGTCCGTGCCCAGCGGCTGGAGGTCAGTGCCCTCGGCGTTCATCACGAGGAACTGATGGGAGTCACCGAACCTGTTGTAGACGGCGAGCCACTGGGAGTCGGGAGACCATTCCACAGCATTGTAGATGAGCGTACGCCTGTACAGGCTGTCGGGTGGCGGATCGAGCACGGCGCTCGCCTCGGGGTAGCCGCGGTAGAGGAGACGATGGTGAGGGAGGTCCCAGATCTCGAGCTTGCGCGGCCCGTCTCGGCCCCCCCAGGTCAGCGGCTGCGGGTCAGAGAGAACCGCGGCGAGGCGACCATCCGGAGATATGGCGGCGTCGCCACCCCCACGCTTCGTCATCAGCTCCTCTCCTGTCCGCAGGTCCAGGAGTACGAGGTGTCTCGAGCGGAACTCCCCCTGCCAGTGCCAGTCACGCCACCCGGCGGAACGGCGGCTGTACTGAATCGGTGAGCGGCCAACGGTGAAGCTGACGGTCGAACCATCGGCTGACACCGAGACGTTTGCCAGATTGCGTGTATCCTCTCTGACATGGCGGGTAAGCCAGCGAGTCGCTCCCACAATCGGCGCGAATGTCATGGCGAGCACCAACACAAGAGCCGGGACGGCCAGCAGCCACTTGCCTCGCGATCGGAGGTCCTGGCCCCGCGCGAAGGCAAGGAGCGAAGCCGCCAGGAGAGCTGGAACCGTGGCCAGCGCCCAGAGCGTCGCGTCGAAGAGGTCGTCGTAGCCGAGCAGTCGGCCGCCGAGCCCCCCCACAAGATAGAGGGCGCCGCCGAGCAGCGCGCCGCAGATCAGCCCAGCGCCCAGCAGGGCCGCGATGGTCCGCTCGGCCAGCGAGGAGCAGAGCAGGGCGACTGAGAAGGCGACCACGCACCATATTGCCAGATCAGAAAGGTAGGCGGGCAGCCCCACCAAGCCCATGGCGTCGCGGATCAGCAGCGCGCCCGGGATCGAGAAGAGCGCGAGGGCCGCCGTGGTGAGCGCGAGACCGGCGAACACCTTCGCGGCCCATATCCGCCGCCGGCTGAAGGGAAGTGCGAGGAGGACCGAAAGCGTCCCGCGCTCGACTTCGGCGGCGATGAGCCCCGAAGCCACGGCGAGTGCCAGAATAGGAGGGACGGCGTAGTACGTGCCCCCCAGGAACTCGTCCAGAGACTTCTGGTCGCTTGCGGTCTGTACGAACGCGACTACCAGAAGCACCCAGAGGACCGGCACGAGTAGGCCTAAGACGAGGCCGAAGAGCAGGAACAGCCGGCCCTGGCGCCATTCTTTGAGGAACAGCGACTTCATCACCCAGCCTCTCGCCGCAACTCAGCCTGAGCCAGATGCACGAAGATGTCCTCCAGGCTCATGTCCCTCACCTCGACCCGACGGTTGGGGCCGGCGAGTGAACCTGACAGGGATTCCGAGAAGTCGGCGGTCGTGAACGACGTCTCCCCCGGGGTCCGCGCTGCCTCGAGCGCGCCCTGCGGAAGCTCGATCTCTACGTCTCGTTCGTGCTCGACCCGGACGCGCTTGACCTTCGCCTTCAGGTCGTCGAGCGTCGATTCGAGGACAAGTCGTCCCTTCACCAGGAATCCAACGTGATCGCAGATGCGCTCCATGTCGGCGATGTCCTGGCCCGTTATCAGCACTGTGCGGCCTTGGGCGTGCATGGCGTCGATCACATTGCGCAACACCTCGCGCCGCGCCATGGGGTCCAACCCGGTCAGGGCCTCGTCGAGCAGCAGCAGGTCGGGCCCGTGCCCTATGGCCGCGGCGAGGGAGGCGATGGCGCGCTGCCCTCGCGAGAGCGCCTGGATCTTCATCTCCGGATCGATGCCGACGTGGGACAGTATCGAGGACACGGCCTCCGGATTCCACTGGGGATAGCAGGCACCCATGAAGTGGGTGAACTCGCGCACCTTCATCCATTCCCACAGCGGCTGAAGGGCGGCAACGTGACCGATTCGCCGCCGAACGGCCACCGGTTCCCGCACCACATCGTGCCCCAGCACGGTCGCCGAGCCCCGCGTAGGGCTCAGCAAGTTCAGCATCACCCGGACGAAGGTCGTCTTGCCTGCGCCGTTGGGTCCCATGAGGCCGTAGATCGACCCGGTCGGCACATTCGCGCTCACACCATCAAGCGCAGTCAGGCGGCCGAAGCGCTTGGTCAGAGAGTGGGTCTGTATGGCGAAGCCGTTCTCGGTCATCGGCGGTCCTTTCGGCCAGGCTTCTCGTCTTTCAGGACGCGGCGGAACAGATCGAGCGCCGATTCATCGTCGAGGCCGAAGGCGTGGACATCGCGGGCCACTGCTCGGAGTTCGTCAGTCAGGAGGCGCCGGCGCTCCCCCTCGGCCATGGCTGCGGCGTCGGCCGCGATGAATGTTCCCTGCCCGCGGCGTGTCTCGAGCAGCCCGTCTCTTTCGAGATCCCGGTAGACCTTGGCCACCGTGTTGGGATTGACGAGCAGCCGGGCCGCCAGCTCGCGCACCGACGGCAACTGGTCGCCCGGCAGCAGCAGCCCGGCGGCGACGCTCCGCCGAAGCTGCTCCGTTATCTGCAGGTAGATCGGCACTGCGGATTTTGGGTCGATTGAGTGTAGCATATTGGTGTACTAGTGCAGTAGTACGCTCCCATTATACCACAATCTCGGTGCGGCGCAAGAACGAGTTTGCCGTCAGCGCGGCATACCGACAGCGGGCAGGCAGCCGAATCCTGCAGAGCGAATGCAGGTGAGGCGTGTGCGAAGGACTGTAGTGGACGAGATCAAGGACCCAGCGACCGAGGACGGCGCGCCAAGCGGCGGTCCACACTGGCGCAGGACCCTCTACAGCCTGTGGCTAGCGATGTTCTTCGTCTTTCTGGAGTGGACGTTCGGCATGACCTTCGTGCCGGTCTTCCTCCAGGAGGACCTGGGGTTGAGCTTCGAGCAGGCGCAGCGGTGGACCGGCCTCTTCATGGCGCTTCCCTCCGTGGCCATGTTCGTTGCCACTCCGCTATGGGGCACGTACAGCGATCGGATCGGCCGCAAGCCGATAGTCATCATCAGCGTGATCTTCACCTCCTTGCTCCGAGCGGCCTGGTACTGGGCCCATTCGCCGTGGACGCTGTTGGGGCTGGGCATCGCGGCCGGCGTGCTTGGGGCCGGTGTCATCGTCGGGCAAGCGATCGTCGCGTCGGTGGCGCCGCGAAATCGCATGGGCGAGGCGATGGGGACGCTGCAGACGTCGATGACAGTGGGCTTCCTCATCGGGCCGGTCGTCGGGCAGTTCGTCGCGGGGCTGATCGGGCCGCGGCCGACGTTCCTGATTCAGGCGCTGTTTGCAGTGATCGGGGCGACGGTTGTGTGGCTGGCGGTGGAGGAGCGCTTTGAGCGGCCCGAGGCCGTCGAGGGGTTCAGCTTCGCCCGCGCCGTGACGCGCGATCTGCGCCCCCTAGTGGGGAACCGCCAGCTCCAGGCGCTGTGGGTGATGACCTTCGTCGTCTTCCTGGGCTTCTCGTCGATGTGGCCGATCATGACTTACTTCGTGCAGCATCTTGGCGTGCCGCTCGGGCGGGTGGCGGCCTATGCTTCCTATGTGATGCTCGTGACGGGGTCGATAATGACGCTGATGGCGCCCCTGTGGGGGCGAATCGGAGACCGCGTGGGACACAAGCGAGTTCTCGTTGGAGCCAGTGCGGCCTGTGGCTTGGCGGTCATCCCACACTCGCTGGTGCAGTCCTACGCCCAGTTCTTCGCGCTTCGCGTGATGGCGACGATGCCGGGAGCGGGAATCCACCCCAGCACCTCCGCGCTCGTGGCTCGCACCATCCCGCGCGCCAGATACGGCGGCGCCTATGGCGTGCTGGCCAGCGCACGCGCGCTTGCGGGCTCTCTCGGGCCCCTCGTTGGCGGCGGCCTGGGGGGCTTTGGGCTGATACGCTGGGTGTTCGTGTGGACCGGCCTGCTGACGCTTCTTGCCTCGGTGTGGGCGATCTGGGCGATCAAGCATCCGGCCGAGGACTCAGAAGAGCGGAGCGGTACCCTCGCCGGAGACCCGGCGGCGGGCCAGCTCGACGTAGGCGTGATCGATGTCCACGCCGATCCAGAGCCGCCCGAGCTGCGCGGCCGCGACGCAGGTTGAGCCCGACCCGCAGAACGGATCGAGCACGAGCGCGCCCTTCCACGAGTAGAGCTTGATGAGCCGGCGCGGCAGCTCGACGGGGAACGGCGCGGGGTGGCCGACCTTGCTGGCGGATTCAGTGGGAAAGCTCCACACGCTGCGGGTGAGGGCGGTGAACTCCTCGCTCGTGAGGTCGGTCTCTCCCTTCTTCTGCTCCAGGCGGAACTGGTCCTTGCAGAAGACCATCACGTACTCGTGCACGTCACGCAGCGTCGGGTTGCTCGGGCTCTGCCAGCTCCCCCACGCGGTTGAGACGCCGACCGAAGCGGCCTTGTCCCAGATGATCTCCCCCCGCATGAGGAAGCCAAGCTCGATGAGCTGCTGCGTGATGTAGGACTGCAATGGGAGGTAGGGCTGGCGGTCCACGCCCGCGACGTTCGCGCAGATGCGAGCGCCCGGGCGCATCACGCGCTGGCACTCAGCCCACACGTTACGCAGTAGGGCGAGATATTCCTCGAGGGGCAGGGCGTCATCGTGGTTCTGGTAGTTCTTGCCGACGTTGTAGGGGGGCGAGCAGATGACCAGATCAACGACTCCGTCCTCGATCATGTCGAGGCTTCGGCTGTCGGCCTGGTAGATGCGATTGGCGACAGTGCGCTCGCCGACCACTGGTTCTCGCGACCCGGGTGGTTCCATTGCTCGACCACACTGGTTCGCCGCTGAAGCGCTCAGAACCTCCGACGAGCAGTTCGGGGGCATTCAGTGCACAACGCGCTTGGTCAGGAGGCGGTGAATCTGCTACCATAACCAACCGGAAGCCCTCTGGGAATCGAGAGCGAGAGCGGGATCGTCGCTTGACGTAGACGCGAGGCCCCTCGCTCCGCGTGGGAACTTGGAGGCAGGTGCCATGATCGGCAAGCAGATCCGGATGGAGCGTATCATCAACCGGAACACCGGGAAGATGGTGGTGGTGCCCATGGATCACGGCACCACGATTGGCCCGATCCCGGGCCTGGAGGACATGCGGGAAACGGTCAGCAAGGTGGTCAACGGCGGCGCCAACGCCATCCTCATGCACAAGGGAATGGTGCAAGCAGGCCACCGCGGGGGCGGGCGCGACGTCGGGCTCATCATTCATCTCTCGGCGGGCACTGCTCTCAGTCCCGACCCCAACACGAAGGTGCCCGTGTGCACCGTGGAGGAGGCCGTCCAGCTCGGGGCTGACGCCGTGTCGATCCATGTGAACGTCGGCGCCGAGACCGATGCAGATATGTTGCGTCACTTCGGCGAGGTCGCGAACACCTGTGTCGTGTGGGGGATACCACTGCTGGCTATGGTCTATCCTCGGGGTCCGAAGATCGAGAGCGAATTCGACGTGAAGTACGTCAAGCACGCGGCGCGGCTTGGAGCCGAACTTGGCGCCGACATGGTGAAGGTCAACTACACCGGCTCCCCGGAGACATTCGCGGAGGTCGTCTCGGGCTGTCCGATTCCTGTGGTCATCGCCGGCGGCGAGAAGGTGGAGACCGACGAAGAGCTGCTGCAGATGGTGGCGGGGTCAGTGAAGGCGGGAGGGGCCGGCGCGTCGATCGGCCGCAACGCCTTCCAGCACGCCGACCCAGAGGGCATGGTACGCGCCATCAGCATGATAGTTCACGAGGGCGCGTCGGTCGAGGAAAGCAACACATTTCTGGAGTCGCGCCGATGAAGCGGGCGTGGGTCAAGGTAGACCCGTGGGATAAGCAGCTTGCCATCGCCGCCCTGGAAAGCGGTGCCGACGCAGTTGTGGTTGCGAAGGGCGACTCGCCGAAGGTGAAGGAACTGGGCGCGCTGGCGACCGTCGCCTCCGATGGCGACATCAAGACGGACAAGGACGTAATCTGGATGGACATCGCCGGCAAGTCGGACGAGGAGAAGGTGGCGACCTCGCACCTCGACAAGACAGTTGTGCTGCGCACCTCCGACTGGACGGTCATTCCGCTGGAGAACCTGATCGCCCGACGCGGCGGCCTCATGGCCGAGGTCGCCGGCGCAGAGCAGGCAAGGCTCGTGACTCAAGTGTTGGAGAAGGGCGTCGACGGTGTTGTGCTCGACACGCGCTCACCGGCCGAGGTCCGCAAGACAGTGGCCCTCGTGCACTCTTTGTCACCAACGCTGGAACTTGAGACTGCAGAGGTGAAGACCGTGCGGCCGCTCGGCATGGGAGACCGCGCGTGTGTGGACACATGCACCACGATGGGTCCGGGGGAGGGAATGCTGGTCGGCAACAGCGGCCAGGCCTTCCTTCTCGTCCACTCGGAAAGCCTCGAGACTCCGTACGTGGCGCCGCGGCCGTTCCGCGTCAACGCCGGTGCGGTCCATGCCTACGTCCTTCTGCCGGAGGGACGAACGAAGTATCTGTCAGAGCTCAAGGCAGGGGATGAAGTCCTACTCGTCCGTCATGAGGGCTCGACTGCTATAGGCTATGTCGGCCGGAACAAGATCGAGCGCCGGCCACTGCTCCTGGTGGAGGCCGAGGCCGGCGGCGCGGCGGTCTCTCTGGTTCTCCAGAACGCGGAGACCATCAGGCTGACCAGTCCGGCGGGGGAAGCCGTGTCTGTGGCGACGCTCAAGCCCGGAGATCAGGTGCTCGCGTACATCGAGTCGGGAGGGCGGCACTTCGGCACCCCGGTGCAGGAGACAATCGAAGAGAAGTAACAGTGTCCCAGGGCCGTACATCGAGTGCTCGCCAGTGCGGCTCGGGGCCGACGAGAGCCGATTGCGTCCTACTGTACGACATCGCCTTGACACGGATAGCCGTATCGGTATAATTCGGCCGAAGAGACGAGGGGAAGTACATCTCGTTCCTGCCTCTGATTCCGCGCGAGCAACCTGCGACAGGGAGACACAGACGATGGGGAAGGCGAAGTTTGAGCGAACGAAGCCGCATGTAAACATAGGGACGATTGGGCATGTGGACCACGGGAAGACGACGCTGACGTCGGCGATCACGCATCTGTTGTCGACGGTGGGCATGGCGGACGAGCTGGCCTATGAGCAGATCGACTCGGCACCGGAGGAGAAG
>JALGXW010000021.1 GCA_029821875.1 Candidatus Hebobacterum abditum | reverse complement strand
GCCGTCAGCCTGGAGCGGATGGGCGCTCTGTCACCGATGGGCCGGGGATGCTAGAATTGGGCCGGCTGCGCGGCGCCTGTTCATCCGGAATTGGCTCTCGGCCAGACTCGCAAGGCCCTGGATTATCCGCACTCTTGTCCGCGAGGGGATCAGCGCCAGAGACAGAGGGGGCAGTGCAGGAATGCACCAACGCGAACAGCGGGAGTGCAACTCACCTCGAACGCCGCTTTGCGGGAGAAGCAGGGGCGCGTTGCGTTGTCGCGGTCCGTTCCCGCTCTGCTTGGTCCTGCTTGTCGTACTTGCGAGCGTGCTGTCAGGATGCTCCCATCCATCGTCCACTGTGCCCTCGGAGGCGGCGTCCCGGGCGGCGGTCCAGATCGACCCAGAGGCATGGCGCGTCATGGCTGCGTCTGCATCGCCTGACGGCGCCTTTCTCGCCGTGTTGGCCCACAGAACAGGGACTGACTCGCTCTGGCTCCTCGACCTATCGGCGGGAGAGGCGAACACGCTCGTACACGTCGCGACTGTCCACATGATCCCCATCCGGACACTCCGCTGGCTTCCTGACTCATCGGCTCTGACCTACGTGCACTGGGACACAGCCAATGAGAGGACTCAGGTCTGGCTGTTCCGGCCCGCGGAGGGCACGCGTGAGTTCGTGTTCGAGGAGCAAGGATTCGGGATTTGGAACGCGGCGGTCAGCCAATCGGGCGAATGGCTGGCGATCTCTCGGCTAGCTGTTCCAGGAGAACTGAAGACCAAGCTATCGCTCCTCTCATTGCCGCACTGCGAAGAAGTGGCCTCTTGGGTCGTGGATCGCGGCTCGGCCACGTTCGGCTTCGTCTGGGATCAGGACGGACGCGTTCTCACCTTTCCGTACCCTCACGGCGGCGTCGGCAACCAGATTGGCCTCGTGAGGGTGTCCGCAGACGGCAAGATCGACACCAGTGTGGTTGGGACTACGAACGGCGTATACGCGGTGTTCCCCGGCCCCTGTGACGCGAAGGTAGGCTACGTCCACGGGCGCTGGGGGGAGTCAGGCAAGTGGGAGCTTGCATTCGACGTAGTTGACGTCGAGAGGGGAACAGAGACTGACACGGCGTGGCCGCTCCGCTCCGCCCGTCTTGCCTGGTCGCCTGAGGGGGATGCGATTGCGTACGTCTCACCAGACGGCGCCCTACGGATCGTGGACCTTGGCCGGTTGAGCGCGCGCCTCCTCCGACCCGAGGTGGGGTCCCTGGTGGGCGGCCATGCCTGGGCCTCCGCGGGGGAGATCATCGTCCAGTGCTCAGGGCCATACGTAGATTCGGTCGAGTTTCATGCTGTGCCAACAGACGGTTCTCCACCCAGAATCGTGGCTCGCGGCGAGTTCCTGGCCGCTGCTCTGCAGCAGCATGAAGAGGCGACTTCGTCGCTTCGGTAGCCGCATAGCACGGAACAACGCATGGTCAGAACAGGTCAAAACGGATGAAGGCCTGGGGAGCCGTGTGGTGTGAGATGCGGGAGCGCACATGGGGGATGCCAATGCGATACTTGCCTCTCGGCACGTGTGTGTTGCTGCTGATGTGTGTTGCGGCGGGGTCGGCCAGCGGCTATGAGCGGAGCAAGGTGCAGGCGATCGGCTCCTTTCTCTCCATGTCCGACGACGGCGAGACAGTGGCCTTGCAGGTACAGGAGGCGGTCGAATGGGTGCCGGGGGCGACCGTGACCGTGCTCGTGGACCTGAAGAGCGGGCGCGACCTCGCCTGGTGGCCGGGCCACAAGCAAGTGTTGCTCTCCCCCGACAATCGCTATGCGGTTCTCTTCTCTCCAGGCAGGCCTTGCCTGCCTGGGCCCGAGGGCCGTCCTGTCATCCGGGAGGGCTTGCCTGTCATCTGGGACGTCGTTCGGCACCAGGAACTTGAGAGACTGGACTTTGATCCCGTAGGTACGGGGGCCGCCGGCCCTGCGGGCGACCCGTATGAGATGAGGTGGTCGCCGCGCAGTGACTGGCTCGCAGTCGTGAAGCAGACTCACGGGGGGAGTACATACGAAGGGGCTCTCCTCACACTACGCCCGGACGGGTCCGAACGACGGGAACTGGAGCTTTGGAAACACCACCAGTACGTGCGAAAAGGTGAGTACCGGGAGGCCTTCTCTTACACTGTGTTCACAGACTGGGCCTGGGTGCCCGGCGGCGACGCCATCTACCTCCTCGAGAGAAGTGGGGAGGTCCTGCGATACTGCCCCGCCGACGGGTCACGCTCGCCAGTCCTGCGCCGGCCGGGCGACTTCGCGCGGGGAAGCTGGGAGCACCAGAACCACCGACTCGTGCCCTCCCCGGATGGACGCCGGCTCGCCATCTGCCGGCTGGAGATAGCGCCGGGGCAGACGCGGACCGGCCTGATGCGCACCTGGGTCTACCGGCTCGACGAACCGCAGGCGACGCTGGAGGCGGAGATGACCCAGAACGATATCTTCTTCACCCGGTTGATCTGGTCGAAGGACGGCCGCACGTTGTACGCCGGGTCACGACTGCGCTGGCAGGTGGGGCAGAAGGAGCCGACTGTGATGAAGCTGCCGGCGGACATTGTGCAGGGCGGGAACATCAGTGTCCTCCCCGTAGGTGACGCCGCCCTGGTGTCAGTGTGTTGCCTGGTGGACGCGCAGGGGAACGCGCGGCCGCTCAGCGCCGTCTTTCCCCAGTTCTCGCCCGACGATCGGGTAGCCGGCGTGGATAGCCAAGACCGCCTCGTCGTCCTGCAGCGAGAGCCAGTGGGCCTTGCGCTCCTCGACCCCCAGACCGGGGCCCTGAAGCACGTCTATCCGTGACCCTCGGGACACGAGGGTGAGCACATCGTCTCTGCGGCAGCGGAGGCGCGGCTGAGCGGCTCAGCCTCCCGGAGGTTGCTGGCTGGAACTCATCCCCGAACTGCCTTGCCCTGCACCCGAGATTCTTCGCTTCGCTCAGAATGACACGCAAGAGGCTGCTGGCGTAAGTGTCACCCTGAGCGCAGCGAAGGGTCTTGGTTTCAAGAGTTCTGGAATGGCCTCTAGGTCGCTTCGTACCACCGGTTCTTCATGCTCAGCGTGCCGTGCCAGATGCCGGAGATCATGTCTTTGGATTCCTGGCAGTGGCGGATGACCTGGGCGATGTCCATCCCCTGAATCTCGCACACGATCGGGCCTTCGTAGCCGTCGTCGCGCAGGCGCTCGTAGGTGCGCTGGAAGTCGATCATGTTGTTGAGGTGGGGCGGCTGGTGCTCCATGTAGCGGCCCCAGTAGTGGTTGACCCCGTTGTGGTGGATCTCGGCCATGCGGCCCTTGAACTCGTCGAAGAAGCGGAAGTAGGGCTCATCCTCATGCACGCTCATGTAGGCGTGGCCGATGTCCATGTTGATGCCCCAGCCCTCCACGCGGTCGCAGACGAACTTCAGTATGTCGAAGCCACCGACCTCGTAGGTACTGCCAGGCGGTCTGCTTGCTTCGCTGGTAGCCCCACGTGCCGCCGCCCATGTGAAAGGTCATCGCGGCCGCGTTCAGGTGCACGGCCAGCTCGACGCACTTGTCGTAGTATTCCCAGGTGAGCTTGCGGAAGTGCCGGTTGGCGCTGGCCTGGTTCCAGTCGAGGTGGGGCGAGTGAATGGTGGTCCACTTGAAGGCGCCGAGCGCCTCCTTCAGCCGGTCGAGGTCGGCCTCCGAGGCCTCGAGCAGATCGAGGCCGACATTCGGGTAGTTCTCCGGGTAGCCGAGCTGCGCCTGATCCAGAGTTGGGACCACCTCGAAGCCGGCGAAGCCGGCCTCGTGAACCATCCGAATGGCGTCGTAGATGTCTTCGCCGTGGGCGCTCGGCATGAAGTGAGTCGAGATTCCAATCCGATCCTCAATGGGGAGCATTCTGCATGCCTCCTGGTTGCATGTCGGTCGACGTGCGGCTGCGGTGGGAGTCTAGGGAAATTGCCTGATGGCGTCAAACGACCTCAAAGAGGGAATGTTACTCTAGCCTGGCCGGGACTGACTATCATCGGTCTGCGAGAAAGACCGTCTGCCGTAGGGGGCTCGGCCCGTTGCTGATCCGGCACGGGCGGGGCCATTCTCCATGGAATATTCTCTTGCGGGCCTGAAATGGCAGATGTTTACGTTGGGGGAGTACGACTCGACAAGGAGACGACATGCTGGGGAGACGGATACTGCGACCAGCGCTGATTCTCTGTGTGTTAGGATTGGTGGCAATCCCCGCTGCCGCGCAGGTGGTGACGGAGCGCGCCAGTCTCACGGATTACGGCGGCTCGGCCAACGGGCCGTCCTGGGGTGCGTCCCTCAGCGCGGACGCCCAATACGTGTGCTTCTATTCCGGAGCGGGGAACATCGTGGCGGACGATGAGAACTCGTTCTTCGACGTATTCGTGCGAGATCGGTTGTTCGGCACGATTGAACTAATCTCGAGGTCAGACGCCGGCGAGCCAGGGAACAACCACTCGATGTATCCCGATGTCAGCGACGACGGGCGCTACGTCGCGTTCTGTTCCATGGCGAACGACCTCGTGTCCGGCGACGCGAACGAGTACATGGACGTCTTCGTGCGCGACCTGCAGACAGAGCTGACACTGCTTGTGTCGGTGTCGCCGACCGGGCCCGCGAACGAGAAATCGACGGCCTGCGCCATCAGCAGCGACGGCCGGTATGTGGCGTTCCAGTCTGAGGCCACCAATCTCATCCTCGATGAAGAGTACGGCTGGCCCGGGATCTACCTGGCCGATCTAGCGACTCCGAGTCCGTCGGTGACGGCCGTCTCCGTGTCTCGGGAGGGCGATTCTCCCAACGGCACATCAATGAAGCCGAGCATGAGTCCCGATGGCCGGTACGTCGCCTTCCGATCCAACGCCACTGACATCGTGTCCGGCGATACGAATGGATACTCAGACGTGTTCCTCCGCGACGCGGTCACGCCGACCACTGCCCGCGTGTCAGTGGCGGATATCACAGGCGCGCAGGGCAACGGCGACGCCGCGGGGGGAACCGCGGTAACGCCGGACGGCCGGTATGTGGTGTTCGCGTCCTATGCAAGCAATCTGGTGCCGGGTGATACGAACGGGAAGTGCGACGTGTTCGTGCGAGACCTCCTCACCGGGCGAACAGAACTCGTGTCGATATCCAGCGCGAGCGCCCAGGGCGACGAGGATTCGGGAGGCGAGTCGTGGATGCTCGCCATCAGCGATGACGGGCGCTACGTCGCCTTCGCGTCGCTGGCGAGCAACCTCGTCGCCGGCGACACCAACGGGGCCTGGGATGTGTTCGTGCGCGACCGAGTCGGGGGAACGACGACCCGCGTCTCCGTATCGACGGCCGGCGAGCAGGGCAACGATGACGCCGGCTTCTACTCGGTGGCGCTGAGCGGCGACGGGCTGACGTCAGCGTTCGACTCCTACGCCGATAATCTCGTCCTGCTCGACACGAACGGCGGGCCCGACATATTCGTGCGCGGTCAGCAGCTTTCGCCGCAAGCGCCGATCCTGGTGATCGACGGCGACGCCGATTACACGACGTCTCCTGCCGTGACGCTGTCCATCGATCCGGGTGACTACCCGGAGCTGCGGTTCAGGAACGAAGACGACGCCTGGACGGCTTGGGAGTCGGCGAGCACCGCGCGGGCATGGACGCTGTCAGCCGGGGACGGCATCAAGCGAGTCTCCATCCAAGGGAGAAGTGGCGTCGATCTATCGGCCGAGAACTACGACGAGATCCTGCTCGACGCGACGGCGCCTGCAGATGTGAGCATCGTGATCGAGGAGGGCGCTGCACGCGTCGTGACGCTCACGCTGACCGCGACCGACGCGACCGAAATGCGCCTCCGGAACGAGACCGAGGCCTGGACCGAGTGGGAGCCATTCGCGACCTCGAGGGAGTGGAAGCTCTCGCACGACAGGGGGACGAAGACCGTCGGGCTCCAGTGTCGCGACGCCGTCGGGAACGCGTCGCCCGAGGCGACCGACACGATCGATCTGATCACCTTCACCGATGTCCCCGAGGACTACTGGGCGTTCGAGGAGATCATGGCCTGTGTCGACGCGGCGGTTGTCGCGGGCTACGCCGAGGGAGACTACAAGCCGCTGCTGCCAGTGAGCCGGGACCAGATGGCCGTCTACATCGCGCGCAGCCTTGCCGGCGGCGACGACAATGTCCCGACGGGACCGGCCGAGCCGAGCTTCCCAGACGTGCCGACCGATCAGTGGGCTTTCGACTACATCGAGTACACGGTGCTGCAAAACGTCGTCCAGGGATATCTGGACGGAGAGTACAAGCCAGCGCTGGAGGTGGACCGCGGGCAGATGGCCGTCTACATCGCGCGCTCCATCGCCACGCCCACGGGCGAAGCGGGCCTGGCCGACTATAACCCGCCAGCTGTGGCGACCTTCCTCGACGTGGCCTCTGACTTCTGGGCCTACAAGCACATCGAGTACTGCTACGAGCACGGGGTCGTGCAGGGCTACGGAGACGGGAACTACCATCCGGAGGGGGTCGTCACCCGAGACCAGATGGCCGTCTACATAGCCCGCGCCTTCGACCTGATGATGTAGTCCCTCGAACCAAACTGCAGAGCGCTGGAATGCGGAGGGCGCACACGCCCTCCGCGTTTCTTCGGCCTTGCCGCAGCCCTCCTCGCCCTCTGGGCACGCCCCACTTGCTGCGGCCACGGCCTCGGCCCCCGCCTCGAGAGGAGATCGCCGTGAAGGCCCCACAGTGCCCGTCGGGACCCCGAGCTCAGCCGGGGTCGTGCTGCACCAGAGGTCTGTCGCCGTGCATTCCGACGGTCCTGCACCCTCCCACAGCGGGGAGCTCTGTCAATAGTCAAGGGCTTGCTTAAACAAATGCCTCTGGGATGCGCGAGAAGTGTGGAAGAACCCAACTGCGAGCCAGGATTCTGTGGAATTCCGAGCTCCGGGTCTTCGCACCGACGGGAGGCAGGTGCGAGGCCGACACAACTACAGGAGGGGAAGCTGATGAGCGAAGCCAGACCGGTATGCTGGGGGGAGGCCTTTCGCGTCTGTATGAGAGTGACGGGCACGGGGGCACTGGCGAAGTACTTGGCGCGACTGCCCGAGGGCGATCGGTTGATGCTCCTGGACGGCATCAACTCCGACTTGCTTCGCGCCGAGGTCGATTCCTTGCTGCGCAGCCAGCAGGAGCAACTAGCGCTCGTGTAGGGGCTACGACTCGTGCAGACGATCGCTCCACGCAGGCTCGGGGTGGACGGCCGGTCTGAACCGAGGATCGCTTCGGCAATGGCCATCGCCCGTCAACGGTTCTGGCTCCCCATTGCATCGGCGGCCTGCCTTGCTATGGCCGTGGTCTGCTCCGAGTCGATCCACTTCCGCTCGTTCTGGCCGGAGCTTCTCACCGTCGCTAGCCTCGGCCTTCTGCTGACATCACTGCTGCGCGACGTGCAATACACTCTGGCGCAGCTCGAGAGGGACAGCGACCGATTCGCTTGAGCCGACCGGCCTCTTCCCGATCCCGGGAGCCGCGAGGCGGACATTCCCCGACTCAGACGCGGCTAGGTCTTGAGCACTCGCGGTGGTTAGTCTTCGACGGTCGATCCGCCTACCGCCTCGCCGAGCATCCCGTCCGCCGTTGCGGGGGTCCGCGCGCTGGTGCCCTCTGGGTTGGCTTCTTCCTCCACGTGTGTAGACGCGCACTTGTCGCACGAGTGCTCTGACGCGTCTGCGCCCGTCGAACACGAGCCGCCACTCTCCGTCGAGCACGAACCACCCTCGCTGCCCCCACAGCTCTGTCCGGACATCCCCTGTCCGGCCGCCACACCCAACGGCGCCGCTCCCAACGGCACGGTCCCGGACTCGCCGGCGATGAGCTTCAGCACGGCGTACCCGATGTCAGAGTCGGCATTTGCCTGTGCCACCAAGAACATCGCAACAATAGCCGCGAGCACCACAACTGGGATCCCAACGACCTTCAGCATCCTTCTTGCCATGCTGCATCCACCTCCGCATTCATCAACCCGATCCTGGCCGGCGGCCCCCGGCTCCCCTCCGGCACCCATCCGCTGGACCCGGGCAAGTACCCGCAGTGTCCACGAGAGGCACGTAGAAGCAGTGAAGGAAACCTGGCAAAAGGGTGAACACTGTTGCTGGTTGCCACACCACTGGTACGGATGCGCAACGTCTCTGCCCGGGGCACGGCCGAGCAAGTCGTGGCGCGTTTGACCGAGGTCGTGCGTGGAATGTCAGAACGGCCAGAATCGCTGACGCCTGTGTTACCCGCCCCAGCAAGCCTGCCTGGGCGGTCAACGACTGTGCCACAGCCGCCTGACAGAGGCAGAGCACTGCAAACGGAGAACGAGCCCCCCTGCTGGGGGCTCGTTCCCGTTCTCGGAGCCAGCCTATCGCACTACCTCGAAGCTAGTGCTGTCGGCGTCCTGATATAGCCCACTGTCGCCGAGCACCAAGACGAGGTAGGTGCCCACGCCGTCACGCGGCTTCGGCTTGAGCCGATAGACGGTACGGCCATCGGGGCCGGTAAAGGCGTCGCCGATGTAGAGGTTGCCTGAGGCGGTGAGCACTTCGACGAAGTTATACACCCCGGCCAGCGGAACCCCGGGTGATCCGCCGTCCGTGGCAAGCACGGTGATGTAGATCCATTCGCCTCGCCTGTAGACAGACTTATCGGTGGTGACGCTGATGTCGAGCCCTGTAGCGGGCGGCGGCACGGCGCTGAGCACGATCTCGACGCTGCGAGAGTCGTTCGAGGGCCGCTCATCGCCCGCCAGCGTGACCCACGCGAGCACGACGTGCTCCCCTACGCTGTTACCCGCCGTGTCCCAAGTGAATCCCCGGGTCGTCTTGGCGCCTGCAGCGAGGGTCACGCTCTCTGAGCCGAACTCCTCGCCGTCGATCGAGTCAATTGCAGTCACGAAGAAGGTCTCAGTGTAGGCGCCGTTGTTGGCAACTTCCACGTCGACGCTCACGAGATCTCCGACGGTTGCCGTGCCCGGGGCCGACAGGTTGGTGACGGCGGCGTCGTAGAGCACCGGGGTCGCCACTCCGCCCACCGCGGCGAAGGCGTCAACCAACCCATAGCCGAAGCCCCCATCCCATCCCGCAGGACCCAGATCCACGGCCGTGGCCGTGAGCAGCGAACGCACTTCAGCGTTGGTGAGTGTCGGGTCTGCGGACAGCGCCAGCGCGGCGGCACCGGCGACATGCGGACAGGCGCCGGAAGTCCCGTTGAAGGTGGCATAGGTGCCGCCCTTGTAGGTGGAGTGGACCGACACACCGGGCGCCACGAGGCTCAGGTGTGAGCCGGTATTGCTGAAGGAGGCGAGGCCGTCGGCCGAAGTGGAGGCGCCGATGCTCATCACGGTGGGCAGGGCGGCAGGCCAGGAGACCTCCTCCGTAGCCGGGTTGCCATCGCCTTCGTTGCCGGCGGCGGCGACCACCAGGATCCCGGCGTTCCAGGCGCTCTGGCAGGCGTCGGCGAGGGCAGCCGAGTAGCTCGGACCACCCAGGCTCATCGAGATCACATCCATGCCTGCGCCGATGGCCCAGTCTATCCCTTGAGCAATGTCGCTGTCCCAGCCCGAGCCGGAGTTGCTGAGAACCTTGACCGCGTAGACCGAAGCCGCCGGTGCCACGCCAACAACTCCTATGCCGTTATCCAGGGCCCCGACGGTTCCGCTGGTCCAGGTGCCGTGGCCATGGCCGTCGTTCCACCATCTGGAGCCGGTTGAGCCGTCCCTACGCCAGCCGGCGAAGTTTACGCCACCCGCGTAGCTCAGGTCAGGGTGGTCGGGATCGCCACCCGTGTCGAGAACCGCCACCCTGACGCCTTCTCCTTGCGTGGTGGCCCAGGCGAGATCGGCATCGATGTGATCGACGCCCCACGGGAGGGTCTGAGCCGAAACGTAGCGAAGGTGATCCAACTCCACGTACCGCACGTGGGGGTTCCTCTGCAGACCGTTGACGGCCTGGACTGGTAGTTCGGCGCACAGCACCGGAAAGCGCGCATAGGCTGCGCGAATGATGCCGCCGGCGGCTTGAATCGCGGCGACATCAGCAGGGCCAGGCATGTCGGAGAAGCCGACCATGACCCGTTCTGTGGCCTGGAGGTTGAGGGCCTCTCCGCGTCGGTCCCGTGCCTCCCCGGATGTTACGGACAGGACGATCGACAGACAGACTAGTAGCGTCACACTTGGTGCTCTCAAATGGGGCCTCATCTGTGTCCCCTTTCGCGGCGCCCACCAAAAGGCAAGATACTAGACTCTACCCCTTGTGCCGAGCGAGACGGGGATGGAAGTGGCAAGCTGTGTGCGGGCCCCAACACAATGTGCGGCTGTCAACCCACGCAGGTACGCATTCTGGACCGAGAACGGAACTGATGGGCTCAGGAGGAGGGTACCTCCGAGGAATACAGAGGCATCGCCAGGTTGGCGCAGCAGCGGTGGGAAGGACAAGGAGATGAGTGAACGCAGACCGTCGATGGGCCTGGTCGGGGTGTGCCGCTTGTCGCCGGGGGAGCCGTGGCATTCGGGGCCGGGCGGGGCTCCTCGAGTTGACGTGGCTCTGGGTAACTTGTAGCATACATGCAACTCGTTTCGACGGGCATTTCGATGAGTTGCCGGGCTGAGGCGCCGACAGTGCCTGTCTGGAAGGTGAAACCATGCGGCCGCGGTGTGCGACCCGCGACTACGCGCCTGACATGGACAAGCCCGTCATGCGGATTGGCGCAGTCGCTGAGCTTCTCGGCGTATGCGTGAGGATGGTGCGCGTCTACGAGGAGCGCGGGCTGGTGGTGCCGGCGCGGAAGAACAACCAGCGCCTCTACAGTTTCAGCGATGTCTGCTGGCTTAGCCGCATTCGCGAGCTGGTCAACGAGCAGGGCTATGACCTCGCAGAGGTGGCTCGCCTCATATCTCTCCCCGCCTGCTGGCAGCTCACGAACTGCCCCGAGGAGGTCAGGGCAGAGTGTCCCGTAGCGCAGTCCCCCGGCAAGCGCTGCTGGGAGATCGCCAGGAGAGACGGGCGCGAGTCCCGCTGCGAGGCCTGCCAGATCTACCGCCTCGCCATGCAGAGGGCGGCCTAGGGCCGAGTTACAGAAAAAGCGCAAACGCCACTTGACATGGACCGGGGGAGACGTTACTCTCGTAATGTAATGCTGGGCCACACGCGCTCACAGGACCGCTGCCGCATGTGCATGCCATAGCCGCTCGCGCACCGGCTATTGACGCTGGCGCGCGGCGGCCTGTCGGCCCGTGAGCCGAGGCGGCGCTCAGCATAACGATCCATCGATCCCAGTCGTTCTCAACGGCGCCACGCTTCGGATCCCGGCTGCCGTTCCCCTCGCGAAGTCCATGCCCGCAGACTGATTCTCACCGCGGGTCCACTCCAAGGTCCGTCGCCCCCCAGGGCGCGGACAAGAAAGAGGCGTGCTGCCATGCCCAAGTCGAGAATCGCAGAGAGCATAGACCAGTTGATAGGTGAGACGCCGCTGCTGCGGCTGCGACGCGTGACCGACGATGTCGGTGCCACTGTGCTCGCGAAGCTGGAGTCCTTCAACCCCGGCGGAAGCGTCAAGGATCGTATCTGTCTTTCGATGATCGACGCGGCAGAGCGGGAGGGGAAGATCGAGCCGGGCAAGACGACGATGATCGAGCCGACCAGCGGGAACACAGGCATCGGCCTGGCGATGATAGCGGCCGCCCGCGGTTACTCGCTCCTGCTGACAATGCCGGAGAGCATGAGCGTGGAGCGGCGACGGCTGCTGCAAGCATACGGCGCCGAACTCGTGCTCACGCCAGCCGAAGGCGGCATGAGCGAGGCGGTGCGCGAAGCTGAGAGGCTGCTTGCCGAGAGGCCGAACTCGTTCATGCCTCAGCAGTTCAAGAACCCGGCCAATCCCGAGATCCATGAGCAGACAACTGCGGAGGAGATATGGCGAGGCAGCGAGGGAAACGTGGACGTGTTTGTGGCCGGCATCGGTACCGGCGGCACGATAACCGGCGTTGCCAGGGCCTTGAAGCCCCGCAAGCCCGACATCACATACATTGCTGTAGAGCCGACTAAGTCGCCGGTCCTCTCGGGGGGGGAGCCCGGCCGTCACAAGATACAAGGCATCGGCGCGGGGTTCGTGCCGGATGTGCTCGACCTTGAAGTGGTCGACGAGATCATCCAAGTCGAAGAGGATGACTCCGTCACCATGACGCGGCGACTCGCGGCTGAGGAGGGCGTCCTGTGTGGGATATCAGCCGGCGCCGCAGCTCACGTGGCCGTGCAGGTTGCAGGCCGGCCTGAGAACGACGGCCGGACCGTGGTCGTCGTACTGCCGGACACCGGTGAGCGGTACCTGTCAGGAGACTTGTTCGGCGAGTAGCACGTCGCCGGAGAGCGCCCTGCCTCGCCCGCCTGGAGGGCAGGGGCCCCCGGCAGTCAGCAATCAGGGTCGCCGAACCGCGATCCATTGAGTGCACTTCGAGACCAGACGGAGGATACCATGGCTAAGACGATCAGAGAGATCAACGAGAAGATAGCAGCAGGCGACGTCGTCGTCGTCACCGCGGAAGAGATGATCGACATCGTGGAGGAGGAGGGCGCCACCAAGGCGGCAGCACACGTCGATGTCGTGACAACGGGCACATTCGGCCCGATGTGCTCATCCGGGGCGCTCATCAACGTCGGGCATGCGACCCCACGGATGAAGATCCAGAAGGCCTGGCTCAATGAAGTCCCCGCCTACGCAGGCCTGGCGGCCGTGGACATCTACATCGGTGCGACCGAGATGGCCGAGGGCGATCCCCTGAATCGCGATTACCCCGGGGAGTTCGCGTACGGTGGGGGGCACGTCATCGAGGAGCTCATCGCGGGAAAGGACGTTCGGCTGCGCGCCGTTGCCTATGGAACTGACTGCTACCCCCGGCAACACCTGGACACATGGATCAACATCGCCGATCTCAATGAGTGCGTCCTGTCCAACCCGCGCAACGCCTACCAGAACTACAACGTTGCCGTCAACTTGGACCCGGAGCGAGACATCTACACCTACATGGGCGTGCTGAAGGCGGACCTGGGGAGTGCCAACTACTGCTCGGCGGGCCAGCTGAGCCCGCTGCTGAACGACCCCACCTACCGGACCATCGGTATCGGCACTCGGATCTTCCTCGGCGGGGCAGCCGGCTACGTCTTCTGGCAGGGCACACAGCACAACCCCACGGTCGCGCGCACCGACAAGCAGATTCCAAAGGCCGGCGCGGGCACTCTGTCAGTCGTCGGCGACATGAAGCAGATGAGCTCGGAGTGGATCGTCGGAGTCAGCATGTATGGGTACGGTGCATCGCTGCAGGTGGGCCTCGGCGCAGCAATACCGGTGCTCGATGAAGAGATGGCCCGGTTTACCGCGATAAAAGACGAGGAGATAGTCGCGCCGGTTGTGGACTACAGCCGCGGCTATCCCTATGGCGAGGGAGGGCCTCTGGGCCACGTCAGCTACCGGGAGCTGAAGAATGGGAAGATAGCGGTGCAGGGCAAGGAAGTCCCGACCGGCTCGCTCTCCAGCTATCCCAAGGCCAAGGAGATCACCGAGATCCTCAAGGACTGGATCAAGACGGGGCACTTCCTGCTGTCCGAACCGGTGCAGCCGCTCCCGTCCGTCGATTCGGGGCTCACCTTCAAGCCCCTGCCGGAGCGTGAAGTGGAAGAGGAGGTTTGACCGATGGCAACACGCCGCGTTGTCGTTCACTACCCCAGGCACCTCATCGAAGCGCCGCTCGTCTCCCAGATGGTGCGCCGGTATGACCTGGAGTTCAACATCCTGCGGGCCACCATCACTCCTCGCTCGGAGGGCGTGATCGTCCTCGGGTTGGAGGGAGAGGAAGGCAGCATCCGGGACGCCCTCAGTTGGGCCGGAGCGCAGGGACTCGAGGTCCAGCCGCTGGAGAGGGACGTCGTCCGGGACGAGAAGCGGTGCACCCAGTGCGGCGCCTGCGTGACGATGTGCCCGACAGGCGCTCTGTCGAGAGATATCGGCACTCAAGAGGTCGGCTTCTCTGCCGGCGACTGCGTCGCCTGTGAGCTGTGTGTGTCGGCCTGCCCGCCGCGTGCGATGCGAGTGGCTCTGTGAGCCGCCTGCGCCAGTCCCTCCGCCGACCGGGAGAGACGGCAATTGTTCGCGGGATGTTCACACGGGCGTAACCTCCCTCGTTACCATATAATATGGAAGTGAGGCCGGCCGTCGAGCACTGCTCGGCGCGATGAATCCGGTACAAGGGGATCGCATGGAACGCGTCTACTTCGACCACGCGGCGACCACGCCAACGCGACCCGAAGTGCTCCAGGCGATGCTGCCGTACTACACTGAGCACTGGGGCAACCCGTCGAGCCTCCACCTGGAAGGCGTGGCCGCGCTGGAGGGCGTCGAAAGGGCTCGGACGCACCTGGCCACACTGCTTGGGGCCGATTCGGACGAGATCGTCTTCACCGGCAGTGGCACGGAAGCCGACAACCATGCCTTGGCCGGTGTCGCGCATGCGCTGGGGGACAAGGGCGATCACATCATCACCTCCGCCATCGAGCACCATGCCATCCATGACACGGTCGAGCATCTCGGGCGCGTCGGTGTTCGCGCGACTCACCTGCCGGTCGATGAGGCCGGTCTCGTCGATCCCGATGCCGTCCGCTCCGCCATCACCGATCGGACCATTCTCGTCTCCGTCATGCATGCCAATAATGAAATGGGGACCATCGAGCCGATCGCCGAGATCGGCGCTGTCTGCAGAGAGCGCGGCGTTCTCTTTCACACGGATGCCGTGCAGACGGTCGGGCACGTGCCCATCGACGTCCGCCGGATGAACATCGATCTGCTCTCCCTCTCCGCCCACAAGCTCTACGGTCCCAAGGGGGTAGGTGCCCTCTTCATGCGCGACGGCGTCACCATCACCTCCTACGTCCATGGCGGGGGCCAGGAGAGCGGCCGGCGCGCCAGCACCGAGAACGTCGCGGGCATCGTCGGCCTCGGCGAGGCCGCCCGTCTCGCGGGCGAAGAGATGGAGCAGGAGACAGCGCATACCAGCGGACTGCGCGACCAGATCATCGGCGGTATCCTCGGCGCCATCCCCGACGTGCTGTTGACAGG
Organism: Candidatus Hebobacterum abditum; assembly: GCA_029821875.1. Lineage (GTDB taxonomy): Bacteria > Armatimonadota > Hebobacteria > Hebobacterales > Hebobacteraceae > Hebobacterum > Hebobacterum abditum. The sequence goes on along the minus strand of JALGXW010000021.1, from coordinate 97,236 downwards.
GCACCCCACGCAGAGGCTCCCCAATAGCGCCAGCTTCTGCGTCGCCGGCATTGAAGGAGAGGCCCTGCTGCTCGACCTCGATCAAGAGGGCTTTGCCGTCTCAACGGGCTCCGCGTGCACCTCAGGCGTGTCCGAACCCTCCCACGTTCTCCTCGCCCTCGGCCTGCCGCCCGACATCGCCCGTAGCTCCATTCGGATCACAGTGGGGCGGGGCAACACGGCTGAAGAGGTCGATCGGCTTCTCGAGGTGTTCCCACGCATCGTCAAGCGCCTCCGGGACATGTCCGCCCATCGCCCTGCATTGGCGGAGAGGGTCCCTCATGACTGAGAGAGCGCCCGAGTGCTGCCTCGACCTGCGGGGCACTCCCTGTCCCCTCAACTGGGTCAAGACCAAGCTCCGTCTCGAAGAGATGGAGCCCGGCCGCAGGATCGAAGTGATCGTGGATCAGGGGAACCCGGAGCGCAACGTCCCCAGGAGCGCCAAGATGGAGGGACACAGGATTGTCCATGCCATCTCGCAGAACGGCGCTGTCCGCATCTGCATCGAGCGCGCTGAGGAGAGCGCTCCATGAGCGACTTCTCCGAGGGGCAGATCGAGCGATACAGCCGCCACATCATCCTCCGGGAGGTCGGTGGCAAGGGGCAGAGCAAGCTGCTCGAGAGCCGCGTGCTCATCGTCGGCGCGGGCGGGCTGGGCTCCCCGGTGGGCCTCTACCTCGCCGCGGCCGGCGTCGGCACCATCGGCCTCGTCGACTCGGATGCCGTCGACCTGAGCAACCTTCAACGCCAGATCCTTCACACCACCGCCGACCTGGGACGGCCGAAGTGCCTCTCCGCTCGGGAGACGATGGAGGGCATCAACCCCGATGTCTGCGTCGTCCCGCATCAGTGTCGCCTCGACTCTGCCAACGTTCTCAACGTGGTAGCCGACTACGATGTCGTCGTGGACGGCGCCGACAACTTCCCCACCCGATACCTGGTCAACGATGCCTGTGTCATGCAGGGCAAGCCGCTCTCTCACGCTGGCATCCTGCGCTTCGAGGGCCACGTCACCACCATCGTGCCCGGCCGCGGACCCTGTTACCGATGCCTCTACCCTGAGCCACCGCCCCCGGGCCTCGTCCCGAGCTGCCAGGAAGCTGGAATCCTCGGTGCCGTCGCCGGAATCGTTGGCAGCATCCAAGCGGCCGAAGTCCTCAAGCTCATCCTCGGTATCGGCGACCCCCTTATCGGCCGCCTGCTCGTCTTCGATGGACTCGAGATGAGCTTTCGCTCCGTCGAGATACCGCGAGACCCCGGCTGTCCGGTCTGCGGCGACCGGCCGACGATCACGGCCCCCATCGACTACGAGGAGTTCTGCCGCCTTCGCGGTGGCATAGAGAGTAATCCGGAGGTTCAATCGTGAGCACCAATGGTGATCTTGTGGAGCTGCGTCTGTTCGGCCCGTTGCGGGAAGTAGTGGGGGAGAAGCTCGTCTCCGTTCCCTACGCGGGATTGACGGTGGCGGAAGCGTTGGCTCGGTTTGCAGACGAGCAGGGAGAGTCGGTCCGTCCCATGCTCTTCGACTCTCGAGGCAACCGCCTCCGCAGCCTCATCCTTCTCTTGAACAACCAGACGGTTGACGAACTCGAGACGAGCCGGCTCCGTTCCGGCGACGTGATTACCGTCCTTCTTCCTCTGGCCGGGGGATAGTCGCTCACTTCCGTGTGGCCGGGCGGCGACGGTGGGGAGGCGACCTCGCCAGCTTCGGACTAGTGGCAGAATATGGATGCCCGCCTTGTCCTCATATTCGCGCTCTTCGGCCTGACCTACGGGGTGATCCTCAACCGCTCCGGCTTCTGCTTCGCCATGGCCGCTTTCGAGCTCTTCCTTCTGCGCTCCCGCGAGGCGGTCAGCGGGATCATGGCTGGGCTCCTGCTGGCCACCCTAGGCTTCGGCGCGGTCATGGCCGCCCGGCACCAGCTCGGGCTCCCGGTTGCCTCCCATCTGCTCCTGCCCTCTGCAGGCATCGGCACGCTCTTCGGCGGCGTGCTCTTCGGGCTCGGCATGACGGTCGCCGGAATGTGCGCCGCGGGCACATTGCAGCGCCTGGGGGAGGGCTATTGCGTCGCCTGGGCCGTCTTCGCGGGCATCCTGGCCGGCGCCGCCACGTTCCCCTTTGAGCCGCTGTTCTCCCGCTGGATTCCGCTGGCGGCGCCGGCCCTGTCGGTCGCCGAGTGGGTCGGCCCTTTCCTCGGCGTCTCCCTCACTGCCCTCGCTCTCGGCGCCTTGTGGCTGGTCCTGCTGCGAACCGGCCCGCGGCCCGGCGGCGCCGACGGCACGCGCCCTTTTCGACTGTCCTCCTTGGCCGCGCCCGCGGTGTTGGGCGGCGCCGCCCTTGGCCTCCTGAACACAGCCCAGATGGCGATCGCTTCCCCCTGGACTGTCGGCTATCCCCTCGCCATGATACCCTCCGTCGTGCGGTCGGCCCCGGGGGTCTCCCTCGCCGCCGTTGCTCCCCCCCTCGCGCTCAACGCGGGCCTCGTCCTGGGCGCGGCGCTGTCGAGCCTCCTGCAGAAGGAGTTCCGCCTCACCTGGCCATCGAGACGCGGCGACCTCCTGGTCGCTCTCCTCGGAGGCATTCTGATGGGGTGGGGCATCCGGGCCGCTCATGGCTGCAACATCGGCGGGATGTTCAGCGCGCTCCCCTCCCTCGCCATCAGCGGATGGCTGTACTTGGCCGGGCTCGTCCCCGGCGCCTGGCTCGGCACGAAGGTTGTTGCGAGGCTTCGCTGAACGCGGAAGGGCACTTGAGATCTCCGGCCGCCGTCGGCGACTGACGCGACCATCTCGAAGCGCCGAGCAGTGGGACGTCCGCCTATGACTGGCCGTCGAAGACCTTCGGTTCCGTGTCCGGCCCGCGCCGCCTGGCGCGAGTGGCCCCTCGGGATCATCCTACTCGCCTCGGCCGCCCTGCTCTGGTGGATCTATCGCTCCTTCGCCCACACTGACCGCACCCTCGCCGACCGGCCGCAGCAGCTCGTGCTGCTGTTCGCCGGCTTTCTCGTGTTCCTCATTCCCACGCTTTCCATCTGGCGGGCCCGCTCCGCCGCCTCTCGCCGATGGACGCTGCTGATCATCCTGGCAGGCCTTCTCTTTCGGGTCGCGGTGGCACCTGCTCGGGGCCCCGCCTCATCAGACATGTACCGCTACCTCTGGGAAGGTCGCGTCGTGCGGGCGGGCATGAATCCCTATGCTCACTCCCCGAGATCGCCGGAGCTTGCGCCGCTGCACGATTGGGTGTGGGGACTGGTGCAGCACAAGTCCGTCCCCGCGGCCTATCCCCCCGTCGCCCAGTACGTCTTTGCCCTCGCCGGCCTCTTGCCCCTCAATCCGGTCATCGAACTCAAGCTCGTGCTGGCCCTCTTCGACGCCCTCACCGTGCTGCTGCTGGCCGATCTCATCCGCCGGCTCGGGCGCCCAGCCGCGTGGGTCATCTGCTATGCCTGGCACCCTCTTGCTGTGTGTGAGGTCGTCGGCCGCGGACATCTCGACAGCGTAGGCATCTTCTTCCTCGTGCTATCCGTTCGCCTGTTGCTCGTGCGCTCCGGGCCGGGTCGGGTCGCCGCCGGTGCGTCGCTCGCCCTGAGCGTCCTCTCGAAGGGCTATGCCCTAGTCGCGGTTCCCTTCCTCGCGCTCGCGGCCAAGCCGCACCGCCGACACTTTCTCCTTGCGCTCCTGCTCGTCGGGTTCCTCGCCTATGTGCCGTTCCTCTCCGCCGGAACGGACCTGTTCCGCGGTCTCACGCTCTACGCTCAGAAGTGGACCGGCAACAGCAGCGTCTTCGCGCTCGTCGACCTTGCCTTCTCCCGCTTGACGCTCCATCATGATGCAATCGCACGTGTGGTGTGTGGAATCGCCCTTGCCGCCTGGCTTGCATGGCTGATCTTCACGCGTCCCCGTTCGTACAATACTCGAGATGCCATCCGCCTATCCCTCCAGGCGCTCATGGGCTTCTTCCTCCTCACTCCCGCGGTCTACCCCTGGTATCTCGCCTGGACTCTTCCCTTCCTCTGCCTCCAGCGCTCGCTCGCCTGGCTTGTGCTCACCGGCACCATCTTCGGCTTCTATGCCCATGACTTCGCCGGCCATCACAACGAGATCTGGTGGGTGACACTGGGAGAGTACGGAGTCCCGCTGTTGATCTGGCTTGCGGCGAGTGTGAGGAGGCGCGACCCAGGAGCAGCGACCGAAGCAGCATGCGAGTAGACCAGCGCGTTGCCAACCAGTCAGGCATGTCTACCTCTGCTAGCGGAGGCCCCACCGCAGCTGTGGCGGCACTAGCATTGGGGGCGATAGCGTTCAAGGCCGCCGGTCAGGGGGAGATCGATGTGACCGGCGTCCTGGCAGACCGGCCGCCCGCTTGGGCGCCGGTCCAGCGCCGCTGGTGGCGCACCAGACTGGCAATCCCGGGTGTTCCCAGCTCACATCCCGGTCCCGGCACCAGCCACAGATGGGCGACGGCATCCGGTGGCCGTGCGTGGCTGTCGCCGTCTTCCTGCAGACGGTTGAGTTTGGCCGCGCGAACTCTGAATTCGCGTTGACGCATGCCCCCAACGGCGGGAGTATGGAGAGGGTGCGGCGGCACGCGATCGCCGCGAAGCGCCCCACTGGAAGTTGCCATCACAGCAAAGGAGACCCCGATGAAGATGTTGATGCACGTGCACCTGCCCCACGGGAAGTTCAATGCCGCTGTCCGAGAGGGGACGATCGCCAAGAAGATGGGGGGAATCATCGAAGACGCGAAGCCCGAAGCGGTCTACTTCAGTGAGTACGGCGGGCATCGCAGCGCGATCATGATCGTCGAGGTGGCTGACCCATCGAGGGTGCCGGCCTTGGCGGAGCCGTGGTTCCTCGAGTTCGAGGCCGATGTCGAGTTCCACATCGTCATGAGTCCGGATGACCTGGCCGCAGCGGGCCTAGAGGCCTTGGGTAGGAAGTGGTCGTAGCTCGCCGCACGCGTCAGTCGGACAACTCCTCCGGCCAGCGGCGACGCGCTGTAGTAGGCGCGTGCAGGGATCAGGGCGCGTCAGGACTTGTAGTGGCGGTCGATTTCGCGGCGGGCGAGCTCGACGGCGCGGCGGGGTTTGTCCAGGTTGCCGTGGACCGTGTAAACGTCGCGCACGATGAACTCCATGAAGACGCCCGGGGCGGCCTCCAGGGACTCGCGTGTGTGGGCGGCCCAGCCATCTTCGTCCAGCGCCACATCCACGCCGAGGAGGTTCGGGTTGGGCTTGCGGGAGAAGACGATGTCCGTGCCCTGGAGGGCTTCGCCCACAACGCGCTGATCGCACCAGCGAGAGATCGACACCTTCTTGAGATGGGGGAGCTGGCTGATGTCGTCCCAGAAGGAGTGGACCGGCTCGCAGCAGCCGTAGTAGAGCAGCCCGAGCGGCTCGCAGACGTCGCGGTAGTAGGGGAAGCAGAAGTCGTGGAACATCGCCGGCGAGACGCCCACGGTCTCCTGGCTGTTGGCACAGCCCCACATGTCGGAGAGCTGCACCGCGCCGTCATCCGATCGCGAGGCCGGCAGCTTGGCGGTGAAGTTGTAGCTGGATCCGAAGCTGTCTTGGTTGCCGTTGTTGACCCGCAGCAGTCCTTCTGCTTCCGCCCAGCGCATAACGCGCAGACAGTTGTCGCGCAAGTAGGCCATGAGCTGGTGGGTCTCATCGGGGCTCTCGTGCATCGCCACGAAGAAGGCTTCCATACCCATCAGCCCGACGACGGCGTGGGTGAGCATACCGCGACCGAAAGCGCCGGTTCGGATCTCAACGGGCAGGATGCCGTCCAGCAGATCTTCGAGAAAGGACTTCCAGGCCATGGTCCGTTCCCGGTCGACGTGGCAGGTTGCCGGTTTGAGAAGGGCGAGGTCCTCTTCCAGGTTGTTGATGGGATGGAGGAAGCGATATCCGGTTGCGACGCCCTGTCCGTCGGGGACTGACTCGATTGGGATGTGCACGCCGAAGTCGTCGATGTCGACGAACCACCCGATGTCGAAGGTGTCCGCTATGACCTTGTCGTCATCGATGAGTTCGTGGTTGCGGACGTTGCGAAGCAGCTGGCGCTCAATGCCGCGGCCGACGTCACTGGTGCAGCGGAACACGCTGGCAGGCATGAAGTCGCGGTCGAAGGTCCAGGTCTCGATGATGACCGGAGGCCGCGCGCCCGGTCGGGCGTCGTTGAGGTCGTACCACATCTGCTTCCGCTCCGCCATGACAGGGAGCGCGGCGTACTCGGCCTGCTTCCCGGCGAGGTCGCGGAGGTGGGTTCTCTCTTCAGGCGGTAGGTTCCATTCAATCGCGTCCATGCTCACCTGGTCTGTCTAGAAACTCTGTCCGAAGATTCCTGGGCAATTCCCTTCATCTCTCAGCCAGTCCTATCCTGCCTCTCACGGCGCTCAGCTGGGAAACCGGGGCCAGCAAGAAGGGCAGGAGACACGGCGCCATACGATCAGCGCCCAAGGCTACTGCCCTATACGTCCCGCTTCGCTGATTCGTGGTAGCCCCGGCGGGATTCGAACCCGCGATCTCGTGGCTGAGAACCACGTATCCTAGACCACTAGACGACGGGGCCTTGCTTACAGCTGGCTGCGGGGCTGGGACTCGAACCTAGAACTTCGTGATCCAGAGTCAGGCGTGCTGCCAATTGCACCACGCCGCGGCCCCGACATCTTGGAGTCTATCAGAGGGCGCGGCGTCGTGTCAATGGCGGCTCAGCGCGCGCTTGGCCCGCCCCTTCACGGAGTGCGATACACCATATCGCCGGGCCGCGCTCTCTCCTCGACCTTGATTCCGACGGAGTCGCCGGGGCCCGCTTCCGCCACCGCCTCGTGCTCGATCTGCATGGACTGGACACTGGCGACGAAGTCGGTTGTGTGGCCCACCACGTGGATCTGATCGCCGACAGACAGCGTGTCCGACAACTCAACTGCCATCACGCCGGCCTTGCTGAAGTAATGCGTTACCTGCCCGATCGGACGCTCGTCAGGCGTCCCTTGCTCATCGGTCATAGCAGCACCTCCTGGGCGGCGTTGCTGATGCCTTGGGGGTTCCACGGCGCCGCGCCCCCTCCTGCTCCCCCCAAGGGCGGGGCGCGTGCGCTCGGGGATGGCCAGCCGCTGCGGCCGAGAATCTGCTAGAATTCCGCCCAGCGGGGAAGCGGGGCGAGTTCGCGGAGGTAGCGATGCCGGACGAACAGCAGATCATCTTGGCCTGGATCATCACCTGGCTGGTAGTGCTGTGGACCTACTTCTGGAAGTGCATCGCTTTCTGGAAGGCGGCCCGACGGGACCACATCGGCTGGTACGTCCTGTTCGCCCTACCACTTCCATTCGGCCTCTTCGAGATGATCTACGTCTTTTGGGTGGCGCCGCGCCATCCAGAGATCGGCACGACTCCCTTCTGATTCCTAGCCCGCACAGCAAGTCGCGCTAATGTGTGGCCCGAGCCACGGCCCATCGAAGGCGCTACCGTCGGCCACTCGGCCGGGTCTCCCCGCAGTATGGTGTGCCGCTCGCGCCTCTGCCACCCAACACCCTCTTCGTGACATCCGTTCCCAGTTCGACGACCCCCCGTGTAGATATAGCCAATGGTCGGAACTGTGGAATAAGCTTGCAGTGATAATAGCGTGTCCGAATGGCGCCGAAGGGCTTTCGGGGCCGAACGCTTCGCGTCTGGCCGACCGAACCGGGGACTGGAGGAGAGTTGGTGCTGGATATCCTGAACACCCTCGCCAAGGGCGGGCCCGTCATGGTGCCGCTCGCAGTCTGCTCGATGCTGGCCGTGACCGTGTTGGTGGAGAGATTCCTGGCGCTCAGGAACGCGGACCGCGGGGGAGACCAGTTGATCGCCAAGATACGCCAGGCCTACCGCGCCGGGGATGGAGCGGAGGCCTTGGCGGAGTGTGAGCGTATCGGCGGGCCCGTGGCAAACGTGCTCGCCGCTGGGCTGCGCGCCTTCCTGCGGGAGGAGCCCGTCGCCTCTGCGATGGAGGAGCAGACGCTGGCCGACCAGCAAGTGCTGAACAGGCGTCTCGTGGTCTTGGACACGATCGTCACCCTGGCGCCTCTGCTCGGACTGCTGGGGACCGTGCTCGGGATGATCTCCGCCTTCAAGATCATCTCAATCAGTGGCACCAGTCACCCGGCCGGGATAACCGGCGGCGTGGCGGAGGCGCTCATTGCAACCGCGACCGGCCTCGCAATCGCCATCTTCTGTCTTGTCGGCTACAACTGGTGCCGCGACAAGGTGCGCCAGATAACAGAGGAGATCGAGCTCAGGGCCACCCAGCTCGAGAACCTGCTCGCCGCGGCCCGGGAAAGGGTGGAGGTTCCAGTTGCGCATTAGGCGGCGGCCACCGGAGAAGGCGCGAATCGAGCTCATCCCCATGATAGACACCATGGCCTTCTTGCTGGTGTTCTTCATGATCGCGTCTCTGGCCATGAGCCGACAGGCCGGCCTGCCAGTGCGGCTGCCGAGAGCGGACACGGCCGACTCGAAGACATGGGGAGATCGCTCCCTCGTCGTCACCTTGGGCAGCGACGGAAGCGTCGCCCTCGACAAGAAGACGGTCGCGCCAGACGCGCTGACCGAGGAGATCAGGCAGCGACTGACGGCGAGCCCCGGTTTGATTGTGGTCATCAACGCCGACACGAACATCCGACACGGTGCCGTCGTTGCGGCCATGGACGCGGCGAAGAAGGCGGGGGCGGCAAGGATGGCAATCGCGACGCAACCGCTGGGGAGCGGTGAGGGGCCATGAGCAGAGGCGGCGACAGGCTCCTGAGTTGGGGCTTCGCGGCGGCCCTGACGCTCCATGTGGCGGCGCTGGCGGGTGCCGCCTGTTTGCCGATGGAGGCGCCCCGGACTGGCTTCGGGGACATCAGAGTGTTCGATGAAGCAGCTCCCGCGCTCGCCACGCCGGTAGAGCTCGTCGAGTGGCCGTCCGAGCTGTCTGTCGGGATGGAACCGGGCGTGGCGGTCCGCCCGGCAGCCGATCCGCAGCTACCACCACAGCAGCCGCCTCCGCGACCGGCCAACCGGCCCGAGCCGCGGCCGCCGGAGGAGCCGGCCCCGCAGGAGCCGGCCCCGCAGGAGCCTCCAGCGCCTGTCTTGGTGAGCCCTCCCGACCCGGTGGAGGTGACGCCGGAGCCCGAGCCATCGCCGGTGGAGCCGCGGCCGCTCGTGCCTCCGGTAAGCGATGGCACCCGGCCTGGCGGGGGCGGGGGCGGGGGAGGTGGGTTCGTCGATCTGGGCACTCCGAGTCCGGCGGGCGACCTAACGGGCGCAGCCAGCGGCGAGACGCCTATAGGCGAGGTCCCTGGTGTAGGATCGGGCTCGGGAACCGGCGTTGGCCCCGGCAGTGAAGGCGGGACAGGCGGCGGGAGCGGGGGAGGCGCCGGGACGGGCGACGGAACTGGCATCGGTGAGGGGTCTGGGTCTGGCTCAGGAGGGGGGACGGGTGACGGCGGGAGTCCGGGATTCGTCTCGCGCACGGCCGACCGGAAAGAACCTGTTGTAGTCTTCAAGGGAAGTCTGGAATATCCACCCGCGGCGGCGGCGGACGGTGCAGAGGGCACCGTCAGGCTCGAAGTCGCGGTCACCGAACTGGGCGTTGTGTCGGATGTCAAGGTAGTCGAATCGAGCCATGACCGCCGACTCGACGACGCCGCCGTTGAGTTCGTCCGAGGCTGGCGGTACAAGCCGGCCATTCAGGATGGTCAGCCGCGACGTGTCTGGACGCACGCCGTAGTCAAGTTCGAGCTTCAATGAGTCTTCCAGACGATCTGAAGGGGGATCAGGGGGTGCTCGCGAGTCCCAGGTGGGAATGTGGCAATACGAGATAGCTACAGACCGGAATACCTGAGAACCACGAGGGAGTGAGCGAGATGAGGGCAACCAGGAGGAGAAGGACAGCGCCATTCATCCTTGCGCTGGCGCTGATACTGACTTGCGGATCGGCCTGGGGTGCGGTTACGGGCGTTGTCTCGGGAATCGTGACCGACGCCGATACGGCAGCTGGGCTCTCTGGAGCCAATGTCACATTGGAGGAGGCCCGGCTCAGCACTGTGACCGACCTGGACGGCCGATTCGTCATCACCAACGTGCCGCCCGGCAGCCACACGCTGAAGGTCGGCCTGATCGGCTACGTCGAAGCCCGCGTCGTGGAGCTGGAGGTCATTCAGAGTCAGGTAACCTCCATCCAAGTCGGTCTGGCGCCAACCGTGGTCCCGGCCGTAGGCGCGGAGGCAACCATTACGGCACCTCGCGTCGCGCTGCGGCAAGATGTCACAGCGACCGTCTATGTGGTCACCGATGAGGACGAGGAAACGACCTTGTCCCAGCCCAACGACCGCTATCAGTACCCGGGCTTGGTGTTCCCGCAGCCGGGCGTGGTCCCGGACAGCACATTCTATCCGCACATTCGGGGAGCGCGCTCGAACCAGGTGGGCTACTTCCTCGACGGCATTCCCATCACCGAGCCGAACGCCAACGTGTTCGCGACGAACATCGTCTCAATCGGCCTGGACCGCCTGGAACTGTTCACCGGGGGCTACCCGGCCGAGTACGGCGGCTGGACTGGAGGAATCGTCAACCAGGTGGTCAAGCGCGGCGACCAGATGCAGGGGAACTTCGCCGACGTGGGGGCGGGATCCCCCTACGGCCACGCCGGATTCCTTCTGGAGACGGGCACCGTCGAGAACCGATTCAACTACTACTATGGGCAATACAACTGGAAGAGCGAGTTCCCCGAGAACTTGTTTACGACAGAAGCGCCGCATGTGGGAGACCATATCGCCAAGGTGATCTACGACGCCGGTGAGCGCGATAATCTGACCCTTCTTGCCGCCCACGGCAACGCGAAGTACCTGTTTCCGTGGCAGCGCATGTTCACATTCGACCCGGAGATCTCCGACTGGGTGCCGACGCAGCCGGGCGACGACTACGGTCGGCAGGGCCATGACATCGTGGCGCTTACGCTCAACCACACTGTGAGTCCTCGCTCGTTCTGGACCTTGCGATACTCGTGGCTGGACCACTTCCTGCAGCTGGAGCTGGGCGACCTCGAGAACCTCTTTTGGCAGCACCGGGACGAGCAGATGTCCACCGGGCAGTTCGACTACGAAGCCCAGGTTGGCGACCATCGAGTGCGCGCTGGCGCTTGGCTCATAAACAGCGACAACAACTCGGCGTACAGCGTCATGCTTCTCCCGACCGGCTTCGTGTCCGACAACGATACCCGGAACACACAGGCCTACGTGCAGGACACGTGGGGCGTCAACGATCGCCTCTTCCTCACGTTGGGCGGGCGCTACGACGAGATGATATACGACCGGCCGGCGGCCGGCGAGCTGAAGCTGGACGAGACCAGTGGCCGCGCCGGTCTGACCTACGTTCTGTCCGGCGATGTGATGGCGCGGAGCTCTTATGGCCAATACGTGCACTTCCCCCGCGCCAACCTCATCGCCTACGAGTTCGCCGGAGCAGACTTCGGCTGGTACGATCTGCTGGCACCGGACTTCCCGGCGAAGCCACAGCTCGACCGCTGTTGGGACGTGGGCCTCGAATGGAAGGCGGACGACCGGAGTCTGGTCACCGCCACCTGGTTCGAGCGCGACAGCGACCAGATGACCCAGAGGTGGCAGGGCGTGCTCCATGACGAGAGCGGCGGCTGGGTGCTCGACGGCGACGGCAATCCGATCCTCTCCGATGCCCTGGAGGACTTCGATCCATTCGCGCCGGTCTGGTTCGCCGGCAACGGCACCGGCCTGACGCGCGGGCTCGAGCTCAAGCTGGATCGCAAAATGGCCGATCACTCGAGAGGCTGGCTCTCCTACACCTACCTGGATGCACAGGCGACCAGCCCCAGGGACAACGTCTATCCCTACGGGTACGGCTTCCTGGACCGCACCGATCAAGACGGACTGAGCCAGACGTACCGGGTGGAGTGGAGTCAGAAGCACACGGCCACCCTGGCCCTCAACTACGACCTCGGCAAGTTCACGGTCAAGCCGTGGGTGACCTACGGAAGCGGGTTCCCTTACGGCCAGAGCGGCCTCGATGCCGGCGGGAGCGATCCGGCTCACATACCGAACCCGGACTACGATCCCGGCGACCCGGCCAGCCCGGAGGAGTTGGAGATTCCGGAGAACTACCTGAATCCGGACGACCCGGCGCAAGGGTTCATTGCACCGGACACGCTGGAGACCGGCAGCAACCTGACGGTGAACCTGAACGCATCCTACACTATGGGGCCGGGACGGGAAGCCTATCTGGAGATCTTCAACCTCTTCGACCGAGAGGACGTCACGAGTTACGTCGTCTACCATCCGCAGACCGCGGCCGTGATCGGGCAGATCGCAGGCGACCAGGTCTTCTACGTGCCGTTCTCGCGGACCCCGCCGCGGTTCGTCGCCTTCGGCATCCGGCAAGACTTCTAAGCGCCTTCGACTCCGAAGCCTGACCTGGACCGCCGCAAGCAAGACAGAGGGACCCGAGTATCGGGTCCCTCTTCATCGTGGCGAGCATTCGCGCTGGTGAGCCGGCCTAGCGAGGCTGCCGTGGGGGCCTCGCCGGTACCCTCAGCCGTGGGGCCGGCTGCGCCGCGGCGCCGCCTCTCCCTTCCTTCACTGTGAAGGAGGGCTTCCGCTTCACGGCCCGGATCGAGCCATCCACGTACAGAACCAGGTTGCCGTCGGCGTGCAGAGCAGGCTCCGGCCAGCTTCCGCCCTTGTCAGACGGGTTGGCCGTGTGCAGGGCCGATTCGAAGAGCAAGGGCGTGGACGACGGGTTCGCGACCTGGGAGCGCCTCTTCCCTGCCAAGTTGCGGTTCATGGCATAGCTGATCCCCGGGACCGAGTCGGCCGGGCAGTGCAGGAGCATGTCGCGCGCCCCGAAGGGCCGCATGAGCTCCACCCACCGGTCAGCGTCGGGAAGCAGGTCATCGGAGGCAGCCGCGTACATCTCGAAGGCGCGGCCGAGCTTCTGGAGTTGCTCCTGACAGGTGGCCTTGCGAGCGCTGTCGGCTGCGTCACGGAGGGGGTAAGCGCTCGTCGGGTCCACGTTGACCACAGGCCGCGACAGGTCCACCGTCCAGCCGGCACCCAGTCGGGTGGCCCGGAGAACAATGCTGACCTGCAGGTCGCAGGCGAGGGTGACCCGAGCGCGGTCATCCTCAACATCGGCCTGCAGGACGTAGAACTCCTTCGCCTGCGGCGCCAGGACGGCCTGCAGCATCGGCCGGCCGGCGCCCGGTGTGCGAACCGGCCTCGGGGCGGCCGCTCCCTTGACCTCCGCGGCCACCGCGTTGAGGAATACCTCGGCGGCGGCGCGGGCGTTGAGTTCGTCGGAGGCGAGGAGATCGACAAGCCAGCGATCGCCTTCCCTCACGAGAACCAGCTCCTGAGTGATCCTCACATTCTCACTGACCTGGATCAACGCTTGACCCGGGGTGAGCAACACCTCGCCGCCGCTTGGTGGTTCCTCCGCACCCGCCAGGGCCCTCAGCAGGGATTGCGCCGAAGGCGGCCGCGAGGTCGGCCGCAAGCGCCAGCTCTCCTCCCACTCAACGGCCGTGATCTCGGTGCGTGACTTGGCGGACAGGAGTCCCCACGATGTCGCCAGCTCTGCGTCAAGCAGCGCGCTGGAGTAGGCGAGCGCCGTCTCTGCGATGGCGGAAGGGACTTCCTCGCCCACTACCACCTCCGCGCCCAGCGGGACTGCGGAGCAGGGCAGCACTCCGAGAACCGCCAGCAACAGAACCTGAGTGCATCTCGTCATCTCTCTACCTCCCGGAACCTGCAGCGAAGAGTTATGCCGTAGAACGCCTGGCCTCTCGACGCCTGGTGAGAGGCCGGGCTATTCCTGCTCGATCAATGCCGCCCGGGCGGCGGCCTGCTCGGCCTGCTTCTTGCTCTTCCCGTTGCCAGACCCAAGCACCCGCCGGCCGATGCGCGCCTCGGCGACGAACGTGCGGTCGTGGTCCGGCCCGGTCTGTGAAACGACCCGGTAGGTCGGCGGCGTGCGATGAAGCTCCTGGATCTTCTCCTGCAGCAGTGTCTTGTAGTCAGGCTCGTATTCGCGCCGCTCGATCGCGCCCAAACGCGTTCCCAGAAGGCGCAGGATCAGCTGGCGAGTGGCCCGGTAGCCGCGATCCAGGTAGACAGCCGCAAAGACCGCCTCCATTGTGTCTGCCAGTATGGAACTCCGATCCCGGCCGCCGGTCTGCTCCTCGCCCTTGGCGAGCAGCAGGAACAGGCCCAGGTCCACCTCCCGGGCCACGGCCGCCAACACCGGCTCGGAGACGGCGACCGCCTTGAGCTTGGTGAGGTCGCCTTCGGCAAGCTCTGGGTGACGGCGGTAGAGATGCTCCGCCACCACCAAGTCCAGCACCGCGTCGCCGAGGAACTCGAGTCGTTCGTTGGACAGGAAGCCGAGCTCCTGCTCGGCCGATTTGTGGGTCAGCGCTTGGCGCAGCACCCCCGCGCGGCGGGGCTCGATGGCCAGCGCGTCGGCAAGGGCCTCGACGTCCCCCGGCCTCGGCTTGCGCCGCCTGGCTCGCTTGCCGGCCTTCCGGGGAGCGGCGCGGCGGCGGCGCTTGCGGGCCCGCTTCTCAGTCACGAGCGTCGCCATCCTCTTCCCGGTCGGCAGGTGGCTCGACCGAGATGTGCAGTTCTTTCAGCAGCGTCGGCTCCACCTCAGCCGGCGCCCCGGTGAGCGGATCGACCGCGGCGGCCGTCTTGGGGAACGCGATCACGTCGCGAATGCTCTCCTCCCCCGAGGCCATGGCCACCATTCGATCGAAGCCAAACGCGATGCCACCGTGGGGCGGCGCACCGTACTGCAAGCCCTCCAGAAGGAAGCCGAATCGCCGCTCGGCCTCCTCCGCCGACATCTCGATGAGCGCCAGCACCTTCTCCTGCAACTCCCGCCGATGGACTCGAATACTGCCGGAGGCGATCTCGACGCCATTGAGCACGAGGTCATAGGCCTGCGCCCGAACGCGCAGCGGCTCGGTTTCGATCAATCCCACATCCTCCGGCTTCGGCGAGGTGAACGGATGATGCATGGGCTCGACCCGCTTCTCCTCCTCATTGTATGCGACCAGGGGGAAATCTATGATGCGGAGCCCGTGCCACTCCGACTCCTCGATAAGATCGAAGCGCCGTCCTAGGTCGAGGCGAAGTCGGCCCAGCACCTCGCAGGCGAGAGGGAACCTGTCGGCGACGAGCAGCAATAGGTCCCCATCCTGAGCCTCCGTCGCCGCCCTGAGGCCATCCTGTTCTTCATCGGAGAGGAACTTCGCGATCGGCGACTTGAGCTGGTCCGGCAGGACCTGGAACCAGGCAAGTCCCTTGGCGCCGTATCGCCTGGCAGTCGATTCGAGCTCGTCTACCTCCCGGCGGGAGAGCGAGGCGCCCTTGGGGAGCCGCAGGCCGCGCACGGTCCCGCCGTCACCCAGTACGCTTGCGAAGGCGCGGAACTCCGTGCTGGCAAAGATCGAGTCCAACGTGACCAGCTTCAAATCGAACCGCGCGTCCGGCTTGTCCGAGCCGTAGGCGTCCATCGCCTCCTGGTAGGTCAGCGTCGGGAACGGCCCCGGTATCTCGATGCCCACTGCGCGGAAGACGTGGCACGTCAACGCTTCGCTGAGGTCGAGCACCTCCGTCTGGTCGACGAAGGACATCTCTATGTCGATCTGGGTGAACTCCGGCTGCCGGTCTGCGCGGAGGTCTTCGTCCCGCAGACAGCGGGCAAGCTGATAATAACGCTCGATGCCGGATACCATCAGCAGTTGCTTGAGCAGTTGCGGCGACTGCGGCAAGGCGTAGAAAGCGCCGGGGTGAGCGCGGGCCGGCACCACATAGTCACGCGCGCCCTCGGGCGTCGAGCGCATGAGCAGAGGCGTCTCGATCTCGATGAAGCGTCGCTGGTCGAGGAACTCCCGCGTCGCCCTGGCCATCGCGTGCCGACGCCGCAGGTTCTCCAGCATCCGCCGAGATCGAAGGTCGAGATACCGGTACTTCAGCCGCAGCAGCTCATCCACCCGGGAGGCCTCCCCGACCTCGAAGGGAGGCGTCCTCGCGGGATTGAGTATCTCGAGGTCCGTGGCCCGCAGTTCGACCTCGCCGGTCGGGAGGTCCGGGTTAACGGAGGTGGCCGGCCGCGGCGTCACCTCGCCCTTGACGGCGACCACGTACTCCGCCCTCAGCTTCCCGGCCTGGGAGTGCGCCTCCGGCGCCTGGGCGGGATCGAAGACGACCTGAGCGAGACCCTCGCGGTCACGCAGATCGACGAATATCAGCCCGCCGTGATCTCGCGTCGACGCGACCCAGCCGGCGAGGGTCACCGTCTTCGTAATGTGATCGCGCCGCAGCGCGCCGCATGGGAGAGTGCGTTTCATGTACGGCTCCCGCCCGCGCCCGGGCCAGCCTTGATCCGTTCCACCACCTGGCCGGCAGGCACGCTCTCCTGTTCGCCGGTGGCCATGTCACGCAGCGTCACGGTGCCGGCCGCCACCTCATCTTCGCCGATCAGAGCCGCCGTGCGCGCTCCCAGCCGGTTGGCCTCTCTCATCTGTGCTCGCAGGGCTCGCCCGGTATAGTCGACCTCTACCGAAAGGCCGGCCCTCCGCAGCTCGAGCACAAGCGTGAAAGCGGCTCCGCGCGCTTCGTCAGAGGCGGCCGCGACGTAGACGTCTGGCCCAGGTGACGAGCCATCCTCCCCGAGAACCAGGAGGAGACGCTCGAGGCCCGAGCCAAAGCCGATGCCGGGTGTGGCGGGGCCGCCGAGGGCCTCGGCCAGGCCGTCGTAGCGGCCTCCACCCATGACCACGTCCTGCGCGCCGAGGCTCGGGTGAACCACCTCGAAAGTGGTGCGGGCGTAGTAGTCCAGCCCGCGCACGATCGTCGGATCGACCTCGTGGGGTATGTCCAGTTCCGTGAGCAGAGCCACGACCGCGTCGAAGTGGGCGCGGCATTCGTCGCAGATATGGTCGAGCGCGCTCGGCGCGCCTACCCTGGCCTCGACATCGGCGGGCACCTTGCAGTCGAGGATCCGGAGCGGATTGGTCTCGTAGCGGGCCTGGCAGAAGTCGCAGAGGTCGTCGAGCTTCGGCTTGAAGAAGGCGCGGAGCGCGCCTGAAAGCGCCGGCCGACAATTCCGGCAGCCGATGCTGCTGGCGTGTGTGACCGCGCCCTCCAGGCCAATCTCCGTCAGGAAATCGTGGAACAGGGCGATGACTTCGGCGTCGATGTCCGGTCCCGGCGCGCCGATCGCTTCCACCCCGAGCTGTGTGTGCTGGCGATACCGGCCCGCCTGCGGGCGCTCGTAGCGGAAGATCGGCGCGATGTAGTGGAACTTCTGCACTCCACCCGAGGCAAGGCCGTGCTCGAGGTAGGCGCGGACGACGGGGGGCGTGCCCTCGGGACGGAGGGTGAGGCTGCGGCCGCCCCGGTCGTCGAAGGAGTACATCTGCTTGTTGACGATCTCCGTCCCCTCGCCGGTGCCGTGGACGAAGAGCTGAGTGTCCTCGAAGATGGGGGTGCGGATCTCGCCATAGCCGTAGCGCCGACAGATGTCGCGAAAGGCCGCCTCGACGCGCTGCCAGCGCCACGAGACTTCAGGGAGGACGTCTTGGGTGCCGCGGGGGGCCTTGTATTTCGACGCCATCTGTAAGCCCTGCCGAAGTAGGAGTTGATTCGTCGAAGCAGGCGGCCAGTCCTTCCCTGCACCGGCCGCGCAATGAGGGCCCAAGGCGGCTTGCCGCTGGGTTGACAGCGGCTCGACGCCGCCGATATACTGGCCCTGGGGCGAGCGCAAGGCGGGAACGAGCATGTTCGACCGTATAAGGGCTGACATACAGGCGGCATTGGACCGGGACCCGGCCGCGCGGAGCCGCCTCGAGGTCGTTCTGCTCTATCCCGGCCTCCACGCGGTCATCATACACCGAGTGGCGCACTGGTTGTGGACCCGCGGGCTGCGGCTGATGGCCCGGTTCCTCTCCGAAGTCAACCGGTTCATCACCGGCATCGAGATTCACCCCGGCGCGCAGATAGGCCGGGGGCTGCTCATCGACCATGGGATGGCCACCGTCATCGGGGAGACCTCCGAGATCGGGGACGATTGCACCCTCTACCAGGGCGTGACCCTGGGGGGGACGGGCAAGGAGACGGGGAAGAGACACCCGACGCTGGGCGACAAGGTGGTCGTCGGGGTGGGGGCATGCATCCTCGGCTCGATCATGGTGGGAGACAACGCCGTCGTGGGCGCGGGGTCGGTCGTGCTGAGCGACGTGTCGGCGGACAGCACGGTGGTCGGGGTGCCGGCGCGGGTCGTTCGCTCACAGGGGGTGCGGGTAGCGGTGGCGTCCATCTCGGGGGCAACGCAGGACGACCCGTGCGAGCAGTGCCAGGAGCTCTTCAGCAAGGAGGTCGAGCGACTGGAGCGGCGGTTGGCCGAGCTCGAGGGCAGATGCTCGACACGGCAGCCGGTGGCGCAAGATGCCGACCGGCGCTAGTCGGCAGCGCCAACCTGATATCTTGCCAGGGAACTCATGCCCATACGCATCTATAACACTCTGACGCGACAGAAAGAGGAGTTCGCGCCCCGAGAGGCGGGCAAGGCGTCGATGTACGTCTGCGGGGTCACCCCCTATGCGCCTGCGCACGTGGGCCATGGGCGTCATGCGGTGGCCATGGATGTCGTGCGGCGGTGGTTGATCTACCGCGCCCATGAAGTCACCTATGTGATGAACGTGACTGACATAGAGGACAAGATCATCGCCGCCTCCCAGCGAGAGGGGCGAAGCTGGCGCGATGTGGCGGATGACTACACTGCAAGCTATTGGGGAGAGCTGGACGAGCTGGCCGTGCTGCCGCCGACCATCGCCCCGGCGGCCAGCCAACACGTTGACGAGATCATCTCGCTCGTCGAGCGCTTGATCGAGAATGGCCACGCCTACCCCATTGACGGCGATGTCGCCTTTCACGTGCCGAGCTTCCCGGCCTATGGCAGACTGTCGCGCCGGGACCTCGACTCTCAGATCGCTGGGGCGCGGGTGGAGCAGGACGAGCGCAAGAGGGACCCCAGAGACTTCTTCCTCTGGAAGGGGGCCAAGCCCGGCGAGCCGAGCTGGCAGAGCCCCTGGGGCCCGGGTCGGCCCGGGTGGCACATCGAGTGCTCGGCCATGAGTCGCAAGTACCTCGGAGACGGCTTCGACATCCATGCAGGCGGGGCCGACCTGATATTCCCTCACCATGAGAACGAGATGGCGCAGTCAGAGGCCGCTCACGGATCTCAGTTCGCGCGGGTCTGGATCCACAACGGACTGGTCAACGTCGTGCGGGCCGGCGACGAGGAGAAGATGGCCAAGTCGGTCGGCAACGTGGTGGGGCTCCGAGAGGCCATGGACCGCGTGGGCGGCCCTGCCCTCCGGTACTTCTACATCGCCGCCCACTATCGGAGCGACATCCCCTTCGACGAGCAGGCGCTGGAGCAGGCGGCGAGCGCCTTGGAGCGGCTTCGGATCGCCCGGCAAACGATGGATCGATTGCTCGAAAGGCAGGCCAAGACGTCCGGCGACGACCTGGCGGAAGTGGCCGAGGCCCGCGACTCGGCGGAGGGCGAGTTCCACGCGGCCATGGACGACGATTTCAGCACCCCACGGGCGCTTGCGGCGCTCCACGGCCTCGTCGGCGCGGTCAACCGGGCGGCGGCGGGGGCCAGCGCCGCCTTCGCGCCCTCGGAGGCAGGACGAGAGGCGTTGGGGGCCGCCCGCGAGACGCTGGTCGGCTTGTCGGCGGTCCTGGGTCTCAGTCTGGCGGAGGCGCGCACCGACCACGGGCTGGAGGAGGACCTCATCCAACTGCTGGTCGACGTGAGGCAGAGGGCCCGGGAGAAGGGACAGTACGCGATAGCCGACGAGGTCCGCTCGCGGCTGGCCGAACTTGGCGTAGCGCTCGAGGACCGGCCCGAGGGCCCGAGCTGGCGGATCAAGCGCTGAATCGTCCCTATCGGCCGGTTGAGACGAAGGAAGCTGTGCCCTCGCGGGATTTGCGAACAAAAACCTGGGGAATTGCTGGGTTTTCCGGCGTGCTCGGCCCCGCTCGGTGTTGACTGGTCGGAGATGTTGCCCTATAATGAGGTTGGTCCGGGCCGTTGTGCCGGCCCGGATTCTTGTTGACGGAGGGCAGATGCCCTCCACACAGTACGGGTAAGGAGGTGTTGCCGAAACAGCGTGCCGCAATGACGTACGTCTCTGATTTCCTTCTGACTGTGATGTCGTGCTAGACTATCGATTGTGGAGGCGGTAGTAATGCCTAACACAGGCATGCAGGACACTTCCTCGAGTTTCCACGGCATGCTCGACGAAGAGGTCGTCAAGTACGCAAAGGGCGGCAGCCTGGGAGCCACTGAACATCTTCTCACGAAGTACAGGACTATAGTCGAGGGCAAGGCACGGTCCTACTTTCTGATCGGGGCCGATCACGAAGACATCGTCCAAGAAGGAATGATCGGCCTGTACAAGGCGATCCGAGATTTTCGCAACGATAAGCTGCTCCCGTTCCGAGCGTTCGCGGAGCTCTGCATCAGCCGACAGATCTTCACCGCAATCAAAGCGGCCACCCGGCAGAAGCACATCCCTCTCAACTCCTACGTATCACTTCACGCCAGTCTCTTCGATGCTGACTCAGACCGGACCCTGCTGGACACGCTCGCCGAGTCCGACAAGGCCGACCCGGAGCATCTCGTCATCACTCAGCAGTTCTCCGACGATCTTCGCTACCGGATCAAGCGTGACCTCAGCGACCTCGAGTCAGCAGTGCTGCGCGGCCATCTCGAGGGGAAGTCCTACCAGGAGATCGCAGGCGAGCTGCACCGGCGCGTGAAGTCCATCGACAACGCCCTGCAGCGCGCGAAGCGCAAGATCGGCAAGAGCATTCGCAAGATGATGGCGGCCGCCTAGGCGGCGAGCCGGTATCAGCTGCCGAGCAGGACCGGCGCTGGCCGGGCCTGGTCGGCTTCATGTCCGCGACACGGCACCAGATCAACTCGAAGGACCGCCGGCATGGGCCAACAGGTTCCCGAGCAGCATCCCGTCCGCCTTCTCTTCCGGGAAGCAGCCGATTGGGCCTTCCGCCACGGACGGTTCCCTGAACCTCGCGCCCGAGACACCAGGCTCAAGGGCTATCTGTCGGAGGACCTCCTGGTTCGTTTCCTCCACGTCGACCGGCTGTACAGGCTGCGTGACGCACGCGGCACCCCGCTCGCCGACGTCGCGGAGATGCTGATATCCGGGGAGGCCGGCGGCATCTCTCCCGAGGTCCGAGCACTCACCGTGCAGCGACACATCGGAGACTACACGCTCTTCATCACCGGTCTGTTCCCGGAGAGCCTCGATCGGCTCCGGCGCGACTGGCGCCGCAGGGACTCGGTGATGGTCCAGCTCGGCGACCTCGTCGTTCCCTTCCGAGACCCCGGCGAGTACTACGAGGAGGCGGGCCGGCGCGCCTATCGGCAGGCGGCCGAGATCGGCCGAGAGGTCGGCCTGACTGAGGCCGAGGTTTTCGCGAAGCTCTCCGAGTTCTTCCGAGCGTATGTGGAACTGATGGGGCTCGTCAGGATGTACCTCGACGCCAGCCCGGTCTTCCAGAGGCACGGCGGCGTCATCAGCTAGGGCGCCCCGTCCCTCGCCCTCTCCGCCCTCCCGCGCCCGTCCGTCCCCTCCCGCCACACTGCGCGGCCGCAGGGCTTGCACCTGCCAACAGGAACGTTATGGGGGCCTTTCGCGGCGGAGGGCACGCTTCACCATGAGGAGAGAGTGATGGCATCGACTGAGAAGCTCGCGATGGAACTCAAGCCAGAGAAGCTGCTCGGGAAGCTGGCGGCCGAGGGGGGTGACGCGCCCGTCCCGGGCGCAACGTGGTACGCGGTCAAGGACACCGGCGATGGCCTGGCCTATCGCTTACCTATCGGCGCGCTGGCCAAAGCCAGCCATCTCACTGCAGACCTACTGGTGGACGGTAACCGGACGGTCGTCTTCGTGCTGGAGCTCCGAGAGGGAGAAGAGGGGCCGGCATTCGGGTTGAGCTTCTCTGCGCTGAATCAATGTCAGGCACGTATGCGAATGCCACTGGAGGCCGTTGACCAGAATCGGTGGGCCTACGAGCGCGAGGCCGCGTGGCTCAAGCCGCGCTGCCTCGGCGATCGTGTGGACTTGAACAGAGTGGACCGCATGACCATCACCGTCACGGCGAAGAGCGATCAGCCCGCGCGCTTCTGCCTCACTCCCGTGACGGCCACTGCCGAAGAGCCCGAACGCCTGACGTCACCAACACTCCCAGGGGGTGCCATCATCGACGAGCTGGGCCAGAGCGCCTTGCACGAGTGGCCGGAGAAGAGCCGAAGCGCTGATGAGGTGACGGCCCGCTTGAAGGGCCAGCTCGACGCGGAGGGCAGCCATCGGTTTCCGAAGACCTGGTCGCAGTGGGGAGGCAGCAAGGACATTCGCCTCGAGGCGACGGGCTTCTTCCGCACGCACCACGACGGCAAGCGCTGGTGGTTGGTGGACCCGGACGGCTGTGCCTTCTGGTCGGCCGGCATGGACTGCGTGCGCGTGGA
The DNA here is from genome assembly GCA_029821875.1 of Candidatus Hebobacterum abditum. Lineage (GTDB taxonomy): Bacteria > Armatimonadota > Hebobacteria > Hebobacterales > Hebobacteraceae > Hebobacterum > Hebobacterum abditum. The sequence goes on along the minus strand of JALGXW010000021.1, from coordinate 74,578 downwards.
CACCGATGCCGTATGCGGCGGACTCGAGACCGCTCTGGAGTGGCTGCCGGAGCCCGAGGGTGAGTACCGGGAGGCGCACACGCACGGCTTCGGGCGGCAGCGGCACATCAACTACCTTGCTGCGAACTTCATCCGCGCCTTCGGCAAGGGTTGGCGCGAGAAGTGGGCGCAGATCGCGCTGGCCGAGTTGCGGCGGCTGGGCTTCAACACGGTGGCCAACTGGTCCGAGTGGCAGATCGCACGAGATGCCGGATTCCCCTATGTCCGCCCGCTCGACCTCCGCCGCGGGCACACGCCTCGCGTGTTCCGAGACTTCCCCGATGTCTTCCATCCCGAGTTCGAGGCCGAGGCGGCCGACTTCGCGAAACAGCTCGAAGAGACCAGGGACGACCCGGCCTTCATCGGCTACTTCCTCATGAACGAGCCGACCTGGGGCTTCGCCAAGGAGATCCCGGCCGTCGGGATGCTCTACAACACGCCGTCCTGCGAGACGCGCCGCGCGCTGGCCGAGTTCGTGCGGAACAAGCACGGGACCGACGCCGGCCTCGCCGGTGCCTGGGACATGGACGTGAAGCTGGCCGAAGTGGCGGAGGGCGAGTGGAAGAAGGACCTCACGCCGGCAGCCGAGACCGACCTCGCCGAGTTCAGCACGGTGATGGTCGAGAAGCTGTTCTCCACCCTCAGCGCGGCCTGCAAGAAGGTGGACCCGAATCACCTCAACCTCGGCGCGCGCTACTACACCGTGCCGCCGCGGTGGGCGCTGGACGGGATGACCTCCTTCGACGTCTTCAGCGTGAACGGATACCAGCAGCGCGTTCGACCTGAGCTAGAGGAGTTGAGCGCCTACGTGCAGCGGCCGGTCATGATCGGTGAGTGGCACTTCGGCGCGCTCGACGTGGGGCTGCCGGCGAGTGGAATAGGGCACGTCCGAGATCAGAAGGCCAGAGGACAGGCCTACCGCGTCTACCTCGAGGACGCGGCGGCAAAGCCGTGGTGTGTCGGGGTGCACTGGTTCACGCTCTACGACGAATCCGCCCTCGGCCGCTTCGACGGGGAGAACTGGAACATCGGCTTCCTCGACGTGTGCAATCGGCCGTATGACCTCCTCGGCGAGGCCGCGCGGGCGACCCACGAACGCCTCTACGATGTGGCGACAGGCGAAAGCGGGCCCTACGACGACGAGCCCGAGTACCTTCCGCTGCTGTTCTTCTGAGCGGTCCAGCGCAAAGTGCAGACTGGAAGAGCGCGGCGCCGAAAGGCGCCGCGCTCCGTCCACTATCCGAGTCTCCTCTGGCGGCCGAGCCGCTGCCAGGGATCAGATCCCGGCTCGGCCTAACCCAAAGCCAAGGCCTTCCGCTTGCTCTCGACCGTACTGAGCAGGTGCTCGAAGGAGGCGGCGAAGGCCTTGACGCCCTCTTCCTGGAGTTCTTCGGTGATCTGATCGAGGTCGACGCCGAGGGCCTTCAGCTGGGACAGCCTCGCCTCTTCCTGTTCGATATCGTCCTCGACGGCGGCGATTGCCTTCCCATGATCTCGGAAGGCATCTATCGTTGCGGGCGGCATCGTGTTGACGGTGTCGGGGCCGATCAACGGCTCGACGTAGAGCACGTCTGAGTACTCCGGGTTCTTCGTGCTCGTGCTGCCCCAGAGGACCCGCTGCACGCGGGCGCCCTTGGCGCGCAGGTCGGCGAAGTCGTCGCCATCGAAGATCTCCCGGAAACGCCGATAGACGAGCTTCGAGTTGGCGACCGCGGTCTTGCCCCTGAGGGCCAGCGCCTCCGGCGTGCCGATCTCCTCCAGGGCCTTATCCGCCTTCCCATCGACCCGGCTCACGAAGAAGGAGGCGACCGAGGCCGGGCGGAGCGCGGCGGGTGCGCGAGAGATGCCCTTGAGGTAGGCATTGGCCACGGCCTCGTAGTGGTCCCTGGAGAACATGAGCGTGATGTTGATGTTGTACCCTTCGCCCAGCAAGGTCTCGATGGCCGGGATCCCCTCCTTCGTGGCGGGCACCTTGATCATCAGGTTCGGCCTATCGACGAGCTTCCACAGCCTTCTGACCTCGGCCAGCGTCCCGTCGGTGTCATTGGCCAGCCGCGGGGAGGCCTCCAAACTCACGTACCCGTCGGCTCCCTCGCTCTCGTCGTAGACCGGTCGAAGAGTATCGGTCGCCTGCTGGATGTCCGCGATGGCGAGCTTCTCATACAGGTCCTCAACGCTCATGCCAGGGTCGGACACGGCGAGCTCCTTGATCTGAGCATCGTAGGCGTCGCTGCCGGAGATGGCCTTGTCGAAGATGGTCGGGTTGCTGGTGACGCCCCGGATGCCATCTTCCTCCATCAGTCGCTTCAGCTCACCGCTGGTCAGCAGCTCCCGATCTATGTAGTCCAGCCAGACCGACTGGCCCAGTGGATGGAGTTGGCAGAGCGGATTCATGTTCTGTTCCTTTCCTCGGCATCCGGCCTCGCCGCGCCGTCCTCCAGTGCGGCCACCTTCGCCAGGCGCCGCCGGTGCCTTTCCTCGCCGGAGAACGACGCCTTCAGGAAGGCCTCCACGAGTTCGCGGGCGAGCTCGGGCCCGATGACGCGGGACCCGAGCACGAGCACGTTCATGTCGTCGTGCTCCACACCCTGGTGGGCCGAGTAGGTGTCGTGGCACAGGCCGGCCCGGATTCCTGGAAGCTTGTTCGCCGCGACGGCGGCGCCCACCCCGCTGCCGCAGACGAGCACACCGCGCTCAGCTCGGCCTTCAACCACGGCCCGGCCCACGGCCTCCGCGAAGTCGGGGTAGTCGCTGGGCTCTGCGCTGTCCGCGCCGAGGTCCAGGACGTTGTGGCCAAGCGCCCTCAGATGGTCGGCGACAGCGTTCTTCATCTGGAACCCGGCGTGATCGGCGCCTAGTGCCACTCGCATGCTCGACCTCTCTCTCGACCCGTCATAGCTTCGCCGCCCGCGGTCGATACACTCCTGCAAGCGCCTGTGCGACCGCGTCCCCCACAGACAGAAGGCGTCTCGTTTCCGGCACATGGGACGGCTTGGGCGGGGACGCCGAGCATCCCTCGCCGCCAGGAATGGGGCCCCTCGGAAGCGAATGGCCCACGGACTGCCGGCCGCGCAGCGTCGGGGATTCACAGTCGCCGACGTGACGGCGAGCGAGGAGATCAGCCATGGCCAAGATGCTCATCTGCTACTACTCGCGCAGCGGGAACACAGAGAACATGGCGGAGGAGGTCGCCGCAGGGGCCCGCGAGGTCGCTTCGGTAGCCGTTGACGTTCGATCCGTGAGCCAGGTAACGTCCGATGACCTACTCGAGTTCGATTGCATCGTCATCGGTTCGCCGGTCTACTACGGCACGATGGCGGCCGAGGTCAAGGACTTGATCGACAAGAGCGTCAAGCATCACGGCAAGCTCAGCGGAAAGGTCGGTGGCGCGTTTGCGTCTTCGGGCGGTCCCGGCGGAGGCAACGAGACCACTGTGCTCGACATCGTCAAGGCGCTCTTGATCCATGGGATGGTCGTGCAAGGCGACGCGGAGGGAGACCACTACGGCCCCATCGCGGTGGGCGCGCCGGACGAAAGATCGCGCGGTGAATGTCGGCGCTTCGGCAGGCGCACGGCCGAGTTCACGCTGAAGATCGCGCGCTGACAGGCCGCCGATTCGCGCTCAGCAATCGCCCGGCTGGTCGATGGGCTGAAGCTTACCCAATTGTCCTTGTCTCCAACGCGCGTTGTCATAAGGTGATGAGCGAAGCGGGCAAATTTCTTCTTGTCACGCGCTTGTCACGCGGCACCAACTGTGATATACTGCCGCCCGTTGAATTGAGGCGTGTGCTCAGCGAGGTCGGTTGGACCGGGAAGGTTTCTAAGTTATCCACAGTTGTTGAAAAGGCTGTGGATTGACGCGTCCGCATAAAGCCTGGGTTTTTCGGCGCCGGAAGGTACGTTCGAGCAGATGTCGGGACCGCGATCCCAGGCAGACATAGTCAAGAAAAGCAGCAATTATCGAGACTTTCTTCATCCTGAAGGTGACGCGGCTCTAGCTATCCACACCCCGGTCCCCAACCAGGGATACGTACCGGCTCACCTCTCGCTGTAAGCACACTCCAGTTCGGCCAAGCGAGGTGGCGCGCGCTCAGGGGCGAGGGCATGAGGGCCGCTGGCGCGAGGACGTCGAACCTAATCTTCGCAGGGGGAGGCGCATGAGCGAGTCGCGGTCATCGGCGCAGGAAGTATGGCAGCAGGTCTTGGCAGCGCTGGACAAGAAGGCAGCGCGGCCCTCCTTCCAAAGCTCGTTGAAGCAAGTCAAGCCGAAGGCTATCACCGACGACCAACTGGAACTCATCGTTGCCACCGAGTTCGCCCGCGATTGGCTCGAGAAACGCGGCCGGAAGGCCATTGAAACGGCACTCGCGCAGGTGCTCGATCGCCCACTCAAGGTTACCTTCGAACTCGGGCAGATAAGCTTGGATCTGGCGGACAGCGGCGGGAGTAGGCGGCGGCGTTCAGACCGGCGAGGGCCGCGGCAGGGACCCGAGGGTCTCGAGAGCACACCCCTGAATCCACGCTACAGCTTCGAGAACTTCGTTGTGGGCAAGAGCAACCAGTTCGCGCAAGCCGCGGCCCTCGCTGTGTCGCGCAAGCCGGCCCGGGCCTACAATCCCCTCTTCATCTTCGGCGGCGTCGGGCTCGGCAAGACTCATCTCATGCAGGCAATCGGGCACGAGGTGAGTCGGGAGCATCCGCATCTGCGCGTCGAGTACGTCTCCGGGGACACGTTCACGTTCCACGTCGTCTCGTCGATCCGGGAAGACCGCTTCGGCTCCTTCCGGAAGAAGTATCACGATGTCGACGTATGGCTCGTGGACGACATCCAGTTCATCGCCGCGAAGGAGCGCACGGAGGCCGAGTTCTTCCAAGTCTTCAACACGCTGTACGAGACCGGCCGACAAGTCGTCATCGCGAGCGACCGCCCCCCGAAGGAGCTCCAGGTGATGGACGATCGCCTGCGCTCCCGATTCGAGTGGGGCCTGATAGCCGACATAAAGCCGCCGGACCTCGAGACGCGAATAGCGATCCTCGCGCGGAGGGCAGAGGCCGACCACGTTGAGGTGCCAGAAGAGGTGCTCCACTTCATGGCGCGGAGGGTCAAGTCGAACATTCGGGTCCTCGAGGGCGCTCTCATCACTCTTCTTGCGGCGGCCTCACTTACGGACACCCCCGTCACCCTCTCGCTGGCCGCGGAGCAACTCCGGGATCATTCGCTGGATGCCGAGCAGCCGCTGAGCATCGGGCGCATACAGCAACTCGTCGCCGATCACTTCAACTTCACCGTGCCGGAGCTCACCGCCCGAACCCGTCAGCGGCAGGTCGTCCGTGCGCGCCAGATCGCCATGTACCTGTGCCGGGACATACTCAAGGCATCGTATCCCAGTATCGCACGCGCCTTCGGCGGCAAGGATCATTCGACCGTGATCCACGCCTGCGGGAAGATAAGGAACGAGATGGCGGATAGCTCTGTCCGCGCACTCGTGAACGAGCTCGGTGCCCGTCTCCGGATGGACGTGTAGATATCCCTGTGCAAACCCTGTGGAAGTCGCTTCCATCCGCTGGTATGGACTGGCAGTTATCCCTTTCCAGCCAGCAAGGCACACACATCCTCGTCTCCCAATAGGGTGGGCGTGGACACTATGGCCAGATGTCGGGCTGTCCGCCAGCGCTTCTCCCCAGTTCCACAGCCCATATAACCATTATTATTAGATTGTTCTATAACTCTTATCGGGAGGCACACAACCCGACTTCATCCACAGGCCCCTCGAAAGGTGTTTCTGGTTCGGAATAGAAACGGACTGGCAACCATTGACTCTTCCTGTAATAGGGGGAACAACCGGTGAAGGTCTCCTGCAACCGTAGAGTGCTCCACGAAGCTCTGCAGCACGTCAGTCGGGTGGTCTCTGGGCGGACGACTCTCCCGATCCTCAGCAACCTTCTCCTCGATGCGCAGGGCGACAGGCTGGGTATCGTTGCCTACGACATGGAGATAGGTGCGCAGAGCGCAGTGCCGATCGAGGTGGCTGAAGAGGGCGCGATCACAGTGCCGGCGAGGATGCTCGTGGACGTCGTGGCGAGCCTCCCGGACGCGACGGTTGAAATGCGCAGCGAAGACCGAAACATCCTGGGGCTCAGTTGCGGCCGGTCCGAGTATACGATCAACGGTCTGCCGGCCGACGAGTATCCCGCCCTGCCGGAGGTGTCCGGGGAGATCGCCTTCGAAGTGACGCAGGCGGGAATGCGGGACCTGATACGTTCGACGATCTTCGCCTCCTCCGGCGACGAGACGAGGGCCATTCTGACGGGGATCCTTCTGAAGCGAAGCGAGGCGGGCATCCAGATGGTGGCCACAGACAGCTATCGTCTGGCGGTGAAAACTGCCGCGGCCGAGGCAGTGAAGGCCGAAGCCGGGCAAGACGCCTGGCAGGTGATTATCCCTTCCAGGGCCCTTCAAGAACTCAACAGGATGCTGGATCCGGCTGACGAGGAGGTCGCGGTCAAGGTTGGAGTGGCAGAGGAGCAGATCAGATTCGAGGTCGGACCATACATCCTCATCTCCCGACTGATAGAGGGTCAGTTCCCGAACTACGACCGTGTCATCCCCGGAGAAGCGGAGCGCACGGTCGCGGTGAACCGCGAGGACCTGCAGGCGGCCATCAAGAGGGCGGCGATTGTGGCCCGGGCAGAGGCGAGCAAGCTCGTGTTCCGCGCCCAGGAGGGAATGCTGATCATCACCGCCGAGAGCGGAGAGGTGGGGCGAGCGCACGAGGAGCTGGCGGCCCAGATCGAAGGGGAGGAGTTGCAGATCGCCTTCAACGCCGAGTACCTGACTGACGTTCTGTCCGTGATCAGCTCCGATACGGTGGTATGGGAGTTCACGGGCCCGCTCAGTTCTGGACTCGTGAAGGGATCTGACGATCCGGACTACCTCTACGTCGTCATGCCGATGCAGCTATAGGGGCAGGGCCGGGAGCAGGCAGTCCAGCGCAAGGCCGGAGGCAGGCGGGGCGGCTCCGCAGGAGGCGGGGGTGCCTCGTTTTGCTTCCACACGGGGCCAGCGATGCATCTCTCACGGTTGGAGCTGCGAGAACTGCGGAACTACGAAACACTGGCGCTCGAGTTGCCCGCCGGGGTCATCGCCGTCCACGGACCCAACGGTGCGGGGAAGACGAATCTCCTCGAGGGCATCTGTGTAGCTGCTGTAGGCGAGTCGCCCCGGGCGAGAACGACTGACGAACTCATCCGCTGGCGGAGTCAGCACGGCTTTGTTCGCGCCGAGTTCGTGAACTCCGAGCGGCGCAGGCGGGTGGAGGTCGGCCTGGCCGCCAGCGGACGTCGCCAGATCAAGATCGACGGCGTGTCGCGTCGGCGAGCCGACCTCATCGGGGTCGCCCCGGTGGTTCTCTTCTCAGCATCGGACATCGAGGTCCTTCGCGGGGAGCCGTCCGGGCGCCGGCGCCTGCTGGACAGTGAGCTGTCCGCCATCAGGCGAAGCTACTACTACCATGTGACTCGCTACCGCCGGGCGATAGAGCAGAGAAACAGGGCGCTGAAGGAGGTGCGGGAGCGGCGCTCCGCTGAGGAGGCCCTCACGCCATGGGAGAATGCTGCCGCGCGCCACGGAGCGCACGTGATGTTGGATCGCAGCGACTTCATCGCCTCGCTGGCGCCGGAGGCGCAACGGGCCCACGCGACGGTAACAGGCGGGGGAAGGGGCCTCACTGTGACATATGGCCCATCGATTGCCATCGAGACTGGACAAACCGCGGGGACCGATGGGAAGGACGAGGCCGGACGGGTGGAACATGTGACGCGGCGTGTGGCGGCCGCGCTCGAGGAGCGCCGCCGTGTGGACGTGCAGTACGGGACGACAACGAGAGGGCCGCACAGGGACGACATCGAGCTCGCGCTCGACGGGCAGTCGGTTCGGGCATTCGCCTCTCAGGGCGAGCAGCGCAGTTGCGCAGTGGCGCTCCGGATGGGCCTCGCGGCCGTCGCCCACGCCATGACGGGCGAAGCTCCGCTGCTGCTGCTGGACGACGTGCTCTCCGAGCTCGACGAGCGGCACCGCCGAGGAGTCTTTGCCGCCTGCGACGCAGATCAGGTCATCGTGACCTGCTGCGATCGGGAGGACATACCGAGGGATGTCCTGGCTGAGTCATCTATATTCGCCGTGGAAAACGGGGAGGTGACCCCACACCATGCCCGGCCGAGGTGAGGCCAGGCTGGACCGGCTGATCGAAGGGGTGCTGGCGGACCTCGACCTGAGGACGCGCTTCCGCGAGCACCTGGCCATTTCGTCCTGGCCGCAGATCGCGGGCCGGGTCGTGTCGGCGCACAGCCGGGCGGAAGCCGTGCGAGATGGGGTCCTGATCGTGGCGGCAGACACGCCGGCCTGGGCCAATGAGCTCCAGATGCGGCGGCGGGAGTTGCTGGAGCTCCTCGCGGCCAAGATCGGCTCGGGCGTGATACGTGATATCCACTTCAGGGGAGGAACGCGCCGCCGGGAACGCCGCAGCCGGCAGCCGGGGCCGCGTCCCGCCGAGATCCGCCTCTCCGGGCGCCAGGAGAAGCGGATAGCCGAGGCCGCAGGGAAGATCGAGGACGAGGAGTTGAGGCGCCGGGCGGAGCGCGCGTTCACCTCCCTCGCCAGGATGTCGGAATGGCGACGGCGCAGCGGCTGGCGGCGGTGTCGGCGCTGCGGTCGATGGCAGCGTGTCGGCCGGCGCTGGTGCGCCTCGTGCACGTACTCCGGCAGACGGAGGCGCAGAAGGTGAGGTGGCTTGCCAGGGGCCCGGCCGGGGGGTGTGTGTTCCAGGGGCAGAGTTCCCGGAGAGCGCGGGCTTGGGGGATCGGACGGGCCTTGTCGGTCGAAAGGAGTTGACGGGGGAGAGAGGGCGATGATCCAGACAGTCATAATGGCGGGTGGGGAAGGCGCTCGGTTGCGCCCTCTGACCTGCGATCTGCCCAAGCCGATGGCGCCGGTTGCCAACCGGCCCATCATGCACCATATCCTCCGCCTGCTGGCGGGGCTAGGTGTGCGGAAGGGCTTCGCCACGCTGCACTATCTGGCGGACGAAGTCGAGAGCTACTTCGGGGACGGCGAGGAGTTCGGGATCGAGCTCGAGTATGCCGTCGAAGATGCGCCCCTGGGCACGGCCGGCTCGGTCCGCCGCCTGATCGACCGCCTCGGCGACACCTTCCTCATCATCAGCGGAGATGCTCTCACGGACTTCGACCTGCGGCCGGCCATCGAGTTCCACAGGGCACGCGGCGCGGTCGCGACTCTCGTTCTCACGAGAGTACCCGACCCGTTGGAATACGGTGTCGTGATCCTCGACGGAGAGGGCACGATCGAACGGTTCCTCGAGAAGCCGGGCCCGGGGGAAGTGTTCTCCGACACGGTCAACACAGGTATCTACATCCTGGAGCCCGAGGCGCTGGAGCGCATTCCCGCTGAGCGCCCATACGACTTCAGCAAGGATCTCTATCCAGCTCTTCTCAGCGAGGGTAAGCTCCTTTGCGGCTATGTCGCCGAGGGCTACTGGACCGATGTCGGCACCCTCGAGCAGTACCAGGCGGCGAATCATGACTGCCTGCTGGGGAAGGTGCGGGCCGACCTGCCCGGGGAGGCGCGAGATGAAGGGGTCTGGGTGGGTGAGGACACGAGGCTCGACCCCGGGTCCGAGCTGCGGGCGCCTGTGCTCATCGGGCACGGTTGCAGCGTCGGGCCGGGGGCACAGGTGGGGCCGCTGGCGGTCGTGGGGGACAACTGCGTGATCGAGGCCGGCGCGCAGGTCGAGCACTCCGTGGTGTGGAGCGGCACCTACCTCGGGCACGGCGCCCGCGTCAAGGCCGCCACCGTCTGCCGCAACGTCGTCGCCAAGCGGAATGTCACCATCAACGAGGGGGCGGTGGTCGGCGACAGGTGTCTGCTCGAAGAGGGCACCTCCGTGATGCCCCGCATCCGCATGTGGCCGGATAAGGTCACAGAACGCGGCTCCAAGGTCACGATGAGCCTCGTCTGGGGCACGAAGTGGCCGGGGGCCCTGTTCCGGTCGAGCGGCGTGAGCGGCCTGGCGAACATCGAGATCACGCCCGAGTTCGCCGCCAAGTTGGGCGCGGCGTTCGGAGCCTACCTCGAGGCGGGGGCGCAGGTGATCACGAGCCGCGACTCCCATCATGCCTCGCGCATGGCGAAGCGGGCCGTCATCGCGGGCCTCATGTCGGTGGGCGCCAATGTGCTGGACCTCCGGATCATGCCCGGCGCCGTCGCCCGGCACATGGCGAACATATCAGGGGCGGCCGGCGGCATCCACGTCTCCGCCTCATCGACGGAGCCCGGGCAGATGGTCGTCGAGTTCTTCGACGGCACCGGCAAGAACTTGGACCGCAGCGCGGAGCGCAGGATCGAGAGCATCTTCTTCCGTGAGGATTTCAGGCGCGCCCCGCTCGACGCAGTGGGCAGTCTCGAATTCCTCGGCCGGACGATGGAGTACTACACCGAGGACTTTCTCAACTTCCTCGACGAGCAGGCGATCTCGCGCTGGCGGCCGAAGCTCGTCATCGACTATGCCTACGGCCCCCTCTGTCTGCTCATGCCCCAGGTGCTCGGCCGGCTCGGGTGTGAGTCCACAGCGCTCAACGCCTTCGTCGATCCCACTCGCTCAGAGGAACCGTGGTCTTCGAGAAGCGAACGCGTGGTCGAAATGGGAGATGTTGTACACGCGCTGAAGGCCGACCTGGGGCTGCTCATGGGAAGCCATGGCGAGCGCTTGGCCGCCATCGACGAGACCGGCGAGGCGCTGGTGGGCGACGATCTCCTGCTGGTCTTCGCCGACCTGGTGCTCCAGGGCGCGGACCACGGCGCGCAGGTGGCGGTGCCTTTCAGCGCCACCTCCGGGATCGAAGAGATCTGCCGGGGGCATGGGGCAAGCGTCATCAGGACGAAGGCGGACTCTCGCTCCCTCATGGAGACGGCGGGGAGCACGCCCGGCCTCGTCTTCGCGGGCAACACCGAGGGCGGCTTCATCTTCCCGCGCTTCCTGCCCGCCTTCGACGCGATGCTGGCCGTGGGCAAGCTGCTGGAGCTCCTGGCGCTCAGCGGCCAGCGGCTGAGCCAGGTCCGTGCCCGCATGCCGAGGTACTACCGGGCTCGAAGTCAAGTGCAGTGCCCCTGGGAGCACAAGGGGACGGTGATGCGCCGCCTGCACGAAGAGAGCAGCGCCCTGCACGTGGAGCATCTCGACGGCATCAAGATCCACCTGGACGGCGGCTGGGTGCTCGTCCTGCCCGATGTCTCCGCGCCCCTGTTCCACATCCACTCCGAGAGCGGCGACAGTGAGACGGCCAGGCAGGCGGTCGACCAGTACGCGGCCCGCATCGACGAACTGCAGGCAGAACTCTAGCTCGGGGCCCCCGACCCAGCCGTATTCGTTCACGATTCCCTTGAGTCCGTCCCTGGTCTCTGATACATTCTCTGTGTCTGATGTGAAGCGGCGAAGCGGAGAGTCGAGAGGCGGGGAGAGCATACCATGGCACAGCGGTGGAGCGGACCCATCGAGCGGATCGACGAGTATCGCTGGCGCATCCCGCGCAAGTACAAGCCGGAGATGCGCAGCGATGCGATCGTGTACGCCTCGGGCGAGATGATGCGAGAGATCAGGTCGGACAACTCGCTCGAGCAGGTGGCCAATGTCGCCTGTCTGCCCGGCCTCGTCGGCCATTCCATGGCCATGCCCGATATCCACTACGGCTACGGGTTCCCCATCGGCGGGGTGGCCGCGACGGACGTGAAAGAGGGCGTCGTGTCACCCGGCGGGGTGGGCTATGACATCAACTGCGGCGTCCGCCTGCTCCGCACGAACCTCGCCCGCGAAGACGTCGAGCCGAAGATCAAGGACATCGTGAATCAGCTCTTCGTCGACGTCCCCTCGGGAGTCGGCAGCAAGGGGAAGGTGCGAATCGATGCCGCCGAGCTGAGGAAGGTGCTCACTCAGGGCTCGCAGTGGGGCGTTTCCCGCGGGATGGGCTGGTCCGAGGATACCGATCACATCGAAGGAGGCGGCCGCATCGAGGGCGCCGACCCGAGCGCGCTGTCGGACCGCGCTATCCAGCGCGGCCGGCCGCAGCTTGGGACCCTGGGCGCGGGCAACCATTTCCTCGAGGTCCAGGTCGTGGACGAGATCTTCGATGAGGCGATCGCCCGTGAGCTTGGTATAACAGAGGCCGGGCAGGTCGCAGTCATGATCCACACGGGCTCCCGCGGCCTCGGCTATCAGGTGTGCGACGACTCGCTCAAGGTGATGCAGCGGGCGGTGAGCAAGTACGGCCTCGAGCTCCCCGACAAACAGCTCGCCTGCGCCCCGGTGGAGTCGCCGGAGGGGCAGAGCTACCTGGCCGGCATGGCGGCGGCCGCGAACTACGCCTGGGCCAACCGCCAGTGCATCACGCACTGGACCCGAGAGGCCTTCGAGCGCGTGTTCGGCGCGGGCGCCCAGAAGCTCGGAATGGAGATCGTCTACGACGTGGCCCATAACATCGCCAAGATCGAGGAGCATGAGGTGGGCGGCGTGCGCAAGACCCTCTGCGTTCATAGGAAGGGAGCGACCCGCGCCTTCGGCCCCGCTCGGCCGGAGCTCATTCCCCTCCACCGGAAGACCGGCCAGCCGGTCATCGTCCCGGGCAGCATGGGCACGGCCTCCTATCTGTGCGTTGGGACGGAGCGGGCGATGAAGGAGACATGGGGCTCCACCTGTCATGGCGCGGGCCGGGTGATGAGCCGGCATGGAGCGATCCGCGCCGCGCGGGGGCGTGACATCAGACAGGAGCTGGGAAAGAAGGGAGTCTACGTCCGGGCTGCCAGCCCGAAAGTGTTGGCGGAGGAGATGCCGGAGGCGTACAAAGACGTCGACGAAGTCGTCCGGACGTGCGATGGGGCCGGCATCTCGAAACTGGTTGCGAGGCTGGTCCCGCTCGGCGTGATGAAGGGATAGCGAGGGACTCGCGAAAAGGAGCGCCTGCCCGCCGCGCAGAAAGGCGAGGCGGGTTCTGCCCGTCTCGCCCATGCTTCGATTCCTACACCGCACCTATGTGGCGGTCTTTCGCAGCTACCCGGTGCTTGCTCGGATGGCTCTGGTTGCGGCACTGGGCGAGATCGTCTTTGCTGCGATCAACAACTACGCGCTGCCCTTCTATGTCCTGTATGATCTGAAGCAGCGGGCCCGCACGCTGAGCATCCTGGCATCCACCTTCCTCGTTGCGGAGACCCTGCTCAAGTTCCCCTTCGGCCATCTCTCCGATCGCTACGGCCGGCGCGTCTTCGCCTCCGCGGGTCTGACGCTCTGCATCCTAACTCCGGTTGTGATCTGCTTCGTCCCCACGCACGTCTTCGTCCTCACTCCCATACTGATCTTCGCAATGCTCGTGCCACTGCGAGCTCTCGACGGAGTCGGCGCGGCCGCGCTGTGGCCGCCGCTGTTTGCGGCGGCTCCGGACAACGTTCCACGGGAGCGGCGCGGTGTGGCCATGAGCGTGATGAACACAGCCTACTTCGCGGGCCTGGCACTTGGGCCCACCCTCGCCGGCCTCGCCATGCGATTCGCCACCAGCCTCGGGGCCGGTGCGGAGTGGGTCAGCAAGGCCCCCTTCGCCCTCGCGGCGGCGGCCGCCGCCGGCGCCGCGCTGGTCGCCAGGACACTGCCGGAAAGCCGCGCTCGTGTGGCCGAGCGGAGAGAGACCGCGCCCGCAGGCAGTATGCCGTCGGCGAAGGTGATTGCTGTCATCCTGGTGATCTCGTTCGGCGAGATGCTGGCCGTCACCACGCTGGGGCCGTTCATGGCCCCCTACATGAAGGAAGTCTCGAATATCGCGCGGAGCGATGTGGGGTTCCTGCTGCTCCTGCTCTTCGTCCCGGCCGGCATCCTCGGCATCCCGGTGGGCCACATGGTGGACCGGTGGCCGCGCAACCGCGTGGTGCAGGTCGCGACGGTGACCGCCGCCGCGGGTCTGTGGGTCGTTCCCCTCTGCGACTCCATCGTGACACTCCTCCTTGCCGGCGTGGTCGTCGTGCTCGGCTTCCTGTTCGGCCTCCCGGCCTGGCTGGCACTGGTGGCCGACTTGGCCCCCGAAGGGAAGCGCGGATTGATGATGGGCCTCATGGCCACGGCCCAGGGGGCCGGAGGCTTCCTCGGCCCGCTTTGGGGGGGCGCCCTGTGGGAAGTCGACATCCACTACATATGGTATGGCTCCGCCGCCGTGCTGACCGTGGCCGCCGCGGTCGCTCTCTGCTGCCTGCATCCTGGCTGGGGAGGCAGCACCGCGCGAGTCGGCGAACCCCCAGAGTCGGGCACCTAAATGATGGCCGCGAACCTCGTCCTGCTGGGCGTAAGCTTCATCGTTATCATTGTGGGCGCCGAGCTGTTCACCAATGGCGTGGAATGGCTCGGGGTGCGCCTGAAGCTCTCTGAGGGAACAGTCGGAAGCGTCCTCGCGGCGGTGGGCACGGCGCTGCCCGAGACGATGATTCCCGTTGTGGCGCTGTTGTTCTTCAAGGAGCAGGCGAGCGAGGAGATAGGCCTGGGAGCGATCCTCGGGGCGCCGTTCATGCTCGCGACGCTCGCCTTCTTCGTGACCGCCCTCGCCGCGTGGGTCTACCGAAGCCGGAGGGCGACGGGCCCGCAGTTGACGGTGAATCGGAGGATCTTGACCCGGGATTTGGGGTTCTTCCTTCCGCTCTATGGTGCGGCCATCGGAGTGAGCTTCGCGCCGGTCGGCCACTGGGTCCGCGTGTTCGTGGCAGTGGGACTCATCGCGGTGTATGCCTTCTATCTCTACCTGAACCTGCGGGAGACGATGGAGGGCGAGAAGGATGAGCCCCTCACCCTGAATCTGATCTGGGCCGCGCTGCCGCTGCTGCGTCCCAGCCCCGATCGGGTCGCACACCAGGAGCGGCGCGCACTCCTCATGGGAAGGCGCCCCCGGCTGCGCGCCGTGTCCGGCCAGGTTCTCCTCGCCCTGGGGCTCATCATCGGCGGCGCGGTGGAGTTCGTGCGGGCGACGCAGGAGATCTGCATGGGACTGGGGTTCCCACCCCTGGTCTTCGCGCTGGTCGTCGCGCCCGTCGCCACCGAGCTCCCCGAGAAGTTCAACTCCGTGATCTGGATCCGGCAGAGCAAGGACACACTCTCTCTCGGGAACATCACGGGGGCAATGGTGTTCCAGTCCACGTTCCCAGTGACGTTGGGGATTCTGTTGACAGATTGGCACTTCGGCAGCCTGGCAACTGGAAACATAGCGCTGCTATCGGCGGGGTTTGCTTTGTTCAGCGGGGCGCTGGTGCTGGCGACGGTTCGGCTCGGCAAGGGTGGAACGATGTCGCCGTGGGCTCTGGGAATCGGGCTGGTGTGGTGGCTGGTGTTTGTGGGGTATGTGGTCGCCAGTCTGCCGAAGGCGATGGCAGCGACGGGAGGCTAGTTGCTACTCGATGCCGCGGTCCTCACGATCATCGTCGGCGTGATTGCCGGCGGGCGTTTCGCTCGCCTGAAGGACCTGGACCTGCGGGCGCCGAGCGCATTCATAGCGGCCGCCGCCCTTCAGGTCGTCCTGATGGTTCTCGGCGCGAGGCAGGCCGCCGTGCCAGCGGCTTTGGGGCCGACCCTTCACCTCGCCTCCTTCTTGCTGCTGCTGGGCGGCCTCTGGCTCAACCGACACTTGCCCGGCGTACGGCTGGTGGGGCTGGGGGCGCTCCTGAACTTCCTCGTCATCGCTGCCAACGGCGGATCGATGCCTGTGGATCGCGGCCTGGCCGAGCGGGCGGGCAGCGCGCGGCTGGTCGAGTTGCTCGACTCACCTGACTACACCATGCACGAGGCGGCGACCGCGGCCACTCGCCTGCGGCCGCTGGCCGATGTGCTGCCGCTTCCGATGGTGCCGCGGCCGCGCTTCTTCAGCCCCGGGAGCGTCGGTGACATTCTCGTGACGATCGGAGCCTGCTGGTTGATCCTGCACGGCCTGGGCGCGTTCGGCCTTCGGCGCAAGGGCCGTGACGCCGCCGTCGAAGATGGGTGAAGTGAAGCGCACCTACGCGGAACATCTCAAGGCCAAGGACGCAAGCTGCCTCGGGCAGTGGTGTCTGCTCCACGGCCCTGAGCAGCACCTCAAGCGAGAGGCGCTGGCGACGCTGCGGCAGGAGGCGCGGGAGGCTGGGGCCGGGGAAGAGCCCACGTGGGAGGTCCTGGACGGAATCTCGGCCACCGCCTCGGACGTGCTGAATCGCAGCCAGACGGGGGCCCTCTTCGGCGGAGCCCGCGTGGTCGTCATACGCGAGGCGGAGCGCATGGCACCGCGGGAGCAGGACTCGCTGAGCAAGGCCGTCGGCCCGCTCCCGCCAGGGGTGAGCGTCGTGCTGGTGACCGGTGAGACCGGAGACCGCGGACGGCGGAAGGCAGTTCGGGCGGCGCTCCAGCGCGCCCTCGCCAAGCACGGGCTTGTTATCGAGTTTGGCTCCCTGAAGGTGCGCGAGGCGGCGAGTTGGGCGGCGCGCCGGGCCAAGGAATTAGGCAAGAAGCTCGAGCCCGCGGCGGCCCGGAAGCTTGTCGAGCAGAAGGTGGGCGTGGGACTGGGAGAGCTGGAGTCGGAGATCCAGAAGCTCGTGCTCTTCGTCGGGGACGAGGACGTCATCACGGGCGCGCATGTGGCTGAGGTAAGCCCGCGCCTGGTAGAGGAGGACATCTTCCGGCTGCTCGACGCGGTTGGGCGGCGCGAGGCCGGGCGCGCGGTGGGTATCCTGCGGGGATTGCTCGGGGACCGTCGGGAGGAGCCGGGCCGGGTCCTCGGCATGCTCGGCCAGACGATACGCCTCATCTGGCAGACCAAGCTGCTGGTCGAACACGGCTGGCGGCCCGGGAAGGACGTGGACGAGGAGACGGCCGCGCTCCTGCCACAGGATGAGAGGAAGAACGCGCTGGCGCAGTTCAGGCGGCGGTCGTGGCTTGTGCAGCGCACGGTGAGGCAGGCCAGCCAGTTGTCGTGGGAGCAGTTAGGCGAGGCGATACAGGCCATGCACGGGTGCGATCTCGCCATCAAGAGGATACGCGGCAAGCTGGCGGACCCGGCGGCAGCGCTCGAGCTGCTCGTGATTCAGCTGTGCACCGACGTGGACCTGTCGGTGTGGGAGAGCCGGTCGGGCGAGCGAGTTCTTGGGTAGGCGGCGAGAGGGAGCGCAAGGTCATGACACGGGAAGTCGCCGGGCTCACCAGAAGGGCATTCCTGAGGGCGGCGGCCGCAGGGGCCGTGCTCGGAGGTCTGCCTGCGTTGTCGGGCGCTCGCGCCTGGGGACAGAAGCAAGGCATGGAGGCCAAGCAGATGACACAGACAAAGCTGCCGCGGTGGCGCGGCTTCAACCTGCTGGAGATGTTCTTCGTGGCCAGCGATGGCAACTGGCAGGAGGACGACTTCCGCTGGATGGCCGACTGGGGATTCGACTTCGTGCGGCTGCCGCTGTGCTACACGCACTGGATCGAGGACGATGACCCGCTGAAGATCGCCGAGGCCGGGCTGGCCAAGGTGGATCGGGCGGTGGAGTTGGGCCGGAAGTACGGGCTGCACGTCTGCGTAAACTTCCATCGGGGGCCGGGCTACAGCGTGAACCGAGAGCGGCAGGAGCCGTTCAACCTGTGGAAGGACGAGGCCGCCCTGGAGGCGTTCATCCTGCACTGGACGACGTTCGCCGAGCGCTATAAGGGGATCGGCGGCTCGGAGGTGAGCTTCAACCTGATCAACGAGCCGGCCGCGCCGGTGGCGGAGATGACCCGGGAGGACCACGAGCGAGTGGTGCGCGCCACGGTGAAGGCGATCCGGGAGGTGGACCCGGACCGGCTCATCATCGCCGACGGCGTGCAGTGGGCGAGCGTCCCCTGCCCGGAGCTAGCCGACCTCGGCATCGCGCAGAGCTGCCGCGCCTACGCGCCCGGCAGAATCAGCCACTACCGGGCCGAGTGGGCCGGGCCGGACGCGATGAAGTGGCCGGAGCCGGTCTGGCCCGGTATCGAGGAATGGGGGAAGACGTGGGACCGCAGCGCGCTGGAGGAGTTCTACCGGCCCTGGGCGGAGCTGGCCGCGCAGGGAGTGGGCGTGCACTGCGGCGAGGGCGGCGCCTACAACAAGACGCCTCATCCAGTGCTCCTGGCATGGCTTCGCGATGTGCTCGACATCCTGAAGTCGCACAACATCGGGTACGCGCTGTGGAACCTGCGCGGCGCCTTCGGCATCCTGGACTCCGAGCGATCCGACGTCGACTACGAGGACTTCCACGGCCACAAGCTCGACCGAAAGCTACTGGAGTTGCTGCTGGAGTTCTGAGGCCGGGCGCGGCCGTCAGCGGCAGGGGTGGGGGCAGGAGTCAAAGGGCGAAGCAGACGTTCTGATCCAGATGGCAGAGGGCCCCGATGAAGAGGGGAACATCAGACTCCGACGCAGGCGCCTCACCGGACGGGGGGCGAGACCTTCGCGCCAAGAAGTATCCGAACGCGCCACCGAAATCACTCGATCATAGGAACACTACGCATTGGGTGTTCGGCGACCACATCCACATTGGCCCTGTAGACCATATCCGGGTGAGATCAGATGCTTGAAGAGGGTGCGCGCTCCGAGGGACTCGTGATAGTGACTCGTGTGAGTCTTGCAGAGGCGCACAGAGAGGATCCGATACCTGGCTATGAGTTCAGGATACCTGTGTTGGGTCTCACCCACGAGGAAGTGGCGAGGAAGTATCGCGGGTTCGACGGGGCCTTCTGGCATGGCCCCTGGGGTGGGCGTGATTGGGAATCGGAGTATGGCTTCCTGCCCGAGACTGGGATCGGCGATCTAGGCCAATACGAGCAGATCAAAGAGATCCTGGCGAGGGATTTCGGGCCGGACGCCGATCTGATCTGCTTCGGAGGGACTGAGGCCCTGAGTGGCCTGCCAGCTGGCTTCGCCTTTGTTGGGTATGACTTCGGCTACTATGGATCGGCCCGGGGCTACTACTCAGTGCTCTACAATGAGGTCATATACGGTCTGATTCGTGCCATGAGGGAATTCGGCGACTTCCTGAATGAGAATCTGCTCCTGTCGAGTGTCGCTGAGGCGGAGCGACTGGATGCTGTTCGCAGTCGCCTGCTGGAGGAGGGAGCCGATCTAGAGACTAGCAGCGACGAATGGTACGCAATCGGGGTGTGGCTGTACGCGGGGGGCGACGGCGCGCTCAGGTAGGTCCGGATCGTCGCAGCCCGGAGTGCTGCAGGAGTTCTGAGGGCGGGCCCCGGTGGTCAGTAGCAGGGGAGGGGGCGGCGGGATGCGCAATCCGCATGACGACGACGTCACTCGCTGGAGGGACCGGATGGCGCACTTCTTGCCTGTTGTGCACTCGACGCTTGAGGTGGGGGCACTCGTCGACGCCCTCTGGCCCGAGTACCACCTCGCCAGGCCCACAGCCTGTCATCTGATACAGTGTGGGTTCAATGACCACTACTTCATATCGACACCGGATGGCGACTACGTGCTGCGCCTTTACAGTCATGGTCGGCGCACTGCGGAGGACATTGCGTATGAACTGGCCGTATTGGCCCACCTCGAGGCTCGCGGTGTGCCCGTGTGCGCGCCGATCGTCCGGCGGGACGGCGCCTGCCACTGCACCATTCCTGCCTTAGAGGGACCGCGAACGGCGGTCCTCTTCTCCCATGCTTCCGGGCACCGGCCGGAGGCCGCGAACCTCGACGAGACTCGGGCCTGTGGTCGCACGATGGCACTCATCCATCGGCATAGCGATGGCTTCACCTGCGAGCACCAGCGGTTCGTACTCGACCTCCGGCACCTGATCGATCGGCCGATTGAGGTGATACTCCCCTTCCTGGCCCACCGCCCAGCGGATGCTGCCTTCGTCCGAGCGGTAGCCGGACAGCTGCACGCTGGGTTGGCGGCGCAGGTTGACGAGCTTGAGTGGGGGTATTGCCACGGCGATTACCCCAGCGGCAATATCCGCATGGATGCCGACGGTAGTGCCCGTGTGTTCGACTTCGACTGCAGCGGCCTGGGCTGGCGCGCCTATGACCTCGCTGTATGCCGCCTGGGCTTTGGCGAAACAGACGCCATCTGGGATGCCTTCTGTGAGGGGTACCGGGAAGTGCGCCCGCTCTCCGAGGCCGCTCTGACCGCGATCCCCTGGTTCATGGTCGCCCGCCAAGTGTGGCGGACCGGCCTGTTTGCCGAGGCCGGCTCACGAGTGGCCGGCAGCTTCTATGTGAATGATGGCTTCTTCGACCGCAACCTGGGCGTCCTGCGCGACCGCATCAGCGAGCATCTGCCACAACTTGCCGTTGACTAAGGCACGACCGCGGTGGTACAGGAGAGGGTGGCCGGGGCTGGCGGGGCAACGTGAGGTGGGAAGATGGATGAGGAACTCAACCGGCGCTGGCGTGAGGGCCGAGCTCCCTTCAATGGCGTGACGGTCCACCTCGAGCAGCACATACCGCTATCGGACCTTCGGGCTGCATTGCTGGTCGTCGTGGATACGCTGAAGGAGCAATGGCCCGATGCGACGCTCGATCGCATGGAGGATTGGCATGAGCACCACGGCGTCCCGTCGCGGCCGGAAGAGACCACGTGGTCTGAGATCGAGAGGACCCTAGCTTCCGACGATAGTCTCTATGCGGCCCGCACCGGGGACACTTATGTCCACATCGGGCTCTGCCCGAGTAGTCGGGAGTTCTATCTGCGCTTCTATCCCATGGATGAGGATACTCCCGATGCTGGGTGGCCGAAGGAGAGGGTTGGCCGATACGGCAGCTTCGATCTTACCTGCGATCAGCGCCTGGCAGAGATGGTCATGGAACGACTGCTCCCTCTACAGCTTCCCGGCTTGAGCACATGCCCCGCGAAGGGGTACTTCGACGCCCGCTATGACCGTCTTAAGACGTACTTCCCGGGTGACCCTATGCCTGCGGCAGTAAGAGACATGTTGATTGCTGCTCGGCGGCATCACGCGCGTCGCCGTTGGTGGCGGGCCCCGAAGCTGCTCCTGGGGATTGCGATCTTCGGAATCTTGTGGGGCCTTGCCGCTTTACTGTCAGTGGCTGAAGGGCGGCGCATGCTTAACATCAGCCCGTGCTTTGCCGGGACCCCAAGCGGCAACAAGGCAATGTTCGTTCTTGCGGTCCTCAGTCTGGTGCAGGCGAGAGCCATACTCGTCCAAAACCAGCGGGGCGTGTACGCAGTCTGGGCCTGGTGTGCGTCTTTCCCGGTGGCCCACTGGTTTATGTCTCCTCCCGAGGTACGCACTCGCCTGACCGCATTTGGGATAGTGTTCGCGCTTGCCGTGGGTGTCTACACCTGGCACAACCGCTGGTGGTTCGCTGGCGGTGTCGAACCCAAACGGCGTCGGTGGCTCTCCCTCCGAGTGTGGCCGGGGTCCTTCGCGATATTCCGAGATGTCTTGCCGGCAAAGTTCCGGGATCTGCCCCCTATGTTCTATCAGCTTATCGCCGCCGGTACAGCATTTGGATTCCTGGCGATCGTTGCCTCCTTCACTGTGTTGCCGATGCTCGCCAGCGACTTCCCAAGTCCGCTGACACGGCTATCGCTCGTCATTGCGCCTCTGTTCGGGATCCTCGGCATCACGCAGGCGATCGCTTTACTGCTGAGGGCGCGATGGGCCGTGTGGGCCGTGTACGGGTGGTTCATGAGCATCCTTCTCGCGGCCTGGGTGTTCCTGCCCGCTCGGGCTGACGGGCGTCCATGGGCCGCAACTCTGTTGCCGCCGCTGCTCGTGACCGCGGGGGTCGCTCTCTGTGCGCGAAGCCTCTACAAGCGGCGCCACTTCCTGCGTGGCAGGGACTAGGTAAGGGCGTCCCCCTGGGGCAGGTGTGCGTCCGTGGTGGGGATTCGGCCCTTTGGCAAGGCTCAGGATGAACGGCAAGGCGCCGGAGGCGCGGCCCGGAGGTCTTATATGGGAGAATGACTGAGGTTCGAGGACAAGCATGCAGGGCTGTGAGCGGCGTCTCATCGCCATTTGGCAGAGAGAGTGTGCGCGATCCCGACCGCGGCGTTTGACCGGCGTGGGGCATTTGTGGTACAATACCCTTAAGTGCTCAGGCCTGACTGGTCGGACAACCGCAGTCGAGGTCAAAGAGCACAATCAAGAGCGAGTCACCTCGTCGGCTAGAAGAGCGCCGCTGTGGCGATCTGACTTTCTCTAGCCTGCGAGGTAACGACTATCTTCACTCAGTTTCGCCTTTCCGACGAACTCATTCGGGCCACTCGCCGAATGGGTTTCGACACACCTACGCCCATCCAGCAGGAAGTAATCCCTCTCGCGCTCGCCGGACGCGATATCATCGCCACCGCGGAGACGGGAAGCGGCAAGACCGCTGCCTTCTTGCTCCCACTGATCCAGCGTCTCCGCAACGGCCGGAACGGCCGCACGCGAGCGCTGATCCTCTCTCCCACTCGTGAGATCGCGGCGCAGACGGCCGAGCAGTGCGCGGTCCTCACCCATGGCACCCCCCTGCGAACTATAGACGTGTACGGCGGCCTCGGCATGGCCCGCCAGCATGAGGCCCTGAAGGCCGGTTATGAGATCGTGGTGGCAACGCCCGGTCGGTTGCTCGACCACTGCCGCCGACGTTCGGCTCGACTCGACGCCGTCGAAGTGCTAGTGTTGGACGAGGCCGATCGGATGATGGACATGGGCTTTATCCCCGACCTGCGGCGCATCCTGGCGCGGCTGCCCAGAGAGCGCCAGTCCATGCTCTTCTCCGCCACGATGCCGATCGCGCTGATGGAATTGGCGTATGAGGAGATCCTGCGGGACCCGATCCCCGTTGAGGTCGGCTCCCCCTCTGCTCCTCCCGCGACGGTATCCGAGTCTGTATACATGGTGCCGTCGGCGCGCAAGACCGATCTGCTGCTGGAGCTGCTCGACCGCGACGCCATGGAGAGCGTACTCGTCTTCGTTCGCACTCGGCGCCAGGCCGACGTCCTGGCGAGACGACTCCAGCTGGAGAGGCTGAAGACGGGCTGCATCCACGGTGATCGCAGCCAACGCGAGCGGGAGCAGGCCCTCGAGAGCTTCCGGCAGCGCTCCGTGCGAGTGCTGGTGGCGACTGATGTGGCCGCGCGAGGCCTCCATGTGGAGGGGGTGACTCACGTTGTGAACTACGACGTTCCTGCCATGCCGGCCGAGTACCTGAACCGGATCGGACGGACGGCGCGAGCCGGAGCGTTGGGCGATGCCTTCACCCTGGCAAGCCGAGAGGACGGCCCTGCTCTCGCCAGCATCGAGCGGACCCTCGGCCGACAGCTCCCCCGCGTCACCGTAGCCGGACTGACCGAGCCGGACTTGTCCCAGTCATCCCGTGTGCCGGCGAGACGGCTCTCTCGCTTTCGCCGCCCGCGCCGTCCGCAGGTCGGGGGTCGTCGCAGATAGTATGTAGTCGCGATGGGCGTCGGTTCCGTTGCACCGCGGCCTGGCCCGCGGTAAGGAAGCTGGCGCTTCGGCAGGATGTGGCGTGCTCGCACGGCGGAGCCAGGCCGCAGCGAAAGGAGGCCACTGTGGCCACTAAGAGTCTGTATGTTGGGAACCTGAGCTACTCCGTAACGGAGACTTCACTGCGGGAGCTGTTCGCGGAGTACGAGCCTACGGAAGCGCGTCTGATTGCCGACAAGGGGTTCGGCTTCGTGGACGTGCCGGAAGAGAAGGCCGCTGATGCGATCGCGGCGATGAACGGGCGTGAGGTGGATGGTCGCGCTATCAACGTCAGTGAGGCTCGCCCGCGGCGCGAGCGCGGTGGCGGAGGCGGGGACCGTCGTGGTGGCGGCTTCGGCGGCGGCAGGCGTCGCTGGTAGGCATGGCCGACCGGGAGCTTCAGTGCGAAGCCTGTGAGGAGCCTTTCGTCTACGCGGAGGCGGAGTGGACTGAGGACGAGCGGCTGGGCTACCCGCCGCCCCGCCTGTGCTCAAGCTGCCACCAGAAGCGAAGTGCCGCCAGGGCCGCTGAACGGGCCACCAGGCGCCCCCGCAGGAGACACTTCCGACGCTAGGGGGGCAGTGCCCGACCGGCCGGTCTGCTAGCGCGAGACAGAAAGGACAGATATGACTGTGGCGAGGGTATACGTAGACGCCCTGAAAGCACGCGTTCTTCCGGCACGAGCCGAGCAGGTCAAGGTGGCCTATCTCAGCACCTATCCCCCGCGGGAATGCGGGATTGCCACCTTCTGTGAGGATCTGATACAGGCCACTGGGGGTGGCGGAGCATTCCCCGAGCCAGTTGTGATCGCCATGGAGGGTGGCGCCAGATACCACCAGTACTCCCGCCCTGTAGTTCATGTAGTGGACGACCGCAACGAGAAAGACTACCAGGCCGCGGCGGAGTTCATCAACGACTCGCCTGCAGACGTGGTCAGCATCCAGCACGAGTTCGGCATCTACGGGGGCATGGAGGGCCGGAGCATATACCGGTTCCTCAGCACCATTGACAAGCCGGTGGTCGCCAACCTGCATACCGTGCTGCCCGAACCGAACCAGAAGACCCGCGACATGATCCGGGCGCTGGCGGAGAAGTCGGAGCGGGTGATGGTGATGAACCCTATCGCCACCCAGATCCTGCGTCGCGACTACGGTGTCGCGCCATCGAAAGTCGCCTTCATCAACCACGGTGCGCCTCCACCTTCTACCCAGCCACGGGAAGCGATCAAGCAGCAGCTGGGCCTCAGCGGCAAGAAGGTGATGTGCACGTTCGGCCTGGTGGGGGCTGGGAAGGGGCTGGAGTACGCCATCCAGGCGCTTCCGCGCGTGCTGGAGCACCACCCAGAGCTAGTCTATTTGATCGTCGGCGAGACCCATCCCGACGCAATCCGCGACGGCGCTGATGAGTACCGCGAGTCGCTGACCCGCCTGATCGGAGAAGTCGGAGTCGAGGAGTCGGTCCGGTTCGTGAACCGTTACCTGACTAAGGACGAAATCATCAGCTACCTGGCGGCCAGCGACATCTACATCACTCCCTATGTCGACCCGCACCAGATCTGCAGCGGGACGCTTGCCTACGCAGTCGCCGCGGGTAGGGCGATCATCTCCACAGCCTATCTTCACGCCAGATTCCTGTTGGGGGGAGAGCGCGGCCTGCTGGTCGACTTCGCCAGCGCATCATCCATCTCGGAGGCGGCCCTGCGAGTGCTGGATGCGCCTGCACTGCAGGCGCAGATGGAGCGGCGGACTCGTGCCTACGGCCGGCGTCTGCTCTGGACGGAGGTGGGAACGCGCTACCGGAACCTGCTCCGCGAGGTACTCAGACAGCTGCCCAGGCCGCGGCCGGGCCCGGCCGTGGTGATCCCAGTGACCGCGCCGGCGACGCCATCGGCTACCGGAAGCGCCGCGCGATGATCTGCCCCGAGCTGAACCAACCTGTCTCGTTGGATCACCTGGCGCGGATGACCGACTGCTTTGGGCTAATCCAGCACGCCAACTACAGCATCCCGGATTTCCGCACTGGCTACACCACGGATGACAACGCACGCGCTCTGGTGGTGGTCCTGAAGCACCATCGGCTCTATGGGGACCAGCTGAGCCGCGACCTGGCCTACCGCTACTTGGCATTCCTGATGTACGCGCAGACTCCTGAGGGCCGCTTCCACAACTTCGTCTCCTACGACCGCAGGCCGATGGACACGGTGGGCTCCGAGGATGCCTTCGGCCGCGCCCTGTGGGCGCTGGCCCATGTGCTCGTTACGCCGATCGAGAGCGGCATGGTGGGGCCGGCGGAGCGAATGCTGCACCAAGCCCTTCCCTGGGTAGAGGCGCTGGAGCATCCTCGCAGCAAGGCCTACTGCATCGTCGGGCTGCACTGGTGGTCCCACTCTACCCGCGGCGACGTGCTCAGGGCAGAGCAGCTCGCCAGACCCTTGGCCGACTACCTCGTGCACCGCTGCCGCGAGCACACACGGCCCGGCTGGGAATGGATTCTGCCCGAGTTCACCTATGCCAACGCAGCTTTGCCGAAGGCGCTGTACCGCGCCCACCAGCTCCTCGGCGACGAGGAGTACCTGGCCGTCGCCGAGCAGGCCATGGACTTCCTGGTGAAGAAGACCTCCCTCCGCGACACGCTCGCGGTGGTGGGCAATCGCGAGTGGCTGCAGCCCGACGGGGATGTCACCCCCGCGCTCTACGATCAGCAGCCGATCGAAGCCGGGCTCATGGTGGAGGCTTCTCTCGCAGGCCACGATGCGACCGGCGATGTGAAGCATCTCCGCCGCGCCCGGCGCGCGCTGGAATGGTTCTTCGGACGCAACCTGCAGGGACTGTCCCTCCATGACCCCGAGACCGGCGGCTGCTTCGATGCGCTTATGGAGGGGCGAGTCAATGAGAACCGGGGGGCAGAATCCGTGGTCTCCCTGCTCCTGGCGCGGCTCGCCATGGCGGAGGTGGCCCAACGCGCGGCCGACAAGACGCTGAGGGGGCAAATGAGCAGTGAATCCGTCCCGGCCGCGTCGGGGATGAAGCGCGTCGAGCAGCTGGCGTCGACCGCCTCTCCCCGGGTTCTTCCGGGAAGCTAGACCCGGCAGTCTTCGTGGCGATCCCAATGGGATCGGGATGGCGGATTGTGAGAGGAGCATGACGAAGGACCGACCGAAGCTGCTCATCATCGCGCCGGCGTGGTCGCAAGGCTGGTGGGGTGGCGGCAAGGTGCTGGCGCCTCCACTGGTCCTGCCGCTGCTGGCCGGCCTGACGCCGTCCGACGTGGATGTACGGCTCGTGGACGAGAACGTCGAGCCGGTCGATGTCAACGCCGATGCGGACTGGGTGGCGATCACCTGCATGACGGCCTCCGCGCCCCGCGCCTACGCCATCGCCGATGCCTTCCGGGAGCGAGGAATCCCCGTTGTCATTGGTGGCATTCACCCCACGGTGATGCCCGATGAGGCCGCCGCTCACGCGGACGCGGTCGTGATCGGGGAGGCCGAGCCGGTGTGGCGAGAGGTGCTGGCGGACCTGGCAGCAGGTCGCCTCAAGCCGCGGTACAGCCGTGTGGGTTACTCCGACCTCGTGGGGCTTCCGCGCCCTCGTCGCGAACTGCTCCAGGTCGAGCGCTATCTCACCACCAATATCGTCCAGACCGCGCGAGGGTGCCCGAATGCGTGCGCTTTCTGCACGGTGAGCACCGTGTCGGGCAGGCAGTACCGCTTCCGCCCCGTTCCCGAGGTGGTGGAGGAAGTCCGATCACTATCCGGTGGATGGGTCGGGTTCGTTGATGACAACATCGCAGGCCATGCCCGGCGGGCGAAGGAGCTGTTCGAAGCACTGATCCCACTCAAGCGCCGCTGGATCGGCCAGGCCGACCTGACCATGGCCAGGGATCCCGAGCTGCTCTCCCTCGCCGCGCGCAGTGGCTGCCAGGCGATGTTCGTGGGCCTGGAATCGCTCTCGCAAGAGAACCTGCGAGCGACGCACAAAGTCCCTAACGTGGGGACTGACATGGGTGCGGCCATCACCGCGATCCACAAGGCCGGTATCGAGATCATTGGCTCATTCGTGCTCGGGCTCGATGGAGATGACTGCGGCGTCTTCGCCAGGACAGTAGAGTTCGCGGAGCGGCACAAACTGGTCGCCGCTCAGTTCGCGGTGCTCACTCCCTTCCCGGGCACGGCGATGCGCCAGCAGCTCGAGGACGAAAACAGGATTCTGGATCACGACTGGTCGCACTACACCATGAGCAACGTCGTGTTCCGGCCCCGGCACATGACCGACCTCGAACTGCGGGAGGGGCAGAAGCATGTCTACGGCCGCTTCTACTCCATACCCTCGATCCTCAAGCGCAGCTTCACTGTGCGGAGGAAGTTCCTCGGCCGTCTCTTCGTGAACCTCAGCTACCGGGGCATCCACCGCGGCAAGGGCATACACAACCGTCTGCCCGCGCAGCAGCGCGCCAAGCCGGCGGGTGCGGCCAATACGACGTAGATCCTTTGGGGATTAGGCGAGTCCAGGATACCGGGTTCACAGCGAGTGTGGACCCTCCTGGCCCGAGAGACGAGAGCTGGGGGGCGACATAGGGATGCGCTCGCGGCCGGGCGGCGAGCGATTTCGCAGCCGTGACTTCCTGGTCGGAGCGTTCCTGTCATCGAGACCCCGACCTCGTCGGGAACAGAGGGGCTTCCGATCCCAGGATCGTTTCCTTCCTGCACACACCCGAAGGCCAAGCGCATTGTAGCGCCGTGACCGGCCTTCTCCTCAGGAGGAACTCCGCCTATTTGCGCGCAACAAGGACCAGGTATTCGGGGGAAGACTGGTCCGCGCGTCCGGTCAGAGAGGCATGGAATCGGACATCATGGAAGCCGCACTCCTCCAGGGCAGACTGGTATTCCTCCTTCGTGTAGGCCTGGTAGCTCGCGGCATGGATGGTCACATCACCGGTGGCGGAATCCACAACGACGTGCCGCGTGGTAGCGACGTGAACGTCGGCGTGCCAGAAGCTCTCCTCTAGGACCAGATGCGGGCGAGCAGAGAACAGAGCGCAGTCAGCCGAGTACCACGACGTTCCCGCCTCTCCCCGACACCTGAGCGCGTCGAAGGTGTGCGGCTCGAGCACAAGATTCCCTCCGGGCCCCAGCGCTGAATGACACTTGCGGAGGACCTCCTTCGCGCCGTCTGGGGCGAAGACGTTGAACTCCCCGTTGATGAGCATGGCCAGGCCGGAGGTCCCGCCGTACTCCGCCCGCCTGATGTCCTCCTGGCGATACTCACAGCGGAGGTCTTCGCGGCGCGCTTCTTCCGCCGCGTGGGCGATGGACGCAGGCGAGTAGTCGATCCCGACGCACTCGTGTCCCAACCTGGCGAGGCGACTTGTGTAGAGCCCTGGTCCACAACCCAGGTCGAGCACCTTCGCTGGCGTGCCCGACAGCACGTCGCTGTGGATCCAGGCGACATGCTGATCGATGATCGCGCCGCGGCGGCTGGCGGCATCGTGATCCTGTGAGAGATGCTCCTTCAGCATCCGCTCGCTGAAGCCGGGATCGCTCCAGGGGATGTTGTCGCCCTCGCTCCATGGCTCCGGAGGAATGGGTCGGTTCAGCAGATCGAGCAGGTTCATCGTCGCACTTGCCTCCGCCCCGCGGACCTCTATGCTAACGCACCAGGTCTTACACCGCAAACCGGACAAGCAACAAACAGGCAACTCGCCCCGTTTCCGTGGGGCCATCAGGCGTAGGCGGAGGGGCGGCGGTAGGGCTTGCGAACCTGGTTGAGGGGCGCGCCGACGAGATCGATGTGGTCGGGGCGGTGCTCTCCCAGACCTCTGCGGGAGCAGAGCCTGAGGTGCTTCACCCGCTTCGGGTCGATCCCCATCACCATCGCGCCCACCGCATCGGTGGCCACCGGGTCGGCCCCGGCCACGATCACATCCGTCTGCACGGGCGAGCCGGAGGTCTCGTGGCGCTCGGAGCCGATGAGGCCGTCTATGACGGTCAGCTTGGCGGGCAGGACACTTGCGAGGTCACACAGCCGCTCGTGGAGGCTTCGGTGCATGATCTCCTTGTCGGGGAAGACCGCGCCCATGAGGTTCTTGAGGCCGAGGGTGATGTAGGCCATGCTGTGGCACTTGAGCTTGGGAATGCTGATGAGGCAATCGGCCTCCAGCACCGTCTTGGGAAGGACGACGCTCTCGAGCGAGAGCGCCTCCGGTATCTGCACCGTCACGTGCTCGTCGTCGTAGAGATTCAGCAGCCGCACGCCTCTGCGCTCGGCCATCTGCGGCAGGCCGACCATGTCGAAGGCGCGCTGGGTGCGCTCTCTCTCCCAGGTGCTCTCGGCGACGGTGATGTTCTTGGCGCCGAGCTCTTCCTGCAGCCACGCGATGACCGCCTCGATAACGCGGGGGTCGGTGGTGGCCCCGGCGTCGGGCATCCTCGGTTCCACGTAGTTGGGCTTGAGGACGACGCGGTCGTCGGGGCTGACCACCGCCTCGGCGCCGATGTGCTGCAGGGCCTGGCGCACCATCGGAAAAGGATCGTCGCCGTGGGCGATGGCGACACGGGGCTTGGGCATCTGGGGCTACTCCCGGCAGGGCTCTCAGCAGTCTGTTATCTCTTGAGTCTTATACCCCCGACGAGGAGCTCATCCTCGCCGATATTGCGCGCGCCGAGCAGAATGCTCCAGTTCGCGCGCTCTGGCAGGACGGGGATGTCTGCGTAGATGTCGGCCCGGACGTTGTTCGGGTCGAAGATGTCGAGCGAGATAGATGAGCGGCGGGGGAGGTCGAAGTCGATCCCAAACCCGAGGCGGGACCGGACAAGGCCATAGCGCACGGCGATGCGCTCGTGGCGGTCGCCCAACTGGGCGTTGAGCTCGTTGCCTTCGCCGATGTCGTCGATCCCGAGGCGGAAGAAGCGGTCGGATCTCGTGTGAAAGTCGAGGTAGCCGGTGGGGAACCAGCGATCAGCTTTGCCGCTGTAGCTGACATCGAAGGTGGCGGTGATCTCCGGAGCCTCCAGGGCCTCGCGCACCGCCTCAACGTCGCCGGCGATCTCCTCGGCTTCGCCAGCGACCTTGGCGACAACGGGGGCGGCTGCGCTGAGTTCGGCGGAGAAGTCCTCCAGGTCCTCTCCGACCTGTTTGGCAGACCGGGAGGCGTCGCGGATGTTGGCGACGGCCTCGCGCACTTGCCCTTCAATCTCAGGATCGCTCGTCAGCGCGGCCAGCTTCGCGGAGGCCTCGGCGGCATTGGCCGCGGTCTGTCGTGCGTACCTGACAGTTTCCTCGACATCGTCGAGGGCGCCACCCTCCGTGACGCGCAGTCGAAGGTCCGCGGTGACCGCCCGCACGTCCGCGAAGGCGCCCTCCAGGTTCCTCAAAGCGGCCGTCATCTCGGGCGTCAACTCCTCGGCCAGGGAGGCGGTCGCGGCGGCCACCTTGGAGGCATCCGAGGCCGCGGCTTCGAACGCCTCGAGGGTCGAGCGGAGCCCCATCAGGATCTCCTGGTCGGTGAGGACCACGTTGAGGGCGCGAGAGGTGCGGTTGAGGTTCGCCAGCAGTTCGCTGCCTGCAGCCGAGAGGTCCCGGAGGGTCGGCTGGATGACGCCGTCGACACAGAAGCCGTCGTCCATCTTCGTGGCGTAGGGGTCCGGGGGCGCGGGCACGACCTCGACGAAGCGCTCCGGGATGATCCCGCTGGCGGCGATCTGGAACTTGTAGCTATCGTAGAGCTCGTAGCGTTCGTCGATGGCGAGGGTGACATCGGCCTCGAGGTCTGGGTTGATCTCCACGGCATTAACCTTGCCGATCCTGACGCCGACCATGCGGACGGGATCGCCACGCTCGAGGCCGCGGGCGCTCTCGAAGGTGACGCAGACCTGGTAGGTGGCGGCGGCCGCGATGTAGCCGCGGACGTAGAAGAGGTAGGCGCCGACGAGGATGATCGCGATCAGCGTGATGATCCCCACCTTGATCTCGGCTCCAGGGCGCATGTGACTAGCCTCCGTTCAGCATCTGGGGTTCTTCAGTCATGGGGCCCTCGGGGCTCCCGGAGAGGAACTGGCGAACCGCTGGATCGTGGCTATGCTCAAGCCGTTCGACGGCATCGACGGCGAGAAAGCGCCCCTGGTGGAGCACGGCGACGCGGTCGGCAACGCGGCGGAGGCTGTGGACGTCGTGCGACACAATTACGGAAGTGACGTCGACCTGGCTGCGGAGCCGTACCACGAGGCCGTCGATGGCGGCTGCGGAAATGGGGTCGAGGCCGGCGGTCGGCTCGTCGTAGAGCACGATGGCGGGCCGCCGGGCGAGCGCGCGGGCGATGCCGACGCGCTTGCGCATGCCGCCGGAGAGCTGGGCGGGGAGGAGGTGCTCGGTGCCGGCCATATCGACCATGTCCAGCAGGTCGCGAACGCGGTCCGGTATCTCGTGGGCCGGCAGAAGTCGATGTTCGACGAGCGCAAAGCCGACGTTCTCCGCCACCGTCAGCGAATCGAAGAGAGCCGCTCCCTGGAAAATCATGCCCATGCCGGCGCGGATGCGGTCCAGATCGCGCTCGCGCAGGTCGGTGATGTCCTCGTCGTTGATGTGGATGCGGCCCGTGGTGGGCTTGATGAGCCGCATGATGAGCCGGAGGATGGTCGTCTTGCCGGTGCCGCTGCGCCCCATGATGCCGACGATCTCCCGCGGGGCCACGGAGAGATCGACGTCGTCGAGGATAACGGCGCCGTCTACAGCGTAGCTGAGACCCTCCAGTTGTATCGGCGGAGCCAGTGTGTCCTGCATGTCATTTGCCGAATATCGCCGCGGTGAGGAACAGGTTGGTGACGTAGATGAGGACGATGCTCAGGACAACCGCGCTGATGGTGGCGCGTCCGACACCGGCCGCGCCGCCGGTGGCGCGAAGGCCCTGTCGGCACCCGACGATGGCGATGATGAGCCCGAAGACGAGGGTCTTGGCGATGCCGCCGAAGAGGTCATCGTTCCCGAGCAAGCGCTGAACGGAGGACATGTACTCGACAGCGCTGACGCCGAAGTGGAGCGCCATGATGAAGGCGCCGAGGAGGCCGGAGGCAATGGCTACGATGGTGAGGATGGGAAGCATGACGACGCAGGCTGTGAGCCGGGGAACGACGAGGTAGTAGACTGGGTTGACGGCGAGGGCGCGGAGCGCGTCGACCTGCTCGGTGACGGTCATCGTGCCCAGCTCTGCCGCGAAGGCTGAGCCGACCCGGGCGGCCACGACGACGCCGCAGAGGGCAGGCGCGAGCTCCCGGGCGATGGCGAGGGCGGTGGTTCCGCCGTAGTAGCTCGTGGCGCCGTAGCGCACCATCTGGCCAGCCGTGTTCCACCCCCAGGCCAGGCCCACGAAGAAAAGCGTGACGGCAGCAATGGGCAGGGAGTCGGCTCCTGCAATGGCCATCTGCTGCATCGTGCGGCGGAAACCGATGTGCCCCTGCAGCGGGTAGGCCAGTGCCCGGAGGAAGAGCACGACGCTGTCACCGACGAAGTGAAGCGCGGCGAGTACCTGATGGCCTACGGCCCTGACCATGCGCGGTCACCCCATCTTGACGAAGTAGTCGTGAAGGCGGGAGTCGTCAGTGAGTTCCGGATGAAACGCCAGTGCCAGCATGCTGCCCTGGCGGGCCGCCACGATGCGGCCCTCGTGGGTGGCGAGGACCTCGACACCATCTTCGACAGCCGACATGACGGGTGCACGGATGAAGACCGCCCTGACGGGGCCGCCCTCGATCCCTTTCACTTCGAGGTCGACCTCGAAGCTGTCCAGTTGCCGTCCGAACGCATTACGCTCCACGGCGATGTCCATCACGCCGAGCGCCGGCTGGTCGTTGGCGGCCGCGCCAATTGTGTTCGCCATCACTATCATGCCGGCGCACGTACCCATCAGGGGCCGCCCCTCCCGAACCAGCCGCCGTATCGGCTCCATCAGGCCGTAGCGCGCCGCCAGCTTGCCGATAGTGGTGCTCTCCCCGCCAGGGATGACGAGGCCCCGAACGGCGGCGACCTCTTCCGGCGTCCGCACGGTTCCGGCCTCCACGCCTGTCCGGCGCAGCGCCTCGAGGTGCTCACGCACATCTCCCTGAATCGCCAGCACGCCGAATGCCAAGTCTCGCTCCCGCACGCGTCGGTCAGTCAGTTGCCCGCCTCAGCGGCTGTGATGGTTGCACGATCTATGGAGCGCCGCCGCTCCTGGGGGAGGAAGCGGCCAGAGCGATGTCTCACCTTGTGGGCGGCTGCGGCCCGGTGGGCGGCCGCGCTCACCAGCCCCTGGTCTGAAGGAGCTCTTTCTCGTCGAGCTTGGCCACGTCCAGCCCCTCCATGGCTTCGCCGATGCCCTCGGACACACGGGCCACCACCTCGGGCTTATCGTAGTACGTGGTGGCCTCGACGATCGCGCGGGCCCGCGCCGAGGGATCCTTGGATTTGAAGATCCCCGAGCCCACGAACACGGCCTCCGCGCCGAGCTGCATGAGCAGAGCCGCGTCGGCCGGCGTGGCGATGCCGCCCGCGGCGAAGTTCGGCACCGGAAGCTTGCCGGCCTGGGCCACCTCGCAGACGAGCTCATAGGGAGCGCCCAACTCCTTGGCGGCCGCCATCAACTCGTCCGGCCGCAGAGTCGTCAGGCGCCGGAGGTCCGACTGAACCAGGCGCATGTGCCGCACCGCCTCCACGACGTTGCCGCTGCCCGCCTCTCCCTTCGTTCGGATCATCGCCGCGCCCTCTCCGATGCGTCGCAGCGCCTCGCCCAGATTGCGGCATCCACATACGAACGGAACCTTGAAGTGATGCTTGTCCACGTGGTACTGCTCATCGGCCGGGGTCAGTACTTCGCTCTCGTCGACGAAGTCGACGCCGAGCGCCTCCAGCACTTGGGCCTCTGCGAAGTGCCCGATGCGGCACTTCGCCATCACCGGGATGGTGACGGCGGCCATGATCTCCTTGATCTTCACGGGATCCGCCATACGGGCGACGCCGCCCTGGGCGCGAATGTCGGCGGGAACGCGCTCGAGGGCCATGACGGCGACGCCGCCGGCCTCCTCCGCGATCTTCGCCTGCTCGGCCGTGGTGACGTCCATGATGACGCCCCCCTTGAGCATCTCGGCCAAGCCGACCTTATTGCGCCAGGTGGACTTCTCAGCCATTCCTGTCCTCCAAACTACCCGCGGACCGAGCCTGGTGCTCGGGCCGCGACGTGCTTTCCCCGCTCCCCGACACTATTATGTACGACACAGCCTGCCCTGGCAAGCCCCACATGCACGTGCGCCGTACCGTTGACGCTGGACTCCCTGGCCGGCTATACTGCAGCTTCCGGCGACGAGTTGAGCGTCGCTCCGGCTCCGTCGCGACGTAGGCGCTTGTGTGTCCGACGCGGGATGGCAGCCTTGTGGGCGAGGAGGAGACTGGATGATCGTAGAGGCG
The DNA here is from genome assembly GCA_029821875.1 of Candidatus Hebobacterum abditum. GTDB lineage: Bacteria > Armatimonadota > Hebobacteria > Hebobacterales > Hebobacteraceae > Hebobacterum > Hebobacterum abditum. Next base: position 39,601 of record JALGXW010000021.1, on the reverse strand, counting down.
ACGACGCCGACTCGTATCGATTTCGCGGGCAGCACGCTGGACCTGTACCCGCTGTACCTGTTCCTGGAGGGGGGGATAACCGATAACGCGGCCATCAACTGGCTCAGCACGGTCCGGATCGAGACCCGCGAAGATAGGGAAATCCATCTGCGCTCGGAGGACCTGGAGGCGGAGCTGGTGGCGCCGACGGTTGGGGAGTTGCCGGTGGACCAGGACCTCGACCTGGTGGCGCGGGTCGTCAAGTTCTACGCTCCCGAAACGGGCGTGAATGTCGTCACCCAGAGCGCGGTGCCCCATGGGTCAGGCGTCGGCGCCTCCTCCTCGCTGCTGATTGCGCTGAGCGGCGCCCTCGACCGTATCAACGGCACCAACCTCGACCCGGCGCTCTTCGTGGAATACGGCGCCAATATCGAGGCTCAGGTGATCGCGATACCTACCGGAAAGCAGGACTACCTGGCCGCGCTGTACGGCGGAGTGAACGCGCTGCACTTCGGCGTGGGTGGCTGGGAGAGGGAGAACCTGGTCGCCGAGGAGGAGAAGCTCCAGGTTCTCGAGGACCGGGTCGTGCTCACCTTCACGGGGGAGTCGCACTTCTCCGGCACCAACAACTGGGCCATGCTGAAGCGCTTCGTCGAGGACGCGCCGAACTCGCGGGCCGCCATGCGCAGCATCGGCGAGATTGCCGTAGAGATGCGGGAGGCGCTGCGGGCCTTCGATCTCGAGGCCGTCGCGGCCCTGCTCGGCAGAGAGTGGGAGTGCAGGAAGCAACTGGCCGAGGGCGTCACGACCCCGCAGATCGAGAACATGGTGGAGGCGGCACGGACAGCGGGCGGCCTCGCCTCGAAGATCATGGGCGCAGGCGGAGGTGGGTGCATGATCACCGTCGTGGCGGAGGGCACGCGGGATGTCGTCGAGGCGGCCCTGAAGCGTGCTGGCGCCACAGTGATGCCGTTCAAGATTGCACGCCAAGGCCTGACCGTGACCGAAGTATGAGCCATGGTGCGTGGCGTGGCACGGGTATTCTGAGTGTGAGCTGTACGAGCAAGAGGTGAGTGAAGTATGCCAGTCTACGAGTACTACTGCGACGACTGCAGTTGCCGCTTCGAGGAATACCGAGACGTGAAGCAGCGGGCGGTCTGTCCCTGTCCGCAGTGCGGCGAGTCGGCGCGCAAAGTCTTCCGGCCGGTCGGCATCATATTCAAGGGGTCCGGGTTCCACACCACGGACTACCGGGAGCCTGAGGAGAAGCAGGCGGGCGAGGAAGAGACGAAGACGCCGAAGCCCACACCGGCCTCAGCCAAGGAGAAGGCAAAGAAGGACTCGCCGAGCGCCTAACTCTCGCCCGGGGGGGCCTTGGCCGGCTTCGGCGCCAGACGCGCAGCAGTGTCGTGGCCCAACGCGCGAAGAAAGACAGGCACCATCTCCGGGTCGAGTTCCCTCCCCGTCGCCCGCCTGAGAGCCTGGGCCGCCTCCTGTTCGCTCAGGCCGCCCCTACCCGGGGAGCCGGTTCGCAGGTTGTCGTACATGTTGGCCACCGCAAGAACACGGGCCAGCAGAGGAATGTCCTCCCCGGCCGACCCTTCGGGATAGCCTTTCCCATCCCACCGCTCGTGATGGTAGCGCACCCCCTCCAGGGTGGGAGCGAGAAACTCAACCGGCTGGAGGATGGAGATCCCGATCAGAGGGTGCATCCGCACCAGCACCTCGTCGGTCATGTCGAGATGTCCCACCCGGGCCAGGGACTGATCGCTGAGCCCTATCTTGCCGACGTCGTGCAGCGTCGCCGCGAACCGCAGCAGTTCCATCTTGTCAGCGCTGAGCTCCAGCGCGCGGCCGAGTTGGAGAGCGTAGTCCGTGACCCGCTCCGAATGCCCCAGCGTATGCGGGTCCTTGGCCTCGATTGCGCGCGACAGCGCGCTGACGGTCTCCCAGTAGCTGCGGCGCAGGTCCTCGTGCAACCGCGCATTGTGGATCGCGATGGCGGCCTGATCGGCGAACGCCTGCAGCAAGCGCCGCTCCCGCCGCGACCATAGGTGACGCGAACCGGAGTACACGCGAAGCACACCGAAGATGTCTTCGCCTCGTCGCAGAGGCAGTGTGAGGAGGGAAACCAGGCCCTCCGACGTCGCCTCCTCCCGATACCGAAAGCGCGGGTCTCTGGCGACGTCGAGAATGACGACCGTGCGGCCGGACAGCGCCTCCTGATCGAGGGGGCTCTCGGACAGCCGGACCGGCCCTTTGGCAAGGTAATCGAGGCTGAGACCGTAGCTGGCCGCGGCCGTCAGCTCGTCTCGCTTCCGGTTGAGCAGGCGGATCGAAGAGGCCTTCGCAGCCGTGATCTTCACCGCCGTTTCGGTAATCATCCGCAGCACCTCGGTGACGCGCAGCGACGAGGTGACCGAGCGCGACACCTCCAGCAGGCTGGTTGCGTCCTCCCGACGCTCCTGCAATTGAGCGAAGAGCCGGGCCGTGAAGAGGCCGATGAAGTAGAAGAGAGTGCCGCGGATGACGATGTCCGCAGTAGGCTGGCGGACGCCCTCCCGGAGGGGAAGCAGGGCGGCGAGAAGGGCGGCCGCACACGAGGTGACGATCCCGCCGAGGTCCCCCAGCCAGTAGCTCGCCAGGACGATCGGGATGTAGTAGAAATGGATGAAGCTGCCCGCGGTGCCGCCGGTGAGAGCGGCCAGGTAGGTCACGACTGCGAGCAGCGACCCTATGAGGATGCCGATGAGTGCAGCGCTTCGATGGTGCCAGATTCTCCTCATCAGGTTGCGCTCGAGCCCCCGCGACGGCACACAGGCTGGCCGCCCCGGCTTGCCGTTACCTCCCTGTACCTGCCTTCGCTGAGGGGCGGCGCCAACCTGCCGTCCGGGACTCGACCTGTGCCGAAACAAGCCGAGAGTGCGGCTCTCCGGCTCCAGGACGGCTCGGGCAGGAGAGCTGGCGGAGGCGGCGTGAGCCCGGAAATCCACAAAGGGCGCCTCTTGACGCGGTGGGGGCCATGTGCTAGACTTCACGGTGCCACATTGGTCCGCGCGGAACTCGGCGGCGTACTCACTGGAGTAGCTCTCATTCGCATGAGCGCGATAGCGCTCCCGAGCCGCCAACAAAGGCCTTGACAGGCGTGGTGGTGGCCGTCCCTGACCGGTTGGCGCGGATCAACAGGCGGCCGTGACACTGAGAGAGCTGTTATCGTTTATACGTCTTTCATGATCACGGCCGCGAGGGCCTCTCGGTCCGTCGGGCCGAGGCCCACTGTCCGGCTCAGCCGGAGCAGGGGCGCGCCGAACTCGCCGTGTGCAGAGGAGGTGGTTAGGGAACAGCCTGAGAGTGCTTAAACCGGGCGCTGCTCCTTCGCCTCTGGAGCTCGCTCTGGTATGAGAACATCCACTTCGATTTCGATTCAGATTTCCACCCTGTCAAGGAGGCGAGGCATGAGTATGAAGTATCTGTTGACGCTGGCGTTAGTGGTTGTCAGCGTCGGTCTAATGGTTGGCGCGGCTGCTGCGCAGAACGCGTGGCAGGTCGCCCTCGACGATGAGGATCCGCCCAACCGACTGACGGACCTTCCCGATGGGATGCTCTGGGACGGCACGTACGACGCCTCGGTTGACGCTGAGAACACCGGGGTCGACACGTGGGTTACCGGAAGCTACACGTTGCTCTCCGTGGAAGGAGTTACACCGACCGCGACGGCCGTGGACCGCTGGGGCCTCACCTCGGTGGCCCTGGTGGCAGATGTCCCCTCGGGCGCCGTGAATTCGTTTGGGTTCGCCGTGACGGCGCCGCCCATTAGCGGCACCTTCGAGTGCGACTGGACGATGGCGTCCTCCGGAATCGGGTTCGGCCCAGACCTGGCCGAGGCCGATGTGCTGATCACCCGCTTCCCAGACACTCAGCCGGGCACGGCTGGTGAGTGGGCTGTGGGCGCGGTCGAGGCCTGTACGGGCCGGGTGCCGGAGATCGTGCGAGGGTTCGCGGACGGGCTGTATCGCCCCGTTCTGACGATCAACCGCGATGCGATGGCGGTGTACATGCAGCGCGCCGCGCTGATCGGGGGGCTGTCGCCGGCGGAGCCGACGTTCCCGGACGTGCCGGCCGACCATTGGGCCTTCAGCTCGATCGAGGCCTGTGTTGATGCCGCGATCGTGTTTGGGTACGGCGATGGCAGCTACCAGCCGGACCTGGGCGTGACCCGTGGGCAGATGGCCGTCTTCGTGGCACGCGCCGCGAATCTCACCTACGATCCTGACGCCGTCCCGGATGCGGACATCTTCCCGGACGTTCCGACTACCTTCTGGGCTGTTAACGAGATCGAGGCCTGCGTCAACGCCGGTATCGTTCAGGGCTATGCGGACGGTTTTTACCGGCCGACCGCGTGGGTTGACCGTGGGCAGATGGCGGTCTACTCGATGCGTGCGTTCATCAGCCCGACGCCGCCGGACGTGGTGGTGATGGGCGGTCCTGGCACGACGCGAGTGGCCTTGGACCCGCTCCCGAGCTACCACGGTTGGTCGACCGCTACTGTCGACCCGACCGATGCCTACATCGAGTTCGACGCGGCCCACCTGGGTCCGGAACTGGCTGTGGCTGGCGGCGGCACGTGGGACATCATGTTCTACTTCGGCGCCGACGCCACACCGACTTCTACGCCGGCGACGGTGACCGTCGAAGATAGCGCCATGGTGAGCTTCACTCCGGGCGATCTGACCGGCCTCACGGGCGACTACCTCACCGCCGCGGTTGGCATCCCCACGATGACGCCGGGCATGAAGCTCCTGTGGGCGACGGTTGAAACGACTACTGGCGCTGCCTACCAGCTCAGGCGCACGGTGCTGTTCGAGCAGCTCGAGCCGCCGCCGCCTCCTGGTTCGCCGCGCACGCCGAATGCGAGCGGCGATGCCGACTGGAGTGCCATGGTCGCAGACAGCCGTGGCGGGTCCAACCAGATCGGCGGCACCTGGAGCGCCATGAAGGACTCGGACGACACCTACTTTGTCCTGCAGCAGAGCAACATGCCTCAGTCGGATGCCGGCTGGGCCGACTGCTGCAACGCCACTGGCGCCACCCTTAAGTGGACGGGTCTCGAGATTCCAGTGGGCGCGACCGAGATGGTGCTCAGGCTCGAGTTCCACGTCTTCGATCCAGAAGACGGCACGGGCCAGAATAACATGCCGTGCGACTGGTGCAGCTACTCGAATATCAACATGTGCAGGGAATGGGGCGGCTACAACGACGATCCGCTCGAAGGCCCCATTGACCTGGTCTGGTGGATCGACGGTGTCCACGTCAACTTCAGTTGGGGCCTGGTCATGGTCAACTACGCCGATCCGTGGGACTTCGACGGCACGGGGACGGGTTCCCCGTCGGCCGAAATCCAGGACACGCCGGCGGAAGGCGCCGTTGGCGGCGCCTTCGCCTATATGCCGGAGATCAATGACGAGGTGATGACCTGGACCGTCACCGACTGGACGAACTTCGTCTCGGGCGGCGAGGCGATGATCCACTTCTGCGGTGGTACCTGGCCGTACATGTACATTGACCAGTGTACGATAGAGTTCAACCCGCACTAGGGACCGACAACTGAGCATCTGCGCTGAGTGACCGACGAGTCATCGGCGCCTGGACTTGGAGCGCCCGCCGCCGTGGCGGGCGCTCCTCTTTCTTTCTGTGCCTGGCAACCTCTGAGGAAAGCTTCCGCCTTGACCGGGGAGCGGGGAGGCAGCTATACTCGGAGGCGGGGAACCGGCCCTTCCGGAGGGGTGTCCGAGCTGGCCTAAGGAGCGCGACTGGAAATCGCGTAGGGGGTCAAAAGCTCCCTCGCGGGTTCGAATCCCGCCCCCTCCGCAGCTTGAGGGTGTCTGAGAGTGTCTCCAGGGCCTCGCGAGAACCGTGTAAGGTAAGCGCCCCCGTCACTTCCCTACAAGATTCGTGCACGCGCGCGAGTCGCATACGTCCTGGAACGACCAGTGGTGGGGGAAGTCACCGTCGTGTTCGTCCTGATAGACGGCCACCCGCTCCCAGAAATCGTACCCTCGGTCGATGTACTTCTGCTCTCCCGTTGCTTCCCACGCGGCGCGCAGCGCGATGCCCCAGGACACGCGCGGCCCTACTTCAGATAGCCAAGCGCCTTCAACTGCCTCTCGGTGTCTGGCGGAACGGTCCTTCCCGGTATGTCCCGCGGCCGCTCAGCGTACTCCGCAGTTGGGTCGATGAAGTACATGATGTCCCAACGTTGATCCTGTGCAAACGCCCGGAACGCCGCCATGAGCTCCGCCGCCTTCTTGGCGTCATTGCCTATGATGTTCCGCACCTGCTCGGGGTCGCTCTTCAGGTCGTACAGGGCCCGCCACTGGTTCTGCCCATACAACACCAGCGCGGAGTCGAGGCCCCGGACCATGTACTTGTCGCGGTCGTGATGGGAATGGGTGAAGACGTAGTCGTGGACCTTCTCCTTGGAGCCTGCCATCAGAGGCAGCAGAGACTTGCCCTGAACGCCCTTCTTGGGCTGGTTGATCCGGAACAGATCGCACAACGTGGGCAGGACATCAATGGACTGCGTGAGAGCATTCACCCTCCCAATCCGATCGCCGTGTGGGAATCTGACGAGTAGCGGGATGTGAGCGACTTCGTCATACGGGGAGCCGTCGTGAAACACGAAGCCGTGCTCCCCAAATGCCTCGCCGTGGTCTGCAGTCACGATGAGCAGCGTCTTCTCGTAGATGCCCGCCTCCCGAAGCAGGCGCTCGACCTCACCTACCGCCCAATCTCCGTAGCGTAGGTTGGCGTCGTACGAGTTGATCCACTCGGGCAGAGGCGGCCACGTATAGGCCGCCTCACGCCCAAGGGGGAAAGGGAACTCGCCAGGGCGGTACTTCTCCTTCTGGTAGCCGGGAGGCTGCTTGTGCTGGAACAGTCGCCGCATATTCCGTGGAGCCACATAGGGAATATGGGGGGGAATGAAATGGACGTAGCAGAGGAATCTGCCGCCTTTCTGCTCCTGCAGCCAGCGCTCAAGCAGGCGGAGAAGCGGCTCCGGCGAGTGCCACCTCTCACCTCCCTTCATCACTGCGCGGACATCGTCGGTGGTGTGTGCATCTCGGAAGTGAAGGCCCTTGTTGGCCATGGGCGATGCCCACACATTGGAGCTGAACAGCGCCGTCCGGAAGCCGGCCTCGCCGAATCTCCGCGCCATTGTGGGGGCGGATTGCGCGATGGGCCGATGCTTGTAGGCCAGATGAGTGTCAGGGTACTGGCCCGTGAAGAGGGAGGCAGTCGAAGCCGCCGTACGCGTGTCCTGGCAGAAGTGGCTATCGAACACCAGCGCTTCCCCGGCCATACGATCGGCGTTTGGCGTCGTCTGGCGTCGATACCCGTTGCATCCGAAGTGGTCGGCCCGGGCGGCATCCACGACACAGACCACGACGTTGGCGTCGGCGCACGCGGCGCGCAGTTTGGCCATACTGCCTGCGCTCGGCCGAGGATGGGCGTCGCCCCAGGCCGTCAGCCCTGACAGAGAGAGCTGCCCGCCGGCGGCGAACAGCCCTGATGCCGCGAGCTTCCTCAGTGTCCGCCGCTTCGCGGGGTCGAGCGGAAGGTTCGCCTGTGGGTCAACACGTCTGCTCTGCTTCACCGTCTACGATCTCTCCTTTGAGGAGAGTACCCCCCGCGCGGGGGGGAAGTCAAGTCGGCCGGGAACGGGTGGCCCCCCACGGAAGACGCAGTGGGGCCCAGAGGCGCGAGCCGGTTCTTCACCAGCGCCGGAGAGGAGAAGCCAGTAGGAGGCGATCAGCCGCCGCGGGCGTCGGCGGCCGGCTACGCGATTCCCTCCAGGCGCCTCTCCGTGATCTCGCCTTGGAGTTCCTGCCCCAAGAAGAAGCGGCCGAGTTCCTCCACGATGAAGGCGCCCATCTCCCAGTACCGGCTCGGCACCGGACCGCCGACGTGTGGTGTGAGCAGCACGTTCGGGAGTGTGCGGAGGGGGGAGTCGGCCGCCGGCGGCTCCGGCTCGGTCACATCGAGGCCGGCCCATAGGCGGCCGGACTGGAGTTCTTCAATGAGGGCCTCTTCGTCCACGAGCGCGCCCCGCGCCGTGTTGATGATCACCGAGCCGTCGCGAATGAGCTTGAGGCGCTCACGGTCGATCAGCTTCGTCGTGTCGGGCCGAACGGCGGCGAGGAGGAAGATGATCGGGCAGTTGGAGAGCAGCTCCTGCAGGCCCACGAGCTGGACTCCGCTGGCCGCGGTCGCCTCGGCGTCCATATGGCGGCTGTAGCCCCAGATCTCGCACCCGAACGGCTCGAGCAGGCGTACCAGCTCCCATGAGATGCTGCCCAGTCCGACGATCCCCACTCGCTGCTCGACAAGTGTATCGGGGTCGAGATCGCTGTGAGTGCCCCACCAGAGGTCGCTCTGCTTCATGTCCTCGCGGAAGCGCGGCAGGCGTCGCAGACAGGCGATGGCCAGACAGAGCGACAGCTCGGCGACATACCTGGACATGATCCGCGTGGCGCTGGTGATCCGGAGGCCGCGCCGGAAGAACTCCTCGGGTGGGTCGGGCAGCATGAAGCGCACACTGCCCGCTGCGTGGGCCACGACAGCAAGGTGTTCGGCCGCGTCGAGGACCTCCCTGGTGAGCTTCGGCGTACCCCAGGCGGTGATGGCGGCGCGATGTCCTGGCAGCATCGCCGCCAGGTCAGACGAAGAAAGCTCTTCCTCGTCATTGTAGACGACATCGGCCAGCTGGTCGAGGTGCTCTCGCACCGAGGGAGGGAACAGCTGCTCCTGAAGCACACCTGCAGGTACGACCAGACACTTCGGCCTTATCATCGTGCGCCCCCTCTTCCGGCTCGCCCGGAACCTCCTAGGCGGGCCTAGCGCGACTTCCGTGCCTTCTCCCGCCGCTTACGGCGACTCCGCTCCCGTTCCTTCTTGCGGGCCCACCAGGCGTCGAATTGTTCCTGCGTGTCGAACTGGAGGTCGTGCCGAGGGCGGGCCGGATACTCGCACTCGTCAGAGTCATAGCCTCGGCAGACAAGCGGGCGATCTTCGTAGATTGTGCAGAGGTTCTCCGAGTCCAGGTGTTTGCAGCGGTTTTGCACCTCGACGTGCCAGCGGCGCTCATCGAAGTACACGCTTATGTTCTCGTGCGCGAGAAACCAGCTTATCTCGTCATAGTCCGCTTTGCGCTTCGGAGCGTCTAGGTGAATGGTGATGTAGCGGCAACAGCGCCCCTCACAGAGCTCCTGACAGATGCGCCGTTGCTCCGCCTCTTTGGCGGTCTCCTTCGACTGCTTGGGCATTGTGGATCCTCAGCTAGTTCACGTCGGCCTGTGTTGTTGAAGTGCCCGGCGGGTCTCACTGCTCCGCGGCCAGGGCTGCCAGGAGCCGACCGGCCTCCTCCCGCGTCGCCAGGAGCAGCTCATCGTCCCGTGTATGTCCGAGCGGGTCCGGCGCGATCTCCGTTCGGACGAGCCCGAGCAGCCTCTTCGCGGCGGAGACAGACCGTGTCTTCTTCTTCCCGGCGCCCGCCACTGCCTGCTCCAACATGCGGAGATACTCGAAATCCTCGAAGCCCTTTCTGATCACCTCCCACCTGATGCTGGAGCAGATGGTGTTCTTGCCAGGGTAGACGATGTGCGGGTCGCCTGCAGGCAAGGGAGTTCGGTCGGCGCAGTAGATGCTCGCGCCGGTCGCGTCGAGCCAGGGCGAGACCGGCACCCGCACGGGCACTCCCTGCCAGGTGGTCCACCAGTTGTATCCCCAGTGGAGGAAGCCCTTGAGATCCAGGCTCCAGGAGAGCCAGTAGATGATGCGGTTCCGGATCGACGGATAGTCGAGGAAGCGGTTCGGGTAGTGCCCCTGGGGCGCGAGGCACACGTAGCTCCACAACTGCTCATCCGCGCTCCGCGGCGAGTCCGGCCCTGTGTGCTGAATCTGGGGCACGCGCCAGTCCACCGCGCCGGCCAGCTTCGGGCTCATGACCGCGTCGATGATCGGGACGCCCGGCAGCCAACTGCGCACCAACTCCGAGCAGCGCCGCCACGAAGCCTCGTTCGCGGGGACGGGCTCGTCGGCGATGTGCTGGACGAAGCGCTTCTCCCATCCGCGCCGCCTGAGGTGTGCGTACACGGCCTTCAAGAACTTCTCGAGGTATCCCTCGAACTCCGCCTCGCTGAGGCTTGCGCGCGATGTTTTCAGCGGCCGTCCGCTCGCACTGCAGATTGGGAGGTGGTGGAAGACGATATCGCTCTCCCATCCGCCGGCGCGCCCCGCGACGTGACTCCCCTCGATCCACGTCACGCCCGCCTCCCTGAACGTCTTCACCCATCGGTCCAGCTTCGAGAAGTCGAAGCTGAATCGCCCCGACTTCGTCTTCGTCATCTTCACGAGAGAGGTGAAGGGGGTGAGGACCATGTCCTGCTTGTGGCGCGCCATGTCGTCCGCCACCTTCGCGAGCCACTCCCAGTGCTGGTCCGACCAGAGATCCACGTGGTAGTAGTCGGCGACTATCTGCGGCGAGAACCACTCTGTGTGGTGCAGGTGAAACTCGTCGGGAAGGGTGAACGGCCACACGGTGACGGTGATCGGCACCTCGCAGCGAGATCGCTCTCCGTCGCGGTCCGCCAGCTCGATGGCTATCGTGCCCGCGTACTCGCCGGGCGGCGTGCCCTTTGGCACGGTCACCGACACCCACAGGGGCTGGGTCCAGTCGTCTCTTATCTTGATCGTCTTCTCCTCGAGGAAGGCATCGGGAAAGAAGGCGGGGGCCCTCCTGAGATAGCTCGATGGGTCATCGTTCTCCGGGGGGTTGTTGAGCACGTAGAGGTACCAGACCCAGGAAGCCGACAGGCATTCGCTGGGAATGGCCGCGCCGTTCCCGCCGATGAGGTCCGGAAGCGAGAAGCTGGCCTCAACGACCTCGCCTCCCCGCGGTATGCGAATCGCGATCTGCGCGTCCTCGGTCTCGCTTCGCGCAGCCTTCAGTTCAATGGATTCACTCGCCCCGCCGGGCTTCCGGCCTTCGGGGAACAGCTTATCGAGTGAGTGCGTGGTCCACACGTCGGTCTGCATAATGCGTCGCCTCCTGACCTCCCGGGATCCAACTGGAATCTGCTTCTCGCAGGCAGGCAGTCTCCCTGCCAGCAGAGTGTGTTGATGCGCGGGGACGGTTGGCGTTCACCCGTCTCGAACGCAGTCTCCTGGCGCAGCGCTCAGGCGACAATCTGGCTCACCGACTCCGGCCCGATGTCCCAGAGGTGCTTGTCCAGATCGACTCGCCCTTCCGTGTCGAAGGTGACACCCTCGCGTTCGAGCCGAGATCGCTGAACGTCTGCCCCACCGAAGACGTGGTCGGGCGACATGTTGCCCAGCCGATTCACGACGCGATGGCACGGCAGGTTGACGTCGGCCGGGGCGCTCTTCATCGCCCAGCCGACCGTTCTCGCCGCACGCGGACTCCCAAGGCAGATCGCAAGCTGGCCGTAGGTGACGACCTTGCCTTCTGGAATGCGAGCAACGATCTCATACACTTGGCGGAAGAACGATTCGCCCATCTGCTTGCCTCGCGCCGGCTAAGGTCGCTCCGTCTCTGCTTCTCTGCCGCACCTTCTCTCGCCTGCGAAGTCTGAGGCGGCGCAAAGGTGTGCCCGCGTCTCTCCGGCAGGGCGAGCGCTGAGCGTCTGGAACTGGCTTGTCGGGGCGGGCCGGGCAACACGTCCTTCGATCCCAGGAGGCACAGGCTTGCGTCGAGCCTACATCCTTACTCTATTGGCGGTCGTGTTCTGGACCACGGGACCGGTCGGGAGCAAGGCGGCCCTCATGGCTGAGGGAGGTGGGGCGCGGCTGACCCCGCTTCAGGTCGCCTTCTGGGCGATCGGGCTGGGGTGGCTGGCGCTGTTGGTGCTCGCACTTGCGCGGGGCAGGTTGAGTCGGCTGCGCGACGTTTCGTGGCGGGGCTGGCTTGTGCTCGTGGCGATGGGGCTCTTCGGCTGGGTCGGATACCCGGTCGGCATCAATGTCGCCTACACGATGCTCTCGCTGCCTGAGGCGCTGATCATCGGCTACCTGAACCCCATCTTCGTCGTGCTCCTGCAGGGCGCGCTGTTCGGGTCGATGGTCCGCCTCATCTCCGGCTGGGAACAGCGGCCGGACGTGGAGCGGAGGCCGCCCATCGGTCGCGTGGGAGCCGGCTTACTGCTGTGCCTATTGGGTGTCGCGTGGATAGCCACAGGTGGTCGGCTCTCGATCCTCGGACCTCTGACATCCATCACGGGCGCGCTGTTCGCGCTGTTCGCCGCCTTCGCCTGGGGAGTCTACTCCAACCTGGGACGCTTCGTCGCGGTGCGGCCCGGACGTGACGCCTCCGGCCTTGGCGACATCCACAACCTCGGCGCGATGTTTGTGGGCCTGGTCGCGATGGGAATCGGCCTGGCTTTCAGCGGCCAGCTCGGCGTCCCGACTGGCTTCCGGACTGCGCTCTATCTGCGCGAGCTGGGGCCGGTTTGGGTCGATGCCTGGGTGCCCATCGCGACAATGGCCGTGCTGAACTACTGCCTGGGCTACACCATATGGCTCTATGCCCTCGAAGGGGCCGGCCGCGTCGGCCAGGCCCACAAGCTGCCGCCGCTGACGAACTTCGTTCTCGTCTCCGCCATTGGAGTCGGGTGGCTTGTCCTGCGCGAATCGATCGGGCCGGGATTCTGGGAGGGTGCGGCCTTGATCGCGGCCGGCAACGTGGTCGCTCTCTGGCCGGCGCGGGCTGGCGACGCATTGCGCGCCCCTGTGCAGGTCGCGCCCGAGCCACATGGAAACGCTTCAAGCGCCACCACGGCAGAGGAGGACCGTCTTGCTTGAGAATCCTTTTGAGTCTCCGGGCAACTGGTATCGGGCCAATCTCCACGCTCACACGACTGCCTCCGACGGTGACCTATCGCCGGACGAGGCCGCCGACTTCTACCGGCGCTCGGGATACCAGGTGTTGTCCATCACCGACCACAGCCACGTCACCGAGGTCCAGGCAGAACACCCGGACTTCATCCTCATCAGCGGGGTGGAGCTTCAGGGCGGCAGATCTCGTCAGGACACGTCCTATCACATCGTGGGCCTCGATGTTCGCTCTCGGGGTCGGATGGACGTGCCGTCCAGCGCGACGGCACAGGACACCGTGGATATGCTTCGGGAGGACGGCGGCGAGGCGATCCTCGCGCATCCCTACTGGTCGGGCCTCATGGCGGAGGACGTCGTCGGTCTGCGCGGGTGCTTCGCGCTGGAGGTCTACAACACTGGCTGCGACCTGGAGATACTCCGCGGCTACAGCATGGTGCACTGGGACGATCTGCTCACGCTCGGACAGGACTACGGAGCCGTAGCCGTCGACGACGGGCACGCAGGCGCGGTCGACCACGGCCTCGGATGGACAATGATCCGGGCGGAGGAGTTGAGCGTCGAGGCCATCATGGATTCGCTTCGCCGGGGCCTCTACTACTCGTCCACCGGGCCGGAGATCGTTGGCCTGCAGATCGCGGGCAGCAAGATCGCCGTGACGACCTCGCCCGTCAGGTCCATCGCCCTGGTCTCGGGGCCGCACGTAGGCGGCCGCAGGATCGCCGAGCCCGGCCGCACGATCACCGAGGCGGAGTTCATGCTGCCGCCGGCGCGCTACTGCCGCATCGAGGCCTCCGACGCCGACGGCAAGACGGCCTGGTCGAATCCGATTATCTTACAGAGCGGACCGAACGAGCAGCCCCGCAGTTGAGACGTCTGCCGGCCCTATGAGTTCGGCTCGGACACCGCTGCGAGAGCCAGGATGCGACGAATAAACGTCTCCTTGCCTTCACCATAGGCCCGGCGGTCGGTGGGATGCCGCCGGGCAAGCTCCCTCTTCAGAGCCAGGTACTCCGCCTTCGACTCGGGGTGGGCCAGGAGGTGATCGCGGAACGCCACATGCTCGACCCACCACTCGGCCCCCAGTTCGGTGACGTTGAGGTGGTGGGTCGATCTGTCGTTAGGGAGTCGCTTCACGAAGTAGAGCCGCCCCGGCATGTCGTTGTCCGACTTGTGTAAGTAGGCAAGGGGCGCGAGAGCCCCTTCGAACAGGCTCTCGTCAGTCATGCTCTGCACCGCGACGACGATGTCGAGGATAGGCTTCGCATCGAGGCCGGGGAGAGCTGTGCTGCCGACGTGCTCGATCCCCACGACGTGGTCGCCGAGGGCGGCGCGGAGGCGCTCCGCCTCCTGCTGAAACAGCTCAGCCCACGCGGTCTGGTAGGGCACGAGCCTGACGAGATGTCGCTCGCAGCCGAGCATCCAGGAATCCTCCGGCGTCGAGGCCGAAGTCATGCTGTCGGGTTCGCTCAGCATCCTGTGACGACCTCGTTGGATCTGCCCCGGTCCTCGACAGTCGGTCGGGCCGCTGGGCAGGCTCCAAGAGCCGTTGTCGCTGCCGCGGTGCAATAGGCCGCGACCGTGGCCCTCGACCAGTATCAAGTTCGCGCCGCAAAACACCAGCGCCCCCGGCTGCACCCGGCGGTGAGGAGCGAATGCGCCAAACTGTTCGCCATCCGACTAGCACCAGATGTCACTATCACCAAGTATCATTGATATTAAGGAATAGTCTTGACAGTACAACCTATGTGCCGTCTATGACTGACGGGGATTACGTGCAGTCCTATCCTTGAGGAGCGGGATCATGAGCAGTGTGAAGAGCAGGCCCGAACAGGATCTCCTGTCGCTGGCGGAGGCGGCAGAGTTCCTCTGTGTCAGCAAGTCGACGATGTACCGGCTGCTCGACCAGGGGAAGCTGCGCGGGATGAAGGCCGGGAAGCAGTGGCGGTTTCGCAAGGAGGACCTGCTGGCCTACATGCGGCGCGGCCCAGCGGCGCTGGCGTTGGCCAACCTTCCCATCGAGGTACTGGAGGCGGAGCTGGCGGCCATCGCCGAGGAGTTGGCGAAGGCGGGGGCCTCAACTGACGACTGCGACGATCCGGCCCTGGTCGGCGAAGCGGGGAAGATCAGTCAACTCGTGCGCCGGATGGTCTGGCTGCTCCATAGCTGCTGGGGGAGCGATCTGCACCTGGAGCCGATCTGGGAGGCCGGCGAGGAGTACACACGGCTGCGACTGCGTGTGCACGGGGAGCTGCGCGAGGTCCGCCGGCTTCCGCTGGCCCTGCACGAGCCGTTGGTGTTGGAATGGAAGCAGCGGGCGGGACTGGCGGTGGAGGAGCGTTCCCGCCCACAGGAGGGCAGCGCCAGGCTCACATATGGCGAGACGCTCGTGCCGCTGCGCGTGTCTGTGGTGCCGACTCTGTATGGCGAACGTCTCGCCGTTCGCGCCATCCCCACACATGTCCCCACGCTGGAGGAGCTGGGACTGGGCGACTCTCCCCTTCGCGAATGGATGACCCAGTTGAAGGGCCTCGTACTCGCCACCGGCCCTGCCGGCTCGGCCAAGTTGAAGGGCCTCGTACTCATCACCGGCCCTACCGGCTCGGGCAAATCGACGGTCCGGGCAGCCTGTCTGCGTGAACTGGCTGAGCGCGATCACAATATCATGGCGGTGGAGGATGACGTCACCTACATGTTCCCGCCGGGCGTGGCCCAGTTGAAGGTGAAGAACTTCACCTGCGCCGAGGGCGTACAGGCGGTGCTGGGACAAGACCCCGACGTCATCATCGTCGGGGAACTGAAGGGTGACCCCGAACTCGCTCAGCGCGTCGCAGTGGCGGCGGAAAGCGGGCATCTGGTGCTGACCTGTCAGCACGCCTACGACAGCATCTCTCCCCTCTATGAGTTCCTGGAGTCGGGGGTGAAGCAGTCTTTGCTCGCGGCCCATATCATCGGCATCGTGAACCTGCGGATACTGCGACGGCTCTGCGACGCGTGCAAGGCCGAGCAGGTTCCAGAGGAGGGCTTGCTGGAGGAGATCAGGACCTCCGCCGAAGCAGGGGGATATCGGATACCGGACTCGGCCGTCTTCTATGTGCCCGTGGGATGTGACTCCTGCCACGGAGAGGGGTATGAGGGGTATGCCGACCGCTTCGCGATAGAGGAATGCTTCACCTTCACCTCGACGCTTAAGGCGGCCTTCCTGCGAGGCGCGCCGGCCGAGGAGTTCACCAGACTCGTTCGCGAGGAGGGTCAGCCCTCCAGCTTCGCGGTTGGGGTGCAGAAGGCGGTGGAGGGCCTCACCTCACTCGAGGAGGTCATGCGCAGGATCGCCCACTGACAGGCGCAGGGTCGCCGGGAGGCGTGAAGTAGGCCGGAGACGCTGGCTGCAATAGCCGAAACAGCGCCCCATACTATTATGGCGTCTTCACGGGCTCAAGCGGCCCGCAGCCCCTGCCGCCGCAAGCATGGCGTACAGAGCGCGAGAAGTCTACCCACAGGACTTCAGGAACCCACGTCCATAGCCCCCGGGGCGCCAGAGATCAGTCCTGCCATGGTTGGGGATCGCGCGTCAAGCCGGCGGAACAGCGGCCGGGACTCACTCCAGTGGTCCCATCCGCGCTCGACACGCACACGCGGTCGGACGGCTCCGAACCCTACTCGCAGAGGTGTCGAGAGGCCACAAGGGCATGGCATAGTCCGCGCAAGCGGGTCATGGCTTCTGGCAATCTTAGTAACACTCGGATGTAGAGAGGCCTCAGTTGACGCGCCTGGCGCTGATTCTGGCTGCACTGGTGGTCTTGAGGGGAAGCGTTATGGCAGCAGAACTTCCTGCCGAGGAGCAGTGACGAGGGCTGGACGTGACCGCGACGGGCCCCTTCCCCTTCCCCGGCGGCGGGGGTAGAATGCGCGGGTGAGCAGAGAGGCGGTATAACCGGCCGTCGGCGGCAATCTGCCGGTTAGCGGGAGGAACCTATGGTGCGCTCAACGGCAGGCCAACTAGTCTGTGTTGGACTCAGCACCGTGGCTGCAATGCTGGCGTTTGGCCTTTCCTTGTGCGCGGCATTGGCCGGTGAGGCCTCCAGTGGGGACGTTGGGCGGAAAGAGATAACCAAGTCGGGCACGGTCGTGTTGCGCGCAGGTGCGCGTCCGCCGCTCACTTTGCTCTATCCACATAAGGAGGCATATCGGGGACGCGTGATCGGAGTCGCCTCGGACGGGCGGATCTGGTACGACCGCGGGGACGAGGAGGAGCGCAAGACGGATGACCCAGAGTGGCACCACACGTGGTCCATCGAACTCATATCGCCTCAGGGGGTGGCGCGGCGCATTGCATCTTTCCCGAGAGATACCGAGTGCATCGGAGGGAGCCTATCGCCCGACGGCCAGTATCTCGTGTATGCATTGCAGGCATCTGGGAGGCAAGACTGGTTGAATGGAACCCCGCCCATCTCCGTCTTCCTAATGAGAAGTGACGGGGTGGGCAAACGCAAGGTAGCGACAGCGGATTACGTTGGTGATGCTCCAGGTTGGGTCTATCGCGCTTCCTGGTCACCGGATAGCACTCGAGTGGCGATCCCCACCCGGTCTGAGGGGCGAAACAGGATCGCGCTGATGTCGGTGCCCGACGGTAAGATAGAGTATCTGCCGACCCCGGAGTGGGCGGATGTCACTTGCCCAGACTGGTCGCCGGACGGCAGATCCGTCGCCTATAGCTGCGAGGATCGGCGGTGGAAGCCAGAGAGGGGCGAGGGAACCGACTGGACTTCGTTCCGGTGGTTCCTTCGGCCCCACGATTGCGAGGAGGACGAAGTAGCAGCAGAGATGGGGAAAGACATTCGACCTGCCTCGATATGGGTGACCGACCTCGAATCAGGAGAGAGCCGGAGGTTGACGAAGACCGCGGAGACGGATGTGGTAGATCTGCTACCGCGCTGGTCCCCGGGCGGCACTCAGATTGCCTATGCGCGGTGGGCGTGGGGCCACGAAGTAGGCGACATGCATTACTGGTGGCTGCATCTGAGAGTAGTGCAAGCGAACGGCGTGGCCGATCGGGCAATCACCGCTCCGATCTATCCACCAGAGTATGGATGGGGGGCAACACGGATCTCAGCGGCGGAAGGAGACTTCGAATGGCTGCCGGATGGGCGCCGGATGGTATATAGGGAAGGCCAGGAAGGCGCCGAGGGCAGGGCAACAGGTCTGATGATGGTGCGGGTGGACGGATCTCAGGCGTGGCCTCTGACGCCCGGCATTTGCGGGTGGCCGAAGATCAGCCTTCAGTCTCAGACGGGATACAAGTATATCAGTGGGCTACTGACGGGAAGCTTCGCCCTATGCCCAGACGGAGAGTATGCGGTGGCGAGTGGCGGTATTGGCGAGTCATCCGGAATCTGGAAAGTGCCGATTCCGGCGGAAGTGGAGACGAAGAATTAGGGCCAGCAGAGCCCCTGCGTGCAACCTGTCATTGTTCGGCCCGCTTCCGATTCCGCGGCGGAGATGGAATGCGCGTGAGCCGCTCTCCTCTCGCTCTGACGCCTCCTGTACGGTACCCCCACCGGACTCCGAGGTGAGTTCTCGACGAACGAGTTCTACTCCATAGGCGCGTTCCGAACCGTCTCGAGGGACGCCCGGAAAAGCAAGGGGATTACTGGATTTCTCTACATGTGGACGAGGTAAGGCGAGTCCACATGTTTCAGAGAAGGAGAGAGGGGAAGGCCCGTTCTAGGGGGGATTCGGTGCCCGAACACGGACAACTCGTCCACATGTTTGCGGCGTCGCTGGACCAGCAGGATGGCGCCAGACATGCCAGGAGAAGCGCAGAAGCGCTCTCGGTTGAGAGCGCCTCGGAACGTAGAGAGGCAGTCCGACACCAGTACAATGGTGGAGGAAAACATCCTGGCATCGAAATCATGGGGGTTCGGACGAGGTTGCGCATTTTCGATGCTAGAGCGAGTCGTTACCGAGAATCTCCACAGCTTCATCGTCATTGCCCGAATAAAAGTGCTCGTCTATACGAGTGCGGAAAGCATAAATCGTGCGCCCATCGGCGCGTTTATGTTTTACAGAACGCAAACGACTCGCCACGATAGAAGAACCGCACACTGATTGCATTATCCGTGCTGAACAACTCGCAGTTTTCAGGTTTTTGGATTGTCAAATGTAAGCAACCCGCCGTTTTTGACAACGCTTCTACTGAAATCATAGTGCTCGGGCTTGCCATTGAAATAGTAGTTTATTACCCGTGCGTTTCCACTGTGAGTAACGATCAAGACGTTCTTCCCCTTGTGGTCTTCCATGATCATATCGCAAAAATCGCAGTTTCGATCCATAAATTCTTTGGAACCTTCCGTGCCTTTGCTTCCGTTGCTTGTTGCTTGCCAAAACAATTTCATCGCATCCGCAGTTTCCTCTGTGCCCTCAAACTCACCACAGTCTATTTCGGCGAGCCTGTCATCAAGCACAATCGGTCCTTTGTAGATGATTTCGCAGGTTTGGAGTGCGCGTTTTTGGGGACTGCAAAAACACGCATCAAAACTAACACTCCTTAAGTTTTCAGCTTGCAGTCTTGCCTGCGCTATTCCTGTTTGAGTCAGCAAAGTATCTGTTACACCGTTGAACTTCTTGAATAAGTTCCAATCGGTTTGGCCCTGACGGCCGAGGTATACCATAATGATTCATTCCTCCATTCAAATTCCTCTTTATCTTCCCTAACGGCCAGGGATAATATGCTCCGTTGATAAGAAACTGAAGACGCCGTATAAAGACAATTCGTCTGCGTTCATCTTTAATACGTCTTTCATGGATTCAATTAATGAAGAGCTTATAGGTATCGGGCAGCAATTCCTGCACTTGCGATAGAGTTGCCTGGTGCCCGCCCGCGTTGCGTCAACCAGCTCCGTATCCTTTGTGTCCACAAACGTGCTCTCATTATCCTTGGCCCGCTGCCGTCACTAGCATGACAACAATTCGAGGTAAAAGGTTACAGCCTGTCGTGAGAATACTTGACTGTCATTATACCTCGGAAGCTTCAAGTGCAACCGACTACAGTGGAGGAGAGACATAGTGGCATCCAAACAACCGGGCTTTAGACGATCGACGGCTTTCGATACCAGGACGTTTTGATGGTGGTGGAGGAAGACATCTCGGCATCGAAATAACGGGGCTTCGGACGAGGGTGAGGATTTCGATTCCCCACGCCTCTAGGACATGCGCGGTCGCGAACGCGCTCGCCGTCCGGCTGGAATCACGTCGCTACGACGGTCCCCTGCTCTCGTCTCGCGGGTCAGCAACGCCCACATCCGGCCGGAAGCCGGTGTCCCAAGGCTACTTGACATCCGCACAGTGTTGCGGAGGGTCCACACCGGCAATCGGTGAAGCGCCAGCGCCCGGAACCGACCTCGGAGCCGCGCTCACCGTCTTGCGCCGTTCGCGCTGCAGGTCGCGCAACTGACGGTACCCGATGAGCACGATCCCTTGATCCCGTATGATCTGGCGCACCTCCGGATCGGTGGTGAACAGGCGGTGCTCCTCGGCGCGCTCGTGCCATGTGTCAGTGATGGCCCGGGATTCCTCGGTGCCCAGGCTGGCGTGGAGGTAGAGCTCGGTGACCCCAGGACCGAGGCCGCCCAGGATGCGCTTCCAGTAGGCGTCAACTGCCTCGCCTTCCTGGCGCGAGCCGTGGATCAGATCATCCGGAGAGAGGACGCCCAGTTCCTTGGCGCGAGCGAAGGCGGGCACGCCGGCCATTATGCCGCGCGGGCCGCCCCGCAGGGGCAGATCGTACTCCGCGGCGAGCTTCACGTAGCGCTCGAGGAACCGCGGATCGAGCTGCATCGCTCCCATATGCGAGTCAATATGGGTCACATCGATGCCGAGCGCGAGGGCCCGCTCGATCTGCGCCCGCGCCTCATGCTCCGCCTCTTCAGGGCTCGCGTGCGTCCAGACCTGGGCGCTGTCGCGCCACAGATATCCCTCTTCGTCAACCAGGCCGGGCACCGCCGCCTTGCCTGCCACCGGCCCCCAGCGGTAGTCCTGCCACTCCGAAGTGTGGGTGATGTGGATCCCGAAGTCCCTCTCGGGCCGCTCGCGGGCGTAGCTGGCGATCTCGGGAAACCAGGGGCAGGGCACCATCATCGTGGCGCTGGTCATCAACCCGTTCTCCATGCAGTCGATGATCCCCAGGTTGGCACTGTGGCACATGCCGGCGTCATCGCCGTTGATGATGAGCAGCTTCTGCTCCGGCGCGTAGCCGAGCATCTCGTTAAGAGTCTCGGCGCCCGCTGAGCACATCGCCGCGGTCAGCAACGCCGCCGCGAGGCAGAGCGTCGCTGCCAAATGGCGATGAGACAGCCCCGCCTCCCACGGCAGTCGCAGCACTTCCTTGATCTTCCGCATCGACAATCGCTCCCGGAGCATCTGCACATCCTCGGTCTTCACGTGGCGATGGAACACCTCTGACGGCCGTGCTGACTTGCAGTGAGTCCTGAACATCCTACCATATGGGACCTTTGGGCGGCGTCTGCGGGCGGGCGTCCTTCAGGGCTCTCAGGCCGGCTTCACGGGCGGGTGACACGGACTGCGTGATCCACGTGAGTGAAGCGTCTAGTCTCTGCGCTCAGGGTGGCGAAAGGAGTAAGAACCCGTCTTGATCATCTCCAGCGTCTGCTCGACGGTGGGTCGATCACCCCAGTAGGTCCCGTAGTAGGCAAAGCGGACAACGCCCTGAGGGTCGACTATGATTGTGCTGGGCCTGTTGATCCACTCATCATGGACCACGAACTCCATCGGATCCACCCCATACAGCGCTCCCACCTTCCCTGCCACATCGACCAGGTGAGGCCACCAGATCTCGCGCTCCCCGACCATCGCCTTGCTCCGGTGGAGGTCGTGGCATTCTATGGTGAAGGGCTGGACATCGGCTTCTCTGAACTCGTCCTCCAACTCAGTCAGCTCGTGAAACTCACTGTGACAGACGGGACACCAGTCCGCAAAGATCCAGATGAGCGCAACCGTCTTCTTCCCTCGGAAGTCCGACAGGCACCAGAGCTTGCCGGTGGTGTCTCTCAACTCAAAGCCGGGGGCACTCCGCCCGACTGCTACTTGCCGGAAGTCCTTCTCGTCGAGACTGGCCCAGGCGGTGACCGTGTCGGCACTTGCCGTCGCTTCCTCTCGCATCCGGGCGATAGCTAGTTCGGCACGGTGTCGGACGTGCTCACTGTCATCCTGCTCCCGCGCCGCCTCGAGGACTGGCATCGCCTTCTCATAGCCGGTCTCTCCCAGCGCCTGCGCCGCCTGACCGCGCAAGACTGGGTCGGGGTCATTCTCCACCAGCTTGGCAAGCTGCGCGCCGGCCTCCCGAACACTGAGTATGCCGAGAGCTGTCACGCACACATGTCGCACGTGGCGATTGGGATCGCGTAGGCCCTCGAGCATGGCTGGGACCCCCTCCGGGCCAACACGCACGAGGTCCCGGATTGCGAGAGTGCGCACGCGCCAGGCCTCATCGCTCAGATCGCCCACGCCAGCATAGCCGCTGTTGCGCTCGAAGTCGTGCGCCCGCACTCGGGAGAGTGTCTCGCCGACGGGGCCGGCCTGCCTCATCTCCTCGCCACACGCCGGCGGCGTCATCGCCATTATCAGCACCACAACAGATCGCGTCGTCCACCTCTGCATGACCGTTTCTCCCCATCTGATCTGCCTGAGTATTCACGTCTGTGCCCGTGCTGTCCAGAAACTGATCTGGCTCTGGCTCCTAGGGTGCCCCTGGAGCCGCTCTCGTGGTATTCTCTCCCCTCACGCGCACCCCTGTGGTGAGAAACACCGAGGATGCACAAGGCCGCCGGACGAGCACCCGAGTGGACGGGCTTGTCAGCGACCGCAACCGTCGCGCGGCCGCTGCGCTACGATCGGCACTCGGGCCGTGTCCATAGCACCGGCTATGGAGACAGCGGTTCCAGGGGCACCCTTCGAATGCTCGCCCACGGCGCCATGAGCGCCTGACAGGCACATGTGGGTTCATCCTTCAGCAAGGTAGGACGCCTACTGCACGGCAGCAGTGCCCTCAGAGCAAGGCTAGGATGGTCCTACGGCGAAGTGACTGGTACATCATAGACCGGGGTGACGCGTCCGAATGCCTGGACGGAGTTTCTGGAGACGACTCCCGTCCGCACGACCTCATAACCCGGTCCGAGACATTCACTAACCTGTGAGAGACCCAACATGAACGTTGCCGACTTCCGGCGGCGCGTCCACGCCGTCAAGCCGCTCGTGCATCACATCACCAACGTGGTCACCACGAGCGACTGCGCCAACGCCACCCTCCACCTCGGCGCCCTGCCCGTGATGGCCAACAGCCCCCGCGAGGCCGCCGACATGGTTCGCCTCGCGCAGGCCCTCGTCCTCAACATCGGCACCCTCTACGACGAGCAGATCGAGGCCATGCTCATCGCCGGCGCCCGCGCCAACGAGCTGGGCATCCCCATCGTGCTCGACCCTGTCGGGGCCGGCGCCACCCCCTTCCGCACCGGGACGGCCCTGCGTCTCCTCCGGGAGCTGCGCATCACGGTCCTCAAGGGCAACGCCGGAGAGATCGCCATCCTCGCCGGCGAAGAAGCAGAGGTGCGAGGCGTCGAGAGCGGCCACGTCGCCGACATCGCCGCCCCCGCCAAGGCCCTCGCCACGGCCACCGGAGCCGTCGTCGCGGCCACCGGCGAGAGGGACCTCATCGTCTCCGGCGAGCGCCTCGATTGGGTGGATGGCGGCTCAGAGCGTATGAAGACCTTCGTCGGGAGCGGCTGTGTCGCCACCTCGGTCATCGGCTGCTTCCTCGGCGCCAGACCCGACCGCCCCCACGACGCCACCGTCGCCGCCCTCACCTTCTACCGCCAGGCCGCCCAGCGTGCCTCCGCCCTCAACCCCTCAGGCCCCGTCCAATACCGCGACGCCGTCTACACCGAACTCACCCACGTGCCCGGCGAACCTGGCTAGGGCGGAGGAACCCGCAGGGAAGGAGCGTGCCTCCTGCACTTGTTACATGGCGGTGGGGCACCCCCAAGAGCTGTCAGAAGGCCCGGATAGAGCTTCTAGGTAAGACAGTGCCCGCTGAGGGCATGGCGAGTGTCATCTGCTGCGTGCTCCGCGTTCGGCGACAAATCGCGCAGCCAGCTTCCCCACCGCTGCCAGCTTCGTCCGCGTGTCCGAGTGTAGGTGGCGAGCCGTGGTCTGGAGATCGGCATTCCCCAGCAACTCCTGGCTACATAACTCGCTCAGGTCGGCGGACAAGTCAAACGAACACTGGGCCCATAGGGCACAGTTATGGGCCCAATGCGTCGATGTCGCGTCATCCCTCCTGGGCAATCCGAGCGCGGCACCGGCGCGACGTTCGCCCCAAGAAGCGCTACGCTGACAGCCCAAACGCCCTCGCCACGTACACCGCCATCTGGTCGCGGGTGACGACGATTTCGGGGTGGTAGAGCCCGTCGAGGTAGCCGGCGACGACTCCGTTCTCTACGCAGTACTCCACGTGCTTGTAGGCCCAGAAGTCAGAGGCCACGTCGGGGAAGTCCCGCGGGTCGGCCGGGACGTAGTCGGCTAGGCCGTCTTCGCCCGTCGGGTCGCAGATGGAACGGGCCACGTAGACGGCCATCTGGTCTCTGGTCACTGGATACTCAGGATGGTAAGTGCCGTCGAGGTATCCGCCGACGACACTACAAGAGACGGCGTACTCCACGTACTTCAGCGCCCAATGGGTGTCGCCGACATCGGGGAAGGTGGGCGTGTCGGTGAAGCCCGGCACGTTCTCATCCCCACCCGCCAGCGCTCGGGAGATGTAGACTGCCATCTGGTCACGGGTGACTGGATTGCCCGGTTGATACGTACCGTCGCCATAGCCGGCGACGACGCCGGCCTCGACGCAGGCCTCGATCTCATCGTGGGCCCACCAGGAGAAGGGCACGTCGGGGAAAGTGGGCGCCACGAGCCGCATGACAGCCGAGCCCCCGCGGTCGGCGACCCAGCAGTCTCCAGTGTTCGGGTCAACGGAGACTCCGGATGGCCAGTCGAGGCCCGAGAGCTGAGATAGCAGCGTCCCATCCGCCGCGCAGTGGAGCACCTGTCCCTCCGTCCAGCCCTTGTCTGCGGCCCAGCAGGAACCATCGGTCGGGTCCACTGCAACTGCCCAGATCTCAACCGTGGTGGTAACGCGAGACAACTCCGCGCCCTGGGCCGACAGGTGAAACAGGTAGCCGGTCCGAGACCCGGCGGCGGACACGCCCTCGGACTTCCCGGCGGAGGTGGGGTCGCGCCCTGGTGACGAGACATATCCCCCCAGCTCCCCCACCCAACAGGAGCCGTCGGTGGGGTTGACCGCAACGCAGTGGGGCAAGGCAAACCCCGTGCCGCGCCAGAGTTCGGCGCCCGACGCCGAGAGCTTCACCACTTGGCCGTTGTGCGCGACCCAGCAAGAGCCGTCCCTGGGATCGACGGCCACGCCGCGGGGTTGTGAGAATCCACCCCCGCGCCAGAGCTCCGCGCCGGGGGCAGAGAGATGGACGACCACTTCGTCGGTCTCGTCGGCCACCCAACAAGAGCCGTCGGCTGGGTCCACGGAGACCGAGACTGGCTGGCCGAAGCCACCAACGCGCAGTTCCTCGGTGCCGTCGGCAGAGAGCCGGACGACCTCGCCATTGAAGCTGTCGGCCACCCAGCAGGACCCGTCGGTCGGATTCACGGAGGCTGAGAGCGGCTGGTGGAACCCCCTGGTGTCTGACAGCTCCATCCCCTCCGGGCTCAGGTGGACCACTCGGTTGGCAGACATATCGGCCACCCAACACGAACTGTTGGCGGCGTTCACTGCAACGGATATGGGCGACGCGAATCCGACGGTCTGCCACGCGAGCGAGCCGTCGGATTCCAGCACAGTGAGCTCGTTGCTGCCCACATCTGAGACCCAGCAGCGGCCGTCGGTCGAGTTGACCGAGACCGCCCACGGCTCGTAGAAGTTCGTCTCCCTCCAGAGTTCAGCGCCGGTCGACGACAGATGGATTACCTGTCCAACGTGTCCAAACTCCGAGTCGGTCACCCAGCATGACCCATCAGAGGCGTTCACCGCGAGCTGCCTTGGGTGGTTGAAGGTATTCCCTCGCCATAGCTCATCGCCGTTCGCGGCGAAGTGGACGACCTCTGGCGGGTCGGATTCGATCGTGGCCCAGCATGAGCCGTCAGTCGGGTTGACCGCTAGCCACCGCGGGTAGACAACGCTCTCGCTCCGCCAGAGCTCGGTACCATCGGCGGCGAGGTGAACGACACGCCATCCCGAGCTATCGGCCACCCAACATGATCCATCGGTCGGGTTTACGGCTACCGCCTCGGGGCCCTGGAAGTCTCCGCCGCGCCACAGCTCGACGCCGTCTGCGCCAAGATGGATGACATCGGATAGGTGGCCGTCGGTCACCCAGACCGAACCATCGGTCGCGTTGACCGAGACCGATTCGGGCAGGCTGAAGCCAGGGGTCTCAGATAGCACGAGGCCTTCGGCGCTCAGATGCATGATCGATTCCCGGCGGGCATCGCTGACCCAGCAGGAGCCGTCGGCTGGGTTAACCGTCACTTGTATCGCCATGGTGAGCGCCTCGCTTCGCCCGAGCTCGACGCCCTCGGCGCTCAGGTGGACAACCTGTCCGTCTGCAGAACTGACCAGCCAGCAGGAGCCGTCCGCTGAGTTCACGGCAAGCGACCTCGTGCCGTAGGACGAGCTCCGCCAGGCCACGCCGATTTCTTCGCCAGATGCAAGAGCGACACACATATACAGCAGGATAGCGAACGGGAGGAGAAGTCGGAGAGTCTTCATCGCACACCCCCTCTAGCTGGATTCCGCAGATGATGCGGCGCGATCTGGTCGCACTCAGGGGGAAGCTCAGCGGGGCAGCGTCACTGCCCAGATCTTCGTTGGGCAGGAGCTTCCCTCCTGCCCAGCCCCCAAGAATCCCTCTGCGGGGTCTTGACAGGGTGGGCATGTCGTCTCAGCTGTTTCGGGAGCTTGCTCCCAAAACGTTCGCTGCCTCGGTCGGGCACCGAAGCCGGCCAGCTACCCCGTCAGCCCAAACGCCCTCGCCACGTAGACGGCCATCTGGTCGCGGGTGACGACGATTTCGGGGTGGTAGAGCCCGTCGAGGTAGCCGGCCACGACGCCATTCCCGGCGCAGTACTCGACGTGCGTGTAGGCCCAGTGATCGGTCGGCACGTCGGGGAAGTTGCGCGGGTCGGCCGGGACGTAGTCGGCTAGCGCGGCCTCGCCGCTGGGCGCAACCAGGGCGCGGGCCACGTAGACGGCCATCTGATCGCGGGTCACTTCATACTCGGGATGGTAGGTGCCATCCCCGTAACCGGCCACTACGTTCTGGGCGACGGCGTACTCCACGTAGTCGAGCGCCCAGAACCCTCCGGGAACATCGGGGAAGGTGGGCGTGCCGGTGAAGTCGGCGACGTTCTCGTCTCCGCCGGCCAGGGCGCGGGAGATGTAGACGGCCATCTGATCGCGGGTGACATCCCGGCCTGGCTGGTATGTGCCATCCTCGAACCCGCGCACCACTCCGTGTTCCACTGCCGCTTCTACGTACTGCCAGGCCCAGAAGTCGCTTGGCACATCGATGAATGTATGGACCCCCACGGACCCCGCCGGCAGCATGTCATCCACCCAGATATTGTAGACCGACCAAGGCCTGCGGGGCGCGACGCCAGGATCATCCCGCGTCAGTGTCGCAACGTGCTTGAGGTATATCACCCGGTCCCCAGACATGCCTGAATATCCTTCGTCGGCGTAGCGCTCGGCAACCGGCCCCCCAGCCCCAGTCGCTGTGTCCACCCAGTACAGGTCGCCCTGGCCGCGGCGGTGATCCGTCCACGTGACCTTCGTCCCCTCCACTCGCGGCTGCTCTCTGGATGTCGCCGGGTCGATCGCCACCGCCGTCGCGGTGGCAGCGTCTAGGTCCCGCAGGTAGAGGTCCATCACGCTGCCCGTACCGGTGTCTCTTCTCAGGTCCAGCCACACCACGTGTCTTCCCGATATGTCCGGACACTGCTCGGACCAGCGGCTGTCCGTCACCATCGTCTCGGCCGGATCCGGGCTCGGGCGATCTGAGTCTCTCCAGTTAGGCATCCCGTCGCCATCGGTATCCATCGCGAGGTCATAGAGGTAGATGTCAGATTGGGCATCCGGCGTGGTGTCTCGCCAGTCCTCCCACACCACGAGATCACCCGAGATCCGCGGAAGCAACTGCGGCCCGGGCGCTGTGCACAGCGGATGGGTCGTGCTCGTCTCCAGGTCATGGATGTAGATGTCGGCATCATCGCCCATAGAGTCCGAGGGGTCCCACACCCGGTCTGGGTCGTTCCGATAGTCCTCCCACACGATGAGATTGCCATCGATTGATGGAAAGACCGCGTCCCACTCGCCGTAGACGATCCGTCTTGGAAGCTCCTCAGCTTCCTGCACATTGTAGGCCGTCACTTGGAGGTACCAGACCGACTCGGGGTCCAGCGGGTCATCTCCCGCTCTCAGCCTGTCGTCCGCACACCAGGTCACCCAGGTCGCCGAGATGTCCGGGAAGTAGTGGCTGCGGACATCGAAGTACGTATACGGAGGGCTCGGAACACCCGTCCCATCGCGTGGGAAGTCGATATCGTCCGGCAGCGTGACCGTCCATAGGGTAGGAAGATGCATCACTGAGATCGCCGGTATGAAGAGGTCGCCGTAGAGCCCGCGGTAGTCCATGTAGGCCGCCCAGTCCCCACTCACTGCGGGCCGCCATTGTCCGTACATCGTGTCTTCGACCACCTGCGTCTTCGTCGCGCCCGTCGCCAGCTCCCCGAAGTAGTCCGCTCCGCGCGCCATCCGCCAGTGACAGGGATAGAGCCCAGGTTCATTCGGCGCCGTCACACTGAAGGTGAATGTCACCGTTTGTCCCACATCAACCGTCTGCCCCCCCGGAAGCGGCACCGTGGTGATCCCCCATCTCTCCGTCCCCTCCGGTGACGCCGCCTTCAGCGCGAATCCCTCGGCCTCGGTCCACGCCCTCGTCCCGCCGTTCCACAGCGTCACACTGATCTCATGGGGCTGCCCCTTCAGCATCGACTCCGGGATGTTGCTCTGCATGACATAGGAACTCAGCCCCTCCACCGTCAGCCCGGCGCCCACCATCCCGTTATTCGTCTCATCCCTCTCGGCCACCGCGTAGCTGCTGTCAACATACGCTCCCACGCGGTACTCTCGGGGCCTGAGGTCCGGAACTGTTCGACCTACCCACCCACTCGCATGTGCCTCGCCCGGGCTCAGCGGGGGAACGGCCACGGCGATCAGCGCCCGGTCCTGCGGAGAGGGAATCCCGTTCACCGACAACACCACCGACACCGTGCACGGCCCCGAAGCTTCGTCGCCGCTGTTCTGGACCGTCACGTTCAACTCCAGCGCCTCCCCCACCAGCCCTGAATCTCTGTCCGCCATGACGTGCGTCACGACCAAGTCGGGGCCCGAGACGGGTAGGTTGTCGACCGCTCGTGCCAGGTCCACCCGCGGTGTCGCGACACCGGTGAGCGGATCGACGATCTGTACCCCCGTGCGCGTCAGCCTCCCCCTGATCTCCTCCGGGCTCGTATCCAGCCCGAGCCTGTCGAACAGCACAGCCGCCGCCCCCGCCACGTGCGGCGCCGACGCCGAGGTCCCCGCAGCGTCTCTGTAGCTCCCGCCCAGGTCCGCGCCGGTGATGATCGCGCCCGGGGCGAACACCTCGGGCAATTCTCCCCGGTTGGAGAAGCAGGCTATGTCGTCCACCGAGGGAGTTGCATCCACGCACCCGCCGGAATAGCGCAAGTCGTCCTCATAGCTCGCATCATAGGTTGCCCCCACCGCTATGGCATCTGTCACACAGGCCGGCCACGACACTCCGCGGTCGTATTCCTCGTTGCCAGCCGCTGCCACGACCACCATCCCATTATCAACCGCATCTGCAAATGCTTGTGCCTCGGGCAAAGCGTCACACTCCTCCGGGTCTGACCACTCGGTCCCGTCGCCCAGGCTCAGGTTAATCACCCTGATGTTGTGGTCGTCGCGATGCTCGATGCACCACTCGATCCCGGCAATCACGGTCGATGAAGTCCCGCTGCCACTCCAGTCCAAGACCTTTACCGCGATCAAATGCGCACCGGGAGCCATCCCTCTGTATGTCGTCCCCGTTCCGGCCGCAATCCCCGCCACATATGTCCCATGCCAATAGTCGTCCATGGGCAGACTATCCCCGTTGATGACATCGTATCCACCAACCACCTTCGAGTTGGGGAACTCATCCACGCTCGCTGATCCCCCGAGGTCTGGGTGTGTGTGATCGATCCCCGTGTCCAGGATCGCGATCCCCGCTCCGGTCCCATCATAGCCAGCCGCCTCGACGGTAGGCTGTCCGATCAGGGGCCCGCTCTCGGCCAACGCCGCCCTCACTTCTCGATCCGGGTACACCGCCTCCACGGTGGGGCACGCGGCCAGCTCCCGCAGCCCTTCCTCATCCACCCTCCCCGCGAGGAACGGGAACAGTCGATACTGCCGCGTCACCTGGCAGCGCGGGGCCGCCTGCATCACCCTCCGTGCCAGCTCCGCGTTCGCCGGGCCGCGCAGTCGCCAGTTCTTCGCCCGCGCCTCCGTGCCCCTGTCAAGTAGCGATGGGACACCGGTCAGTGCTCTGTAGGCTTGTATCCGAATCCGAGACATTCTACCATATGGGACCTTTGGGCGGCACCGCCGGGTGCCGTCTCTTCTTGTGGAGGGTGTGTTTGTGCAGGTGATCCAAACAGCCGCAGCCCTGATGGTTCGATCTATGGTGTTGAGTGCCCAGTTGGCTGGTCAGCAGCGGTTGCTCTGGCTCCAGCAGAGCGCTGCCGCGGGCGGGGACGTGGGCGAAGTAGCCCGATTGCGGGACGAGAACCGGCGACTGACGTCTGAGCTGCGGCTGCTCAAAGACCGGTTCGGGGAAGCTCCTGTTCGGAAGCGCTACACCCCGATGCAGCGGCTCCGCGTGCTCTGGCACATGACCTACTATGGTATCCCTCGAAGCAAGGTGACCGAGCACTTCCTGATCGCCCGGTCAACACTCTACCGCTGGCTGCACGCGGCCGAGCGAGGCAATCTGGGCGGGAAGAAGGCACCAACGGAGAGTCCGAGGAAGACGCCGGTCGAACTCGCCCGAATGATCTGGGGCATCTTCGACGCGAACCCGTACGTCGGACGGGATCGGATCGCCAACACCGTCTGGTTGCTGGGAGTGTTCGTAGCGGCCTCGACCGTCCGGAACATACTGCTGCAGCCCAAGCCCAAGAACGCACCGGCGACGGCAAAGGCTGGGAAGGCTCCGGCCACCCCGCGAGCGATCGTCGCCCGCTATCCCAACCACGTCTGGACTGTCGACCGGACACGGGTCCTCCGCTGGGGCATCTGGCCGACGTGGGTGCTCGTGGCGATCGATCACTTTTCCCGGAAGGTGGTGGCCTGCTGTCCCCTGGAAGGACCCAACGCCGGCTGGGTGGTGGGCGCAATGGAGGAGGCCTTCCTGCGCCACGGAGCTCCCCGGTACCTGATCAGTGACCAGGAGAAGGTTTTCCTCTCCGACGCCTTCCAGGAGTTGCTGATCCCGTGGGACGTGAAGCAGCGGTTCGGCGCGGTCGGCCAGCACGGCTCCATCGCGGTCACCGAACGAGTCATCCTCACGCTGAAGTACGAGTGGCTGAAGCGGGTGCCGGTGATTCGCGGCCTCGATCATCTGAGCCACCTGCTACAGGACTTCGAGATCTACTACAACGAGTACCGCGGCCATGCCACACTGGGCGGCGCCGTCCCCTCGCTGATTCATCGCGGGGAGCAGTGGACCAAACCTGAGAAGTCAGCCAAGGCGCTGCCGCCGAACATCGAGCGTCGCTTCTTCCCCGATACTCAGATCATCGCGTATCGACTCGCCGCCTGAGTCTCTCGCCGATCCAGACCGACCGCCGCATCGTGCCGAGCGCCTGCCGCCGCTCCTCCGCGACCCGATTTGGTCCTCTCCGATGACTCGTCCGTTCATGCGTGTCCCGTCTTCCGCGCGTTCGTGGCCGTCGGACTGCTACTCACGAGGTGCTGCCACTGGTCTCGGCGCCCAAATCGGTGTCCCACGCCCACTTAACATACGCATCCTGTGCCGCTATGGGCGCCATGTCGCCAGACGCGAGGCAGGGGAGGAGGTCGACAGAGAGTGTTCCTCACCAGCGGATGGTGGAGGAAACTGTACTCAAGAACAAACCGTCTCCAGATGTGGACGAGGTCCGAGAGTTCGAGGATGAGTGCGGGTGGTCGCGGATTCCTTGGCACCCGGTCGCCAGCATCAGTCGCTGGGCGCGCTGGCAATCATGATTTCAGAGCCGATGTGCCAATTGGACCTGACGTACGCAGTATGTCTCAGGGCCATCCTCCTGGCGAGCTTCACAGTCAAGGGCGACTGAGCTGAGAGATAGAAAAGAACACTGGAGGACACATGCCTCCCAGATCGAGACCTAGGAGACAGCTATGCTTACGCGATGCGCAGTGCTGATGGCGGCGGGAGCGCTGGCCTTCAGCATCGGCCTGGCAGGTTGTGCAACAGACACCTCCCACCACGACGCTGACGTAGCACACGAGCATGCGGAGGGCGATATTCACGCCCACGAGCATGGTGATGCTGCGGCGGGTGCAATGGCTTCAGACGCGGGCGCGCTGTCAGGAGACGTCGTTGACGGCGTGCGAGAGGTGGAGGTCGAGGCTTTCCGTTACGGCTACGAGCCGGACCCTATAGTGGTGAAGAAGGGAGAGAGGGTGAGGTTGATCGCGAAGAGCCGGGATGTGACACACGGCCTGGGGATCGAGGACCTCGACATCGATATTGAGCTATCGCCCAAGGAAGAGAGAACGGTGGAGTTCACCCCCGAGAAGGCAGGTGAATTCCACATCCACTGCACAGTCTACTGCGGCTCGGGACATAGCGGCATGCACGGGACGCTGCAAGTGATTGACTGACGGCAGCGCCAGGCCGCTGAGGCGGGTTACAGCCCGCGTCCAGGGCTCTAACCTCGCGCCTCACCTGCCGCTTCGAAACCAAGCAGACAGCACAGCCGCCAGAAACGCGGCGAGGGAGATCGCTGCTACCGAGATCCTCAGCAAGATAGTTCTCTGGTCCATGGGTCCGCTCTACAGTGAGAATCGCTCGGAGTGCAGGCCGTCTGCTGGTACCCCCAGGCTGCGCAAGGCGCGACTGACCAGGTCCATCATCGGTGGCGGGCCGCAGATGTAGAAGGCCTTCCGGGATACCTCCTCTCCGCAGTGCCGAAGAATGCACTCCTGGTCGATGTATCCGCGCTCCCCATCCCAGCCCAGAGCGGCATTCGAGAGGACGTGAACGACCTTCAGCCGCGAAGCAGGCAGCCGAGCCATGGCCTCCAGCTCCTCGCCGAAGACGATATCCTCCTCGGTACGGTTGCCGTAGAGGAGCAGGACGCGGAGGTCAGCATCGGTGTCTCGCATGTACCTCAGCATGCTCATGAGCGGGGTAATGCCGATGCCGCCTGCGATGAAGACGAGGTCAGTCTCTTCCGGATGCAGGAGATGACTGAACCGACCGAAGGGCCCCTGGACCCGAACCCGGTCACCAGGTCTAGTGTTGCCGACGGTGCTGGTGAAGTCGCCGCTGGCTTTGATCGTGGAGCGCAGGACGTTGTGCTCCAGCGGACCAGACGATATCGTGAACGGGTGCTCCTCGCCGTCGTACCGGTCGCCTCGGTAGAGGCTGACGAAGTGGAACTGCCCGGGCAAGAACGGAAACCTGTGAGTCCCTTGGGGTGGCTTCAACGTCAAGCTCCAGGTGTTGTGCGTCTCGCGCTGCACATCGGACACACGGTAGGCGCGTCGCCTGCCTTGCCACGGAACACAGAGCTTGTGATAGGCATAGATGCTCACGGCGGCCGTGAAGAGACCCAGCCAGAGCGCCTGCATTGGCCGATGGCGCAGATCAGTTCCCGCGACCCAGCTGTGGAGCAGCACCAGCGCGAGGATCACCAAGGCCTGGTTATGCAGCCCGCGCCATGTCTCGAAGCTCAGGCGGACAGTGCGACGGAGCAGCGCGGCAAGTGCCTGGATCACGAGGAGCAAGAGGGCGGTCTTGCCCAGCCAGATATACCACGGCATTCGCACTGACGTCAGCAGTGACCACCCCCCGCCGCCGAGGGCGAGCAGGACCGGGTGGAGCGCGATCAGCACGACCGCTAGGATGGCCATGCCGCGATGGAATCTGAGCACTGCGTCGAGCCCGAAGTGCCGGGTAGTGCCGCGCAGCCTTGCCGCGAGCACGAACTGCAGCACCAGGACCACCACACCCACCAGGGCGAAGCTCTTGCCCAGCTCCCACAAGAAGCTCTGCTGTGTCCTCGGACGCATCAGACCTGCCACAACCAGCGGCGAGCAGAGCAGTGCAACATACGCGACCACAAGCAGAATGCCGCCGAATGGCAGACGCGGACCGGGTTTGCCGGCGGGAGTCTGTGAGGTGCGCCCCGAAGCTGTGCTGCTATCGGACAGGTCAGTCACCTGCCTCTGCTGGCGGCAGGGTCACTGCCAGCTTCCCGCCAGCCGCGAACTCCAGCTCCGCCCAGGCTCGTCGCAGGTCGTAGACGGCCTCCAGGTGCTGCCTTCGTGCGTCGGACAGCTCCCGCTGGGCCTCCAGGAGGTAGAGCATGTTGAGCTGCATCTCCCGCCAGTACTTCTGGGCGTGCTCGAAGGCGCGCTGTCGCGCGGGCAGGAGTTCCTCCCGTACGGCGGACTCTCGGCGGTGGGCCAACGCCAACTCCTCCCAGGCGGTGGCGACCTGCTCCCGAACCATGGCTTCTGCCGCTCCTATCTGGCGCTCAGCTTGCTCGAGTTCAGCGGCCGCGCGTCGCTGCTGGGCCCGGTTGGAGTCGAAGATAGGGAGATCGACCTCGAGGACGATCCCCCAGAGGTCCTTGCCCTCGGGCTCGTGAGCATAGGCCGGCCCGAACGAGACGTGCTCCCATCGGCTGTGGCGTTCCAGCAACAGCGCGCGGTCGGCGACCCATATGCCGGCGCGGGCCGCCTGAAGGTCCGGACGCCCCGCCAGCGCGCGACGGGTCATGTCGTGCAGGTCCGGAGGCGCTGAGGGCGCGTCGGTCAGAGACCCGATCAAGGACACCTTGTGCTCATCGGTCAGCCCGAGGAGCCGGCGCAACCGCGCCCGCGCGACCTGCTGTTCCGCCTTCATCTCCGCGAGGTCTACTTCGCTCTCTACGACCTCCGCATCGGCCATGCTGAGCTCGAGCTCAGAGCTGTACCCATGCTCATAGCGCGCGTAGACCTGGTCACGCCATTTCTCGACCGTGGCGGCGGTCTCGGCCGTCTGCGCGACGAGCGACTCTAGCACGAGGCAACGATCATAGGCCATCCGTGTATCGGCGGCGGTATTCAGGACGTCGCCAACGACATGCGCGGCCACTTGCTGGAGGCGTGCCTGCTCGACTTCTTGGCGCGGGCCGAGCAGCCATAGGTCGGAGAGGGAGAAGAGGAGCTCCGCCTCCAGCTCCGACCCGCTCTCGCCGCCCGGGAAGCGGGCCAAGAAGTCCAAGGTAGGGTTCGTGTGCAGACCGGCCTGGGCGAGGTCTGCATCGGCGATTCCCAGCTTTGCGAAAGCGGCCTGGAGTCGGTTGTTGTTACGCAGCGCGAGCTCGACGGCCTCGTCCCGTGTCAGCCCGTCTGCCAGGAGGTCGCCGATGATGGCCTGCTGGACTGCGGGGTCGAGTGCGCGAGCGGGCATCGAGCCCACGCGTGCCTCAGACTCGCTCACGACCTCTTCCCAGGCCTTGTTGGCCAGGGCGGTGTCTGCCACGATGGCTGTCGAGACGACGAGCGCCAGTGCGAGATGGGACCAGACCTTCATGACTGCCCCTCCTTCTGCCTGGGATGGCGCCACGGCGCGTTCGGATCCTCCGGGATCACATTGACGAGCGTGAACATCCCCCCGTGCCCCATGATCCCCATTGGGACATCCGCGTGAGCGTTGATGATGTGGTGGAGCTTGTGGCAGTGGAGTCGCCAGAGGCCGGGGTTCCAGGCCACGAACTCCACGTCCCGGGTGGTGCCCGGCGGGACGTTGATGGTCGCCCCGGGCCACTGGGCGGCCTCTGGGATCGGCCCTCCCTCGGTGCCGACGACCTGCCAGGCGTAGCCATGGACGTGGATCGGATGGGAGTCCATGCTCATGTTCCCGAACCGGATCCGAACTCGGTCTCCTTGGTTGACTGTGAGGACAGGGATGTCGGGGGCGCTCTTCCCGTTGAACGTGAACCAGTTGAAGTTCATGGTCACGAGATCGAGATACGGGTTCCCCGGCAGGAAGGCCCACTCCTGGAGCATGATGGCGAAGTCCCTGTCGATGGCGTGCGTGTGCTCCTTTGGATGCACGACGACGAAGCCGGCAAGACCCATGTGGTCCTGCTTCATCATGTTGAAGCCCGAGTGGTAGAGGAACGTCCCCGTCTGGTAGAGCGTGAACTCATACACAAAGCTCTCCCCGGGCATCACGGCCGGCTGCGTATGGCCCGCGGCACCGTCCTGCTCATTGGGAATCTCAAGACCGTGCCAGTGTATGGAGGTCGGCTCAGGGAGCTCGTTCTTGAGGATCACCCGGATGCGGTCGCCCTCGTAGCATTCGATGGTGGGCCCCGGGGAGCTTCCGTTGAACCCCCAGATCCGCACCTTCTTGGCGAAGTAGTGCGCGTGGGCCGCGCCGACAAAGCGATTGAGCTCCGGGATGATGCTGTCGTCGGGAGGGTCACCGGTGGCGAGGTGTTGCTCGACGGGCTGGGCGATGATGGTGAAGACCTTGGTGTCGCCGTCGAGCTCATAGCCCAGCGGGGGGACCCCGATCGTGTCCACGCGCCCCATCTGCTTCCCCAGCGTCGGGGGAAGGGCTGACAGCGCGATCTCGGGGTCTCGCCAGCCCGTCGCGGCGGGCATCGGCATGCCCCCATGCCCCATATCTGCGTGTCCCATCTCCCCGTGTTCGGTCACCGTCTCTTCGCCGGTGTGCGTTACGGCCATCTCAGGCCCGCCATGCTCCTGGTGCGTCATCTGCGCTACGCCCACGGACACCGGCAGCAAGGCACAGCACAGGACCCCGGCGACGCCCAAGCACATCGGACTTCGGAGCATTGCCTACTCACCTCCAGTGTGTTGCTGCTCAGAACACGTCAGCTTGCCCCCTCAACGTGCCCACACTTACGTGTCCCGAGGGGCGCCTCCTGTCATCGCCGCCGGACAGGGCCCTGTCGTCTGACACAAGGGCGCCCACCTCCGGGCTCAGAATCCATCGAATACAGCTGGCTTACGGAGTATAATCGATGGAACGCTCGGCCTCTCGCCGCGTTTGGTCGGACCCCGTTGTACTCATCGTGGGCATCGCCTTCGTCGTCTTCGCGGTCTGGCAGGCCCTGAACCATCTGCTCTTCATGGAGGCTCTACGCCTCCCGATGCTCACGTACCACCTTGTGTCCCTCGCCACGGAGACGGTGGCCGTGGCGCTGATCGCCGTCGTGGTACTTCGCGCGGTGCTGCGGAAGAACAGAGAACTCGCCGAACTCAACCGTCTCAAGGATCTGCTTACGAACAGCTTGGTGCATGATCTTCGCCAGCCGCTAACCGCGGTGTTGACGGGACTGCTCACGGCGGAACAGGATCCCGAGCTCCCCGCCGAGACGAAGGAGATGATCGCCATATCCCGGGAGGGTGGAGATAAGCTGCTCGGGATGGTGAACGACTTGCTGGACGTAAGCCGGCTGGAGAGCGGTCAGCCCATGACTCATCTAACCTCGCTCTCGCCAGCGGAGTTCATCCGGCCGGGCGTACGCGCCATCGAGCAGATCGCGCAAGACCAAGAGGTAGAGCTGATCATCGAACTCCCCGAGCAGTCGCCTCGCATCGAGGGCGATGGAGAGAGACTCCGTCGTGTCCTGATGAACCTCGTGGGCAACGCGCTCAAGTTCACACCGGCGGGAGGGCAGGTCAGCGTATCCGCTCGCGAGGATGGTAAGGCAGGTCGGCTCGTGGTGAGCGTCGTCGACACAGGTCCTGGCATCCCAAGAGAACTCCAGTCCCGGATCTTCGACAAGTACGCGGTTCTCGACCCGGCGGCCTCCGCCGCCCGGACCTCATCAGGCCTCGGCCTGACGTTTGCTAAGATGGTGCGCTGTCCAGAAACTCATCTGACGCCAGGATGCTCGTAGAGCCTCTCTCGTGCTATTCTCTCTCCTCGTGCATACCCCTGTGCTGAGAGGTGTCGAGGATGGAGAGTAGTGGCGAAGGGAAACTCGACTGGGTGGGACTGCCCGTGATCGCGACCGTGGCCCGGCTGCTCTGTCGGGAGCTCACCCTCCAGAACGGATACCTGCGGCTGGAGAACCGCATTCTGAAGGAGAAGGTGTCAGGTCGTCTTCATTTCACCGATGAGGAGCGCCGGTCATTGGCCGAGGCTGCCCTGGCGATGGGCCGGTCACTGATGAAGGAAGTGGTGAGCATCGTGAAGCCGGAGACGATCCTGGCCTGGCAGCGACGCCTGGAGCAGAAGAAGTGGGATTACAGTGAACGCCGAGGGCGTGGACCGGGCCGACCTCGGACACCGGATCACATCGAGGCTCTGGTCTGTCGGCTGGCGCGGGAGAATCTGTGGGGATATCAGCGCCTGCGCGGAGAGTTGCTGAAGCTCGACGTGGTGCTGTCCAAAGGCTGCATTGCCGACATCCTGCGCCGCAATGGCCTGCCGCCAACCCCGCAGCGGGCCGGCCTGACCTGGCAGCAGTTCCTCTCCCGCCACGCGGAGATCATGCTGTGCGCCGACATCTTCACCAAGGAAGTATGGACGCTGGCTGGACTGACGACGGCCTACGTGCTGTTTGTGCTGCATCTGGGCACCCGGCGCATCGTGCTGGCGGAGGCGACCTTCTCCCCCCACGGGCAGTGGATGGGGCAGATGGCGCGGAATCTCCTGATGAGCTGTGAGGACCTGGAGATCACCCCGCGTTTCGTACTGCATGATCGGGACAAGCTGTTGGCGTGGGACTTCGACGCGGTCCTGACCGGGGCTGAGGTGAAGGTGGTGAAGACGCCCTTCCGAGCTCCCGATGCCAACGCCCATGCGGAACGCTGGGTGCGAAGCGTAACGGAGGAATGCCTGGACCACCTCGTGCTGGCCGGCTTGGGGAGTCTGCAACGGGCGTTGCGGATCTACCAGGACTTCTTCAACAGCCATCGCCCGCATCAGGGCATCGACAACCTGATACCGGAGCGCCGGACCACGGGGGAGATGCTCCAGAACACTGCCGCGGCGACGCCGGATGAGGATCTCACGGTGGAGTGCGAACAGTCCCTGGGCGGGCTGCTCAACTCCTACTACCGCAAGGCCGCGTAACCCGCACCGGGTGTGCTGCTCATCTGTGAACGCCGGAGCATGCATCGGCTCCGGCGCTGTCGCTCGTCCGGTCAGAGCCTCTGATCGTCACCCTGACCTCTGCCGACGAGATCGAATCCCACCATCCACGGTCCACCATCTCACCATCATACCGGCGCTCATCCCTTGCGGGCAGCACCGATGAGTTATTGGACAGCACGGCC
>JALGXW010000066.1 GCA_029821875.1 Candidatus Hebobacterum abditum | reverse complement strand
GTGGTCGCCCTGTCCCTCCTCAGCATGATCGTCGGGAACCTGCTCGCCCTCACGCAGGCCAACATCAAGAGAATGCTGGCCTACTCGGGAATCGCGCAGGCCGGCTGTCGGATCATCGGAGGGAGATGACGAGATCAGCAGCTACAGCGGCCTCAGCCTGCGCAACCCGCTGCTGGCTCTGGCGATGCTCGTGCTTCTGCTGTCACTCGGGGGCATCCCGCCGCTCTCCGGCTTCTGGGCGAAGCTGTTCCTCTTCTGGGCGGCGGCGGAACAGGGCCTGTACAGTCTAGTCGTGATCGGCGTCTTGGCGAGCGTGATGTCCCTCTACTACTACCTGATGGTCGCTCGCGCGATGTATATCCTGCCACCAGGCCGGCCAGCCCCTATCGCGATGCAGCGCTCCGCCGCGCTGGCGGTGCTGCTATGTGTCCTCGTCGTCCTATTGCTCGCATACCCTAGGCCGCTGCTCGACCTGACTCACGGCGCCGCCGTCGGCCTCTTCGAACAACTGCCCTGGTTCGTCGAACTAGGGATCGGCCTTCGCTGAAGCAGGCTGTTGTCCCACCTAGAAACACTGTCCGGGCCGCCTAGCGGCCCTCAGATGTGTCCCATCGCCACCTGACATGCGCAACGTGACCAGTACACGCAGTACGACTCACAGGAGCGGGGCGGCCTTCCAGCCGCCCCACACACATTCGCACTGGTCCTGACACGCTCGCCCCGGGTCGCCGCATATCGCGTGCGAGGCCGGGGCGCAGGTGCTTCAGACTACCCCGCCGCGCACTCCCCGGCCTTCCTGGCCTCGGCGAACTCCGCGATGCTCGTCATCGGCGCCAGCGTTCGCTCCACTGTGATGTCCCCGAGCACGAGGGCCCGCTCCCGCTCCGTTACCTCATGGAAGTCCTGGCCGGCCACGGCGCCCTGGAGATGGGACAGGAGATCGTGCATCAACCATTGGATGATCTGGATGTTCGTGTCGCACAGCCAAGGATCGAACTTCAGTGGATCGCCCATATGCATCTGGCTGTCATAGGCGCAGCCGCCGCCACAGGTGGAGAGCGCAGAGCACGACATGCACTCCCTCGTGTCGAGGGGGCTGCGAGCGGCCCAGCTCATGAAGTCCGCAACCGCCTCCTCGGAGAACTCCTCCAGTGGCACGAACGACTGGCCGTCGCTGGCATTGTACTCACAGATTCCCGCCGTCCCGTTTGGGGCGACTACTACCTTGCCCCCACAGCCGGCACAGGCGTAGCGCCTCCAGGTCCCATTGACAAACGGCGCGAGCTTCTCGCACATCTGCTGGTGGTAGATGCCCATTCGCCGCGCCGCCAGGAAGGTTCCGATCTGTGTGCGGGTGGCCACCTCCGACGAAACCTGCCACCGACTCCGCCCAGTGCTTACGGGGTGCAGGTGCGTTATGGCTCCGCACTTGTCGGGCCGCAGGTCTTCCAGCAGGGCCTCGAAGGACTCAACGAAGCGATCCTGCGTCGCCGTCGTCACCGTAGCGTTAACGCCCATGCGACAGCCGTGCTTCTTCGCGTTGCGGTAGCCCGCCACCGATCCCTCGTAGCTGCCTCCCCCGGCCGCGAGCTTGCGGAGCCGGTTGTGGACTGCCTCGACACCGTCGAGTGAGAGAAGCACGAAGACATCATTCGCCGCAAGAAACTCGGCCGTCTCGTCGTCGATGGCGATCCCGTTCGTCTGCAGCATGATGTCCGTGTTGGCGCTCTCCCGTCCCTCGCGCACGTGGCAGATTGCCGCGAAGACCGTTTCGGGGACCAGCAGCGGCTCGCCGCCGAAGAGCACGAGTGTCCGCTTCGCCCCACTCGGCGCCCTCCCCAGGACGTGATCGACGGCATCCCTCCCCTCCTGGGGCGACAGACGGAATCCGGCTTGCTGCCCCTGCTTCCGGACGATCCGGCAGTACCCACACGCCAACTGACAGTCCATCGTCGGGACCAGGTACAGGGTCTTCACATCATGCATGCCAGTGCGAGCAGTGCCTGAGGCCGACTCTGGCAGTCCCGAACTCGGGCTGGCGATGAGATCGCGGACGTCAGAGGGAAGCGTGTCCGGGCTCGCCTCCTCTGAGAGGACTGCCGTCACCAACTCTCCTCCGTGCGGTGAGCAGATGACTTGCTTCATCACATCAGTCCGGAAGACCACGGCGCCCGCCGGGTCCGACATCGTGTAGAGATGAGTATGTGGCTGTCCCTCGAATGTCTCGTGCTTCACGTTTTCAGACGACATGCAACGATCTCCCTTGTGTAGTCCGCAGAAACTCGTCGGCGGTGTTGAGGGCCGCCAGATAGCTCATTCGGCTCTGCCCTGACTGCTCCCTGCTGTCGGTAGCAGCAACGCGGTGGCTCCCTGCAAGGCGCCGGTGTCCGCCGGCCAGGCGCAGTTGAGCTCGGCTCCTCACACCTCACAGCCTCATGTTGCCCGAAGTGTGCCAAAACCAACCTGAGGCATCTAGCTAGGATGCCCCGGGAGCACGTGTGGGTGCGAGGACCCGTGGGACGGCTGTAGATGCATTCTGAACGATCTCATGGGCGATCTACAACATTGAGCTGCACGCCTGCCGAAAGGGTTCGCGACGAGGCGAAGGCGCATTCGATCTCGAACAGCCGCTCCGCGCTTAGTCCGGTGGTCGCTTCTTTCGCCTCCTCAGTCGCGACACTGCTGCTGCCGGAGTCACGCGGCATGACCTGATCCTTTCTGTGGGCATCGTCGAGATTCGAAGAGCCTGATGCCCGCACGTCAGAAGCGTCCTACCCCTGACCAGTGCTCGCCTCGGCCGCGAGGTGGCGAGGTGGGAACAACGATGAGGGCGCCGCTGGTGACGCATCCACGGGGTGCATTCGCATCCGCCTGGGCCCCCTCGGGCTGCGTTCTGCTCGCCTCTCAGTCTTCTCGTCACTCGGAATAGCTGGAGCGAGGACGCTTTCGCTCTGGCCTTTCGGCCGCCCGGTCGTGCCCGAGCTACGTGGCCGGCTTCGGGAAGAAGTGGCTGCCCTGCGGCATGTGGCAGCTCGCGCAGGTTGCCCTCTCCCCACTGGCTGGCGCGTGCTGCGGGCAGCTTAGGTCCTTGTGGCAGTCCAGGCAGAGAGCGTCGCCTTCCTTGCGCAGCTGGTGAGGCAGGCTGCCCACCCCGTGGGGGTCGTGGCATGTGGTGCAGGTCGCCGGGGGAGAGGCGCTGGCGTGCTTGCTCTGGAGCCATTCCGAGTACTCGGTCCAAGGAGGTAACTCGTGTGGCACGTGCGCGCCCGGCTTGGCGTCCATGAAAGTGGCGGCCAGATCATCCCCCGGCCGGTAATCGGGGGAGCGGGGAGACGCACTTGCCGTCGCCTGGCCGAGGCTGTGGCATTGCCCGCAGACCATCGCCTGGCGCAGCGGGTCGAGCTCCTTCAGCTGCACAATCGAGCCCTTCTTGTCGCTCGCGGCGATGTGCTCGCTGCCCGGACCGTGACAGGACTCGCATCCCACCCCGGCCGCCACCCAGGTCTTCTCTGCCTGGTCGTACCCAGTAGCATGGCACGTGATGCACTGAGCGGCACCATCTACCGACGGCATTCGCTCTACCCAGCTCTTGCTGGCAGTTTCCCAGAATAGGGGAAGCAGCTGGAAGTCCTTGTCGAGGTAGGCCTGCTCCTGCCTGCCGACCCCGAGGACATAGGCGACCTGGGCCTGAACGAAGCCGGGGTCTTGGCTGAAATCGCCGAGGATCTCCTGCCCGTCCTTCTCCTCTCCCACCTCCCAGAACCCCAGGGCATGGCCGGCCTTGGGGTAGACCTCCGCGATTGGCTTGTTCAGGGTCTTGTGGCACGCCACGCACAACTGCGAGCCCTGGTAGGCGGCGGAGTGAACATCCCCCACTGCCGCGGTCGGCCAACAGAGGAGTAGGAAGCCGGCACACAATGCGACTGCAGACGAGCCCAGCTTCGCCGTCAGCCTGCGACTCCACTCGTCCCTGTACTTGGACGCAGCATTCCCGTCTCGCATCGCTATCCCTCCGCCTGACGAGATCTTCCCTTCTGCTCCCCGCGGAGAGTGGTGCCGTTGGTGCAGAACACCCGGCTTCCCACACGGGGACGGGACGGCGGACCGTTCACTACTCACAGAGAAACGCGCGCAGTGCAACCGAGCGCAGGCTCATCTCAGATCCACCTGTGGCCCCGACACCAGGTCAAAGCGATCGATCGGCAGGCCAAGCGCGAACGCCGGTTAGTATACTACTAAACAGACAGGCATAGTATACTTCGCTTGTGCCGGAGGTGGTACATGGTGTGGCTGTCGGGCGCCCGTGAGGCCGGCCTGGGAGGTCTCTGGCACGACGTAGATCAGCTGAGCAAGTGGCCACACGCGGGCGGTACCCAGACAGTAACGCCAGCTAGGCATATGTGGGATTCCAGGTCCACCGCTTGCCTGCGCGTCCGCTCTCCGCCGAACTGCCCAGAGCCACGGGGCTTCGTTGAGGCGGTTTCACTGCCGCTCGACTAACATAAGGCGGCCTCCTCCTGCTAGTGTAAGTTGGTGCTCGAGGCACATACACTACTTCAAGGAGGAGACCGACGATGATCTACGTCGGACTCGATGTGCATAA
>JALGXW010000065.1 GCA_029821875.1 Candidatus Hebobacterum abditum | reverse complement strand
CTCCGCGACGATCGCGCGCAACGGGTACGTCGAGATGGGGCTCCGCCAGGAGATCGAGGAGCTCCGAGCTGAGACTGCCCTCCTCCGCTACCAGATCCATCTGGCCGAGTCCGGAGAGAGGATCCGGCAGGTCGCCGCACGACTCGGCCTCAGCCCCGTGGACCCGGTGCACGGGGTAGACTACGTCCTCCTCCCCTACCCCACCTCAGACGGATCAGCCCAGGTGGCGACGGGCATAGGGGACGACGGGCCAACGGGCCTGGTCTCGGCCCTCACGGAGTTCGCAGCGGGGGTCATGGGCAGCACCGAGGGCCGTGCAGAGGCGAGCACGGCTGGCGGCCACCGCCCGTAGGCGGTGGCCTTCTGTTTGGCCTGCGGTTTTGGCCTGCGGTTCAGACATGCCACAATGGAGCATACCGGCTGTAGACAGATAGGGCGACGCGGC
Source organism: Candidatus Hebobacterum abditum (assembly GCA_029821875.1). Classification (GTDB taxonomy): domain Bacteria; phylum Armatimonadota; class Hebobacteria; order Hebobacterales; family Hebobacteraceae; genus Hebobacterum; species Hebobacterum abditum. The sequence goes on along the minus strand of JALGXW010000065.1, from coordinate 4,412 downwards.
ACGTGCTGGGCAGCGTTGGCTGTTCTAGGATTCCTAGGCCTTGCGCTCCGGCTGTATACGATCCAGGTCGTCAACCACGAACGCTTCTACGATGAGAAGCTCACCATACAGGAACGGCTGTGGTCGATCGAGGCGCCCCGCGGGAACATATACGATCGCAGGGGCACCCCTCTCGCTCTGAATCTGAAGCTGTTCTCAGTGGCCGCCGATCCGGGCCTCATCGACTCCCCGTCCGAGCTGGCTGGCCAGCTCGGCCACCTGCTCAGGATGGACGAGCGCTCGCTGAACGAGAAGCTCTCTGCACCGGAAGGCGTGCGCTACGTGTCCTTGCAGGACTGGGTCGACGGGCCGGTGGCAGAGTCTGCGAAGGGCCTGGGCTCCCCCGGTATCATCGTCACGACTCGCTGGAAGCGCGCCTATCCGCACGCCCACCTCGCCGCGTCGCTTCTTGGGTTCATCGGCCGCGACGGCACTGCGCTCGGCGGCATCGAGAAGGCACTGGACGCCATGCTGGCAGGAGTAGATGGCGAGATAATCGCGGTCCTCGACGGCCGTCTGCCGCGGTCACGCGCGGTGATCCCACAGCGCACGGCGGTGAGGCGACGGATGATCCCGGGCAGCAGCGTCGCACTTACGATCGATCTCGACATCCAGGCCATCGCGGAAGAACAGCTCGCCAAGGCTGTCGCCAATGCCCGCGCAGCAGGAGGAACGGCCATCGTCATGGATCCGCAGACAGGGGACGTGCTGGCCCTGGCCACCCAGCCCAGCTTCGACCCCAACGAGTTCTGGCGGTATCCGAGTGAGACATGGGTCAATCAGGCGGTCACCAGTCCCTATGAGCCGGGCTCAACCTTCAAAGTGTTCACGGCATGTGCCGCCATCGAAGAGGGCGTCATGAGCCACGGCGAGACCTATGGGTGCAGCGGCAGCAGACTCATCGGTCGGCAGTCAATCAACTGCGCTCTCCACGGCGGGACGCGAGCCCATGGCACTCTCGATCTCGACGGCATGATCGTCCACTCCTGCAACACCGGGATGGCCACGGTGTCGACTGAACTCGGACCGGACCGAATGCACGAATGGCTCGAGCGCTTCGGATTCGGGCAGGAGACAGGTATTGAACTGGCCGGCGAATCCCGCGGAATCCTGTCCAGTCCCGATCGGTGGTCGCAGATGCGGCTGGCAAACCTGGGCTTCGGCCAGGGCATCGGAGTGACGCCCATCCAGCTCCTTTCGGCATACTGCGCGATCGCCAATGGCGGCTGGCTGGTCCCACCCCGACTGGTGATGGCCGTTACTCACCCAGACGGCCGTACCGAACACCCGAGCCGTCCGGACCCAGAGCGCGTTCTCTCAGGGGCCACCTGCGAGCGAATGCGAGGCCTGATGACCCGCGTTGTAGAGGAGGGGACCGGAACGGGTGTTCGCATTCCAGGGCGCCTCGTGGCCGGCAAGACAGGCACCGCACAGAAGCCGACTCCTGAGGCCGGGTTCAGATCCGGGAAGTACATCGCCTCCTTCGCCGGGTTCGTCCCGGCAGACGACCCCAAGCTCGCCGTGCTCGTGATCCTCGACGAGCCGCTCAACGGCCACTATGGCGGCGTCGTGGCCGCTCCTGCCTTTCGCGCGATCTGCGAGCGAGCCCTGACGCACCGCTGTGTTCCGCCAACGAGGTTCGAGGCGGGAATCGACCTAGCGATGGCAGAGGCGGACCGCTGAGGGCGTCTCGCACGGCGCCACGAACCCTCACAGCGCTCGGCCGTCGCGGTGCTATAATCAGCCGTGGGAAAGGCCCTGCGTTGCCGTGAGCAGCCACGACGCTCCCCGCGAGGGAAGACCATTCGAATCGCTCTTCACCGAAGTAGACGGAGCGCATTTCTCCGGCAACCGCCGCGTGCCGGTGGCGTGCATCGTCTACGATTCCCGTAGGGCCACTCCGGGCTGCGTCTTCGTCGCTGTGCGCGGCCACCGCATGGACGGGCATGACTTCCTTGCGGAGGCAGTGGAGAAGGGCGCCATTGCACTGGTGGTGGATGCCGATCGCGAGCGGGAGCTGTCGCCCCCTCCGGATGGCGCGATCGCCGTAGTGCCCGACTCGCGCGCGGCCATGGGAGCGATGGCTCGCGCCTTCTACGACGATCCCTCACGCCGACTGACGCTGGCAGGGGTCACGGGGACCAACGGCAAGAGCACGACGGCCCTCGTGATGGATTCGATCTTCCGGGCGGCCGGATACAAGAGCGGCGTGATCGGCACCCTGGAGTATCGAATCGGGGAGCGCCGGCGGAAGGCACCCCACACGACGCCCGAGGCCGTGGATCTGCAGGGCCTTCTCGCTGAGATGGTCGAGCACAGTGTGACTCATGTCGCCATGGAGGTCTCCTCCCACGCGCTCTCGCTGCACAGAGTCGATGGCTGCCGTTTCTCGGCAGCTGTCTTCACCAATCTGACGCCGGAGCACCTCGACTTCCATGACAACATGGACGAGTACTTCACCGCAAAGCGACAGCTGTTCGAGGACGAGCAGCACCTGCCTGAGGGCGACGAGCGAATCAACGCCATCAACATCGATGACGAGGCAGGCAAGCTGATCGCCGATACGGCAGCGGGCCGAACGATCACCTACGGCCTCTCGTCCGAGGCCCAGTGCCGCGCCGAGCAGATTGACCTGCGCGCGGACGGGACGAGTTTCCTCGCCGTTCATCCGACGGGCAGCATGCCGATCACAATGCATCTCATCGGTGAGTTCAACGTCTACAACGCGCTGGGCGCGTTGGCCGGGTGCATCGGCCTCGGCATCCCGGTCGATGTTGCCTGCTCCGCGATCCAGCAGATCCCTCCCGTGCGCGGCCGCTTCGAACGGGTGCCGAGCCAGACGCACAGTGTCCTGATCGACTACGCTCACTCCCCGGATGGGCTGCGGCGCGCGCTGGAGACTGCGCGGAAGCTCACCTCGGGGAGGGTCATCGTGGTCTTCGGCTGCGGCGGCGACAGGGACCGCACGAAGCGGCCAGTGATGGGCGAGCTCGCCAGCAGGCTCGCGGACGTCTGTGTGGTCACCTCAGACAACCCCAGAACGGAGCGACCGGAGGCCATCATCGGCGAGATACTGGCGGGCATTCCCAAGGAGACGAGGGGCGGCTGCCGGGTCGAGCCCGATCGGGCGGAGGCCATACGCCTCGCGGTCGAGGAAGCGACTCCGCAGGACCTCCTGCTCATCGCCGGCAAGGGCCACGAGGACTATCAGATCTTCGCCGACAGGACGATCCACTTCGACGACCGGGAGGTGGCGGCGAAGGTGCTGCGGGAGATCGAAGGCGGCGCGAATGCCTGAACTCGCCCGGGACATGGTGCTGGCTGCGACGGGAGGCCGCACGGCGGGGCGTGAGCTTCCCGCAGTTCTTCGCGGGGTGTCCACTGACACGCGCTCGCTGCAGCCGGGGGCTCTGTTCGTTGCCCTGAAAGGGGAGCGATTCGACGCCCACGATTTCGTCCCTGAAGCTCTTGAGAGGGGGGCCGGGGCGGCCCTCGTCTCGCGGGAGATCAAGAGCCCAGGACCCCTCCTCCTCGTGCCAGACACTCTCGCGGCCTTCGGCGCTCTCGCGGCGGCCCATCGAGCCATGCTCACCGCGCGAGTGGTGGCGGTCACTGGCAGCACCGGTAAGACCACGACCAAAGAGATGATCGCCGCAGTGCTCTCTCAGGACTGGAAGACCGGGAAGACGCCGGGGAACTACAACAACGAGATCGGGGTACCGCTTGCCCTCCTCGAGCTCGACTCCTCCTATGAGGCCGCGGTGGTCGAACTCGCGATGAGGCGACGCGGGGAGATCGGCTATCTCGCGCGGATGGCACGGCCCGAGGTAGGCGTGGTGACGAACATAGGCCTCTCACATCTGGAGTTGCTCGGCAGCCGCGAGGCGATCGCGGAAGCGAAGGCGGAGCTCCTGTCGGGCCTCGCCAGCTCCGGTACCGCCGTTCTCAACGCCGACGACGAGTTCTTCTCCTTCCTCAAGGAGCGCAGCCCCGCGCGCGTCATCTCGTTCGGACATGGCCCGGAAGCTGACGTGCGAGCAGTGCAGGGATGGCGGCCCCGAGTTCGCGCTGACGGGAGGCCATGGCGAAGTGCGCGTTTCGCTTCGCGCGCCCGGCCGGCACCACGCGCTCAATGCAGCTGCCACGGCCGCGGCCGCGTTCTCGCTGGGAGTGAATCCGGAGCGGGTCGCTTCCGGCCTGGAAGCCTTCGAGGGGGCGGAGATGCGCAGCCGGATTGCGCAGGCGCCGGGCGGCTATGTGGTGATCGACGACTGCTACAATGCGGCGCCGGACTCCATGCGCGTCGCGCTGGAGCTGCTGGCAGACCTCCCCGGGAAACGCAAGTGGGCAGTGCTGGGTGACATGAAGGAGCT
>JALGXW010000045.1 GCA_029821875.1 Candidatus Hebobacterum abditum | reverse complement strand
TTATGCACATCGAGTCCGACGTAGATCATCGTCGGTCTCCTCCTTGAAGTAGTGTATGTGCCTCGAGCACCAACTTACACTAGCAGGAGGAGGCCGCCTTATGTTAGTCGACCGGCAGTGAGGCCGGGCCATGTGGGACTGGAAGGAGCGATGCCGGCCCAATCAGGCCGGTCCGATTGAGCTGCGCCTGACGCCGTATGGCACGCAGCAGCAGATTGAGGGCCACCAGCAGGATCAGCGCGCCGAGCGCGGGGATGGCCGGCACCGACTCCGATATCTGGGTCGCGATCACCACGATCTCAGCCTGCCGAACCCAGACGCCGGCGACGATAGTCACCACGACGGCAATGAAGAGGGCCCGCCAAGTGAGCCCTCCCAGCGCTTTCCTGTCGCTCGCCTCGGCCTGTGTCCGCGGAGGACCGGTCGTGGTCAGAGCCTCCCCATGGCCCCCGGGGCTCTCTGTGACGGTGACCCGGTCGGGGTGCTACAGAGGTTCAGCAGAGCCGAGCGATGCCCCTCCTTGTTGCTGCGCGCCACCTGCCAATGACCCATCACCACGCCCCGGCCGAGGTCACACTCACTGTTCCCTAAGACATTGACCTGCGCTTTCGCTCGCGGGAAGGAGCCTCCTGTCCTTGTCACCCGCCCGTGGCACCGGCCTGAGAACGCTGGAGGAACGATACCCGGAGGCGCCGACACATGGTCCCGCGTGCCGGAATGGGCCTCGCTCGCAGGCAAGTCCGGAGGCGGTCAGAGGTGTCTCATTCCCACGTGACACGCACACGTGGTCTCGATTCGCGGACATGCGGAGCGAGTAGGCTGTGCTATGTGCCCCCCTCTGCGTGCCTGACGGACCTGGCTATGCACAAGCCCCCGGTGACGGCGCGTCCCGGGGGCCGTGGCGTCTGCGACGCCGCTAGGTTGTCAGCACCCCAACACGGCGGCGGACGCCATTCTCCTGCCGTTCGATACGGGACTGGCCGGCCGCAGGGAGGCAGTCCTCAACCGGAGAAGGCGAGTGGCGATTCGGGCGACGGCAGCCCGGCCGGAGCACTACCGCAGGAGTGTGCGGGACGCAGAGACAACCGGGACGGGAACACCTGAAGTGTTGTCGAAGCCATCCCCCCTGTTTGTCTCACCAGCGCTGACGATCTGCAGACGCCTGTGAACCTTGAGAGAAGCAAAGGTGGGCCGATGGCAAGTCATTGCTTTCGTTGTCTCCTGGGAATGGCACTCTGTCTGCTGCTCAGCAACGTGTGCGCAGCAGATGCGGGTGACGTCGAGCGATGGGCATTGATCGACGGCCGGTCAGTGGGAAAATGGGCAGCAGTGGAGTCGACCCTCTCCCTTGCGACCGCCAGAGGCGAGGACGCCTTCCTGTTTCACGTCCCGGTTGACTGGACTGCTGGCGAGAAGGACTACCCCGTGGGCTGGCCCCGGATCCAGATGAGAATCCCAGATGACAGAGCCGACTGGCGCAGGTGGGAGCAGCTTCGCTTGAGGGTCTACGCGCCGGCCGAAGGCGATCCGCTGCCGGCGGATCCGATTGGCATCTCGCTTGGAACCGGAGACCACCACAGCTCCTGGGGGAGGAACGCAACTGGACTGCGGCGAGGCGATTGGATGGAGTTCGCTCTCGATCTGTCCGACGTCCCCGACGCAGATCGAGTGCACTCCATCGGCATCTTTGTCTCTGAGAGCAACTACCGGCATGGCGCTACGCTCCGCTTCTACGTGAGCAGGCTGGAGCTCGTGCGCCATCTGAAGCCCACACTGGTTGGACTCGAGTCTGTCCCCGGCCTGGCGTTCGCGGACGCCGCGGCAGTGTCCCTCCGGGCGAAGATGCTCGGCATTGGCAGCGGCACGGCTCAGATCGAGATCGCCCTCAGGCGCGGCGACGCCACTGTCTCTCAGACGACGGCCCGAGTGGTTCAGGGAACAACACTCGTCACACTGCCCCTCCCTGCGACGGCCCGCCCAGGGGAGTATACGCTCGTCGCGCGGGCGGGGGAGAAGGAGATCTCCCGGCCCATACGGCTGGTCGCATCGCCATGGCAGGAGGCCGCGCAATGAGGCTGCTCCTTCTGGGTGCGTTCGCGATGTCCAGTTGCCTGCTGCTGGCGCAGTGCGCCTCGGCCGAGGTGCTGGTGTTCGACATGGGAAGCGCCGAATCGGCGGTCTGGCCAGGCGCCGAACGCGTTACTGCCTCCGATCCAAGGTGGCGGGCAGAAGAATCGCTCGTCGAGCACGATGGGCCCAACGAAGGCGATCCCGTGTGGACCAACCCCTTGACGCAGGACGCTGTCATCGGCAGCGGACCCACGAGCTTCGTGTTCCGGGCCGGGCCCGGCGCGTGGTCAGTGTACGTGCTTTGCGGGTTCGGCGGGCGCTGGGATGCGCAGGTCTCCCAGGTCTGGGACTTCGACGTAGCCGTTGACGGCCAGCAGTGGCGGTGTCAGATAGCGGCGCCGAGCTGGCGGGGGCCGCATCTTCAGAGATCGAACACGTTTCAGGTCGAGTCCACCGGAGCGATTGAGATCGAGCTCACCCCGAGAAGCCAGTGGTGTGTGCTCGGCATCGTGGCCTGGCCGGCATCTGAAGGCGAGGAGGCGCGGAAGCTCATCGCCGACATCGAGCAGTGGGCCCCCGCCGAGGAGCTGGCAAAGTGGCGAGAGGATGTGCGGCCACCGGCCGGACCTCCGTTGGAGCCCGATGCGGCGGCCCTGGGGCGAGGCTTCGTCGTGTGGCGCCGGCACTGGGCGACCCCCATCTACCCGTGGACGAATCCGACGCCCCATGAAGTAGACCCCGTTGTGCGCATCTTCGCCGCGCCCGGCGAGTACGAGCCGATGACGTTCACAGTGAGGCCGCTGCGGGACCTCGCGCAGGCGCGGATCGAGCTTCGTGACATTGGGCCTGTGCCGGCCGACCAGATCGAAGTGCGGAAGGTTCGTTACCTGGAGGCGCGGCCCAACTACAACCTCCAGGGCCTCTATCGGATCGTCCCCGACGTACTGGAGCGATGGCACGGCGGGCCGCTGGCGCATGACGAGAATGCCACCTTGTGGCTGACCATCCGGGTGCCGGACGACGCCCCTCGCGGAGTCTACGCGAGCCACATTGCCTTCATTGCCGACGGCCAGAGGGTGGAGATTCCGGTGCTGCTCCGGGTGCTCGACGTCGAGCTTCAGGAGGACCCTGAGCGCACCTATGGGATCTATTACCGCCATCCACTGTCACGGGCAAGAGGGGCACCCGACGAAGTGTCGCGGCGGTACTGGGCGCGCAAGGCCGAGCTGGAACACGCCGACATGGTCGCCCACGGCACGCGCAACATCACGCTGGGGATCTGGGCCGAGGGGATGGATGATGAGGGCAAGTTCCCCTACATCGATCAAGGCTTCGCCTTGCTCGAGGACCAGCTCGCGATGGCGCGACGCTTCGAGTTCCAGCCCCCCTACGTGCTGAGCATATCCAGCAACGAAGTCTATCGAAAGCACACCGGCGTTGGGCTGCAATCGCACCTGAAGGACGTCGCGATGCCGCCCGATGCCTTCTTCGCCGAGATTGCCGAGCTGGTGCGGACCATAGAGGGAGAGCGTCAGCGCAGAGGGTGGCCGGAGTTTGTGTACCAGCCCTATGACGAGCCAAGCGCCGACCCCGTGAGCGTGCGCTTCATGGCGCGCCTGATGGAGGCCGTCGAGGCGGCGGGGGTAAGAGTGTACACCACGGCGGCCCCGGAGAAGCCTGCCTACGAGCCGTTCAAGCCCTATGTCGATGTGTGGTGCACGCAGACGTTCCTGCCCGGCCACGATGCGGTGGTTGCCGACAGCCGCGTTCGGGGTGTGGAGTACTGGTGCTACCCGAACAAGAGTCTCGGCGAGAACGATCACACAACGGTCGCGGGTGCGCGCATGACCTATGGCTTTGGCTTCTGGCGCTCCGGCTTCGTCCGGCTCATCCCCTGGATCTACCAATACGAGCATGGCGATCCGTTCAACTACCTGGACGGGTCGATGATGGACTTCCTCGTCCGGAGCGAACCCGACGGCACGCCGGTACCGGTGGCGATCTGGGAGGCGTTCCGAGAGGGTTACGACGACATGCGGTACATCTACAGCCTAAGCCGTGCGATCGGGCAAGCCGCCGACTCGGGCTCGCCTCGGGTCCGGGCCGAGGCGCGGGATGCGCAGCAGGTGCTGGATTCTGTGTGGACTGCGATCCCTGTCCGAGCGATGTACCAGTACGAGGGGTTCTGGTCGCCGGAGGAGATGGACGTGTACCGCTGGCTGATTGCCGAGCGCCTGGAGCGGCTGACGAGACTGCTGGCCGAAGATGACCGAGGCTATGGGTAGGTCTGAACCAGCATGCCGTGGGATGTGTCGGTGTGTCGTTGACTGCTGGTCTATCGTTCCCTCCGGCCCAGCGAGGCCAGTTCCGTCGCCGCGTGACAAGCGCAGGGGGGCACAGCCACACCGAACCGCGGTCGCCCCGCCCGAGAGGCGTGCTGCGCGCCGCCGATCAGCAGGGCAGGTCGTCAGCGCGGGCGAATGTATCCGGCCCTGTCCTCCTGAACCCGTCTGATGATCGATCAGGCCGCTACCGACGTTCGACAGCAGTCTCACGTCCGCGATGGCCTGACCGCGCGGGCAATCCTGGTCGGCGTGTCAGCGGCCGTGGTCGTGTCCTTCATCACGGCCTGGGCGGAGCTCGTCGTCCGCCACATCGCCATTGGCATCCTGCAGTTCCCGCCAGCCGCCTTTGGGCTGTTCGTGCTGGTAATCGGCGTCAACCGTCTAGTGCGCCTAGTGCGGCCTCGCCTGGCGCTGCAGCCACGAGAGCTGGTCATCGTCTACGTCATGATGCTGATCAGCGCCATGACATCCTCACGGGGCGCTCCGCCGCGTCTCCTGGGGCTGCTGGCCAGCATCAACTACTATGCCAATCCGGCCAACGATTGGCAGAACATCTTCTTCTGGCACATCCCATCCCACCTGGTGCCGTGGAGCCCTGACGGGGCGCCCCTACAACCCTTGATCGTCGCCTTCTACGAGGGCCTGCACTACGGCGAACCGATCCCATGGCAGCCGTGGCTGGCCCCACTGGCGCGATGGTTCGTCGTGTACCTGCTTGTCTTCGGCGCGTTCACGTGCCTGGCATCGCTGCTGCGGGCCCAGTGGTCGGACAACGAGCGGCTGTCCTTTCCGCTTGCCCAGCTTCCGGTCGAGATGGTCCGCGCGGAGACGGGAGGGGCATTCTACCAGAGCAAGCTGCTCTACCTGGGAGCAGCACTTCCCGTGGTCATCCATCTCGTCAACCTCTGGCACAACATCACCCCGGATGTGCCACAGATACCCCTGATGTGGGATCTGCACCGGTCGCTGTTCCGGACACCTCCCTGGAACGCGTTGACCACGACTCGTGTATACGTCCCGTTCTCGGCCATAGGGTTCTTCTTCTTGCTGCCGAAGGACCTGCTCTTCAGCTTCTGGTTCTTCTACCTCTTCCTGGCGAAGGGCCACGAGTTGCTGTTCCTGAGGCTCGGGATGACCCTGGAAAGGCCGGGCCACGCTGACACGAGTCTCTACCTCGCCAGTGCGGAGGCGGGCGGCTTCCTCGTAATGGCGGGATACTTCGTCTACCTTGCGCGCCCGTTTCTTCTCGCCGCCCTCCGCAGAGGAGGCGGACGCGAGGAGATGATGCCGTACCGCACCGCGCTGGCGGGCCTCCTGGTGTTCATCTGCGCGGCCGTCCTGTGGTACGTGCTCGCAGGCCTGTCGCTGTGGCTTGCCATCATGGAGTTGGTGACCTACCTCCTTGTGATCTCGCTGGTCATGGCGCGAGCCACGGCGGAGGGCGGGCTGCTCATGACCGAGGTCATCTTCACCCCGCTGGACCTGTATGGCATGTTCGGCCGTCGCCAGCTCCTGGGAGCGCGGCACCTGACAGCCATTGTCTACGCGACCAACCCGTTCGCAGGGGACATGCGAGGTCTCACTCTTCAGGGGATGATGGACGGCCAGAAGATCGGGGACTCGGTCGGGCTGAGGCTTCGGTCCCTGCTGATGGCACTCTGGATCGCGATCGTGGCGTCGATCGCTGCCGGCTTCCTCATCCACCTCTGGATCACATACCGGCGAGGCGCGCTGCTGCTCAACTCACACTACACCGAATGGTTTGGCACGCTCTTCTTCCAGGAGCACGCGGCCTTCCTCAATGGCGAGGAGCGGATGAGCCCCGCGGCTCCCGTGTCCTTCATGCTCGGAGGGCTGTTCACGGTTCTGCTTGCGGCCCTGCGCCTGCGCTTCTGGTGGTGGCCGCTGCATCCGCTGGGCTTCGTGATGTGCGGCTCGTGGTCGCTTGTCGTGTACTGGTTCGCGATGTTCGTTGCATGGCTGCTGAAGTCGATTGTCATCCACTACGGCGGCCTCAGTGGCTATACTAAGGCGCGGCCCTTCTTCCTCGGGCTTGTGTTCGGGGAGATGTCCATCGCCGTCATACTCACTCTCACCGATGCTGTGTGGCACCTGCCGGCCCCCTTCATCCCATTCGACTGACAGTCTCTGCGCCAGGGGATCTGGCCCCTCAAAGCGTGAGGCTCTGCGCATGTCGCATCGGCTTGGGACACTCGTGTCCGGGCGGATATGGGCCCTGCAGTCCTTGTCCAGCGATTCTGAGACGGGCCTCCGGCCGCTTCCGGGCGTTCCATCCCTGCATGCTGGGCCGACCAGGGGGCCCACGACGGTCGATCCCACACATGCTTGTGGGCGATCACGTCGCGTGCGCTCGAAGTCAGCCGTCTCAAGTCGGTTGTTGACAAGCCGCATCCCGGAGCTCCCAGGGCCCGCAGCGTGGTCTCACAGTCGCTTGACAAGCACCCAAGTGCCCAGGTTAGCTCGCGGTGACGCCGTCAACCGGCGAGGACGACTCTGAGAAGCATCTCCTTCCGATCTGGCAGCGCTGAGATGTGTCCCATTCGCACTCGCCGCCTTCGCCGTGACCTGCTCCCGAGCCGGGCACGGGAGGCCAGCCTGGCGCGCGCCTTCGTCAGCCTGAGTCTTCGATTACTGCGCGTCGGCGGGAAGCCACCAGAGGTCAGGCGACATTGGGGTGGTGGGGGCGCCACCGTAGGCGTAGGCGTATCCGCCGTGCCACGATTCCCTGCTGTCCTCGCTCGTCAAGATGGGGAGGAAGCGGAAGGCGCCTAGATCAGGGGGTGAATCCGTCGGCAGATCGTTCCCCCAGAAGTCCGCATCGGGCGCGTGGGCGGGTGCGCCCGCGCCGATGGCCGGGCTTCCCGCTCCGAGCCAGTAGACGCCTTTCTCCGGGGCAGCAAACCTGGGGTCGCCGGTTAACCCGTGTGGGCCCTGCAGGTTGGACTTGGGCAGGCAGAGGTTATAGTCCAGCAATACCTCAGCACCGTCGTCGGGGCTGAGGTTCTCCTGGGAGTCGGACGCCCAGAACTCGATCGGGTCTGCTCCGTCGGAGACGAAGATGTTGTTGGCGACGACTGTGCCTTCGCCGTTCCACAGGCTGAGGCAGCCGTTCCCATTGTGCACCGTGTTGTTGACGATGACGTTGCTGCCGCCCCCCTCCGGGCGGGCAACGACGATGCCCTTCTGCTTCTGGGGCGTGCCGTGCACGAGGTTGTTGGCCACTAGCGAGTTGGTGAGCCGGGGGTAGAGCTGCAGGCCGAAACCGGCATTGTGCCGGACCACATTCCCGCGTACGGTAAGGCCGTCGCCGTCGGCGTAGACCCCATGCTCCCACTGTGCGCTCGTGCCGTTGTACTCGATGAGGTTCCTCTCGATTACGCCGCGGTCTCCGCCATGCATGGAGATCCCCATCGACTTGTTGTGGTGCACCCAGCAGTTCCGGACAACGCTGTCATCGCCGCCGATGCATATCCCGTTCGATCGAGCCCCCATGACCTGAAAGCCGTCGACGACCACCCAATCATCGTCGTCCGCGCTGCAGATGCCATGGCCCTCGGACCCGACGATGATCGCCTGCCACTTCACTTCAGACCTAATAGTGGTCGGGCGGCCTTCCTCACCCCCGTGCTTACACGGAATGCGAATCGGCCCACGGTAAATGCCGGGCTTGACGATGATCGTGTTCCCGCCGCCAACCTGCTCCAAGGCGTGCCCTATCGAAGGCCAAGGGCTGTCATAGGAGCCATCACCTTCTCCGTCGCCGTCGAGGCCGACCCAGTAGACAGGTGGGGAGTCGCCCTCGTCTGGCTGGGAGGCATTCCCCATCGGATCCCCTTCCCGCAAGCCATGGCCTTGCGAGGCAATGATCGCGGCGAAGGCCGCCAGGATGAGAACTGCCACCGCTTTCGGCAGCCGAGGAACTGGGCCATGACCACGCGAAATCCTGTCGCCAGTCATGCGCAGTAGAATGCCAGGAGCGGCCTCGGCGGTCAACCCCGAGGGGCCTGCCGGCGAGGACACTGGGGCCTGGGCAAAGCGTGGGAGCCTCTGACAGCGCCCCGGAGCGGCTGTGGGGCGCTTACGCGACTGGCCAGCTCGACGCGCGACACTCTCGCCGACGGCCCGCGGCCCCCTCCCTCCGGATGGCAGGCCGTACGGACATGCAGGAGGACCACACAGGTGTGTGCCGACGCTGTGACCGAGCAGTGAGAGTCTCTCAGTGTCGCAAGCAGGAGGGAGCCGCGTCGCGCCGAATGTGGCGCGACGCGGGTGGAACAGAGGCTGGGTCGCCCGACCGGGGCGGGGAAGGAGGTGCACGAGGAGCCCGGCCTGTGCGTTCCTGCCATTCCCGCGAAGCCACGCCACACGTGAAACGGCGTGGGATGAAGGAGAGACAGCAGATGCTGAGGAGACGATCGGGTTTTACGCTGATCGAGCTGCTGGTGGTGATCGCGATCATCGGCATCCTAGCAGCGATGGTCTTTCCGGTCTTCGCAAGGGCGCGCGAGTCCGCGCGCAAGGCGGTGTGTCTGTCGAATGTGAAGAACATTGCATTGGCGGTCCAGATGTACCTGGCGGACTACAACGACTGCTTCCCTCCTCAGGAGTACCGGCAGGAGGTCATCGACTACTTCAACAGGTGGCCGGCCCGCGGGGACACCGACAGCTACAACGGCAACGCCTGGAGCACCGGGAACTGCGGGGTAATCCGTGACGGGCAGCCCTACATAAAGTGGCCAGTCCTCTTGGACGAGTACACGAAGAACCGCGATGTATGGCGCTGCCCGAGCGCGAAGATGCAGACCGGCGCGGGTTTCATCTACCCGGTCCCTGACTGGTTCACCTACTTGCAGGTGACAGAGGGTCAGTGGGGGAGAGACGCCGACTTACCGGGGCCTTGCCACTCGGGCTACCCCAAAGGATGGGGCGGCGTGGTAACGGATACCGTCGTCCAAGGCCGGTACGCGGCTGACATCGGCATCGACGCGGCGAACAAGGCCTTCGTCATGAGTATTGGCTGTCTGGAGGGACGCGCCGGGCACAAGCTGGCGGAGTTCGAGGACGTGGTCAATGAGCTCGTCGTGTACGAGGCGGGGCCGTGGGGGTTCGGTGCCTCGGATGCTCTGGTCGCCTGGCCGGACATCTGCCATGTGTACTGCGCCAACACCATGTGCGGCTGGGTCGACTGGGAGATGGCGAGCGGGGAGTGCTCCGAGTGGGCCGGCGACTGCTACTACTTATACGCGCCGATGGATGGTTCCTTCATCGCCGACTGGGGCAAACTGAGGCGCTATGCGCGCCATCTTGGTGGCTCGAACCTGGGCTTCATGGATGGCCATGTGGCGTGGATGAAGTCCGAGGCGATCATGGCCAAGACGTACGAATGGGAGATCGGCGGCATCGGTTGTTGGGGGCCGACCGTGCGTTGCTATGAGTGTTCCACCGGGTCTCTCCCCGACGTGCCCATGATCCCGTGAGCGGGCGGCACCGCTAGGGCGATCAGAGAAGAACGTGCGGACCCGTGAAGGCCCAATGCTTCACCGGGCAATCGGGCGAAGCGCCCTCGGGCGCGCGGACAGCTGACTGTTCGAGAGACGGTGGACGTTCAGGGGGCGGGGCACCCGGCCGGGCGCCCCGCCCCGACTTTCTCCCCTGGACCGAGGATCATACGGGCAGACGGCGCCAGAGGCCGCCGAGCCACGCCTGAGCTGTCAGCGGCATAGCGCGCCAAGGAGGTCAACAAGTGGATGACAGGCGACGCAGAGAGATCCTGAAGGGAGGCATTTCTCGGCACTGGCAAGGGGAGCCGTTTCTGGGATCGTGCTACGGTGAGGAGGAGATCGAGGCCGCTGTGCGCGCGATCCGCGGTTCGATGGACTTCTCCGTGGGGTTCGAGTATGACGCGCAGGAGGTCGCGGACTTCGAGGAGGCCTTCGCCCAGTACTGCGGCACCGCCGAGTGCGTCACCGTCAACGGCGCCGGCACCGGCATCGACATGGCGATGATGGCACTGGATCTGGAACCCGGTGACGAGGTGATCACCCAGACCATCAACTTCCGGGCGGTGCCGGTCTCCATCCTTGGCCAAGGTGCTCGGCCGGTGTTCTGCGAGGTCGATCCGAGGACCCTCCAGCTTGACCCGAACGATGTCGAGCAACGGATGACCCCTCGCACCCGGGCGATCTTCCCCACCCACATGAACGGCCTTTCAGCCCCGATGGATGAGCTGCTGGAGATCGCTCAGCGACACCCCCACCCGAAGCACGGGCCGCCGAAGGTCATCGGGGACGGGGCTCGGGCGGTGGGCGGCGGCTACAAGGGGGAGAAGATCGGCAAGAAGGGCTGGATGAACATCTTCAGCTTCCACACCGCGAAGAACATGACGACGCTGGGGGAGGGCGGGGCGGTCGTGACCGACGACTCGTCGGTGGTGCCGAGGCTGAAGGAGTTCCGGCAGTTCGGCTATGAGGGCTGGGGCTCCAACTACAAGATGACGAAGGTCCAGGCGGCAGTGGGGCTGGTGCAGCTTCAGAAGCTGGACCGCCTTATCGCCGCGCGGCGTCGGCTCGCACACGCGCGGACGGAGATGCTGCAGGGATGTCCCGGACTCCAGCTTCCCTTCGAGCCCGAGGGCTGCGAGCACTCCTACTACCTCTACTCCATCCTCGTATCGCCCGCGTGGGCCGGGGAGAAGCGCGACCAGCTCATGGCTCTGCTGGAGAAGGAATACGAAGTCGAGTGTGTGGTTGCCAACCCGCCGGTGCATGAGACATTCCCCTACGTGATGCGGGCAGCGGGCGACCAAGACCTTCCGGTCTCGCGCGAAGTGGGGAAGCGGCTGCTGTGTGCCCCGATACATCCGTGCATGTCGGAGGAGGACAACCAGTACATCGCGGCCGCCCTGTGGGAGGCTGTGGTCCGCCTCCGAGATGGGGCCGCTGTGGCGAGCTGAGCGTCTCGTCCGGCAGGCGGAACGCGCCGGCTGGGCTGGCTCGGCGCCAGGGCGTATCCAACACTGGCGGGATTCCCACATGAGTGAGATGCGCCAGGAGATTGACGAGCGTGCCGGAGGCGTGACAGCGCGAGCTGTCGCCATCGCGTTCGTCCTGCTGGTCGCGCTGAGCGTCGCCGCCTTCTACGTGTCGCTGCTGTGGCGGCGCGACTACTCCTTCACTTCGTCGGTGCCATCGGTGGCTCAGTTCAACGTGCTCGTGCTCCTGGCCGCAGCTATGGCGCTACCTGTGTTCGCACGCCGGGCACTGACGCGCCGCGAGCTCCTCACCATCTACTCGATCCTGCTCGTGTCCGCGCCCATCGTCAGCCTCGGCATCCTCTACTGGATGCTCCCGAAGAGCGTCGTCATCTACTACCTGGCCCGCGCGAACCCGGCCTGGGAGGAAACGCTTCTCCCCCACGTTCCCATCTGGTTTGCGCCCAGCGACCCGGCGGCGGTGGAGGGCTTCTTTATCGGCCGAGCGCCTGTGCCGTGGTCGCTGTGGGCGACTCCGATGGCCGCCTGGCTGTCGTTCGCGGTGGCCCTGTTCGTAGCGACCTCTTGCCTGATCAGCCTACTCCAGCGGCAGTGGATCCGGCACGAACGGCTGTCTTACCCTATGGCGCAGATACCGCTGGAGACGATCGCTCCGGACGGCTCCTCCGCCGGGGGGAGAGGGCGGCTTACCGCCAACAAGGCGCTATGGATAGGCGCCGGCATCTCGTTCGCGCTCACGTTTATAAGTGGACTTTCCTCGCGCATACCCTCGGTGCCGCAGGTGCCGCTGGCCCCTATGATCATCGCGCGCCAGAAAGTCGGGCCCCTGGCCGGGCTCGGCTCCTACGAGCCCTACCTCTTCCCATGGCTCATCGCTTTGGCCTACCTCATCCCGAAGGAGCTGTCGTTCTCCTGTTGGTTCTTCTGGCTCGTCCGGCTGGGGCTTACTGTGGCGGCTATCGCTGCTGGGCACGAGCCTGAAGATCCGGAGGAGTGGTTCGGGGACCCTTCGTTTCCTGCCCCCTACTTCCAGGGCACCGGCGCGCTTCTCGCCTTGGGGACATGGGGACTCTGGATGGCCCGCAAGCACCTCAGCCGGGTCCTCCGCGTGGTGCTGTCGAGGGATCGCGGCAGCGATGCGGATGAACCCATCCCCTATCGCCTCGCAGTGTTGGGGTTCGTGGTCTCCTCCTGCTACCTGATCGGATTCTACTGCATGGCGGGATGCCGCTGGCCGCTTGCACTGCTTCTCGTCTTGCTGCTATTGAGCTACTACGTGACCTGGGCTCGTCTTCGCGCGGAGACTGGCCTTGGGTTCCTTGCCTTCCCTCAGGGCTTGGGCACCAGCCTGCGCAGCCTCCTGGGCACCGCCTCTCTCCGACCCCGCGAGTTGGTGACGTTGGCCGCAAGTCGCTGGGTGTTCTCGCCCGGGGAGGGGCTCTCCTTCGACACCACCACCGGGAATCTGAGCGATGCCTTCAAAGTGGCCGATGCCGCCAGCCTCAACCGGCGTCGGCTGATGGCGGCCGCGCTGTGCGCGTTGGTGTTCGCGCTGCTGGTCGGCGTCTATATAGGTCTCAAAGGCACCTATCATTACGGCTACCTGAACACGGCGGTGGGAAGCGCCTACGGCTATCCATGGCTGCAAACCAAGTTCGATCCGGCGGCAGCGTTCGAGGGCCTCATGAACCCGCGGCCGGCGAACGTCTCGGGAATGATCGCCACCGGGGCGGGCGCGGTGGTCGCGGTCGGGCTGGGACTGCTGCGGCTGCGCTTCTGGTGGTGGCCCTTCCACCCCATGGGCTATCTCGCCGCCATGTGCTGGGGATGGACCTACCGGGCGACCCCTTTCTTCATCGGCTGGATTGTCAAGTCCCTGGTAATCCGGTACGGTGGCCTACGGCTCTACCGCGCCACCATTCCGCTCGCCGTGGGGATGATTGTGGGTGATGTTCTCAACGAAGGGGTCTGGCAGGTGGTGACCTTGGTGACGCGTGGCGCCGTTTGATGTGTGTCGATGGTGATCCAACGTAACCGACGCATGCTGAATGAAGACCCGTTCGAGAAGAAAGGAAGGACGATGCGCGTGAGAGACAAGCTGTGGCTGTGGGGACACCCGGCGGGGAGTCACAACGGGATCTACAATGTGCCCGGTGAGTCCCACATTGGTCCCGCTGAAGCGGCCCAGTACATGGGGATCCCGAATCTCCTCATGGTGACATACCCGGGCTACGGGCCGAACCCTCCGTTCGACGAACTGGCGCGATCGCTCCGGTCTCTGGACGGCGTTGTGTGGTCCATCGTAGGCGCCTCCGGCGAGACAGCATCGGCCGGCCGAGATGCGACGCTCGAACTGGCCGGAAGGATGCCCAACATGCCGGGCGTCATCATGGACGACTTCTTCCACGATCCCGGCCACGAGGATGAGGCGAAGAGGGCGGCCCTGTCGCTGGCCGATCTGCGCGGGATTCGTGAGCGCCTTCGGCTGGCCGACCGAACGCTCGACCTCTGGGTGGTGCTCTATGACTACCAGCTCGACAAACCGGTGAGCGATTACCTGGACCTCTGCGATGTCGTGACATTCTGGACCTGGGAGGCCCAGAACCTCACCGGCCTGGAGCGCAACTTCGCTCGCTTCGAGGAAGTGGCGGCCAGCCAGACGAAGGTGCTGGGCTGTTACATGTGGGATTACGGCAACTCGAAGCCGATGCCCATGGATTCGATGCAGAACCAGTGCGAGTTCGCCCTCGAGATGCTCCGAGCCGGCAGGATTGACGGGATCATCTTCCTGGCGAGCTGCATCTGCGACCTGAAGATCGACACGGTGGAATGGACCCGGGGCTGGATTGCCGAAGTCGGGGAGTCGGCACTGAGCTAGCGGTGTCGAGAGCCCGGGCGTCCAGAACTAGAAGAGGAGGAGAACATGACAGCAAGCGGGTCAGTTGCCATCGTGCATGTGGGAGCAGCTCTTGCGGCGATGATCGAGGCCGACCACTTGCGGTTGGTTGTCGTGGGCGCCTTGGCCGCGGCGGCGGCGCTGAGCTGTGGGACGGCCGTGGCATCTGGGCCAGGCGTGTGGCTCACGCACAGTATGGAGCGGGTAGCCCAAGATGAGCCACTGAGGCAGGCGGATCGGCTGGAGATCTGCGCTGCTCGAGGCGAGACCGAGTCGTGCCAGATCATTGTAGCCGCGCCGGAGGGCGGGCTGAGCAATGTTGCCGTTCGCTCTGGGGAGTTCGTCGGACCGGACGGCCGGGTGATCTCGTCAGACCGCGTCTCGCTCTACCGCGAGCACTATGTTCGGGTCAGCCATGGAAGTCCGAAACATGGCGGAAGCAACGAGCCGTTGGGGCCGGGCACATACCCGGACGCGCTGATCCCGTTCTGCGATCCCGCCTCGGGCGAGGCCCCCTCGGGTGCCGAGTTGACGGCGGTGCCGTTCGATCTCGAGGCCGGCAACAGCCAGCCCATCTGGATCGATATCGCGGTCCCGCGCAGTGCAGCGCCGGGAACGTATAGAGGCACCGTGACCGTCACCAGCGACCAAGGAACGGCCGAGGTGGAGGTGAGTCTCAAGGTATGGGGCTTCGAGCTGCCGCTCAAGCCGTCGCTCTACACTGCGTTTGGGCTGCGGCAGAGCGATGATCTCGCGGCGGTTGAAGAGCTGCTGCGTCACAAGGTCATGCCATACCGGGTGCCCGCGGGGAGCGAGCGTAAGCTCATCGACACGTGGGGACTGAACTGCACCAACCTCGGGTTCAGCAGTGGAGCCTACTACAGGCACCGCGAGATGAAATCACCTCCGCCCGTGGCGGAGATCCGCGAACGCGCAGCCGGCCACGAGAGGGACCTTCTGCTGTACAACTACACGGCCGACGAGATCGGGGGAAGCCCGGAGCTGTATGATCGGATACAGGAATATGCCCTCAATCTTCACGCGGCAGGGGTTCCAAACCTGATAACGATCACTCCGGTGCCTGAACTCACCGACGACGGCAGCGGGACGGGCCGGTCGGCGGTGGATATCTGGGTTCTGCTGCCGGAGATGCACGAGAGCGCCCCGGAGAGAGTGGCCGCTGTGCTCGCCAAGGGAGACGCGGTCTGGTCCTACACGGCCCTGGTCCAGGACGACCACTCGCCGAAGTGGGAGATCGACTTCGCTCCCATCAACTATCGGATACTGCATGGATTCATCAACCAGAGCTTGGGATTCACGGGCTATCTGTACTGGGCGACCGACCTCCGCTCGGAAGATGATCCATGGGGTGAGGTACCGGTCTACGGGCTGAACGATGCGCGCTATGAGCCCTACACCTATCCGGGCGAGGGCCATCTGGTCTATCCCGGCGAGCAGGTGGGCGTGGGCGGTGTCGTCGCCTCGATGCGTCTGAAGTGGGTGCGCGATGGGGTCGACGACTACGAGTACGTCGAGGCCCTGAAGCGGCTCGGCCGGGGCGACGAAGCGCTGGCGATATGCCGCCGCGTTGGCAGGGACTGGGGGCACTGGACCAAGGACCCCGAGGAGCTGGAGGCGGCGCGGCGCCAGTTAGGAGACGCCATCGAGAAAGCGACACGAGCCGCCCCGCAGGCGCCCGAGGAGGGCTGATGGTGAAGGTCAACTTCGCCGATGATGCTGACGTGGAGGCCCTGGGCGAGGCCGCGTTCGCCGTCCTCGAAGAAACGGGAATGCGGTTCCAGAACGACGAGATGCTGCGCGCCTTGAAGACGGTCGGGGCGCGGGTGGACGAGGCTTCGCAGGTCGCCAAGTTCCCGCGGAAGCTCCTGGCCGACTTCGTGGATGCGACCCGCGCGGAGACGAGTCCCGGCGGACAAGATCAGGCGACGCCGTTCGAGGCTCCCGCTCTGCCTTCTGTCACGGGGTCGGTCGCGCAGTTCGTCTACGACTTCGACAGCCAGGAGCCGCGCCCGGGCACAAGGGCCGATCTCATCGAGTTCACCAAACTGGGCAGCGCGCTCGACCCGAACGGATCAGTTGGGCACGCAGTGCTGCTCAGGGATGTCCCTTCCATCTTGGAGCCGCTCGAGGCCGCCGTCATCCTCGCGGCGCACGCGGAGAGGCCGGAGCCGCCTTTCGCCTGGGACGTGCGGCAGGCCGACTACCTGGAGGAGATGGGCAGCTTCCTGGGCTTGGATCGTTGGTACTCACTTGGCGCGGTGTGCATCGCGCACCCCCTCTGCTTCGACAAGAACCCGGCGGATCGATACGTGCGCATGATGAAGGAGGGGCATCGCCCAGCAGGCCTGACTTCTATGCCTGTCGCTGGCGTGAGCGCACCGGTCACGGTCGAGGGGTTCATCGTCGTGGCGGCGGCCGAGTACCTGGCCGCCTGGATCGCCGGTCGCGCTCTGAGCCCTCGCATACCTCTCGGCGGGAGCATGTGGGCGGGAACCACTGACATGAAGACGGGGCACGTGAGTTACTCCGCCTTCGACGCGATGTTCTATGCCATCGCCACGGTGCAGTTCCTCGAGGAATGGTGTGGCGTCCACGTATCGGTGGGCGGGGGCGAGTACTGCGCGTCGAAGACGCCGGGGGTATACGCGGCGCTGGAGAAAGCGTACAAGGCGATGACCATCGTCGCCTTCACCGGCGAGCACCCGCAGATTGGTGAGGGCATGCTGGATAATGGGAAGGTACTTTCGGATGTCCAGTTGCTGCTCGAAAGGGAATTCGGGATTGGCCTCGGACATCTGGCTCGCGAGATCACGGCGCGCAGAGACGACATTGCTCTTGACGAGATCCTCGAGATCGGCTTCGGCGAGCGCTCGAGTCATGTCAGCACGGACCACACCGCGCTCAACTTCCGCTCCTCACTCTGGCTCCCTCAGTTCATCGAACGCTCTGGGTGGGCTGGCAGCGAAGACGAACAGGTTCTGCTGCAACGGCTGAAGGAGAAGGCAGGTTCATTGGCGGTCGAGGCGCCGTCGCCGCGGGATAGGGAGGATGAACTGGTGAAGATGCGGTCTGTTCTCGAGCGGGCCAGGCGCGATCTGGCATCGTAAGTCTGCGAGTTCGGTGAGGACGGCGCGTGCACGCGCCGACAGAGAGGAGAGCAGAATGGCAGAGAGGATGCGATGGGGTGTAATCGGGGCAGGCGGCATTGCCGACCGCCGCACGTTGCCCGTGATCGGCCAGACGCGGAACGGCGAGCTTGTCGTGGTGATGGATGTTCGGGATCCGGGCGCAATCGGCGCGAAGTATGGTGTCGATTCGACCGACAGGCTGGAGGGGGTGCTCTCCCGAGAGGACGTCGACGCTGTCTACGTTGCGAGCCCAGTTCAGGTACACGCGGAGCAGGTGATCGCGGCTGCGAATGCTGGCAAGCACGTGCTTTGCGAGAAGCCGCTGGGACGCACGGTGGCGGAGGCGTGCTCAATGGTGGATGCCTGCTGCGCGGCTGGTGTCTTGCTGCGCGAGGCCTACATGTTGCGCCACCATGGGCTGCACCTCGAGATGCAGCGCCTGATACGAGAGGGCGCGATCGGCAAGCCCCTGTTCGCCAGCGTGCACTGGGCCTTCCAGTACCCGAAGATGGAGGGCGCGTGGCGACAGGTGCGTGAGCTCGGCGGGGGCGGAGCGCTCGCCGACCTGGGCTGCCACGTCTTTGATCTTCTCCACATGCTCGTAGGGGACATCGCGAGGGTGGCGATGGCGTCGGCGACGCTAGTGCAGGACTACGAGGTCGAGGATCTCGGGACAGTTCTGCTTGAGTTTGAAGGCGGCGCGCAGGGGGCGATCACCACATCGTTCTGCATCTCAGACGCGGTCATGCCAGCGACGGTGAGCATCTTCGGTTCCGAGGGCCGGATTGTGGCGCGCGGCTCGTTGACGCAGACAAGCGACGGCACTGCGACGATCTACCGAGAGACCGATGGGGAGCAGCACGAGATCAGGTACGGGCGAGTGGACACCTACGTGCGGCAGATCGAGGCCTTCGCTGACGACGTGGCGCAGGGGACCATCGCCACCAAGGAGTCGGTGCCTGAGCTCCTCTCGAGCATGAAGGTGCTCGAAGCTTCCTATCGGTCGGCAGAAACCGGCACATTTGTGTTTATCTGATGCCTGCCTGAGAGGGGGGCCCTGGCAAGTCGGGCCACCCGTCGTTGTCGCGAACCGCTGCGGGTGTCAAGCTGCAATAAGACAGGGCGGGAAGCGTTGTGCCGCTGACTGTGTGCCCATATGCGCCGTTCTGTGCCCACAAACACATGTTTCCTAAGCCGGAGTGACCCTACCCCCTAGAACAGGTCCAGGCTGAATGTTAGTATTCGGGGCTGGACTGGTCAAGGAGGAGCAGGGAAGATGAACGGGAAGCGGCATAAGCCGGAGCAGATCATC
>JALGXW010000064.1 GCA_029821875.1 Candidatus Hebobacterum abditum | reverse complement strand
CCGCCGTATCTCAGCACGAGACACTTGGCCAGCCAGGCGATGACGACCGAGAAGAACATAGGGTACTGCAGCAGGCCGAATCCGATGATGAAGCCCACCGGATGGAACGGCCACCACAGGAACCGAAGACGCATCAGCGCGAGCGAGACGAAGGTCAGGGCTCCCACTCCGCACCACAGCACCCCATCCCACTCGGGACCACTGGGATTCGAGAGCATTTCGTCGATGAACGCTCCCTGGTAGCGTAGCTCCCAGCCGGGGATCGAGTCGGCAAACCCCGCCCGGGTCGAGTTGAAGCCGATCCCGTAGAGGGTATGCAGCATGAAGAGGGTGCCAGCTCCCAGCGCGATCAGGAAGCACACGAACAGCAAGATAGTGAGCCGCCGCAGCGGCACGCCGGCCGCCTCCCCGATCTTGAACGAGGTGAGGGTGTTCATGCTGCAGACGCTGATGAGCTGGCTGGGCCAGAGCTCGCCGACCCAGCTTGTCGTGACGAGGGCAATCACCTCTCGCGGCAGCAGCGCCCGGCTGCCCGTCGGCATCATGGTGATCTCTCTGAGACGGTACGTGCCCGGGTCGAAGCCGATGTCGGCGCGGACGCGCGCGTAGGAGAGAAAGCCGCCCACGACCACTCCGGTGTAGAGCAGGCTGACCAGAGGCCGACACCCGGCCAGCACGAGAAACACGACCATCCAGGAAAAGCACATCAGGAGGCCGGCGACGGCCCATCGGTACGGGATGGGCTCATCGGCATCGCCCCCGCGCGGGCGGCCCGTGAAGGCGATGCACAGGGCGCGGGCCAGGTGCTTGCGCGCGCTCCACAGCGCCCAGACAGACAGCACGATCACCGCCCCGGTCACCTGGTCGAAGGGGGCAGGGAACTCGTGAACGTACCACTCGTCAGCCCGCTCCGGCGAAGCGCCGAAGACGATGGCGAGCATCATCAGTCCCCACTTCACCGCCCAGAAGAACCAGACCGACAAGGAGAGATCCTTCGGAATCAGGTAGGCGAGCGCGATGATCCACGGAGACAGCACCAACTCGAGGTCGCCCAGCGCGCCCAGCGGCCCCACCACGTGTCTGGACATAAGTGTGATCGTCAATGGCATCGCGGGCACCGTCGGCACGCGTAGCGATAGGTCGTCTAGAAAGGTGAAACCGGCGGCGACGATGAGCCCGAGCCAGAAGAGCCTGCTGCGGGGAAGACGGCCGGCGCCGCCTGGGCCAGTCTCCTCGACCATCTCCAACGGTATCTGGGCGAGCGGGAAGGCCAGGCGCTCGTGTCTGATCCAGTGTCTCTGAACCAGCACCAAGAGACATACACTCGCGCCGAAGAGACAGATCAGAAACGAGGACCAGGCCGCCAGCGAGATCGCCCACTCCCCCCAGGGAACCGCGGCTCTGCCCACGAAGTAGCCTTCTGTCGCCAACTCAGACGAGGGTCCCAACCAGGTGGGGAGGACGGACAGGAATGCCTCCCAGGGCACTAACGCCTGCGCGAGGTAGTAGTAGGTGACTACCGTGGAGAGCACGTAGAACAGGACGCCCGCGCCGAGCAGCGGTGTTGCCACGAGCACGAGGGCATGGACGGTCATCAGCTCGCGCCGCGTCAGCCCCGCGCGTCGCAGCGCGGGCAGCGACATGATGGCGGCGATGACGAAGAGGACCGTGAGCGGCCAGCTCCCAATGATGCCCGTGGACCAGGTGCCCGTCCTGCGAATGTCTGGCACGAGGCCGTCACCCCAGACGACTTCGCCGTAGAAGATGGCCGGCGCGCTCAGGAGGATGACGACGAGTGAGATCGCCACCGCGCGCCAGGTGACGCCGCCGTGCCGCGGCGCTGACTCCGAACCGGTCGCAGACATCTCCCCTGTCGGATTCGAGGAGTGATCCCTCATCGGTGGATACCCGCCTCGCACCCGGCCTTACCGCGCGGCCTCGCCCTCCTCCTGCAGCACCTCGTCGGCGAACGGCCGAGGCCTCGTTCGCGAAGGCGGAGCGCCGTCCCCGGCGCTCCGCCTCGGTCAGGACTTCGCTACCTCCCTCAGCCCTGCCTAGAAGAGCATGGTTGTGCCGTCGGGCCACTCGAAGCACTTGCCCAGGGCTGGAATGTCAGACGGGCCATCGTGAAGCAAGCCAAGCGGCTGTCTCTCGCCATCCCTGGCCCGCTCAGCGAACTCGGCGACGAGCCTCTCGGAGTGCCACCAGGCGGCATGTCCGTCCAAGAAGCCCAGGTTCACGCCGCCGAGGTGCCGGGAGTAGGGTGCCCGCAGGCTCGGGTTGTTCAGGAACGCCCCGTTGTTGGGCGCATACAGGTCCTTGCAGTCCCCCGCCCACTCGGCACACGCCTCCCAGTCCATCCAGTCGCACCAGTTGGCTATCTCGGCGCCGGAGCAGCCGAGCTGGCAGATCTCCGGAAAGGCGGCCAGCTCGATGGTCATCCAGTCGTGGTTCGCCTTCCAGCTCCCATCGCCGCAGATCACGAAGTTCACGGGGTCGGCCACCTCCACGAGCTTCATGCTCCAGTTGGAGGCGAAGCCCTCGAAGGTGCCGCCGTTGAGTCCTATGCTCTGACGGAACACCTTCTCCTGGTCTATCTGCTCTTCGGCGTTCCAGGCCGGCCCCTGCACGAACGAGTCCGTGATAGCGCCACCCCAGCCCGGCGGCCACCAGCCGTTGAATACGCACAAGGCCCAGCCCCACTCGTCGTGTTCGGCGCCCGCCTCTGGGCCCTCGCGCATCATCGGCTCATTGACCATGAGGTGAGTGAACCAGTCTCCTCCAGGGTTGATGTTGCCCACGCCACCCTCCAGCTTTGCGCTGGGGCAGCGCCACACGTCGCGGTTCTTCACGTACTCGTCGAGGATAAGAGTCCACCGCAGGTACGGGTTAGCCCAGGTGGCGCCCTCCTGGCAGGTCATGAAATCGATGACCTCCGACCGATTTTCCTGCGGGGGCAACGTGTCGTTGTTGTCCGCCAGATACATCTGGACGGCCAGGGCAACGTTCTTCACATTGGAGAGACACACCGCCTTGCGCGCCGACTCGCGCGCCCTCGCAAACACCGGGAACACCATCGCTGCCAGTATGCCGATGATGGCGATGACTACCAGCAGCTCAATCAGGGTGAAACCACGCCTTCGCGTTCCCATTTGGGGATTCCTCCTTTGGTCCGCGACCTCTCGATGCTCACAACTGAGAGTCTGCAGATCACACAGCCAGCAAGGGACTCAACTGGACCAGTGTGGCGCGCCCCTCACGAGCTTCCGACTCGTCCCACCTCCTCTCCAGCGGCGGAGCACGCATGGCGCACTGTGAGATGCGCGACCGTGCCATGTCGCTCGAACATCGGTAACGACGCCTCTCATCAACGGCCCCGGGGGCTCTCGACACCGGCCGCTCACAGAGGTGCGCCCCCCGGGTGGGAGGCTGTGCCTGTTCAGCCTATTCCGTCGGCTGACCACCCATCCCTGCACTATCTAGGATACCCCGACCCGCTACAAACGAGAAGATATGATTCACCTGAGAACCTGATGAATCCTCTTGCGGGTGTCGACCGGCCGTGAGGCCGCTACGAGTGGGCGCGTAGCGCTCCTTCCGTTCCCAGACAGACCGGCGTCACCGGCCCTGGGAGGGGCAGGATGCCGCAGAGGCGGCGAGAAGTCAATGCCTGGCCAAGACACCGAGACAACAAGGAAACCCCTGAGCATTTCCGGACCTGAATTGGTTTTGGGGCACCGCGATACCGGAGGCGTAACCTACCTCCAGCCCCCTCTAGCCCCACTTTCGCTGACTATCTACATCTCGGAAAGGAACCGTGTGAAGACTATGGGTGACGTCCCCGCTGAGTTCGAAACGCCGTCCATGCCGACGAACCCGCCCAATACCTGGCTGACCTATCACCTGGCCCACCCCGGGCCCGGCGGTGCGATCCCGGGTGATCCCAATCCCGCGTTCTACTACAGAGATCGGTACCATCTGCACTACATCTACAACCATAGGGAAGGCTTCGCCTTTGCCCACGTCTCCAGCAAGGACATGGTGCACTGGAAGTGGCACCCGACGACTCTCACCCCGGGGACGACGGGCCACGGGATGTTCAGTGGCACCGGTTTCTTCACCAAGGATGGACAGGCGGCCATGATCTACCATGGTCAGGGATCGGGGAGGAACCAGCTGGCGTTCGCGCTGGATGACAATCTGGAGAGATGGTCCAAGCCGATCTCGGTCGAGCCCTTGACGGCAACGGGGGAAGAGCCGGACATGAACCATTGGGATCCTGACTGCTGGCTCATGGACGGCGCATATTACGGACTGAGTGGTGGGAGCAATCCCGCGCTGATGAAATCCGAGGGCCTCAAGCAGTGGCTGTATCTGGGGGAGCTCTTCCCTGAGGATTTCCCCACAAATCTGGGTGTCGATCGAGGCGAGGATGTCTCATGCCCCAACATGTTCAAGATTGGAAACAAGTGGATGCTTCTATGCATAAGCCACGGCCTGGGGGCCCGCTACTACCTGGGTGACTTCGTAGGCGAGAAGTATGCTCTATCTTCCCGACCACCACGCCCTGTTGAACTGGGCCAGATGGGATTTCTTTGCACCGGAATCACTGTTGACCAACGATGGTCGTCGTGTCATGTGGGCTTGGTGCACGCCATGGGTGAACGAGATGCAAAGAAGCGACCGGAAGACGAACTTCGACAGCCTTATGGATGATTCCATTCTTCAGCAGGGAATCCAATCACTTCCAAGAGAACTCAGCCTGCCCAAGGACGGAGAACTGCGCATCAAGCCTCTGCGCGAACTGAAGGAACTCCGTCGTGACAGGAAACGCGAGCAAGATATCACGGTAAAGAGCGGCACAATCCGTCTGCTGGATGGCATCAAGGGCGACACGATGGAGCTGGAGGTTGTCATCGCGTCGCCAGAAGCCAAAGAGTTCGGAATCAATCTGCTGAGTGATGAGAAAGGCGAGAATGGTTTCACCATCGCATCTGGAGTTGGGAGCACAACGTTGACTGTTGATTATGTCAAGCCTCCTTTCGAGCTCAAAGAGAATGAGGACCTGACGCTGCGGGTCTTCATCGACAAGAGCATGATCGAGGTCTTTGCCAATGATCGCCAGGCCGCTGTGGCCTGGCACGAGTACTCCCCGGAGCACCTCGACGTCAGCCTGTTCGCCCGAGGCGGCGATCTGGCCGTCAAACAGGTGACGGCGTGGGAAATGAAGTCTATCTACGAAGGTAGTTGTGTGTATGAGGGGAGGTGAGCGCCGAGATCGGCTTCAGAAGCAGGTGTTGGTCCGCGTCTGGGATCAACCAACCTGTTGGGCCTCAGCGAGAACGGGCAGTTGCTCGTGCATGGCAGGGGATCGAAGGAGCGAAGCGTGCCGCTGACCCAGGAGGCGATAGCAGCCATCCGGCACTACTTGAAGCACAGTAAGAAGACCAACTGCCAGCGCCTATTCATGAGCCAGACAGGGGAGCCGATCCAAGGTCGCATCGTGAACCGCATACTCAACCGAGTGGTGAAGAAGGCTGGGCTGGAGGGCAGAGGCATCACCCCACACGCCTTGCGCCACACCTTCGCCACCCATCTCATCCGCAACGGCACCGACATCCGAACGGTGCAGGAGTTGCTCGGACACTCCGATATTCAGACCACCGCGCGCTACCTCCACTCGGACACGCGGACGAAGCAGACGGCGGTGGGCAAGCTCCGTGGCCTACTGGGACGACTGGCCGAAGGTGGTGCCCAGACGGGCACACTCAGCGCGGTACTCAGATGCGTCGTCCGCCAGAACTCCTCGGACGCCCCAATGGGGCCGTATCGGCCCTTCGTGCCACCCCTGACGAGTTCTGGGACCCTACGGAGTCCGTCTGCGGACCTTGGCTACATTCCCCCCCGCGTCGCTAGTGATAGTATGTTCCAGAGAGAGTTGTTCAGCAGATCCCCGACGATCAGGCCGACGGCGAGTGGTATCGTCTTGCGGTATAGGCGCAGGCCGCCGTAGCGACTGACCAGAACCTTGAGGATCCACGCCAACAGGAATGGGAAGGTGCCCATGGCCTGGGCGAGGCTGTTGGAGAGCAGATAGCCGATGGGGTGGAACGGCCACCACACGAAGCGCAGCCGCATGAGACCGAGGAAGACGGTCACCACCCCGCCCGCGGCGATGTAGAGCACTGCCCCCAGGTCCCACCCCTGCTCGCTTGTGACGTCATGCCACATAGCCCAGCCATCGTTCAGGAGCGCCCACGAGACGAAGTAGTCGCCCTTTGCCGCCGAGGTCGTCAAGAAGCCGTGGTGATACATCGCGGTCAGCAGGACGAACATGCCGAGGGCGAGAGCGACTGCGAAGGCGGCGAGCAGCACATATGTGAGTCGGCGCAGATTGGTGCCGCTCGCGTCCGCGATCTTGAACGCGCCGAGCGTGTTGAGCGAGCAGGCGCTGAAGATTCTACTGGGAAGGGGCGCTCCGGCCCAGTTCATCGTGTAGAGGGTTAGCGTCTCCTGAGGCAGCAGATTGCGCATGCCCACGCCCATCGCCGCGAGGTCGTTGAACCACCAGAAGAAGGGATCGAGGGCGGCCTCTGCCTGGAGACGGGCATAGGCCAGGTAGAGTCCTACCAGGAGAGCGACGTAGATGAGTCCAAAGCTGAGCCGACAGCCCGAGAGGACGAGGAACGCCACCAGCCAGCTGCAGCACACCGCGAGGCCGAGAAGCGCCCCTCGGTATGGCAGGGGCTCATCGCGGTCCTCTCCTGAGGAACGGCGGCTGAACGCAATGTGCAGCGCGCGGGCGAGGTGTCTCCGCGCAGTCCACAGTGCCCAGATGGAAAGCGCCACGAGGGCCCCGGTGGCCTGATTCGTGGGGGCCGGGAAGCTCCACCGCCACCAGTCTTCGGCCGATCCCGATTCGGCCCCGAAGCTGATCGCCAGCGCGCAGAGGCCGATCCGAAGGAGCCAGAAGAACCAGACGGAAAACGAGAGCTCCGCCGGGATGATGTAGGCGAGTGAGATCAGCCACGGGTACAGCCATATCTGGACATTCCCCAGGGCAGACAGCGGCCCCACGACGGGCCCGCTCATCACGGTGGATTCCAGGGGGAGCGGTGGCACCGATGGCAGTCTCTGCGAGAGCTGGCTGACGAACCCGATGGTCGTGGCAAGGGCCATGCCGACCCAGAAGGCCCTGCTGACCGGCAGGCGCGCGGCGTGGCTTCCGTCGCGGGCCTCCCCGACACTCTCGAG
>JALGXW010000020.1 GCA_029821875.1 Candidatus Hebobacterum abditum | reverse complement strand
TTGTTCGTGGACCTCCTGCTGGCCCCCCAGTCATTCGGCCCGCTGCTGAACACGCGCCTGCTCGCAGGGGCCGCTGTGGTCGCTGCCTCCTCTGTCGCTGCCTGGTTGCTGGCGCGGCGGCGAAAGGACGTCTCCGAGTGGGAAGCTATCCTGCCAGCGGCGCTGGTGTTGGTCGCGAATACCTGGGCAGTAGTGTTTGTCAGCCTGGATCTGTGGCAGTACCTCGGCCGGGCGGCGGACCCCGCGGGTCGCGCGAGCACCCAGCAGTGCGGCCTCACCGTGTTCTGGAGCGTCTACGCAGTGGCCGCGCTGGCTGTGGGGCTGCTGCGCCGGAATGCGGGTGCTGCTGGCTCTTGCCATTGGGAAGGTGCTGCTCCTAGACCTGCTGGCAGACCCCCAGCCATTCAGCTTGCTGCTGAACACGCGCCTGCTCGCAGGGGCCGCTGTGGTCGCTGCCTCCTCTATCGCCGCCTGGCTGCTCGCGCGGTGGCGACACGCTGTCGCCGAGTGGGAGGCTGACCTGCCAGCGGCTCTGGTGGTGGTCGCGAACACACTGGCAGTGGTGTTTGTCAGCCTTGACCTCTGGCAGCACCTCGACCTGGAGGCGGACCCCGCGGGTCGCGCGAGCACCCAGCACTGCGGCTTGAGCGTGTTCTGGAGCATCTACGCAGTGACCGCGCTGGCTGTGGCTCTGCTGCGCCGGAATGCGCCGCTGCGAGCGTTGGTGCTGCTGGCTCTTGCCATTGGGAAGGTGCTGCTCCTAGACCTGCTGGCAGACCCCCAGCCATTCAGCTTGCTGCTGAACACGCGCCTGCTCGCAGGGGCCGCTGTGGTCGCCGCCTCCTCCATCGCCGCCTGGCTGCTCGCGCGGCGGCGAGAGGACGTCTCCCAGTGGGAGGCTGACTTGCCGGCGGCGCTGGTGTTGGTCGCGAACACACTAGCACTGCTGTTTGTCAGCCTTGATCTCTGGCAGCACCTCGACCTGGAGGCGAACCCCGCGGGTCGCGCGAGCACCCAGCAGTGCGGCTTGAGCGTGTTCTGGAGCATCTATGCAGTCGCCGCGCTGGCTGTGGCGCTGCTGCGCCGGAATGCCTCGCTCAGGGTGTTCTCTCTGGCGCTGCTCGCTCTTGCCATTGGGAAGGTGCCGTTCGTAGACCTGCTGGCAGACCCCCAGCCATTCCAGTTGCTGCTGAACACCCGCCTGCTCGCAGGGGCTGCCGCTGTAGTCGCGGCCTCTGCCGCGGCCTATCTCATCCGCTCGGCGAGAGACGCTGTCTCCAAGGAAGAGGCCGGCCTCGTCGGTCCACTGGTCCTGGTGGCAAACTTGTTCGCGCTAGTCTTCATCAGTGTTGACCTCTGGCAGCACTTCGGCGTCTCGCCGCTTCATGCTGATCGCCAGAGTGCGCAGCAGCTCTCCCTTTCGATATTCTGGAGCGTGTACGCGCTGGGCGGCTTGTCCGCGGGAATCTGGAGGCGCAACCGCCCGGTTCGGCTGTTCGCCATGGGGCTGTTGTATCTGGCCATCGGCAAGGTGTTCATATTCGATCTCAGTTTCCTCGAACCGCCCTATCGCATCGTGTCCTTTTTCGGCCTGGGGGTGGTCCTGCTTGTGGTCAGCCTGCTCTATACTCGCTTCGAGGAGAGGCTGAAGCAATCATGACACCAGGACTTGCTGTCTGTGTCAGATGGCTACGAGACACATCTGAGAGCCACCACAACGCCCGGACAGAGTCCTCAGCGAGCACACGGATGGGAAGATCCCACGCAGCGTTGGAAGTATAACGCGGCAGTGAGACACTCGGTGCCGCACATCGCGGTCTAAGAGGCTGGGGCGATGCGAGCCATCATACTGGGGATCATCGCGGGCCTGACAGTTGTGTTGGCAATATGTATGTATCTGGCCCTCCGGCCCCCTGCCTGAGTGCTTCGCGGGGAGAACGGAACCGTGTCCCCGGCATTGCCCCAGTTCGGCTAGACACACCGCGCAGTCGGACTGACCGGGACAGGGCAGTCCCGCGGGAGAGACAGCCATGAGTGACGAGACAGAGTCGAAAGCGCGGGCGTGGTGGCACTGGCGGGGGTTCATTGCCTTCGCGTTGGTGTTGCTGGGCGCAGCCCTGTTCGTACTGGCAAGGCGAGATCTACTTGCTGCGCTGCTTACGCTGATCGTGTTCTCTGGAGCAAGCCTGGCGATGTGCCCCTTCTGGATATCTGGCGCTTGGCTCTTGCGACGTTGGTGGGAGAGGCGGAGAGCCAGATGCCTTATCCTGGCGGTGTTAGTGTTGGTCCCGGCACTGGTGTTGATGCCGGCGCTCGTATACCTGGCAGTTCATCTCACAGCACGCGACGGCCTGCTGGCGGGACAGGATCGGTACGTGGTGCTGATCGTCGTCGATGGCGGCAGCTTCGAGCGCGCCCTGGAGCTGTTCGACGAGGCGGCGCGTGACGAGGAGCACTACCGCGAAGAGATCAACCGTGCATTCCCCAACATCAGCAAACACTTCCTGGGCGAGGGTGCATACACGCTCAACGGAGTCACTATCTGGCCCTCTTCCAGCGTGCCTGCACATACCAGCATCATAACCGGCGCCTATCCGCGCAAGAACAACATTGTCGGCCAACGGTACTATGAGCGAAGCCTGCGACACCACATGTCCTATATCGGTCTGGGCATCACTGCACACAATAACGAACTCTCCACCGACGTCAAGACGATCTTCGAGTACTTCCCGGAGGCGCGCAGCCTGGCGGTCATACAGATCTGCAACCGGGGGTGTTGTCTGTACGTGCCCGGGCAGCCAGACGACAACTATGCCGAATGGGCCTGGGAATGGGTGGTGATGTGCCTCAACGGTCTGGGCCGGCGGACCGGAGCCCCGGGGATCCCGCGACTGATGGTGCTCACCTTCGGGCACATCGATCATATCTCGCATACGAGACTCCTGGATTCGGAAGAGGTCGTGGATGCCTACAGGAATGTCGATCGGCTCATTGGGCGGATGATGGCCTTCTTGGACTCACGGGACCTGCTGGACAAGACGACCTTCGTGCTGACGTCCGACCACGGGATAGCCCCGGTGACGCACCACCTGACGATCGACCGAGTGCTCGAGGACCTGCGCTTCGACACCTTTCAGAGCCTGAAGTACTTAGTGAAGACCGACTGGGGGATGTTCGAGTCCAACTTCTGGAAGGGGAGCAAGAGGAACTTCGACAGACGGTACAACTGCGCAGCGCTATGGGGAGGCAACTCCGATGCGCTGCTGTACCTCAAGGGCCAGGAGCGCGATGCCCAGGGCACCATGGCGCGATCGACCTGGGACATCATCCCCACGCAGGAGTGCCTGGAGAACTATCATGCCGGTGGTGAGGACTTCAACGTCATCGAGCGCCTACTGCAGCATTCCCCTGGCATCCACTTCATCATCACGAATCCTGCGCCGAACGAGTACCTCGTTCACACCGCTGAGGGCGTGTCCAGGATCACCGAACGCCCGCTCAACGAGATCGACGCAGCCTACCGCTATGACGTACTGCGCGGCGAGGATCCGTTGGAGTACGCCGATGTCCCTGCGCTGAAGCTGTACGTCAACACGGGACGGTGGCTCACCGACCGCGAATGGCTCGACCTGACCTGTACTTCGCACTACCCCGATGCCTTGCACCGACTTGCCAATTCGTTTGGCTCACCGCGCTCAGCGGACCTCCACCTCATCGCCGCGGACGGCTGGGACTTCACGCCGGCGAGCGTCAGCAGGCAGGTGCTGACCGGCACCCACGGCGGCCTGGATCGGAAGCAGTCGATGGTGCCCATCATGTTCTGGGGGATGGGAATCAAGCGCGCTGAGTTGCTCACCGGCCGGACGGTGGACATCCTTCCGACGATCCTCGAGCTGCTCGAAGTGCCGTACGACCCCGCGGCTGTGAGCGGCAGACCCCTCGACGTGCTCGAGCGAGATAGGGATGTCGGTGACGTCATTCAATGAGCCGGACGGGCCCAGACAGATGGGACTCCTTGCGTGTGTCCCTATGCGACTGTTGATGCCTCGTGAGACCGCAATCTGGGAAGGCTCCTGGTCATCCACGCCGCTCAGGCAGCGGGCTCATAGACAGTGATTCGCTGCTCACGGAAGTGCCGCAGCCGGATCGGGTGCCGGAGCGTCTTCGCCGAGCGGTCGGGCTTCTGCCAGCGGCCTCTTTCATAGATCATCGAGGAGGTCGCACCGCCCAGCCGCCGATGGCACCGGTACTGGTTGTAGTACACCCCGAAGTCCGCCAGGAGTTCGCTCAGGTGACCCAGGCCGCGGATGACAGGAACGCGCCTGAGCCATTCGTACTTCAGCGTCAGGATGACACGTTCGGTGACCGCGATGGAGCCATGCTTGCCTACGGCACCGAAGCGTTGCCTCATGCCGCACTGGATCAGCAGGTCACGGAGGACGTAACTGACAAAGACGCCCTCCTGGTCGGTGATGAGGTGTCGGGGAGCGCCGTGCTGGGCAAAGGCGTTCTCCAGTGCTCCCACGACCCAGCCCGCGTTGGATCCTTCCAGGGGACCGACGGCGACGACTTTGCGAGAGAAGTGATCGATGGCCACCAGCACCCACGTGGGCCAGAGGCCCCAGCGCCACACCGGGGTGCGATCCGCGCTCCATGCGGGCTTATCCTCCAGCCAAATGGAGTGCCCGGGATACCGCAGAGACCGCCGTCAGGGCAGGGCTGGGGCGGTTCTACGGGCAAGTGACCGGCACACGCGGTACGATGGATCCCCTACACACGCAGGCAGGCTCACCCGCGGGAGTCGGGCGAGACAAGGCCGTCGATGCTGGCGCAGGGCACGACTGTCTCGGTGAGATAGCGGAGGCAGACCGCGCCCGTGTTATTGGTGAGGCGCGAGGCGACGGAGGCGGGACTCTCGCCGAGCACGAAGAGCCGCAAGGCGGCCTCGCATTCATTATGGCCCATCGTGGCGTGAATTGCGGCACACCCTGTAAAACGAGCATTTACCTCGTAGAGGACCAATCCGGCGTCGGTGATCCTTCCCTGGAGGTTGCAGGGCCCTACAGCGCCCATTGCCGCGAGAACGGGGAAGGCGCGCTGGCCGAAGTCGAGAAGCGCCGGGTCGTTGGTGGGACAGACCCGCATGGAGGTTCCCCTGACCTGAACGTTGATATTGGCGGAAATCAGGAGGATCTCTCCGCTCGGGGCGATAAGCGTCTGGACTCGGACCTCGTCGTCCTGACGCAGACGTTCACCCCTCATGGCATCAGCGGGGGTCAAGGTCTTCAGCCCCCACGTGGCGGGGATCAGGTACTCCTGGACAATGTCATCGGAGCCGGGCCGGTAGCGCTCGAGGTCACTGGGGCCACAGAGGACGGTGACACCCACGGAGCCGGCGCCGCCCCTCGGCTTGACGATGACGGGGAAGGAAGCGGGCGTGCAGGATCGCCGGAAGTCGTCGATCGCCTGAGTGCGGGCGAAGGGAATCCCCTTGTCCCGCAGCACCCGGTAGGTGATCTCTTTGTCCCCCGCGAAGCCGATGAACTCTGGCGGGCCGACGATGACGCAGCAGCCAAGAGAGCGGAAGCGATCCCGGGCCCGGGAGAGGGCGTCGAGCTCGACGTCCAGGCCCGGAATGAGGGCGTCGATCCTGTGCCTGCGGATCAGGGCCTCGAGGGCCTCGAGATAGCGGTCTTCTTCAGAGACGCGGGGGACGACGGCTTGGGCGTCGCAGAGGTAGAGCGCGGGGGCCCAGGCGTCTGCGTCAAGCCCCAGCAACCTCAGGGGGAGATCCGCTTGCCGCAATGCTCTTACGATACCGAGGCCGGCGGTGGCGCCAACGCCAGTAACCGCTACGTTCATAGTGATGGATTGTACCATCATCTGGGGGCGGTTCTCCAGCTTGTTTGGCCTGGGGGCAGGACATCGGGTTAGGAGGAGGCAACCGAGGCGGAGGGTCTATCCGCAGCTTGCGCAGCAGGGCACGCGTTTCGCGTAGTCCGAGGGCGAGCGCGGGCAAGCCATTGCGCGCGAATCCTCACGGAGGCAGAAGGAGTTTGAGGGGCGGGGATGGAAGCAGGCAGATGATTAGATGGCAGTAGCTGTAGCAGGCGCCTTCCCGGGAGGACAGATGGCCCTGGGTCAATAGAGACACCAGGGCGCGGAGACCTGAAGTGTGTCTTGGCTCGCCCCCCGATTTGCCCCGCGAACGCTGAGGCCGGACGCCACCTATCGGGGCGACGGCTGGTATGACCGGGAGGAGAAGGCCGTGTCGATAGGATGGGATGGGTAAGGCTGACCAGCCCCTGAAGAGCGGGCTGAGCCCTCAGGAGTTACCTCGGAGCAGGATGGTTCCCCCGCTCTCCCTTCG
Source organism: Candidatus Hebobacterum abditum (assembly GCA_029821875.1). Lineage (GTDB taxonomy): Bacteria > Armatimonadota > Hebobacteria > Hebobacterales > Hebobacteraceae > Hebobacterum > Hebobacterum abditum. Next base: position 53,982 of record JALGXW010000020.1, on the reverse strand, counting down.
CTCTAACTTCGCCTGGACGCTTGCGGGCAACCTGATCTACGCTGGCTCCCAGTGGGGCGTGCTTATCATGCTCGCCAAGCTTGGCAGCGCAGAGATGGTGGGACGCTTCGCCCTGGGCCTGGCGGTGGGCGCCCCCGTCATGATGTTCACGAATCTCCAATTGCGTGCCCTTCAGGCGACCGACGCCAAAGGGGAGTACCGCTTCTGGGACTACTTCTCTCTGCGGCTGATCACTAGCGCTTTCTCGTTGTGCGTCATCGGCGGGATCGCGGCGCTCGGAGGATTCCAGCTGGAGGCGGCGCTCGTGATTCTGATCATCGGGCTGGCCAAGGGCGTGGAGAGCGTGAGCGACTCCATTCACGGCCTCCTGCAGAAGAATGAGCGCCTTGACCTGATCGCCATCTCGAAGATGATCAAGGGCCCCCTTTCCCTGCTTGCGATCTGGCGTCTGGTCCACCTGACCGGGAGCATCGTCTGGGGGACGATCGGAATGCTCGCCGTCTGGAGCTTCGTGGTTCTCATCTATGACGCTTACAATGCCCGACGCGTGCTGTGCCTGACGCCAGACCCGATCCGAGGTGACGACAAGCGCCCACGCACTCGACTGGCAGTGCTCCGACGGCTTACCTGGCTTGCGCTGCCGCTGGGCTTCGTAAGCCTCCTCGATTCGCTGAATGTCAACATCCCTCGCTATCTGGTGGAACGAAGGCTTGGGGAGGCGGCGCTGGGCTACTACGCGGCGATGGCCTACATCATGGTGGCCGGCAACATGGTGGTTGGGGCCCTCACCCGGTCGGCTTCACCTCGGCTCGCCCGCTATCACGTAACTGATCCTTCCGCCTTTAGGCGGCTCCTGTGGCGGCTGCTCGGCCTCGGCGCCGTACTCGGAGGAGCCGGGCTGCTGCTGGCCGCGGTTCTCGGCCAGCCCCTGCTCACCCTCCTCTACCGGCCGGATTACGCCAAACACGCCGATGTCTTCGTCTGGCTGATGGCGGCGTCTGGGATCGGATACGTTGTTCGCTTTCTGATTTGCGGGATGACCGCCTCGCGGCGGATCAAGGCCCAGGCACCCCTCTACGGCGTCACCTTGCTGGCAACCGCGGCCCTTTCCTGGGTGCTCATCCCCCGCTACGGCCTCCTCGGGGCAGCCTGGGCGGTCTGCGCCGCGATGACCGTCCTTCTCCTGGGGGCCGTCGCCATCACCCTGACTAAGCCGCGGGCTGGCGTCAACCAAGAAGACAATGCGCTGGCCGAGACCCAAGCGGCCGCCGGCTTAGTCGCCGAGGGGCCCTGACCGATGGCGGGTGAGATGGCCATGCGGCTGGAGCGCCTCGTGGGATGCCTGGCGATTGGCCTGAACAATCACCGCTTCTCCTGGCTGGCGGTGGGATTGCTGGTCGCGGGCTTGGCCAGGAGCAACCTCCAACGGATGGAGGATCGTTCTCCATGAATGGACGCCTGAGCGAGAACCTGGGGCGGCCCCGGGTAATCCATGCGGTGACCGCCTCCGGCACCACCCGGCTAATGCGAGGTCAGCTCCGGTATCTGCGCCAGGCCGGCTTCGAGGTCGTCCTGGTGGCCTCCCCTGGTCCGGGGATTGACGGCGTCGCCGCGGAGGAAGGCGTCGCCAAGGCGCCAGTCGCTATGAAGAGAACAATGGCGCCTCTGCAAGACCTGCGAAGCCTCTGGCGCCTCTGGCGGCTGGTTCGCCGGCTGCGCCCCGCCCTCGTCAACTTCGGCACCGCCAAGGCTGGTCTGCTGATGGGAATCGTCTCCTGGGCGGTCAGGGTCCCCTGCAGGGTCTACACGGTACACGGACTTCGTTTGGAGACTACCCGTGGAATGAAGCGGTGGATTCTCGTTCGCACCGAGAGGATCGCCTGCCGATGCGCCCAGCAGGTGATCTGTGTGAGCGAAAGCGTGCGAAGACGGGTGTTGGAGCTGGGTCTGGCTAGGAGGGAACAAACGGTCGTCCTCGGCGCCGGGAGTTTCAACGGCGTTGAGGCCGATCGCTTCGCTCCCACGCCCGAGCGTGTCAAGGCCGGAGAAAGACTGCGCCGAGAACTGGGGATCCCGCCCGAAGCGCCGGTAATCGGCTTCGTAGGTCGCCTTACTAAGGACAAGGGGATTCCCGAGCTCATCGAGGCATTCATCAGGCTTCGTCGACGATTCTCCGAACTTCGCTTGCTGTGGCTTGGCCGCTTCGATGACACCGACCCGGTGCCCCAGACGACACGCAGGTTTGTGCTCTCAGACCCCGGGATAGTGAATCCAGGCTATGTGGACGATGCCCCTCCCTACTACCAGGTGATGGACGTCCTTGCGCTCCCCACCTACCGGGAGGGCTTCCCGACGGTGGCGCTGGAGGCCTCAGCTGCCGGCAAGCCTGTGGTGGCGACGCGGGCGACCGGCGCGGTGGACGCGGTGGACGATGGTATCACCGGCCTGCTCGTGCCGGTGGGTGATGCGCAGGCGCTGACGGAGGCTCTGGGGAGGCTGCTGGCTGACCCCGGACTGGCTAGAAGGATGGGGCGGGCCGGGGAGGAGCGCGTCAGGCGAGAGTTCCGTCGCGAGCCGATCTGGCAAGAACTCGCGGCACTCTACTGGGACCTGCTGAAGGAACGAGCAAGGCTTCCCAGTCGGTGAGTCGGTATTCAAACGACGGCGCTGGTGACAGGCGAAGGCATCGGAAAACGTCTGAAGCGTCTGCTGGGTTTCTGCGGAGCAGCCTTCGGCCTTGTGACAACCTTGCCTTTGCTGGCCTGGACCACAGCGACCTTTCGCCTGAGGATGGGACGGGGAAGAGCGCCCGGCCCGGCGACTCCGTGGAGTTGGGTTGGAAGCCACCATCTGCCGAGTCAGCAGTTATGGTATCACGGGAGATCAAAGCGGACATCAGCTGACTTCGGCATTAAGGGCTTTCCTATCGGGAGATCATTCGCAAGAAGGGGCATGCCGGTCCGGACCAGCTGCGGGAGGCGCTCTCGAATCTCGTCGCCCACTGTAGCCGGGAGCGCTACCACGAGGCGCTGAGGAACGTGACGCCCGACGCCGTCTGGTTCGGACGCAGGGACCAGATCCTGTCCCGGCTGAAGGTGCTCCAGATCGGGACCCTGGTGGCCCGGAGGGAGCACACTGGCGGATGGTTGAGGCCCAACGGACACAGGAGTCAGGGGCGCCTAGAGCGTAGCTTAGCAACAGGGCCGTTTTGTCTCAGGTTTGCCGACGCTCTGCAGGTACAGGCACCTGGCAGCCGTGCGTTGAACGGCGCCTGCGGAACGAGGCTTGGACAGGGTACCATTCATGAACGTATTGCTGACGTGCGCGGGGCGCCGCAACTACCTCGTTCACTACTTCCGTGAGGCGCTGGCCGGACGTGGGCACGTCTTCGCCGCCGATGTTGACGGAGACGCCGCAGCCTTACAGGAAGCGGACCACAGCTTCGCGGTGCCACCGGTGGCTGCGCCGCAGTACGTTGATGCTCTCGTCGCCATCTGCCAACGACACAGTGTCCGCTTGCTTCTGTCCCTCTCCGACCAGGAGCTGCCTATCCTTGCCAGGCAGCGCAGCCGCTTCGCTGACATCGGCACGCTCGCGGTGATCTCTTCTCCGCGCGTCGTTGATCTCTGCGCGGACAAGTGGGCGAGTGTAGGCTTCCTTCGCCAGTGCGGCATGGCTGCGCCGGCGACATTCCTCTGTCTTGCAGAGGCGAAGCAGGCCCTGCGTGCCGGGGAAGTCCAGTTTCCACTTGTCATCAAGCCGCGCTGGGGAGCAGCGTCCATCGGCATCTCCTACGCCGAGGACGAGGACGAGCTCGAGTCTGCCTACCACCTCCTCGGCCGTCGCCTCCCGCGCACTTCGCTTGCCCAGGCCTGCGCTGCCGACCCCGACAGGTGCATGCTGGTGCAGGAGCGCGTCGACGGTCGGGAGCATGGCATCGATGTCATCAACGACCTGAGCGGCGGCTACGTCACGACCCTCGTCAGACGCAAACTTGCGATGCGAGCCGGGGAGACGGACCACGCGGTGACCGCAGAGAGCGAGGAGCTTCAGGCTGTGGGCCGGACGATCGGCCAACAGCTCGGCCATGTCGGCCTGCTTGACTGCGATGTGTTCGTCGGAGAGAAGGGCTGCGTCGTGCTTGAGATGAACCCTCGCTTTGGCGGAGGCTATCCCTTCTCTCACGTCGCGGGAGCCAACATCCCGGCCTGCCTTATCGCCTGGGCAAGCGGCGAGCAGCCAGACCCAGGCTGGCTCTCTGTCAGGCCGAATGTAACTGCCTCGAAATGCGACCGGCTGGTCGTCAGCAGGGACGATATCGACAAGTCGGTTGCCCGCTCTGATGCCCCTGTTCAGTAGCCCTTCGTGAGGTCGACCACATCGCCGCGGTCGACGAGCCGCATCGCCGAGCCCTCCTAGGCCAGCAAGGCGATGTCGCAGTCGGTTGACAATGACCGGTGCTTTCACGGCGGGAGCGGCCGGTACACGCAGGCCAATGCTTGTGACCGTGGAAGGCGGGAGGGAGCTTCTTAACGACGTAACTCGTCCGCGCTGACCTCCTGGCTTCGGCTGAGAGGCGGTCCGGGCAAGAGGAGAGGCAACGTCGTGCGGTGGGATGCTGACGCCGAGCGTGCCCTGGCCAGAGCGCCGGCACTGCTTCGGTCCTTCGTTCGCAGGAAGGTAGAGGACTTCGCGAAGAGTGTCGGGGCCGAATACGTGACTGCTGACCTGGTGCGACGGGCTCGGGCGGAGATCGGTTCCGGCGGGAAGACCGGCGACGCCGCTCGACCCGAGCCGGGCCTCATCGAACAGCTTGAGAGCCGACTCGTTGCCGAGCAGGGGGAGAAACGTCGGACCCGCACCTATCACGTTGGGGTCTGCGCGGGCGCAGTCGGGTGTCCCAGAAGTCTCGTTCCCGTGGAGGCCGTCGCCGACGCACTGGCCGAGGAGATTGAGGCATCGGGATTCCCGGAGCACCTGGCCGAGGGCCGCGAAGGGCGGCCCATCCTCTCCCATCACCGTTTCCGGGTGGCCGTCGCGGGATGTCCGAATGCCTGCTCCCAACCGCATATCTGCGACTTCGGAGTCATCGGGCAGGCTGCCCCGACGCTCACGCCAGAACGTTGCACCGCGTGTGGAGATTGCCTAAGCGCCTGCCGTGAGGAGGCTGTTCTTCTGCGGGGCGACTTGCCGGTCATCGACGCCCAGCGCTGTATCGCCTGCGGTGACTGCGTTCGGGCGTGTCAGACGCGAGCTCTTGAGTCCGGACGCAGCGGCTTCCGGAGCATGGTGGGCGGGAAGCTGGGTCGCCATCCGCGCCTTGCCGCCGATCTCCTCACTTCCGCGGGCGAGCAGGCAGTCCGAGACCTGCTCGCCGCCGTCCTCTCGGTTCTCATGCGCAGGGGCGAGCCCGGCGAGCGGCTGGGGAGTCTCATCGCGCGAGACGAAAGCGTCGAGGCCGCGCTTCGTTCGTGTGATCCACGATTCACCCGCGAACAACCATCTGAGGAGGCAGGTGCGTGACACGACCGGCATGTTCGTCGAATCTACTTCGAGCGCTTCTCATCCTCTTCGCTGTTGCAATTGGGGGTACCAGCCGAGCAGAGGCCGCCGAGGCCAAGGACCCGTGCCTCCTCTGTCACGAGAGCCTCACGCCTGGAATCGCCGCGGATTGGGGCCAAAGCCTTCATGCGACAGAGGCTGTCAGTTGCGCGGACTGTCACGTCGCCCAGGGAGAAGAACGCCCTGATATCCAGGAGCACTACGGCCAGAACATCGTTGTCCTCGTCACCCCCAAGGACTGTGCACGCTGCCATCCCAAGGAGAGCGAGGAGTTCGAGCGGAGCCATCACTCGCGCGGTGCGCAGTTCATCGGCTCCCTGGACAACATGCTGGGGGAGATCGTCGGCGGACCCCAGGCGGTGGACGTGGGGTGTCGCCAATGCCATGGGAGCACCGTCAAGGCAGGCCCCGACGGGAAGCTAGATCCGACCACGTGGCCGAACACTGGCATCGGCCGGGTGAACCCCGATGGGAGCGCAGGCTCGTGTTCGGCCTGCCACGCCCGGCACGCCTTCTCCGTGGGCCAGGTGCGCCAGCCGGAGAACTGCGGCAAGTGCCATATGGGACCTGACCACCCGCAGATCGAGATCTACAACGAGTCCAAGCACGGCATCCTCTATCAGGCGCATAGGGAGCGCATGAACCTTGACCGACCGGGCGGGGAATGGCTGCCGGCGAGGGACTATCCTTATCCGACCTGTGCCTCCTGCCACATGAGCGCTACGAAGAACCAGCCGGCCACCCACGACGTGGGGCTACGCATCAGCTGGACTCTGCGGCCACTCATTTCGACCAAGCTGGAGAACGCCGACGCCCGCCGCGCCAACATGAAGGATGTGTGCGCGAGCTGCCATTCGTCCGGCTTCGTGGACAACTTCTACTACCAGTATGACAGCCTCGTTGTGCTCTACAACGAGAAGTTCGCGAAGCCAGCGGCCGACCTGATGCGGCAGCTCAAGGCTGAAGGGCTGATCACACCCGTGCCGTTCGACGACAAGATCGAATGGACGTACTTCAAACTCTGGCACCACGAGGGGAGGCGCGCCCGCCACGGTGCCGCCATGTCCGGTCCGGATTACGCCTGGTGGCATGGACTCTACGAGGTCGCTGATAACTTCTACAACGAGTTCCTGCCGGAGGTGGAGCACCTCAAGCCGGGCCTCTCCGCGCCCGTGCTCGAGTCTGAACACCACAGGTGGCGGCGCGGCCTCAGCTGGGAGGAGGTCCAGAAGATGCTGGACTTCTACCGGGAGCGCTACGGGCAGTAGCAGAGCGACGCCGAAGGCCTTCCGTCAACTGGCGCTGGAACGCCTCTCGCCTCCGCGTGGCTTTGTGCCGCGGTCAAGGGGCCCTTGGAACCGATGTGTGCGCGCTCTGGAGGCGTTTCTGATGTATCGCGCGCGTCCCACATGCCGGGAGGATGAACTGACGGCTCGTTGTTGAGCCGCATTGAGACCGCGACGCCAGGCTGCAGTAACTCTACAGCTCGTCGTCGATGCCACGAACAGCTGCGTGATGTCCGATGGGTGCCCCGCCCGTACCTGACACGATGGTCGCAGCGGCCTCCGACAAGAACGCGCGGTCTCACCTCGGCAAGATGTTGTACCATCCCCAGCGCCAGCTGCTCCCAGCAGAACGACTCATGTCGGCTTCAGCGCTGGTCAACCATCACGTCCGATACTGCATCACGTAGTCCACGAGCTCCTGCATCGGCGCGGTCGCGCATCCGACGAACCGGTCGCCGGCTCCGTAGTAGACGAACAGCGTTCCGTCGACCACGACGTTGCCCGTCGGGAAGACGCAGCCTGCATAGATTCCCTCCGTCTCGTGCTTCGACTCGGGCTCCATAATGAAGTCTGGCGCTCGAGCGACAACGCGACTGGGATCCTCCAGCTCGAGCATCATCACGCCGATCCGGTACTGGTAGTCGGGCCCGACCGCATGGTAGATGGTTAGCCAGCCGGCGTCGGTGCGCAGAGGAGGAGTGCTGCCGCCGAGCTTCCCGGACTCCCATTCCTGCTCCCCTGTTGCGAGCAGCACGTCATCCCCCCATGATAGTAGGTCATCGCCGAAGGCGAGCCAGATCGAAGGGCGCTCACAGCCGTAGTCAGGCCCGACCCACTGGTCCGGCCGGTGGAGCATCACGTAGCGCCCACCGATCTTCTCCGGGAATAGAATGACGTCTCGGTTGTCGAGGCCGGCGCGCGTGATGCGGCCGAGACGCCGCCACGTGCGGAAGTCCTTAGTGGCTGCCAGCCCGCTATTGGTCGCGTTGGTCCGCTCCACGGCCGGCGCCGTGGGGGGCAGGCTCGGCCGGGTGTACTCCCTGTCCGCTTCCCAGTAGCGGCCGGGGGGATACGGCCGGTAGGCATACGTCACATAGTAGATGCCGTCGAACTTGACGATCCGAGCGTCTTCCACGCAGCCCCCATCCGGCCCCTGAGGGGACACGTCGAACACGGGCTGGTCCGAGGCCCTTTCGAAATGGAAGCCGTCCTGGCTGGTCGCGAGCCCCAGGCGGATGATGTGCTCTGGATCGTTCCCCGCCGCGCGGTAGAGCAGGTAAAACGTGCCGTCCTCGTACCACGCGCCCGGGTTGCACACCGAGAGGCTCTGCCACTCGCTGTCGCGCAGCGGGGACAGCACGGGATTCCCACTCCATTTCCTGAGCCTGAACTGCATGATGTCTCCTTCGCTTTGGCTGTCGCTGCGGTGCCTGCCGACGCGAGCTCCGCCGGCCGTCATCTCGGCTCGCAGGAGGAAGGCGACGGCCGAGTGCGGAAACGATTACGTAATGGGCGGAGTGTAGCATGCGCTCCAGGCCGAAGGCAAGCCTTCTGCCAGCCAATCCCGGCGTCAGTATCGGAGGCTGCTATCTCAGTCTGGCGTTCCTATAGAGAGGTCCACATGATGAGAGTGAGCCGCGCAGTCGCTGTTATGCTGATGGCCGGTCTCGTTGCGCTGGGAGCCATGACGATCTGTCGGGCCCACAAGGTAAACGCCTACCTGAACGACGTCCTGCATTACCCGGCAGGATCATCCCCGAGGGGTCGCTGCGGTCCGAGAACCTACACCTCGCCCATGGCGGCGAGGTGGCGCAGCAGCCAGGCCCTTTTCTCCGGCTGGTGGCCGGGGTCCACCCAGTGCCCGGCGTTGGGATAGACGCGGTACGACTTGGGCACGTTCAGCCGGTTGTAGACGGCAAAGATAGTTGCGGCCGGACACACCGGGTCTTGGAGGCCCAAGCCAACGAATACCGGACACGTGATCCGGTGTGCCATATTCATCGTATCGAAGTAGCTCAAGGTCCGCAGGACGGAGTCCCAGGAGCGCTGGGGCTCGGCCTCGATCCACTGCTCCATCTCCGGCCAGTGTGACGCATTGAAGTACTTCTCCCAGTTGCACAGGAACGGGATGTCAGGTGCGCAGAGGCCGATGCGCGTGTCGAGCGCGGCCGTCGCCAAGCCGAGCCCACCACCTTGGCTTCCCCCGGTCACGGCGATGCGGCTCTTGTCCACCTCCGGCCGTGAGGCCAGGAAGTCCACCGCCCGGACACAGTCCGCATACGCGCCTTGATAGAAGTACCCCTCCTTGTCGTCCAGGCCGCGAACCCAATAATCGCCGGGCTCCCCCGGGACGTCTTCCTGGCTGTTCCCGTGTCCGCGAATGTTGAAGGACAGCACGGCGATGGGGTCGCTCGTCTTCGTGGGCTCCATGCTCTGCGTGTATCCGGGCAGGCAGACCAGGGCTGGGAACGCGCCCTCGGCCCTGGGCTTCTCGTACCATCCCCCCACCCGGACGTTGCCGAGGCTCCGCATCTTCACCTCGTACAGCTCGTGGGTTTCTGTATCGCCGTCGGCTTTCCGGATCATCTCGAACTGGGGGTCCACCTCGCCAAGCGCCGAAAGCGTGTGTGCCCAGAACGCGTCGAAGTCGGGCTGTCGCGTAGACGGGGCCTCCATGTCTTCCGGCCGATAGCCTAGGAGCCTCGACCCGGCCGCGCCCTCGTCACCCGACTCGGGCTCAAAGGCACAGGTGACCTTGTAGAAACCGGGGGCATTGGGAGCGAACTCGCAGCCGACGTCCCCAGTGCCGCGCGCCGCCAGCGACGCCGCTGCCGATGCTTCCAGCAGGACGCCTCCTTCATCATCCTCGATCTGCCAGCGAACCGTCCCGTCCATCGCCATCGGTGTCTCGTTGTGCAGCTTCGCGCCGACCTCGAAGCCATCCTCCTCAACGAAGATGCCGTCTCCGCGCCCGAAACCGAATGTGATGTCGAAGAAATCCCTCCAGCACGCCGCCTCAATCCCGTGGGGGCCCTCGTACATCCCGCCGGCGCCGTCATGGTCGTAGACCCGCACGGCGATGACATTGTCTTCATCCCAGTGAATCAGATCCGCGGGCACTTTGTACTCCCGCACGGTGTCATACGCGCCCGAGAAATCCGGGGGAAAGGAGCCAGTCTCGCCGATGGCGTCGCCATTGAACCAGGTGCGATCGACGTCATCGATCTTGCCGAGCCGCAGCTTCAGCGCGCTGTACGTCTGGAAGTCAGCGTCGTTCTTGAGCGAGGTAGGCATCCTGAAGCGCAGCCGATACCAGGCGAAACCATCGTAGTCTCCCAGGCCGGCTTGCTCCCACGACTTGCCTACTTCGATCGGCTTCCAGTTCGCGTCGTCGAGATCGGGGTCGGCCCATGTCTCGTCATCTCCCGTGTGACAGACCCAGCCCTCCTCGAGGTTCAGCATGTCGTCAATCCACTTCTGCGCCCTCAGCGGCACGGGTGTCGATGTCAGGAAGGCGATCAGGGAGACACCAATAGAAGGGCTGCGTCGTTCACCTGCTAGGCCGCTCCGGCAGGCCCGGTGGAGCCGCGCACCACCAGGTTGGGGCGGACCACGGCCCGCCTCACCGTTTCGCTTTCCTCCCGCAAGGCGTTGAGTGCGACCTCGCCCATCTCCATCCGAGGCAGTGCGAGCGTTGTGAGCGGCGGCTCGACCACTGAGGAGGCGAAGATGTCGTCGATCCCGACCACTGAGAGGTCCTCGGGAACCCGAAGACCTGCATCGTGTGCCGCCTGCATCGCGCCGATGGCCATCATGTCGTTGTGGCAGACCACGGCTGTGAACTCGCCCGCGCGCTTCAGCAATCGGCGCATGGCCGCACGGCCGAGGGCCGTGTCGTTAACGTCGTCGACCCACCCCACCCACTTCTTGCGGTACGGCAATCCGTGTTCGGCCAGTGCATCCTGGAAGTCGCGATACCGACTCCTCGCAACCCACTCTTCGTGCCACCTTTGCCGGATCAGGGCAATGCGGCGGTGTCCCAATGAGCTGAGGTGGTCCACCACTTGCTCCATCCCCTCCCGGAAGTCGATGTCGACCGCGCGCACGCCTCGCGGCGTGCGCTTGGGGGGCTCGACCACGACCACTCCGATGTGGCTTCGAAGCAGCCGTCTGACCTGTGCCAGAGATAGGAGCCTGCCGTACATGACAAGCCCGTCGACGCGCCTGCTGATGAGCATCTGCAGTTGGCGCTGCATCACACTGGTGGAGTCGCTCTCGTCGGCCGCGCCACTGCACACGATGACGCTCAATCCCGCGCGATGCGCTGCGGATTCGACGCCTTTGATGAAGTCGGGGTAGAAGGGGTTCGCGAGGTCGTGCACGAGCACCCCGACTGTGTGCGTGGCGCCCATCCTCAGGCTCTTCGCGATGTGGTTGACCTCGTAGTGCAGTTGATCCACGGCCCGCCAGATGCGAGCCGCGGTGGCTTCACTTGCCCCCGGCTGGCCGTTCAGCACTCGGGAGACGGTGGCCAGCGACACGCCCGCGGCCGTGGCCAGGTCGACCATCGTCGGCCGTCCGCTCCGCGACGTCTTCCTGCCTCTCTTCTTGAGGCGCTTGGTCTTTGCGGGCATACTCGCTACCATCGAACGGTCGCAGGGAGCGCCGGACAGGCCGCCCCGGCGCTCACCTGTTCGGCACTGCGGGCGCTGCCACCTCTTGACAAAATGCCGCCTAATCGCTACGGTGCGTAAACGTTCTCGCCGAGACCTGCTAGCAGCAGCGGCGTGAAGATACGCGGCTTGCCTCAGGCCGTCGATCGGACATCGCTCAACCGTTCGCCGAGTGGGCAGAAAGGAGGTGGTAGCAGGACGGGAGCGGCTGCTGTTTGGGTTTGATTCGCTGCCGCGGATGAAGTTCTGGTCTCATCACTAGGCTGTCACTGGAGAGTGAGGAAGATGAGCAGGAGAACGCGCAGAGGTTTCACACTGATTGAGCTGCTAGTGGTAATCGCGATCATCGGTATCCTGGCAGCAATGGTCTTCCCTGTGTTCGCGCGGGCCCGCGAGTCCGCGCGAAAGGCGGTGTGTCTGTCCAACATAAAGAACATCGCCCTCGCTATTCAGATGTACCTGGCGGACAACAACGACACGCTCCTGCCCACAGAGCATCGCCAGGAGGCCTGGGACTACTTCAACACAAACCCGGGTGGGAACGACGACGACCGGTATCCCTGCGCGCGCACCCCTCAGGCGAATCCGTACCTGAATCCACCGGTCATCTTGGACGAGTACATCAAGAACCGGGATGTGTGGCGGTGCCCGAGCGCGAAGGTAGAGACCACGCCTATGTTCATCAACCCCGGTCCGAACTGGCTGGGATACCTGCAGGCCAACGAAGGAGCATGGGGGACCGGCGGTGATAGGCCATGCGGGACCCAGCAGAGCTGGCCACCAGGATGGGGCGGCACCATCACCGACTCCTGCCTGCAGGATCCTGACGGCGGTCATATCTGGGAGAAGGGCGTCTTCGCGCAGAGCATCAACTTCAGCGACCCGGCAGCGGAGTATGGTAGTGGACAGAACCTCTTTCTGAACCGCGACCTTAAACTGGTCGAGGTGCAGGACCCTGTCCAGTACATCATCGTCCGCGAGGACTTCAGCAATCACCGGCTCGGCCAGCTCGCCTATCCCGACATGTGCACCATCGAGTGTCCCTGCTGCTGGTGCTGCGGGATGTACGGCGCCGGCGATGAGGAGGGCTGTGCCTCCTGGCACGCCAGCCTGGAGGAGCTTGCCGACAAGACGCTGCTGAACCCGTACGCGCGTCACCTCGGCGGCGTAAACCTCGGCTATCTCGATGGCCACGCCGCCTGGAGCCACGCCCAGGCGCTCATCGCCAAGCACGCCGAGTCTACCGACAACAAGGGCGGCTGGTCGGACGAGATGGGGGTCGGTACCACGACCCCGGTCGGCACCTCCGTGCCCGACGATTGCGGCTTCATCGACCAGCGCCTCTACTAGCCTGATCTAGTCTCACTGGTTCGGACTTCGATGCCAGCCACGCCTGTCACATGGGCGTGGCTGGCTCTTCTGGGGCGTGACGGCCGACCACACCGGCCGGCAGGGCGCTCGCCGCAGACTGCCGAACCTGCGACGCCATCTGCACGACGGCCGGCCAGACACATCCACTGGAGGGAGGTCTCAGTGCCGACAAGAGCCATCCTGCCAGGCCTAGTGCTGCTTGTTGCTCTTCTCGCCGCGAGCCGAGGGGGCCAGGCGGCCGGGGACGATGGCATCGCAGGAACACCGGCGCGATCCTGTGACGTCGCGGAGCACGGCGACGAACTCACCCCGCTCTGGAACTGGCGTCTCGTGCCCTTGGCGGCCACCTCCGACCCGGACAGCGGCCTGTTTGAGGCGCTGCAGGCGCAACGGGATGGCCGCATCGAAGCTTGGGCGAAGGCCGTGAGAATCGCGGTTCAGCTTCCGCCGGCCGAATCGGGAGCGCTCTTCACCTTCGAGCCGGCGGCTCCCTCCTGGCGCTACCGGGCAGAGGTATCCGAGGACTCCACGGACGGAGCAGACGGCACTTGGGTACAGTGTGCGGCGGGGGAGCATGTCCGTCAGCGGGGCTACCGACTCTGGAAGGTGGAGCTCCCGGCCTCCCCGAAGCAGCGTTGGCTGCGCATCGCCATCTCTGCGGAGGAGTCGCTCGCGGTCGGCAGCATCGGGCTGTACTCGCTCGACCCCGAGGGCAGGAACGACTACTGGGTCGTCCTGGGGGCATCCATCCAGGCGCAGTCCATCCGGAACGACGTGTTCAAGCAGATGGTGGCCGAGCGGTACGGCTACGATCCAGTGATCTTCAACACCGGCGTCGGCGGGTGGCAGACGAAGGACGTCAGGGATGCGCTGCCGCGGATACTCAGCGAACATCCCCACGCGAGATTCGTGGTGATTCACATCGGCGGGAACAACGTGTCCCTCAACCGCCCCTATCCCGGCGGGGAGCGCGAGATCCGCGACGACCTCGTGGCGATCCTGGACGGCATCGTGGCCGCGGGCAGGGTGCCGATCCTCTCTCGGCTGTCGTACCGCGCCTACAAATGGGATCCTCCCGTTCCGCCGGAGGAGAACGGCTCGGGCCCGTACGTTACGGCGATCTACGACCCGCTGATACAGGAGTACTGCCCCCTGTTCTTCGATGAAGAGGCGGGCCGGGGAATCGTCGACGCCTATGGCTGGTTCAAGTCCCATCCACAGGAGCTTGCCGGCGACGGCATCCACGTGAACGAAGCGGGAGAGATGAGCTGGAATCGGCTGTGGGCGGAGCAAGCGGGGAAGATCGTCTACGCCGCCTCCGAGGACCCTATGGGCAGTGCCTCAGAGGGCGCACAATCAGAGGAGGAGGTGAGGTCCATGCTGCGGCTGGAGAGCGATGTCCTGCGAGTTGAGATAGATGCCACGACGGGCCGGTGGGCATTGATCGACAGGCGATCGGGACAACGCTGGCCGTCTGAGGGGGCGGCTTCTTCAGGCGAGGCGGGCGATGTCACCTCCTTGTGAGACGTGACGTTGGCGAGACGCGGCGACAGCGGAATCAGCGTGCGCAGCGTGCTCATCGGCCTGGTGCTGGCCGGCGGGCTCGTCGCGGTCACACCATATAACGACTACATCGTCGGCAACACGTTTATTGCCGGCAACCACTTCCCTGTTGGCGCGGTCGCGGTTCTCCTTCTGCTCTCTCTGATGAACTTCGTGTCCGGCCGCCTTCGTGGGCGAGCCATTCTGCACTCCCGCGAGGTCATCACCGTCTACATCATCATCATGGTTACGGCCGGCATCCCCTCTTCCGGCCTCCTCCGATACATGCTGCCCGTCATGACGACGCCCTACTACTTCGCCGGCGTCGGGAACCGGTGGCCGGATGTGTTCTTTGATTACATCCCGCCCTGGCTTGGGGTCAGCGATGAGCGCGCCTTCACCTGGTTCTGGGATGGCCTGCCGAAGGGTGAGATGATCCCATGGGGCGCTTGGATCATCCCTCTCTCGCGGTGGTTCCTTTTCGTCGCCGCCCTCTGGCTGATCATGATCGGCCTCGCCGCGCTCGTCCGCCGTCAATGGGCGGACCGAGAGCGGCTCGCGTTCCCGCTCGTGCAGTTCCCTCTCGATGTGGTGCGGCCCCACGAAGAAGGGGGGTCGGCCGGGTTCTTCGCGAACCGCCTGGTGTGGATAGGGGCCGGCGCGATCTTCCTGTTGCGCATCGTCAACGGGCTGCACGAGTACTACCCCGCGATCCCGGCCATTCAGACGGTCTGGTACCTGGACTCGTCCTTTCCCGACAGACCGTGGAACGCCGCGACACCTATCTGGCTGATCGTGCAGCCGACCGCTGTCGCCTTCGGGTACCTGCTGACGCTCGAGGTGGCCGCTGGCTTCTGGGGCGCGGCCCTTTTCGTGAAGGTCCAGGCCGTTATCCTCAGCGCTCTGGGCTATGAAGGCAACAGCGCCTGGTACGGCACCATCACGGAGATCATCCGGCGCGAGCAAATGGGCGGCGGGCTCGTGCTGGGACTCATCCTCATCTGGTTCCTGCGCGGCACCCTCTTGGATGTGCTTCGGAAGATCGTCGGCCGCGCGCCGGAGGTCGATGATTCCGCCGAGCCGCTCAGCTACAGGTTTGCGGGAGTGGCGCTCCTTGCAGGACTCGCCACGGCCTATTGGTGGCTCTCGGCGAGCGGTGTCGCCAGTCTCCCCGCTCTCGGCTTCCTCCTGGGGTTCGTCTGCATCTGCCTGATCCTGACCAGGATCGTCGCCGAGGCCGGCATGTTGATGGTCCACCTGACATTCGACCCGGTGACCTTCCTGATGCTCGGGGGCGGACCCGCCGCCATCGGCCCTCGGAGCCTGACGAGCATGACTTTCGTCAACTGCGCGCTCGGCTTCGACCTTCGCGAGTTCCTCATGCCATCGGTGCTGAACGGATACCGCCTCGCGGAGCAGTCGGGCGTCTCCACCCGGCGGACAAGCAAGGTGATGTCGGTCGCGCTGCTGCTGTGCCTGCTCGTGGGTGCAGTTGGCTTCCTCTTCACCGCTTACAAGTTCGGGCTCTTACAGGGGAATCAGGGCGCGCTGCTCGACTACCACCCTCGGCGGATGTTCGGCGTGCTCGATGGACAGCTCCGGGCCTCCGAGCGGCTCACGACTGCCCAGTACGTGTCGATGGCGGCCGGGGGGGCGATTGTGGCCGCTCTCGCCTGGCTGAGGCTGAACTTCGTATGGTGGCCGATACATCCACTCGGGTTCGTCATGGCGACGACGTGGGCGACCATCAACCTGTGGTTCTCCCTCTTCCTGGGCTGGCTGTTCAAGCTGCTCACGATTCGGTACGGGGGCTTGCGCGGATACGTTCGGTTGCGCTCCTTGTTCATGGGTGTCATCATGGGCGACGTTCTCGGCTCTGTGCTGTGGATGGTCATCGGCCTCTTCACACAGACAGGTGTGATGGTCACTGTGATCTGAGGAGGCCCACGGGCCTGCTATCTGACTAGATGACCACTGATAGGGCGTCATCTTGAGGAAGACTCCCGAAAACAGAATCAGCCGGCGCAGCCTCCTCATCGGGCTCGTGCTGGCCGCCGGCCTCAACGCTGTGACCCCCTATAGCGAGTACGTTGTCGGCGCCGGCGCCGTCGCCTCGAACCATTTTCCTATCGCCGCTGTTGCCTCGTTGGTGCTGCTTTCCCTCCTCAACCTGGCACTCTATCGATTCCGCGGGCAGCCCTGGCTCCACGGTCGCGAGCTCGCCGTTATCTACATCATCGCAATGGTCAGCTCCGGCATCCCCTCGTCGGGCCTGCTGCGTTACATGCTCCCGACCATGACTGCCTGGCGCTATTTCGGTGGGGTAGGAAACCGTTGGAACACGATCTTCTGGGACTACGTGCCCATGTCAAGGGCCCGTGAGGCCGGCCTGCCATCACGCCGCTGGGCGAAAGCCTGTGAAGCGAGTCCAGGGGAAGAGCCGGGGTCGGATGCCGGCGGGAACGAGCTTCGCCCGTGGGTGGGTCTCATGGCCCCGCGAAACGGCGTGCCCACGATACAGCAGAGATCCCCTCAGAGCAAGGCTCGAACGGTTCCACGGCGAAGTAACCACTTCATCTTGTCCCAGCCCGATCAAGGAGACGGCATCCGATCAGGAGCCAGACTAGCACGGGCGCGCGCGACCGCCGAGCCGGTGATGATCAGCAACAGTCGGCGCCGCGGGGCGGGAGAGGGTCACTCAACCGCCGCACAGGGGCAGCCCAAGCTCCGTCGCGTTCACTATACTCGGCGCCGCTTCCGGAGGAGTGCCCTCCAGGAATGGCCTGATGTCGTCTCCCGACCAGACGGGACATCCCATGAGGATGGCCGCGATGTTGCAGGCGGCCAGGCTGGCCATCCCCTGGCGGGTCCAGGAGGTCGCGGATCCGAGGTGCGGGACCATCACCACATTGTCGAGTTCGGCAAGGCCAGGCTTCATGGCCGGCTCCTCCTCGAACACATCGAGGCCAACGTGGAACTCCGGATGCTCTCTGCAGTAAGCGACCAGCGCCGCCTCATCGATGACGGGGCCGCGGCTGGCATTCACGAGGATAGCATTCTCCTTCATCTGCGCCAGGCGCTCGGCGTCGATCAGGTGTCGCGTGCTGTCATCGAGCGGAGGGTGCAGGCTGACCACATCCGCTTCTCGGAGCAGCTCCTCGAGTGTGTCCACCCGCCTGCAGGACACCGGCGCCTCGCCCTGAGATTCCAGGAACTGGGCGTAGGCGGAGACGAATGAGTCGAGGGCCTCGCTCTGACGCACGTCGTAGTAGATGACGTCCATTTTGTGACCCTCGATCATCATGCGAGCATAGGCGGTGCCGATGCGGCCGGCCCCCACGATGCCGAGAGTTCCGCGCCAGAGCAGTTCGCCGAGGAAGAGCGTCGGCAACCACCCCTCGAACCTGCCGGCGCGCATGAACACATCTCCCTCGGCGACCCGGCGGGCGGCCGCAAAGGTCAATGCCACCGTCATCTCGGCAGTCGTCTCCGTCAAAACGCCTGGCGTGTTGCCGACCGGGATGCCATGACGGGTTGCCGCCTCCACGTCCACGTTGTTGTAGCCTACGGCGTAGTTGCTGTATGCTCTGCCTCCTGCCGCCTGCAGAGCGGCGAACAACTCATCTCCCCATGTCTCGGTCAGCTGTCCGATTGCCCCGTCGCATCGATCCCCTATGCCCTCGACGATCTCCTCGCTCCCAAGCATGCGCGTCTCGGTGCAGATCTCGACACGACAACCGGCCGCGGTCAGGACGTCCAGCCAGTGATTCCCTGGAAGCTCTTTGGTGACGACGACGCGCTTGTCGCCGGATTCATTCACGGTCCGCCATGTCTGCTCGTTCAACAGTCTACCTCCTCGCCAATGGCAACGGGACGGGAAGCGCGGTCCGCGGAGCGCAATCCCCAACGCAGCCCACGCCTCAGTCGCAGTGAAACACTTCCTCCATGTCGGCCCACCACTCGCCCTCCGCGCGTGTCTCCAGGGGTCCGTGACAGGCCCTGCACACTCCCTCCCACTTCTGGCACCGTTCGTCGGCGTCGAGCGCCTTCATGTCCGACTCATAGTCGTCGCCCACATACTCGAAGTAGGCAAAGAGGTACCCGTCCTTGTAGAAGATGGAGTAGTTGCGGAGGTGGCGCTCTCTCGTCGCCTCCAGGACCTCCGGCCAGACGGCTGCGTGGAGTCGCTTGTACTCCTCGAGCTTCTCCGGTCGGACCTTGATGACCTGACCAACGCGCTTCACACTCGTGCCTCCTCCGCGGTCTTGCCGCGTGACAACGCGCCCTATTCACCATCTGTCCGACGGCGTCCTGCCCCGCGGCCTCCTGCACACAGCACCCAGGCGAAGACGAGGAACTCTCGAGGGTGCCAGGAAAGGAGAGAGGATCGTCCGGTGGCAGGGCCGGCATGCAGACTGAGAGCGCGCCGCGCGTGGAACTGAGAGAACACGAAGGTGGGCAACTGGACTGATCCATCGACACTCGAGAGCTACCGGCCGCGTAGAGACGGAGGGTGCACGGTGAGCTTCGGCTACGACGTCGACATGCCGGCGGCGTCAAATGGACTGGACTACCTGTACGACAGAGAGATTCCGTGGCTAAGCGGCGAGACGACCGCCGCCACCAGCCGTCTCAACGACGATGTATGGGCCTACATCGATCGCCTTTGCACCATCGTCGAGGGACACGACGCCAGGCTGCAGTTCTTCCTCCAGGGCAATGCCTTCGAGCGGCCCTTCGAAGGCTGGATAGACGTTGTCGAGCGAGGGCACGCAGTCGACAGCCACATGTACAACCACATCAGCTTGCGCCACGAGCAACTTGGTGTGATCGAGCAGCAGGCCGCCGAGACGCGAGAGCTGCTGTCGGAAAAGCTGGGCACAGTCGGCGTTGGCGTGCGAGGCCCTGGGGGCTATGTAACCGGACTCGACGGCAGGGTTGATGCACAACAGGCGCTCCTCAGCGCCGGAGTCAAGTGGGCGAGCACCAAGTATGTCTACGCTGGCAAGGAGAGTGCAGAGACCGAGCCGCCGACGATAGCCGGGATCGCCGACTGCCAGCCATACTGGTACGAGACGGGACTGCTGGCTATGCCGTTCTGCTGCTATCAAGACCGGCACTTCTTCGACAGCGACATGGGCGGCGATCCGAGCAGGACAGTAGAGGAGTGGATTGCCTGCCTGAAGCGAGCGGTAGACTACGCCTACGACCACAACCTCTTCCTCAACCTAACGGTACATCCTAGCACGAGCTTCAAGCACGATCCCGAAGGCCTCTACCTACGGGAGGTGTTGGCTCGACGGGACCTGAGTTGGTTCGACAGGGAGTGCGGGCGAGGCATGGGGCTTGGGTCCACCGCTGCCGGCAGAGGGCGACCATAGGGAGACAGCGTTCCATGGAACGAAGGCGCCTCACGCGACGGGATTTCTTGAAGTCGGTTGGCGTCTCAGCCCTCGCGGGCGGGTTGGGCACATCCGACCTCGGCGATCTGCGCGCATCAGCATCGCGAGACGAAACGAGGCGACCCAACATCGTCTTCATCCTCACCGATGACCAGCGGTGGGACTACATGGGTTGCATGGGGCACCCGTTCTTGAAGACGCCGCATCTCGACCGACTCGCGGCAGAAGGGGCTCTGTTCATCAACGCCTTCTGCACGACATCGCTCTGCTCTCCGTCGCGGGCGACCTTCCTCACCGGGACCTACGCCCATGTTCATGGCGTCATCAACAACCGCGGTCGCGAGTACAACCCGGAAGTGACCCCGTCCTTTCCCCAGATCCTGCAGGCGGCAGGGTACAGGACGGCTTACATCGGCAAGTGGCATCAGGCCTACCACGACGAGCCCAGACCCGGCTTCGACTACTGGCTGAGCTTCGTGGGCCAAGGCTCCTACTTCGATCAGCAGCTCAACGAGAACGGACGACGCTTCGAGAAGAAGGGCTACATCACCGACATCCTCAGCGACTACGCGGTCCAGTACATCGAACGGAACGCCGAGCAGCCGTTCTGCCTGATCCTGTCGCACAAGGCCGTCCACGAGCCCTTCCTGCCTCCGCCGCGCCACGCGGCAGCCTATGCGGGCGAATCTCTGCCCGAGCCGCCCAACTACCGTGACGACTTCGCAGGCAAGGCCGCGTGGCAGCGCCGCCCGGTCAGAGACTGGACGCGCTACCGCAGCAGCGAGGTCCGCAGCGGCGCAGTGCCCGATGCCGTAGCAGCGGGTCCATGGGAGGATCCCGCCAATTGGTGGCACGACCGGGGCCGAGCGCTCAACTACACCCGCTGCATCAACAGCATCGATGAGGGCGTCGGGCGCATCATCGCCGCGCTCGAAGAACACGGCGTGCTGGACGACACCATCATCGTGTTCGCGTCTGACAACGGCTACTTCCTGGGCGAGCACGGCCGGCATGACAAGCGCATCGCCTATGATGAGGCGATGCGCATTGCGTTTGTGGTCCGGTATCCCAGGACTGGGCTGCAGGGCGCGACCATCGAGGGCCTCGCCCTCAACCTCGACCTGGCGCCCACGCTGCTGGATTTCACCGGCGTGCCGATCCCCGGTACGATGCGGGGCCTATCGTTGCGCCCGCTCCTGGAGGGGAAGGCATCCACGGTGCGCGACGACATGTTCTACGAGTACTGGGTCGAACTCACTCACTACATCCCACGCACTCTGTGCGTGCGCACCGAAGATTGGAAGTACATCGAGTACCCTGACCTGGACGATATTGACGAACTCTACGACTTGAAGAGCGATCCGGCAGAGCTGCACAACCTCTCGCAAGCCCCCGAGCACGCTGAGAAGAAGCGTGAGATGAAGGCCAGGCTGCAGCGGCTCCTCCAAGAGACAGACTACCAGGCCGTCCCGCCCAACCTGACGCCCGGCCAACCGGAGCCGGCGGCGCCCGAAGGCGTCATGTTGAGCTACACCTTCGACCAGATCGAGGGCAATTCGGTGGAGGATGAATCGGGCGGGGGACTGCACGGTGAGATGGAGGGCGTTCGCATCGTTTCCGCACGCGGGGGCCGTGCCGCTTCCTTCGATGGCAAAGGTGGAATCACCGTGCCCATCAGTGAGCGGCCCGACCCCTCCGAGGGGCCCTGGATCATTGAGGCCTGGGTGAAGCCAGAGCGGGACGGGTTCATCTGTGCTCAGGTCGGTGAGCGATCCGGGGGCTATGGTCTCTTCGTCGAGAGCGGCATCCCGGGGCTGGCCATCAGGAGCGCCAGCTGGATATACAGCCGCACCATTGTGGATGGCCGGGAAGACTGCCTCGGAAAGTGGACTCATCTGGCCGCCGTGATTGAGGAAAGCCGCGCGCGACTCTACGTGAACGGCACCCTCGCGGACTGGGCGCCGACCCCCATTCCGCTCCGATGGGTTTCTGATAAGCCCTTCGTGATAGGCGGCCAAGGCGCCGCCGTCGTTGACGAGCAACTGCCGCAGTCCGCGTTTGTTGGGGAGATCGGTGCTCTGCGGCTCTCGCGAGGACAGGAGGCCGCAAGCCGTCTCGAGACACCTGAGCAGGACCCGGACTGACGCGGCAGGCGGAAGCTGGGAGCGCATCAGGTCTGGATCTCGCCGCGCCAAGGAGATACCACAGATGAGGCACCGTGTTGTGTGGCTCAGCGTGCTCGGGATCGCTATGTGCGCGAGCTGCGGCACCCTCTCCCAGTGCGACGCTGCTGACTCCCGGTATATCGTCGAGACGGCCTATGGAAAGGTGGCTGGCCGCAAGCTCACGGAGAAGGTGCTCCGCTTCGCGAGGCACGGGAATCCGAACCACGAAGCTCTGCCGGAGTGGCCAAAGTTCGATGCCCCGACGCGCGCCACGATGCTGTTCCAGGGGGAGCCCCGCGTCGTGGAGGACCCGGGGGAGGAACTCAGGCTCGCCTGGCAGGCGAGCCATCGCGCACGGCGGGGAGAGTGAGAACGAGATGACCAGAGAGACATCAGAGCAGTCTGCCACACAGCCAAGCATCCTCCTCCTCATGTGCGATCAGCTGAACGCCTCCGTGTTGGGCGCCTATGGCGGGCCGGTTCGCACACCCAGTCTCGACCGGCTGGCGCGAGAGGGAATCCTCTTCGAGCAGGCTACCTGTCCCTTCCCCGTTTGCTCTCCCACCCGGGCATCCATTGTGACCGGTCTCTACCCACACACGCACTGCATCACGCACAACGTCAACCGGCGGGACTACCGCGCGATCGGTGCCCCGGACACCGAGGAAGGTCTGAAGGCCGACGACGTCACAACCGAGAAGCTCCTGCACGGCGCAGGCTACCAGACCCACCATTACGGCAAATGGCACCTGCTCGACGACGACCTGCCATACTACACCGACATGTTCACCGAGCACGGGGCCTATGCCCGAGAAATGGCCGAGGCCTTCGCCGAGGTCCGCAAACAGCCGACCTCGCAATGGATGAACTGGTACGGCTGGGCGCTCCCCGTGGAGGTTGCCCCCCCGTTGGCCGAAGCGGTGGCTGCGCTGGGCGGCCGCTGGTCCGGCGAGATCTACACGGACTTCATCACGAAGATGGGCCGCCTCCTCCTCCCCGCCGAGAAGACCTTCGACGTTCGTGTTGCTGACCACGCTGTCGAACGGCTGCAGTCGCTGGACGAACGACCCTTCATGTTGACCGCCTCCTTCAACCTCCCCCACGACCCGAACGTGGTTCCCTCCCCGTACTACGAGTCCGTCTCTCCTGATGACATCCAGTTGCCCGCCACCTTCGACACTCGCGAGCCCCGCGTCGAGACCCACTGGTCGCGTCGCGTGGTCGCCGATCTTGGTGAGGCCGGAGCGAGGGAATTCCTCCGCATCTACTACGCCTCCTGCAGGCTCATAGACGAGCAGATCGGCCGGGTGCTGAGTGCCTTGGACGCGTCCGGGCGCGCCGACGATACGATCGTCATCTTCACGGCCGATCACGGCGACATGGCCGGCAACCACGGCATGGTCTGGAAGAGCAGCGACAACTTCTACGACGACCTCGTCCGCGTCCCGCTGATCATCCGCTACCCGCGTCGCCTGTCCCCCGGAAGCAGCGACCTCCAGTTCTCCCTCACGGATCTCATGCCCACTCTTCTTGCGCTGGTGGGGCAGCCGATTCCAGGCCACGTCCAGGGCACGGACCTATCCGCTCATCTGCTGGGGGACCGCGACGGCGCGCAAGCACCTGACTACACCTTTTGTGAGCGTCTGGGATGGAACCCCGGCTGCCGTCGTGTAGTCAGCCCCGGCGCCCCACTGTCTGCCATGATCCGCGGCCAGGGATGGAAGTACGTTCGATACTACGATGGCGACGAGTGGCTGTTCGACTTGGCGAACGACCCGTTGGAGGAGCACAATCTCGCCGCTGACCCCGAGCGCCAGGGACAGCGTGACTGCCTGTCTCACCTGCTCGACGAGTGGCTGAGGGAGACGGGCTTCCCGGGAGCGGGATCAGAATGAGAGACGCAGCGTCTTGACCTCGAAAGGTCGGAACTCCAGAGGGACGCCGGTGTCTGTCAGCGGAAGCGCGGTGGGCTCCCCCTCCAGCATGGTGGTCTCATACACTGCATCAACAGCAAGGCTGGTGGTGAGAGTGCAGCGCGTGGCCGTTCGCATCGCTTCGTAGAGACGCACGATCACATCGGTCGATCCGTCCTCGGCCGGCTTCACTGTCTCGATGATTACGTTCGATGCATCAGCTGAGAAGACAGAGCGTTCTCCCTGCGCACCGCGGACCGTATGGACCGGCACGTTGAGCTCATACGCCTCCCGCACCAGATCGCTATCCGCCAGGCTCCCGTCCCAGCTGTAGAAGGCATAGGTGAACTCCTGCCTCCCCTGGTCGGCTGTCATGTCAGGAGCAAGGGGCGACTTCAGCAGCGTGAGGTTGATGCTGCTTCCGAGCACATTGACCCCGTACTTGCAGTCATTGAGCACGGCGCACCCGCGCCTCCCCTCCACCAATGCGGTCCAATTGTGGGTCGCCACCTCGAACCGGTCCGCGTCGAACTGCCGGGAGTAGTGATTCGGCCGGCCGATGTGCCCGAACTGGATCTCATGAAGCGCCTCGTTCGCATGAACGGTCACCGGGAAGGCGACCTTCAGCAGCTTGTGTCGTTCGCGCCAGTCCACCTCGGTCGCGAATTGCACAAGGCGGCTGTCGCGACGCAGGCTGATCGTCTGCGTCATCGTCGAGCCATGCAGTGGTCGCGTCACCCGCAGCGCCGCGACCAAGGGACCGGCGGTAACGACCTCGAAGTCGGCCTGCTCCGGCAGTTCCACCGGGGTGAGAGCATACTGGCTGTTGATGTCCCATGCATCGAACGCGTTGGGCACGTCCGCATACAGCTTGAAGCTGTTGCACGGACCCGCGGCCAACTCCCGTTGGGCTGCCTTATCGAAGAGGCTGACTGCCTCTCCCTTTTCGTTGAACTCAACTCGCAGCAGATCGTTCTCCAGCAGCTGTTCCGATACTGTGAACTCGTTCTCCAACGCGGGCGCGGCTGTCGAGGGCAGCACGGAGGTCCATCCACACGCTGGCACGGTCACCTCTGCCAGGACTTGCCCCTCCGTTTTCTGAGTTGGCAGGCGTTGACCGGCGGCGTCTGTCACCCCGGATACGTCCGGGGGGAGCGGTACCAGGTCCGTGCGGGACCAGGAAAGCGAGTTGAAGACGGTGACCGTGTCGTCCCCGTCGGCCAGCGCCTCGACAGCGCGTGCCGCGGCGGCCTTTGCGGTCTCGATCACCTCCGCATAACCCGCCTCGGCCTCCTCATACACACGGTGGATAGACGAGCCGGGAAGAATGTCGTGGAACTGATTCAGCAGCACCTGCCGCCACGCGTCCTCCATGTCCCGCCGAGGGTAGGCGAAGCCGACGAGCGCCTGCGCCACTGCCCCCCACATCTCTGCCTCCCGCAGCGCGATTTCGCTCTTGCGGTTGCCCCGCTTCGTACGCGCTTGGGAAGTATGCACGCCCCGGTGGGCCTGGAAGTAGAGCTCCCCCACGTAGCGGTCGTCCGGACGCCCCCGCTCTTCCAGCTGCCTGAAGTGCTCCACTGGCGACGCAAGGCGGACCTTTGGCAGCCCTTCCAGATCTCTGGCCCGGCGCGCGTATTCCAGGTGATCGCGGGTCGGCCCGCCGCCACCATCTCCCCAGCCGAACGGCATCAGCCGTGAGTGAAGCCCGAGCTTCTGTCGCCGTTCTCGCCAACGCCCAACCATCGCCTCTGGTGTCATCTGAGAGTTGTAGTCGTTATGCAGGCTCGCAAGCACCTCGGAGCCGTCGATGCCCTCCCACGTGAACGTCGTGTACGGGAATGGGTCTCCGCCATCGTAGTCCCAGTAGATCTTGTGGGTAGAGAAGTACTTCACGCCACAGCCGCGCATGATCTGCGGCAGTGCCGCCGAATAGCCGAACACATCGGGCAGCCACAGCAGCTCGCTCGCCACGCCGAACTCCTCACGCAGAAAGCGCTTGCCGCACATGAACTGGCGGATGAGGTTCTCGCCTCCCGGTATGTTCGTATCGGGCTCCACCCACATCGCGCCGTCGGCGATGATCTGTCCGCTCGCCACCTTTTCCTTGATCCGTGCGTAAAGCTCTGGGTAGTCCTGTTTGACCATCCAGTACAGGTGCGGCTGGCTCTGCAGGAACCTATACTCCGGATACTCCTCCATCAACGCCAGTTGAGTGCCGAATGTGCGAGTGCACTTTGCCGCAGTCTCTCGCAGCGGCCAGAGCCAGGCCACGTCCAGATGCGCATGCCCAAAGGCAAACAGCTCCGGAGCCGTCGACCCGTTGACGCACTCAAAGAGAGGGCGCAGCCGCTCCCGGCAGGTCCGCACCGTGTCGAGCATCTCCTCCCGAGGCACCTCGAAGTCAACGATCAGAGTGAAATCACGCAGCGCCTGCCGAATCTCCGCCACGCGGAGGGACTCGCTGTCCAGCAGGTCGCTCATCTGCGAGAGCATCTGCACCTCGATCCAGAGCTGGTAGCAGTCCTCCTCCCACAGCCCGAACGTCACCTCTCCGACCGTCGCCTGCTGGGGCGGCGGCTCGGGCACGGTCTCCCGATCCGGCGGCACAGGCCCGGCCCCCCACGAAACCGGTCCATGTCCTGCATAGGCCTCGAGCATGACGCCGTATCGTGTGCCGGGCACGCCACGCATTGCCAGCGTCACCGCTCGGTGGCCCCAGTCAATCGCCCCGGCGTTTTGCCCGTTCAGGTACACCGCGCTTTCCCACCCGATCTCGGCACGCAGCACTATCCTTCTCCCGGCGGCTTCGGGCGGCAGCTCCAGGGCCCCCTTGAACCAGCCGTATTCCCACTTCGCGCCCCACTTGGTGCCGACCGGCATCTCAACGAACGGGCCGGCCTCAGCCTCCGTCACCGCCAGCTGCTCGGTAGTCGTGAAGCCGGACATCGGCACTTCTCCGAGTGGTTGGAAGAAGTGACGCGGCAACTCATCGCGCCATAGTTCTATTCGTTTCTGCCATTCCTGTTCAGTTGCCATCGGCTTTCCAAGTCTCCCCGTGTCGACCAGTGCGAGACCACGGAGGAGCCAACCACAACTGCCACCGTAGTCTGGCGATTCCGGTGCTACTTCGACCCGCCATGGAGGCTACCTGCAGGACGGAAAGCGTGCAGTAACTTCCAAGAGCGAACGAACCTGTGACTCCACCGGTGAATGGCAGAAAGGCATCACCTCTCGTTGTCAAGCACCCGTGGAACCGGCCTGAGGGCATCCTGGGCTTGGCTGGTCAGTCGTGCCCCTGTACTATCTGAATCCAACCAGGGGCACCCTCGGGCGACGTTTCCGCGTTAAGGAGCGGAATCACGGCGGAGATGTTTCCGACATCCGCTGCCTGTGTCATCCGCGCCTTCGCAGTAAGCGCGCGGTGGCGATCCTGAAGCAAGAGTGTCTGAAGCGGCTGCCGCTCGTCCGAGAACTGGATCATCTTGGTCAGTTGTTTTACGACTTCACTGAATATTACAATGAACGGAGGACAGTCGATCCTGGGCGCCGCCGTGCCGTCGGTGATCCGCCGCGGCGAGGCGATCCATGTTGGGCATTCGCAGCGCGGGATGTCCGACACAGCTCATGTGATCGGCCCGCTGTTGGTCTGTCATCAGAATGAGAATGTGTGGTCGGGCGCTGGTCACGTGCGCATTCGTTCCCGTTCCCACAGCTACAGCCCTGCTGAACGCCGTTGGTCCAGCGGAATCGAGTGCCCACGACACAGCGGAGAGCCCCGTCACAGCAAGGCTGGAACGGTTCTACGGCGAAGTGACCGGCACAGGCTGAAGAACAGGAACCAGCCGGGAGAACTGAGGTTAAGGACATATATATATGAAAGAGATTCTTGTTCTCGCGATTCTGTTGGTTCCATGTAGCGCTATGGCATTTGCCGCCAATGTTGCGGGCCGGTGGCAGTCGACGGTGGAGACCGAAGGCGGCCCGTACGAGCTCACCTTCACCTACTCGCTTGACGGAGATACTCTCACCGGAACATTGGCGAGTCCCTGGGGCGAGGTCGGCTTCTCAGACGGCCGCCTCCGGGGAGACGAGTTCGAGTATCGGTTCGATGTGTGGGGGCGTACGTACGAGCACGAGGGCCGGTTGGTCGGCGATGACACGATCGAGATCACCTCGACCCGCGATGACGGCGAAGAGTCTCGGTTCACCTTGAGAAGGGCGTCGAGCTTGCCGACCACCTACCCCGCGCCGATTGCCGTTTCGGGCGCGCCGGATTACTCGGTGCGGGCCGACGGCCGGCCTGTGTTCGTGTACAACTCGCGGGTGGCCGCCTTCGCGGGGTTCTCCTTCCCGGAGGAGGCCGACGAGGTCGAGGTGGCGATCACGCCGCTGGCGCCAGTCGAGTCAGTGGATATTCGGCCGCTGAGTTACGGGATCGAGCCCGAGCGCGACGGCAACACGATTCGCTTCACGCTGACACGGCCGTGCCATCTGAGCATTGAGATCAACGGAAACGCGGGCCGTCCCCTGTTTCTCTTCGCCAATCCGCCGGAGACCGACGCGCCGAAGCCCGACGACCCCGGTGTGCGCTACTATGAAGCCGGCGAGATCCACCGGGCCGGAGTGGTGACGCTCAAGGACAACGAAACGGTCTACATCGAGGGCGGCGCGGTGGTGCGGGGGGCCTTCGAGGCCTACGCCGCGAAGAACGTGCGCATCATGGGCCGCGGCATTCTCGACGGTTCCGGCTACGGCAAGGGCGAGCAGAACATGATCCGTCTTTCCGACTGCTCGGACACGTCACTGGGGGGCATCACCATACTGAACAGTGGCGCCTGGACTGTCAAGGTGGAACGGTCAACGGGCGTTGCCATAACCAATCTCAAGATCGTCAACTGGCGCGATTGGGACGACGGGATCGATATCTGCGGATGCACGGATGTCGTGGTGGACGACTGCTTCATACGGACCAAAGACGACTGTGTTGCCATCAAGAGCGTCCAGTATGGGGAGGGGCCAGGCTCGGTCGACCATGATTCCTACGACATCTTGGTGACGAACTCAGTCCTGTGGAACGGCTTGTGGGGCAATGCCCTCGAGATCGGCTTTGAGACACGGACCGAGCACATCCATGACATTGTGTTCAGGAACATCGACGTCATCCACGTGCAGGGATGGGAGAGCACGTTGTCCATCCACAACGGCGATCGCGCCACCGTGAGCGATGTCCTCTATGAGGATATCCGGATCGAGCGCGTGGACGGCTTCCTCTTCGACCTCAAGATACTCCATTCGCGCTACACGAAGGACGCGGAGCGAGGGCACATCAAGAACATCACCTTCCGGGACATCGCCGTCGGCGGCGAGCGCTTCCCGCCCTCCATCATCCAGGGCTTCGACGACGACCACCTCGTCGAGAACATCGTCTTCGAGAACGTCACCATCCAGGGCCAGCACATCGACAGTCTGGAGGCGGGGAAGTTCGAGGTCTCCAACCATCGAGACATCACCTTCCGCTGAGTTACCTGCAAACCGCATTGGCCATGATGCCTTCGGGCAGGTCCATGTGAAGTGGTTGGACGGCGCTCGAACCCCTTTGGGCCGTTCTGTTGGGAGCGGTTGGCGCTGGGGTGATGGTGTACCTTGCCAGCCTGAGACCGCGCCTCCTGGCGCGCCCCCATCATGGGAGAGAATCAGAGTTCATCACCTGCCCTCTGATTGATCTCTTCCAGCACTCCCTCCCTATGGAGTCGCAGGCAGATCGAGCACCCCGCGAACCGGATGCTCTCTCGCATTGCGTAGACCTCGTCGAGCACGCGCTCGGGGATCACCGCTCGATACTTCTCTAGCACCCCGAATATCGAAAGCTTGTGAATCTCTCCTAACACAGGGCGAGCTGAATGGAATGACTCCCATGAATCCGGGGTGAGCCCTCCGATCTCAGACACCGCGAGCCAGTCATGACCCATATGGGGAATGCAGTAGTAGTAGTCCCTGTCCCACGAGATGAGGAAGTTAGGCGCACGACCACATACCGACAGCCTTCTCAACAGCTCTGCGTTCGGGAGTTCTCGGAATTCCTCTTCGCCTGTGATCTTGTCCTGAAGGACCATTTGCCGGGCCAGGAGGTCGGCATATGGTCCCAGGCTAGTCTTATCTCTTGAGCTCACTTCCACATAACAGGAAAGGTCCGCTATTTCCGACCCGCTGCCCCAGGCCATGAAGTCATCTATCTTGCACTGGACTCCCTGCTGCTCATAGTTCCGGAAGACGTGGAGGGGGATGTTGATCTCCGGCCGGTTCGTCCAGTGGCTGATGAGGGATAGGGCCACTTGTTTCTCGGCCGCATAAGCGGCGCGTGCGGACAGCAGGCTATCCAGAAATGGGATGCTGTCGGTTGCAGCGTCGTAATTCTCGTGGATGAAATCCACCGAGAACATCATCAGCAAAGGCTGCCCGCATTCATCCACATACCCGCGGATGAACTCGTGCGCATAGTCGGTCTTCTCGAAGACATATCCATTTGACACGAACCCTGTCCGCCCGTGCTGTTTCCCCGCGCTTATCAGGAGATGCAGCAGGTCCATGCCATCCCCCTGCCACATCGTAGGTTCTCCCCCCGAGAACAGGCACGAGGTCGCGAGGGAGGAAGCATCCTCCAGGCTGGCGGCCGCCTCTCGCTCGCTGAGCCTGAACCCGCGTCCGGAAGGAATAGAAGTTCGATAGCAGTGCTTGCAGGCCTTGTTACATCCGTCCAGCAAACACACGGTCAGCCATGGCTGGGGATAGTGCATCACGCGTCTATTACTCGTCAGGCGGGCGATGCCCTTCCTTGCCTCACGCCTCCGGGACGATCGGAAGCAGCAACGTGCTGCAGCCCTCCGAGCCCTGGGGCAGATCGGCACGCCGCGGGCCCTCGTCGCGGTATAGACCGTGGCCAGCATCACTCTCGCGGAGAGCCGACCCTCACTGGGCTTGCCCTTCTCTCGCGAGCGCGCCATAATCTGAGAGCATCGGGTGACCTCGGGACTTCATCGACGCAATCTCAACTGCCCTAGACAGGGAGGCAGGAGAAGAGTGGAATGACTGGAGCCAGCCGACCCAACATACTGTGGGTCTCCTTCGAGGACACGACTCCCCGCTACGGCTGCTATGGCGACCGCCTGGCGCACACCCCGAACCTCGATCGGCTCGCGGGGGAGGGCTGTCGTTACCCAAACGCGTTCAGCACCGCCCCCGTCTGCGCGCCCAGTCGCTCGGCCGTGATCACCGGCATGTATCAGACAGCCATCGGCACCCACCACATGCGCACGACGCACACGAATCCGGCGACCCCCGGCCTCCCAACGCCCTACTCAGCGGCCGTGCCACACTTCGTCAAGTGCTTCCCGGAGTACCTGCGGGCGGCCGGGTACTTCTGCACCAATAACTCGAAGACCGACTACCAGTTTCACCCTCCGCTGACGGCATGGGACGCCTGCCGCGAGGGCGCTCACTGGCGGGAGCGCGACGCCGATCAGCCCTTCTTCGCCGTGTTCAACCCTACGACGACCCACGAGAGCGGCATGTGGGAGGAGGTGGGCGAACCGGAGACTGACCCGGACTCGGTCGAGCTTCCCCCCTACCTCCCCGACACCCTGGAGTGCCGCAAAGCGCTTGCGCGGCAGTACGATCACATCACCCAGAACGACGCGCTCCTCGGCAAGCTGCTGCAGCAGCTCGAGGAGGACGGGGTGGCCGACAACACCATCGTGTTCCATTGGAGCGACCACGGCGAGGGCCTGCCTCGCTCGAAGCGATGGCTGTACGATGGCGGAATCCGTGTGCCTCTCATCGTCCGCTGGCCCGATCATCTCGCACCGGGATCAGTGGACGAGCGGCTGGTCAGCATGATCGATCTCGGCCCGACAGTGCTGTCGCTCACCGGCACGCCGATCCCCTTCCACATGCAGGGACAGCCGCTCATGGGGCCGGACGCCGCTGAGAGGGAGTATGTCTTCGCCACGCGGGACAGGTACGACGAGTCCTACGACATGGTCAGGGGGGCACGCGATCATCGCTACAAGTATCTGCGTAACTACCGCCCCGAGCTGCCGAGGATGCTCTGGATCCCCTACCGGAACAGACATCCCATCATGCGAGAGATCTGGCGTCGCTATCTCGCCGGCGAGCTGGAGGGGGAGCAGCACTGGTTCGCCGAGACCAGCCGACCCGTCGAGGAGCTCTACGACCTGGCGACCGACCCATATGAGTTGACGAATCTCGCCGGAGAGTCGAAGCACCGGCCGGTCCTGGAGCGCATGCGCCGCGCGCTCGATGACTGGCGGGCCGCGGTGGGCGATCTGGGCACCGTGGACGAGTGGCAGATGAAGCGTCAGTGGTATCCTGGTGGCGCGCAACCACGAACTGACGCCGTTGTGTTCGTCGCTCTGTCCGCCGATTCCGATGGCGCCGAGCCTTCCTCGGGAGGTGCGCTGAGGTCCCCCGCGGCAATCCAGCTGCACTGCTCGACCCAGGGCGCCTCCATCGCCTACACGCTCGATTCGACGGAGAACGCGCGCTGGCTCCTCTACACGGGCCCGATGCGACTTCCCCACGGCACCGCGACGGTCAGGGCCAAGGCGGTGCGGATCGGCTATGCCGACAGCCCGGAGAGGAGCGCCACGTTCCAGGTGGACTGAGACCGCCAGTGCGGGTTGGGGAATGCTGTGCATTCCGGGGAGACCATGCTGAGTTCTCGAGCTTCCTGGCAGGTCGCCCATCTCATCGCACAGGGATCACGAATGCGTTCCACGCGTGTGGCACGTAGAGGCAGGTCCACTCGGCCCGCGTGATCGGTTGCCCCTCCACATGCCATTCCGCCGAGGTGCAGACCACGACCACGGCCGGGTCCGGACCGCCGCTCCCTGGTGGTCGTCCTCGCAGACCGCGCGGCCGACGCGAGGTCGCTGGAGGCGAACCTGACCGGTTTCGCCGAGGAGCCGGTCGAGGCGCGGCGGATCATGACCGCCGATGCCCTGGACTACGCCGACCGGCCCGATGCCGTTCCCACGCCCCACACCCGCGCGGCCCGCTACCGATCTGCCACCGAAGCTCTACCGATCCTCGGCCGCTGCCTGCTCTCCCGCGAACGTGTCCCGCACTAGGCGGAGCGAATGGGCTGGGTGGAGGCCAGGAAGACGAGTATCTTCTCTCTCATCTCCTGCTCCAGGGAGAGGTGATCCTCTCGGCCCAGGAGGTTGACCTGCTCGTCGGGATCGTTCCGCAGATCGTATAGCGCCCACCCCCGCCCTGACCTGTCCATGACGTACTTGCACTCCTTCGTGCGGGCCATGATCTCGCCACACGGGCCCAACACTTCGCTGAACACAGTGTTCCGGAGTTCTGCGTCCGGACGCTCGAGCACAGGCCACAGCGACGTTCCCTGAGAGCGCTCTCCCACTTCCGCCCCCGCTGCTTCGAGGACCGTGGGGAAGATGTCGACGGTGCATGCCAGAGCATCGGACACGGTGTTGGGGATTGTCCGCTCGGGCCAGCGAAGAATCAGGGGTATGCGAAGCGCCGATTCGTAGAACACGTTCTTGTGCAGACGCCGGTGATCTCCCGCCATCTCGCCGTGGTCGGACCAGAAGACGACCAGAGTCTGCTCGGCCCACCCCCGCTCCTTCACGACAGATAGCATCCGGCCGAACCAGTGGTCGATGAGCGAGATCTTTCCGCAGTAGTTGGCGCGAAGGGCGGCGATCTGATCGGAGGTGGCCTGAGGCTGGGCGGTGCTGAAGTACCCCGAGGCGCCATGGCCCTCAGCGGCCTGCTGCCTCACGTGCTCGGGAACCCATTCGCCGGGCTCGGCGGCGGGGATGGCGGGCGGCATCTGGGAGGGAGCGTACATCTCGGCATATGTGCCAGGCGCGTCGAACGGCTCGTGAGGACCACCGAACCCGACGAACAGGCAGAACGGCCGCTCGTCGCTGTATTGCTCCAGGTACTCCGTCGCGGTCCGGCCCACATAGCTGTCGGGAAACTCCTCCGCCGGCAGTGGGCTAGGCCAGACGGCGGTGGGGCCGTGCTGGTAGCGCTTCGCATAGTCCTCGCGGAAGGCGTCGAGGAGGCCGAGTTCGGCCCAACGGTCCGTCATATAGGAGTCGGCAGACGTCGTCGCCCAGGGGCCGGTCGTCTCATGGACATCCTCGAACCCCCGAGCATGCAGGTAGGGCTCATGCTCCTTGAGGTGCCCTGGGCCATGCGCGTAGTAGTGCGACTTCCCGATGTGAGCGGTGCAGTAGCCGGCCTGCTGCAATCGCCGGAAGAGACTCTCCTCGCCCTCCGGCAGGCGGCCCGAGTTGCCCCACATGCCGTGATTGTGGGGGTAGAGGCCGCTGATGAAGCTGGCGCGGGCAGGCATGCACAAGGGGGGAGGTCGTGCAGGCGCGCGAGAAGAGCATCCCCTCCGCGGCGAGGCGGTCCATGTTGGGCGTTCGCAGCACGGGATGTCCGACACAGCTCATGTGATCCGCCCGCTGTTGGTCTGTCATCAGAATGAGAATGTGTGGCCGGGCGCTGCTCACATGCGTTTCCTTTCTCACAACTCCGGCTCTGCTGAACGGGCCGCACCGCCCATCTCGCTAACCGTTCATCACACTGTGCTCTCCGTCACCTCAGCGCCGGGAAGCAGGTCATCTCCCCTTCCCCGAGCGCCCAGTACGGCTCGAAGTGGCAGTCATCACGACCGCGGACCGCGAAATGCAGTGGAGAGCCCTCGATCGGGGACAATGCTTGCGCCAGCTCGTCAGGGCTGAGGTCAAGACTCTTCGTTCCTGCGAGCGCCATCAGCAGCGGCCCGTAGCTGAGGGCGTAGCGATGCTTAGGCACAACGGACGCCGGCTCCCACCATTGGCTGGGGCTGTGATCCAGGCCGGTGTATGGCGTGACCCGGAAATCCATCGGCAGCACCAAACGCAGGCTGTCGCCATCCTGCCAGGTTCTTGCCAGGTGCACGTAACTCCCCGGCGTGCCTGTTGCGGCTGGCTCGCCGTTAACCGTAACTGTCACCGGCTCGGCGACCCACGACGGAATACGCACCCGTATCGACATGGTCGTCTCGGTCGGTGTGGCAATCGAAGACGCAACCGCGCCGTCGTAAGGGAACTCGGTGGCCATGTCCAGCGCCACGTCCTTCCCATCATGTGTCCAGGCGACCCGCGAGGCCGCGAAGAGGTTGATCCAGAGCCCCTCGTCGTCGATCGAGTAGACGAACTGCGGCAGGCGGGCTATGAAGGGCGCGCCCATCACTTCGCAGCAGGTGTTGACACGTGTTGGAGGGTCCTTCTTGCGGTGCACATGGTTGTGGTACCGGATATGTCCGTTGGCGTCCTGGGCGGCCAGGATCACGTTGAAGATCGACTTCTCGATCTCGGCCGCGTAGGACTCTCGGTCCGGGAAGAACTGCAGCAGACGGTGGTTGATGTCGGCCCAGAAGACGCTGCCGCAGGTCTCGCCGGTGTGCCGGGTGAGCAGGTAGGACTGGGGTGGATAGGCGCCCTTGGGTTCTTCACAGATGGCTATGCTGCCGCCCACGTGTTCGTAGTAGCGATGCACCACCTCCCAGGCGCCAAGGGCGGCGTCGAGGTACTTCGCGGCCCCGGTGGCGCGGTAGTGGTCGAGCCAGGCTTTGAAGGCCAGCAGCACGTAAGAGTGCGGGGTGTGCAAGGGGTAGTAGCACAAGGCCAACGGCTCGGCCCGTCGCATCTGCTCGATGAAGAAGTCCTGGACGAAGTAGCGTTTGAGCGCGACCACGTCCTCCGGCTTGCCGACAGGGGAGAAGTACATCAGCAGGCCGCCTTCATGCCCGTTGTTGCAGTTGCTGCCGGATCCATCTCTGGGGCCGGCCAGCAGGCTGGCGTAGATGCCGGAGGCGTTCAGCCAGTCGTAGAAGCGCCGCATCACCGGCAGCGCGTCCGCATTGCCAACACGCCCGGCCGCGACCATGCCCCGGGTCAGATTCACCCGGTCGTAGTTGCGCCGCTCGTCGTCGAAGCCGTGCATCTGCGCGACCATATAGGAGCGGTCATAGGGCAGGCAGTAGCCGTCTTCATCCTGGCGCTGCTTGACCGTTTCGACGATCTCATCGACGATGGCGCGCAGGTCTTCTCGCTCCTCCCACCGCAGGCTGTGTGCCGCCGCTCCGAGCACCCGCCCCTCGGAGGAAGCGGGCAAGCCCTCCACCCAAAACCCGGTGCAGGGATTGGCGGCCGTGTCGAGGATGTACCGGATGTTCCGCTCGAAGGCGTCCCGCAGCACGCCGGGGTGAAGCTGGACGCCCGTTTCGGGCGCTTCGGCCGCATAGGCCACGGGTTCCCACTGGTCCGGGGTGAGATAGGGTTTGCCGCCGACGGCGATGGTCTTGAGCTCATCCATGGCCATCGCCCGTAGCTCACGAGGGTAATCCGCCACTGACTCCACCTCGAAACTGTCTATGCCCTGCAGGCAGTCCGTCGCCTCCGGATGCCGCTCCCGCCGCACCACGATCCGCAGCGTGTGAATGCGGCCGTCCTCCAGGCCCTGCGTTTCGAACAGCACTTGGGACGCCTGGGCCTGAGGTGCGTATGCGTCGACCGTGTCCACGAGGCTCCCGTCGAGGTATACCTCGGCCTGACCATGGTCCGGGCCTCGGGAGCCAAGCCAGCGCACCAGCGATCCGCGGAAGGCCACTTCGCAGGCCCCGAAGGGGTGATTGGAGCGCCGCCGATCGGGCACCGACCGGCACGGGATCTGAACCCACACTCCGAAATAGAGCACCTCCGGGTCACTGGGACATACCGTCGCCAAAGCAGCCTCCGACCTTGCCTCCGATGGATTCATAGGTGAGTCACTCCTTTGTTGCAGGCTTGGCTCCGGGACGTTCTTCTCCGCATGCGAGACGGTGTGGCAGGCAGTGAAGAGAGCCAGCACGAGGCACGCGGCCCAAGTGTACTTGCTCAAAGCATGTCACCTCATTCCTTCGCCCATCACTGCTGCACTCAGCCTGGCCGTACATTTCAAGTGCGTTGGCGCCAAGTCTCTTCAGGACGAGCATTGTAACCTCCCATAGGGAGATGCTCAAGGAGTTCGAAGATGATAGTAGCGTGTAGTACGAAGGAGAGCAGCATGGTCTTCCTCTACAGCCTCTTGCTTGTGGCCATGGTGGTGCTATTGGGGGGCGCCGAGGGGTATTGTTCGGCGACCTTCCCTGTCCGCGTAGCGCAGACCGAGACCGAAACGGCAGGTGGATCTGAGGGGGTTCAGAACGACGCGAATGCCGAGCCGGAGTCGGTCCGCTTTGACCTCAGCAAGACCTCCCATGAGTTCATGGGCTTCGGCGCACAGATCTGGGGCCATGGTCCCGATGAGAACTACCCGGATTTGCTGGAGATTCGACGCAAGGCGCTCTCAGAACTGAACATTAAGTACGTGCGCATCGACAACCGTAGTCAGGGAGCAACCTGGGAGGAGATGAAGCAGACCCGGGCCATGGCCGACGAGGTGGGCATCAAGTGGGTCTACATGACCTGGGGGGCGCCGGGGAAGTACAGCAGCGAGGGCAAGTTGGTGGACATCGAAGGCTTTGCCGATTGGTGGGTGACTGAAGTGAAGGACCTGTACGATCACGGCATCGAGACAGAGTATATTGAGCTGATGAACGAGCCCGATAGCCGTGGCTGGTGGAGCACTGGCATAACGGGAGAGCAGTTCAACTCCCTGGTCAAGTTGCTTCGCCCGAAACTGGACGCGGCCGGCTTCGGGGACGTTGGCATTGTGGGTGCGGGACCGTCAAACATCTGGGCCAGCCGGCGCTATTCGGAAGCATTTGACTCGGAGGGCGCTTCGGCCATGGCTGCCTGGTCCACACACGCCTGGGGGGGAGACACCCCGCGCAACGCCAAACCGGGCGGCTCGGCTCTGGAGTCGATGATGAAGATGTTCGTTGAGCCAACAGAGAAACTGAATCCCTCCATCCCCAAGTTCGTCACTGAATACGCGACCCATGCGAGAAGGTTTGGCGGCGTCGAGTATCCGCACTGTGACCGATATGGCGAGTGGGATCCGGACAAGGTCTTCCCCTACTACAGCGCGACGAACACGATGGGGTATGCCGTGCGCGTCTACGAGAACACCCTTGCGCTTCTCAACAGCGGCGCGAATGCGCCCTTCCTCTGGCAGGCAATCGATGAGCCGACGGAGACCAACCCGCCGGGATACGGCGACCGCAAGCGCAAGTCATGGGGCGCGCTCGACCTGTGGGGAAGGCCCAAGCCTGTCTTCGGCGCCTTGAAGACACTCTATCCCAAGATCCCCATCGGGGCCAGGGTCGTGGTGTCTCCGGACCAGTCGGCAAATGCGCTGTATGCAGGCGCTTATATCAGCGGCAATCGCGTTGTTGTCGGCATCTCGAATAACACGGAGTCGGAGAAGAGCTCCACTCTCCAGTTTGATCATGCCCCTGCCGGTCTGAAGATCGTCGAGGCGATTGCCTTTGAGCAAAGCTACTGGGGCGACGCCGAGAAAGGCGATCCGGACGCGGGCCGGACGGTCAATCGGACACTGACTCTCGGGCCAGGCGGCGCCGGTGAGTATGCCATCGAGGTAGCCCTCCCGGCGAACAGCACTCTGACGATTGTCCTGGATACAGGAGGTGCAAACTAAGCTATAGTGTGCTTGTCATTCGGTGGCGGTGGAAGTGACCGACACCGGCGTGTGCGTAGTCCGGATGGAGCTGCCCGACGAGAGTGTGGCGACAGTGGTGCTGGCCAACACCTAGGCAACCTACCAGGTGTTGCCTGCTGTGATGCTGTATTCAGTCATGCCCTTGGCCGGTTCTCGGACTTCAGCCGGTGGTTCTCGTGCCGCAGCCGGGCTAGCTGGCCCCATCGCTTCTCACGATATGGCCGTCCGCTGCACATGGAC
Organism: Candidatus Hebobacterum abditum; assembly: GCA_029821875.1. Taxonomy (GTDB): domain Bacteria; phylum Armatimonadota; class Hebobacteria; order Hebobacterales; family Hebobacteraceae; genus Hebobacterum; species Hebobacterum abditum. Next base: position 15,122 of record JALGXW010000020.1, on the reverse strand, counting down.
GCAAAGACTGAGTACGAGGAGGCAGCGGGGGGGAGTGGCAGGGCTGCCCACTTTCTGCGCGAGCAGGTCTGAATAGCGAATCTCAGGAGAGGTGCAACGGCTGAGTTCTTCGGGGCTTGAACGTGCTTTCCAGAAGAGCCTTGTGTTGTTCTGTGGAGAGGAGATCATAAGACTTCCACTAGTTCGACGAGTAGGATTGGCTCTCACATTTGCCCTGGCGCTTTCGACCTGCGCCTTCGCTGAGGTAAGACTGCCGGCGTTGATCGGCGACAACATGGTCCTGCAGCAGGGGATGGACGCGCATGTATGGGGCTGGGCGGACGCCGGTGAACGTGTCAGCGTGGAGGGAAGCTGGGGAGGGGCGGGCGCGTCGGCCGTCGCCGGTTCGGATGGCAGATGGATGGTCGAACTCGAGACACCCGAAGCGGGCGGGCCGTATGCCATCTCCATCGAGGGCGAGAACTCCGTCGAGCTGACGAACGTCATGGTCGGGGAAGTGTGGGTATGCTCGGGCCAGTCCAATATGCAGATGTCCCTGGCGGCAGCTGAGCCCTGGCACAAGGGAGTGGTGAACTTCGAGGAGGAGATCGCAGCGGCGGACCACCCGCGCATCCGCCTCTTCTCAGTCGAGAGACGGATTGCCGGAGAACCCCAGGATGATTGCGCGGGTGCGTGGTCGGTGTGCAGCCCAGAGACCGTGGCCGGGTTCAGCGGCGTCGCCTACTTCTTCGGACGGGAGGTCTTCGAGCACACCGATCTGCCCATCGGGCTGATTCACACGTCGTGGGGCGGCACGCGGGCCGAGGCGTGGACGAGCCGCGAGACGCTCACATCGCTGGGTGACTACTCAGAAGACCTCGAGCAGGACCTACTCGACCGTACGCCAGAGAACCTCGAGAAGCACGCCAAGGCAGAGGCGAAGCGGAATGCCCTGCGATTCAGGATGGACGCCGAGAACCCCGGTTCGCTCAAGGGATACGCGGCCGTGGACTATGACGACTCGCACTGGAGCCGGATGGAGGTACCTCAGGCGTGGGAGAGCGTCGGCAGTGAAATGGAGATCGACGGTGTCGTCTGGTTCAGGAAAGCAGTCGAGATCCCGGAATCGTGGGACGGCCTGACTCTGCATCTCGGTCTTGGCCCGATTGATGATTGCGATACGACCTACTTCAACGGCGTCAAGCTCGGCAGCATCGGGCACGGCACGCCATATTCCTGGCAGACGGCGCGCGAGTACACCGTTCGGGGCGGCGTGACGAAGGCCGGACGGAACGTGTTGGCGGTGCGCGTCTTTGACGGCCGCGGGCGCGGGGGTCTCGTTGGGAAGGCTGACCAGCTCACTCTGACTGTCGATGGAGACGTCGTCCCGAAGTCCATCCCTCTTGCGGGAGAGTGGCACTACAAGGTCGAGTCAGTGCTCGAACCCAACCCGTACAGGTTGGCCAACAGCAACACCGCGTCCGTCCTCTACAACGGGATGATCGCTCCGTTGATTCCGTATCGTATCCGAGGGGTCATCTGGTACCAGGGCGAGTCGAACCACATGCGGGCCTACCAGTACCGGCGGCTGTTCCCGGCGATGATCGGGAACTGGCGCGAGGTCTGGGGCCAGGGCGACTTCCCATTCTACTACGTGCAGATTGCGCCGTTCCGGTATGGCGACCCCGTGGCGCCGGCCGAGCTTCGAGAGGCGCAGCTGATGGCGCTGTCGGTCCCGAACACCGGCATGGCCGTGACACTCGATATCGGCGAGGTCGACGACATCCACCCGAGGAACAAGCAGGACGTCGGGCGCCGGCTCGCACTCTGGGCCCTGGCAGAGACCTACGGGGTCGACGACCTTGTGTATTCGGGCCCCGTCTATCGTTCGATGAGTGTCGAGGGAGACGCGATTCGAGTCGAGTTCGATCACGTGGGCGGCGGCCTCATCGCCAGAGGCGGTCCACTGACGGATTTCACGATCGCTGGCGAGGATCGTGAGTTTGTGGAAGCAGATGCGGTCCTCGATGGCGACGCCGTGGTAGTATCGGCTCCTGGCGTGAAGGAGCCGGCGGCAGTGCGGTTCGGCTGGACCAGCACTGCTACCCCCAACCTGTTCAACGCAGAGGGCCTTCCGGCATCAACCTTCAGGACGGACGACTGGCCGGGCGTGACGCATGGAGGTGATTTGCAGGCGACGATGGACTTTGGCGAGGCAGGGGAGGGGCCGGTGGCCGCGAGTGCCGGAACGGTGAGGGGCGAAGTTGAGAGCGATGAAGCAGGCAAGGGGTGCATACACCGATGACACGGCGTGAACGCGTGCTGCGCGGACTCAGTTTCCAGGAGACCGATCGGGTCCCCATGGACCTGGCCGGCATGGCCTCCACGGGCATTAGTTGCTTCGCCTATCCCCGACTGGTGGAGGCCCTCGGCCTTCCGCCACGACGGCCTCGCGTGTACGACACGATGCAGATGCTGGCGCTGCCGGACCTGGATGTGCTCGACGCTCTCGATTGCGATGTCGTCACCATCAACTGGGACATGACGAACGCGTTCGACCAGCCCGAGCAGTGGCACGACTTCGACTTCGGCGGCCGCCTGCCCGCGCAGGTGCGAAGGCCGGATGATTACGTCGTGCAGGCCGACGGCACCGTCGAGCAGCCTCGCGCCGGCTCCCGCATGCCACCCGCCTCCTTCGTCTTCGACTCCGAGCACGGGGGACAGCCGCTCGGCCCCCTGGACGACGAGGAGCTGCCACTGTATAACCTCGACGCGCTGCCGGAGACCCTGGAGGGGTACTTGCCGACGGCCGAGGCGGTGACCCGAAGCGCGGAGCTGTGTGCGCGGGTGCGGGAGGCGACCGATCGCGCCGTGTTTGCGACCGGCCCCATCGGCGCCGGCATCTCGATCATGGCACACGGCGGTGTGGGGATCTTCCCGGTCATCTGCCTGCTGCGGCCGGACTACGTCGCCGACTACCACGAACTCATGACCGAGCACTTCCTCCAGAAGGCCGAGCTGCTCCTGCCGGCCATCGCCTCCTCCGTGGACATCGTCATGCTCTCGGCCGATGACTGGGGCACGCAGGAGAGCACGATCGCCTCGCCCCGCACCTTCCGGGAGCTGTTCCTGCCCTACTACCGCCGGATGAACGATGCGGTCCACCGCCTCGCGCCCGATGTGAGAACATTCCTGCATTGCTGCGGCGCTGTCTTCGACATCATCGACGATATCATCGAGGCCGGCTTCGACATCCTGAATCCAGTGCAGTGGACGGCCGGCGGGCACTCCTACGAGGAATGGAAGAAGCGATGCGACGGTCGCCTGGCCCTGTGGGGAGGGGGCGCGAACACACAGGTGACGCTGCCGCACGGTTCCCTCCGCGAGGTGGAGTCCGAAGTGGCAGAGGTCGTCTCGTGCCTATCCGAAGGCGGGGGGTACGTCTTCAACTCCATCCACAATCTGCTGGCTGAAGTAGAGCCGGAGAAAGTCATCGCCCTCTATCGAACGGCCGCGGAGGTCGCGCCCTGGAGGGCCGGACATGCCGCCGACGCCGGCGGCTCCATGTGACCATCTGAGAACACCCTTGTCCGGACGTCACCTGTGTTGGCGAGCCTATCGCGCACTCGTGGAAGGCACCTAACAGCGCCGCCAGCACCTCCGCCTCAGGCAATGTGTCGAACACCGCCTGGCGCAGCAGGGCGCGTGTAGACTGGGGCGAATTGGCCGACGAGGGGCCCTGAGTTACCACCCGTGAGTCCCCTGCTCCACGAGCCTGACTGGGCTACGTAGGCGACAGACATGAAGGGAGGCGGCGCATGATGCGGCTACATGCCCGAGGCGCATTGCTGCTCACCTGCGCGGTCGTGGTGGTTGTTTCTGGTACTGCAACAGTCGGAAAGGATACCAAATGTCCCCGGTCTTCAGCATGACTGGCATGGAGGGGCTGGAGTTCGTGACTGTCCTAGTCGAGACGGCGTCCTTCGGCGGACCTGCCACCAGCGCTGTCGAGAACCAGATGAAGACGCAGACGGAGCTATACCTGCGGGGAATGCCTGGCCTCCGCGTTACGGACGAGGCTCGGCACACGCCGGCCGTGCTCCATGTCTCGCTCACTTGCGGAGACGTCAATGTGGCTCCTGGAGGGCCAGCGATTGGCTATGGTGCTTCGCTGACGCTCGAATTGCGCCAGGCGGCTACGCTGTCGCGTTCGCAGAATGGTCGCGAGATCTTCGTCCCCGAGGCGGTCACGTGGATGGATGGCTACACCCTTACGGTAGATACGTCTGCGCACGGCCTAGACGACGCCGTGCGCCGCGGTCTGCAGCAGTGTCTCGATAAGTTCCGGAAAGAGTACCTGAAGGCCAACCCCGGTGCGGACACCTAGCTTGACCACAGGAGGCGAGCAGCATGCGACTCAAGTGGGCGATAGTGGTGATGGCGGTGTGTGTGGTTGTCACGGTGGCCGCGGTCGCGTATGCCGCGGGGAAGGAGAGCGACGTGCCGGAGGTGATACGGGCGCAGAGGCTTGAACTGGTGGATGGGGAGGGGACGGTGCGGGCAGTCCTGAGCGTGTCGGCAGACGGCACCACTGGGCTGGCGATGATGGATGGGAACGGGAAGCACATGGTCGGACTGGGCACGGGGGCGGATGGCGACACCGGCCTGGCGCTGATGGATAGGAACGGGAAGCAGGTGGTCGGCCTGGGCACGGGGGCGGATGGAGGTACCGGCCTGGCGCTGATGGACGGGAACGGCAAGCAGCGGGTAGGACTGGGAATGTGGGGGGACGGCGCTCCTGGGCTTGACCTACTGGACGGGCAGGGCAAGGTGATCTGGAAGGCCCCGTAGGTAGGTGTTCACGCTGGCGTGCAGTGGTGCGAAATCGCGGACAGGAGGTTCTAGGTTCGCGGCCGGCGATGGTCTCATAGGTGTTCGCGTCAGTGAGATTAGCGTGTTTCATCTCCTCTGATGCTCGTCCGGGACAGAGAGAAGAGCCGAAGCTAGGACCGGGAGAGTCGGCAGGCGAAGCATGATCACGTAACCGCGCAGGCGAGTCTGCCATGGTCGGCACTGTGAGTGTGTCGGCCAACACTGTGTGAGGGATAAGGCCAGGAATGGCGACGATAGCGACTCAAGATCGCAAGGTGCTCCGCGAGCTGGCGAAACGGGTGGCCGAGATCGCCGAGCTGCCGGCGATGGCGGCGAGGCGAGAGCTCTGGCGACGCAGCAATCAGCTCGACTCGGCGCGCCCCATGATCCTCGTGTTCCCCGAGGGGTCGTGGCGTGAGCTGCTGCCGGCCTCGAACCTCGTGTGCGAGGGGGAAACGGCCCGCGCATACGAGGCCGGACTTCGCGGCCGCATCTTCTACCACGAACACCTCCGCGACGATACCGTCATCGAGAGGGATCTCGTCGTTGACAAGGTGATTCACAGCACGGGCTGGGGACTCGAGCCAAAGCAGATCCCCAGCACGGAGACGCTGGGGTCGTGGGCCTTCGATCCCGTGCTGAACGAAGCGGCGGACCTGAAGAAGCTGCACTCTCCCGAGATCACCCATGACGAAGCGGAGGAGGAGGAGCGGCTCGGCCTGGCGCAGGACTTGTTCGGCGACATCCTCGACGTACGGCTGAAGGGGGTGGCCCACGTCAGCTTCCATCTCATGCAGCAGTACACCTCGCTGCGTGGGCTCAACCAGGCGATGATCGACATGGTGGCCGAGCCGCAGATGATTCACGACGCGATGGCGATCCTGTGTGAGGGGAACCGGCGTTGGGTCGAGCAGCTCGAGGAGCAGAATCTGCTGTCGCTGAACAACGACGGCACCTATCATTCATCGGGCGGAGTGGGATACACGGCGGAGCTGCCGCACCCTGACCACGATCCGAACCACATCCGGCCGCGTGACATGTGGGCGTCGGCGGAGTCGCAGGAGCTGGCCCAGGTGTCGCCGGACATGCATGCGGAGTTCGCGCTGGCCTACGAGCGGCAACTGCTGGAGCCGTTCGGGCTGGCCGGATACGGGTGCTGCGAGGACCTGACTCTGAAGCTCGACGACGTGATGGCGATCCCAAACATGCGGCGCGTCTCGATCTCGCCGTTCGCCGATGTGGAGAAGTGCGCGGAGAAGCTCGGAGCGCGGTACATCTTCTCGTGGAAGCCCCACCCCGCGCATTTGACGGGTGAGTTCAACGAAGATCTGATCCGAGCCTATATAGAGCGCACGCTCGAGGCGACCAAGGGGTGCGTGGTGGAGATGATCCTGAAGGACACGCATACCTGTGACGGCAAGCCCGAGCGGTTCACCCGGTGGACCGAGATCGCACGGGAGCTTGTAGACCGGGTCGCCGCCTAGCGCTGGGTGGGCCGCGGTTCGCAGGCAACGCGGGGGCTGATGCGGATGGACTTCATCGAGTGGATGCACGAGACGCACCGCATGGCAGAGCAGCCTGTGAAGGCAGCGATGGCCGCCGCGGAGCAGGGCAACGCGCGGGCCTGCGCACCGGCCGCCAAGGAAGCGGCGCTGTTGTACCTGCGACGATTCCTGGATGCCGTGGGAGACAGGGAAGCCGCGACCGGCGACAGTATAGCATGCTTGCTGGATGCCGCGGCTGGCCACGATCGCTACTTCGACCGGCTCCAGGCCGAGGCCAGAAGACTGGACGCGGCGGCAGAGAGCCGCGCAAGCCCGGAGGACATCGTTGACGCCCTGAAAGAGATACGGTTCATGGCGATGGCTCGCGCGGGCGCTGCGTCCGGGTTCTCCGTTGACTCAGGTGGGTATGACCCCCGTCTGAAGCTGCTGGTCCAACATGCCACAACCGTTGAGCGCGCCGTCAGCATTTTCGCACATGGCAGGCTCTACAGCTTCAATCAATGCGTTCGTAGGGGACTGCTCTCCGGGGAGCCGATCGGGGCCAAGTATCTGCTCGACCCTCGCAGATGCGCCGACTTCGTCGGGGTCATGGCCGTTACCAACTACTACGCTAGCGAGAAGGTGGCGAACTCGCAGCGGAAAGGGTTCGTTGACGAGGAGTTGGCGGAGGACTACCAACCCAGCGTGCGGCTGTTCTTTCGGAAGGACGTGGTGCAGAGCCTGCCCGGGCTCGAAGACGACGGACTGCACCAGTTCCTGGTCCGAGACCAGCTCAGCCTGGATCATCTGCTGTGCGCGGTCTTCCCGAGCGAGCAGGCGCGGGAGGAGGCGTTAGAGAGGGTGCAAGAGCCGGGGCGGCGGGAACGGCTGGTGGCACGGTGCATCGTAGCGCTCCCGGAGTGCTGCGGCGATCCGAGGGACTACGTGCGCGCGACGAATGAGATGGTCGTGGAGTGGCTGGGCGAGCGATAGGCGAGGCCCTATCAGAACGGCGGACTCACGAGGCCGCCCTGTGTCGTGACCCACCATGCCCCCAGTAGAGGTCGAGGCTAGCCAGACGCCCTCCCAGTGGCTACAGACGTGCCGTTCTGAGCATAAGAGGGCCGTGGTCGCCAGGCACGCTGCGGCGGGACACCTATTCCCCATGTCCGACACTCGCCACCATTTCCAGAGAATGCATCGCTTCATCTCTCAACTCTGGATGCCGCATCGCCACCTCCTGCCAATAGCCCGTGGCGGTCGCAAGGTTGCCCCGCTGATACTCGATGCTCCCGAGCCGCAGGAGCGCCTTTCCATGCCAGGTCCGCGCATCGTAGCGGGGCGAATCGCTTATTCCCAGGAGGGCATAGGCGCACGTCTCTGCCTGATGCAGTTCCCCTTGAGAGATGTGATGCAGAGACATCGTGTCCAGAGAGCGGGCCGCCGACAGCGAGTTCGGGTAGTCCCGCGCTATGCCCAACAGGTCCGGGATCGCTGCCGACAGATCTCGCCGGCGTTGTCCCTCAGATGTCACCTTGGCGAGGGCCAAGTCGTAGCGCGCGTGCGCCTCTGCCTGCCCCCGCGGCGCGACCCAAACCAGCCATCGCAGGTAGTTCACGGCCAGCCCCCGCTGATAGGCCTCGGTCCTGGCCACCAGGCCGACCGTGACCACCGTCATCAGGGCCAGCCCCGCTCCCGCTGCTCGGCGCCACGAGGGGAGCTGCGGATTCAGGGCGACCATCGCCAGCGCGCAGAGCGCGACCGACCAGCCGGCCGTTCCCAGCCCGACATACCTGTCCCATCTCCCGGGCTCCGCACCCACGGCGGCTGCAGTGTAGAACAGGAGCAGCGGCGAGAATGAGAGACCCGCAGCAACCGTCAGCTGCCCCAGAGTCGCGCTGCCCCGCAGTGCCCTGCTCAGCCACCACAGCACCAGGCCCGACAGGGCCATGATGAGCAGCGCGGTGCCCATCTGCACAAGCACCAGCACCCAGTCGGACTGGGGCGCCAGCCCCGGGGTATCCCCTGTCGGTATCACCTGGTAGAGCGCTGGCAGCACCGATGACACTCCCTTGATGCGCGCATAGGCGTCACCGATGCCCACGGCCGCCGCCGCCAGCAGCGCGCTGCCCAGGTGCGGGCTCCCCAACATCAGCCCGCGCTGTGTCCGCAACTCGGAGAACAGACGCAACGGCGCAACGAGAGCCAGGGCAATGTCACGCGGCCTGCACCACGACCCCGGCGTGCGGCTGAGACGCGCCCGGATCTGAAACTGGTTAATCGCCATCGTCGCCGCGACGCCAAGCACCGCTCCGTACACCAATGCCGCCTTCGTCAACAGGTCCGCCAGCAACGCGACTCCGCTCAGCCCAAATGGGTCCTGCGGTGGATGCAGGACGACCCAGAGGTTGATTGGCATGACAGCCGCCAACGGTGCAAATGACAGCCCCCAGGCCCGCATGACCTCAAGCGCGCCTGCTCTCCCCCCCAGCGGCCGCAAGACGCTGAGTTGGAGCACTGGCACCAACACTGCTGCCACGGCCGGCGCAGCCAGAGCCCACAACCCCATGTGCCACGGGACCCACTTGTCCAGCACCCCGCCTATACTGGCCCCGGCCGCTGCAATCAACGCCAACGCGAGGGGCCACGAAGGCATCCTCCCTTCCCCTGCCTCTAGGTCGCTCAGCCACCTGCGCGGCCGCGTGATGTCCCCAAGCCAGCGCGCCCCCCTTCGCTGGGGCGACCGCCTGCGCTTCACTGACACTGTTACTGCTGTCGGCCTCATGTCACTCCAGCAGACTATGGCTGGCCACGTCGTAATACCGGCCCTTCACGTGACCATCGAGATAGAGGGTGTTCCTGAAATGGACGGGCCACCTAACGTCGGGCGTGTGGTTGCTCCCCCACAACTCCCCGAACACGTCCACGATGACTGGCAGGCGAGTGACATCGCCTCCGGTGGCCATACCCAGGGGCCCACGGTCGATACTCATCCCTGCCAGGAGTACCTCATACGACCACGCGAAGCACTCGTTTTCCGGATGCTTCGCGGACGGGCATCGGGCCAGCTCTCGGTCCCCAAGGTACGGCATGAGCAGGTCCGTCATCGTGTAATCCGTGCCGCACGTCTGGCGGTAGACTCTCCCGCCGTCGAGCGCACACGGGACCAATGTCTCCTCGCCGGTGACCAGGTTCTTGTGGGAAATGGGCGCGCGGCCAGGCTGCGGCGGAGCAAGTGACCCGTGGTCCGCGGCGTACATCTGTATGGCGAGTCCGATCTGCTTCAAGTTGGACAGACAGACCGTCCGACGCGCGGCCTCCCGCGCTCGCACGAAAGTGGGGAACATCATCCCTGCCAGCACGGCGATGATGACGAGAACGGTGAGGAGCTCGATGAGTGTGAAACCGTAGTTGCGCCTACGAGGAACACCGCGCAGTCGCGAGCTTGGTAAGCCACCGCGCATAGCTTGCGCTTGCGTTCCCCAAAGCTCTGTCAGGCTTGGTGGCGCGTCCCCCCTGCTCACCATGTCCCCTTCGGCCGCACCGGAGCGACGCCGCTCGCAGTTGTCGCTCAACTGGGCTTCTTTGTGATCCATAGCGCAGATGTCAGGGCGTGTCAAGCCCCCTATCCTGTGTGGCTAGTCCCATGGGATGTCGCTGCGGCGGTGGCGGGTACATCCTCGCGCCCGCGAAGGCGCTCCAGCCGGAGACCTCGGGCGAGAACGCAGCCGCCGTGCTGGAGGCGTTCCTCAAGTTCACCGGCCACGATGGGCTTGGCTAGGGCCGGGGGGGGTACTGACATCGTGAGTGCTAACGTTCAGGGGGGCAGGGCGGTACAGACGGCATTGACGGCCACCAGGTGTGGCTCCACAAACTGGTTGGCGGTAGGCATGACTGGCCAGGCACCCGGGGGAACAGGGGCATTACCGCAGGCGAAGAGATCTGGAAGTTCCTGAGGCTGTTCGTTGAAAATAGTACCTCGAGGTGAACGAGATTCAGAGGCTGCACCGGGAGGGGTCTTGGATCAACGGGATCAGGCGCCTCCGATGCCGTGATATGTAGGACCCGGGTGTCGATGAGTGATGTCCTTCAGATCCTCGACGCTTGAGAGAGGTGGATGCAATGCCGGCAAACCGCACACGCGATGAAGGAACCCCGTATCTCCGGACGCAGGGCAGCGCGACGCAACTCATGGTGGACGGTAAGCCCTTCTTGGTGCTCGCCGGAGAGTTGCACAACTCGAGTTCGTCGTGTCTGGCCTACATGGAGCCCATCTGGCAACGGATGGTTGACCTGAACTTCAACACGGTGTTGGCGCCGGTGTCGTGGATGCAGTTCGAGCCGGAGGAGGGGCGATTCGAACTCGCCCTGGTGGACGGCCTCATCGAGGGCGCTCGTCGCCACGGGCTGCGGATCATCTTCTTGTGGTTCGGCAGCTGGAAGAATGGGATGTCGAGCTACATCCCCGAATGGGTGAAGAAGGATTACGAGCGCTTCCCGCGAGCACGTATCGGTCATGGCCGGCCCATCGAGGTCTTGTCGACACTATCCGAGGCCAACAGCCAGGCCGACGCCGCAGCCTTCGCGGCCCTCATGCGGCACATCAAGGAAGTCGACGGCGGCGAGCACACGGTCATTATGATACAAGTCGAGAATGAAGTGGGGTTGCTGGGCGATTCGCGCGACCGCTGTCGCGAGGCTGAGGAGGCCTTCTCGGGGCCGGTGCCAGAGGCCCTTGTCGACTACCTCGTGAAGAACAAAGACTCCTTGCTTCCACACGTGCGCAACGCCTGGGAGGCGTCGGACTGTCAGACCGCGGGCACCCGGGAGGCGCTGTTCGGCCGCGGAACGCACACCGACGAGATCTTCATGGCTTGGCATTATGCCCGCTATATCGACGCAGTGACCGCGGCCGGCCGCGCCGAGCACGACCTCCCCATGTTCGTCAACGCAGCGCTCGGAGGGCCTCCGGGCACGCCGGGCGACTACCCGAGCGGCGGCCCGCTGCCGCACGTCATGGACATATGGCAAGCCGCGGGCGAGCACATCGACTTCCTGGCCCCCGACATCTACTCGCCCCGCATCCACGAATGGTGCCGGCGCTACACACAGCAAGGGAACCCGCTGTTCATCCCCGAGATGATGAGGGACGCCGTGGGCGCTCGCAATGTCTTCTATGCCATCGGACAGCACGACGCCATCGGCACGTCGCCCTTCGCCGTCGATTCGATCGAAGAGCCTGCCGCGGCGCCTCTCAGCGAGAGCTACGCCGCGCTGAGGCAGATGGCGCCACTCATCCTCGAACATCAGGGCCTCGACCGGACGACCGGCTTCGTCCTCGACAAGGATCACCCCAGCGTCTCCTGCGAGCTGGGCGGCTATCACCTGGATATCAGCCTCGACTCCATCTTCGGCTACAGGGCCGAGGAGGGCTGCGGCCTGGTCATCAACACCGGACCCGATGAGTTCTTCGGTGTGGGGAGCGGGTTCCGAGTGGCCTTTCGTCCCACCACTCCCGGCCCGCGCTTCGCCGGCATCGGCGCCGTCGACGAAGGCGAGTTCAGAGACGGCCAATGGGTCCCAGGGCGACAGCTCAACGGCGACGAGAACGACCAAGGAAACCGATGGCGCTTCCGGGACAAGGAAATCAGCATCGAACGCTGCACGGTCTACCGCTATGAGTAGAGGTGACCCCTAGGCAGAAGTGCTGTGGCAGTGCTGGGGGAGCGCCCTGCGATTGTCACATTGGTCTGGGACGCCTGCTAGGGGACGGAGAGGGCACAGTTCCATCGCATGGATGGCACGGCGCTTGGCGGGATTGGGGCTCCGCTGGTATCAGCACGCCTCGGATTCCTGAGCAGATCAAGGCGCGGGCGCGATCGCGGGCTGCAGGCGTGAGGAAGATGCCGCGACGAGAGACGAAGCCAAGTCCGGTCAGGCCGCGAGCCCGTAGGCGGCGATGGGACAGAAACGGGGGAAACGGCGCTGATCCCTACTTGGGCGGATCGCGCGAGATGAACACCGCCACGGTAAGGCCGGCAAAGGCGGCCGCGATGCCGAACAGCCAGGCGATCGCCGTCAGCTCATCCCCCACGCTGGCGACGCCGGTGAGCACCTTGTCCATCGTCCGGACCATTTCGAAGTAAGAAAGCTCCGGCAGGCCGACAAAGTCGAAGATCAGGTTGGAGATGTGCCACATTCCCGTCACGCCGAGGATGGCGATGAGAGCGTTTCGCGTAACCACGGCCGTTAGCATCGACAGGGCGATCAGCAGGAAGGCGCAGCCCACCACCTTTGAGAGGCAGAGGAGCATCCATGGGGTGGTTACCGAGGTGGTCTTCGTGTCGATGTCGTCCTTGCCCCGGCCGGTGACCGTGTCCAGCAGCGCCCCGGCCATCGTCGACTCCTCCTCCTTCGGAGGCATGACGATCCGGACATCGGCGTCCAGGCCGAGGAGGCCGAGCTTTCCGCCGCTGTTGAAGCGGACGATGACGAAATTCTTCTTCGCACCGTCCCCCTGCGCACGTGTGGTCGCCCCGATCCGGTGTACCGTTCCCTCGAACTCCGTCTTCTGAATATTGATGAGGGTCTTCAGGCCCTCCTCCATCCGCTGGAAGTCCTCGAACTTGTTCACGGGGACGCGCAGCTGATACTCGTAGAGCGGGGCGATTGTGACGAGGTGTATGCCGCGGAGGACATGCTGTCCAACTTCGACCGGCGCTTCCGTGACATAGCCGGAGATCGGGGCCGTGATCGTGCTGTGGCCGAGCTTGACCCTGGCGTCCCGGACCCGGGATCGGCCGAGTTCGAGGGCGTTCTTCGCCGATGCGATCGCCGCCTTCTTGTCGTCCACCTCGTTCTTTGCCTTCTGAAGACTTCTTTCCGCCTCTCGAAGATCGGCCTCCCGGTCGGCCCCTTCGATGCGGCTCATCACTTCCTTTCCCCGAAGGGCCCGGCGAGCCCGGTCGACCGCACTCTCCGCCCCGGAGACGGCACGGATCGATTCTTCGTGGTCGCGGGTGGCCTGCTCCACGGCGGCAACGGCGCCCTCCTCAGCGCGACGCCGGGCCTCCAACTCATCGAACAGCTCCCGATCGTCAAGCTGGACCAGTACGTCGCCCGCATTAACGCGGTCGCTCTCCTCGACCGTCACCTTCAGGACCGTGCCTGGCGCGCCGGCAAAGAGCTTCTGGGCGTCCCACGGTTCCACTTCGGCCCCCCAGCTGTGGGCCGCCACATAACCGCTGTCTGTCCTCACGAGTTTATCCTGCCGCATCGCCCAGAAACTCGCGGGGAGGAGAACGCCGACGAACATCACCATGATCGCGAAACTCACTGAGAATCGCGTCCATCAGGCAGTCCTGTTCGCGGCTGAGTGCGCCCCCCGCGATGAAGATCACGGCATGCATCCAGATGATGATGTAGGTCGTGTAGACGACCTCCAGCATCTGGCTCGCGGCCGCCTGATCGGCCTGCATCCCCTTGAGCGTCAGGACGGTGAGCAGCGCGCTGACGATGAAGAATCCGCGGCAGAGCCAGGAGCGCCAGATCGCCGCGAGATCGGCCCGCGCCAAGATGAGTATCGACTGCCAGAGCTTCGGGGGGCGGCGGCCCAGTTCCGTCATCGGCCGGGACTTCTCGTCGTTCATCCCGTCACCCGCAGGAAGCCGCTGAACTCGTCTTCGGAGACCAGCTTGAGGTAAGCGTCTTCGAGTCGCCGCCCTGTCGAATTGATACCGACGACGGTCGTGCCGGTCTCTTCGGCCATGGCAAGTAGCTGCGAGACGATGTCGCCGACGCTTTCATCCGCTCGCAGCTCAATTCGAAGCGTTCCCTGGCCGAGCGAAAGGCCCTCGCGTCCGAGCCTGGAGAGGATCGCTTCCCGAAAGGTGTCGACGGGTCCAGAGATACGGAGCTCCAGAACGCTCTCGGGAAGGAGGTTTTCCATGTCGGAGCGGCTTCCGTCGAAGAGCAGCTGTCCCTGGTTGAGAACAAGCAGCCGATCGCAGACGCGGTCGACATCTCCCAGGATATGGGAGCTGAGGAGTACGGTCTTCCGGCCGCGAAACTGCTCCAGCAATTCGAGGAGCTGCCGCCGGCTGATGGGATCGAGGCCCAAGGTCGGCTCGTCCCAGATGAGCAGCTCCGGATCGTTCATAAGCGAGGCGGCGATCGCGAGCCGCGTCTTCATGCCGGTCGAAAAGGTTCCGATGCCGCGGCCGGCGTCATCGCTCAGGCCGACCGCGCACAGCAGGGTGCCCATCCGCGCCTTTCGCTCCAGTCGGGTGAGGCCGAAGCACTGTCCGACGAAGCGGAGGTACTCAATGGCCGAGAGATCGCTGGGAAAGGCGGGCTCGTCGGAAAGGTACCCGATGCGCTGGCGCAGCATTTTGGCGCCCGGGGCCATCGGACTGCCGAAGACGTGGACGCCCCCGGCGCTTGCGGAGATCAGGCCCAGTGCGATCCGGATGGCGGTCGACTTACCGGCCCCGTTCGGGCCGAGCAGCCCCACCGTCGAGCCGATGGGGATCGTGAAGGACATGTCCGACAGTGCCACCTGCCGGGATTGAAAGACCTTCGAAACCCGCTCAAATCTGATCGCGTCGGCCATGGATCCACCTGCCGCGGTTATTCTCCCCTGCAACCGCCCCAACCTTGCTCTGAGGGCGTTTTTGGCGTGCCGTGGGCATCCCTCGTCGCTCTCGGATGAGACCGCGGTGGGCGGGCCGAGACACAGCGCCACGTCGGCCCCCACACAGCTGTTTGTCGCGTGGAAACGCGAGTTAC
>JALGXW010000019.1 GCA_029821875.1 Candidatus Hebobacterum abditum | reverse complement strand
CCCAGACCGGCAAGCCACGTGTTCATGCCGCATACGTAGAACGTGCGCGGCTTCTCGATGAGGGCATGGATTCGGTCGAGGGTGACCCAAGGGACGCGGTTCCCGATCTCGCCGAGGCGCCCGAGTGTCACGATGCTATCCATGACTTGGGGCTCGGCGTTCTTGCTGAGGTCGATGGCTGCCAGAGGCCGCTGGGGGATCTCGGAGGGGCGCACGAACGCGAGGTCGAGATCGCGGTCGCGCAGCACGAGTTTGCCGGGGATTTCAGTGCCATCGGCGGCGATGAGCTTCAAATCCCTGATCTCGGACTCGAATCTATAGGTCGGGTCCGTGTTGTCGATTCGGTAGTACGGGTCAATCTCCGAGAGGGAGCAGACGGCGAGCCCGCTCGGGTCAATGACGGTCGCGTCGGTCTTGTTCGTGCGCTCCTCCTCGTCGGCCTCCTCTCCCTCGAACACCATTCGGAGGTTGAGAACCACCTCGAGGCTGACCACGGCATCGCCAGAAGCCTCGCTGATCTTCTGGGCGGCGGTCGCGGCCTCGTCGGCGGC
Organism: Candidatus Hebobacterum abditum; assembly: GCA_029821875.1. GTDB lineage: Bacteria > Armatimonadota > Hebobacteria > Hebobacterales > Hebobacteraceae > Hebobacterum > Hebobacterum abditum. Next base: position 58,757 of record JALGXW010000019.1, on the reverse strand, counting down.
GGCCGTTGGGAGGCATCCCTCCCAGGCGAACAGCATACACGCCAGCCATACGGCGATCGCTGCGCACCAGCGTCGTCCGATCATCGTCCTTCCTCCTGGTGTCTTCGCCCCGTCACTGCGCGTCGGCGTTTGACGGGACGGGTACTTCCGTCCACTTCGGCTCCAGCTCTACGAAGAGCGAGTGAATGCCGCGCTGCACGCGAAGGACAACCGCATCCAGCTTCCCCACAGCGACCTCGCCCATCCGACGTTCGACGTCCCCAACGTTCCGGACTTCGCGGCCGTCCGCCTCGACGATCAGGTCACCCACGGCGAGGTGGCCCAGCGCGGCCCAGCCTCCCTCACTCACGACGTCGACCAGCGCTCCCTGCTGAGCAGGCGGCCACTGACGCAGGAAGCGGTCGTTCACGGTGATGTCGCGCGCGGTGAACTCGAAGCTCTCGTCGCGGTAGCGCGCCATCTCGCGCGCGGCCTTCGGGGATTCCTCGAGCCGGACGGTGAGCGTCATCTCGGTGCCATCGCGGATGATTGCCAACTCGGCCTCGGCGCCGATGCGGCGTCGGCGAATCATAGTCTGAAAGACGTCCACGTGCTGCGGGCGCGAGGCGCGGATGTCCTCGCCATCGAGACCAACGATGAAGTCGCCGACCTGCAGCCCGGCGCGCTCGGCGGCGCCCTCTGGCAGAACTTGGGTGACTCGGACTCCGGTGCGACCTTCCAGCCTGAGCTGCTCGGCCAACTCGCGCGTGAGGACCTGGACGGCGACGCCCAACCAGGCCTTGCGGGCCTCGACGGCAGGATCAGGTAGAGGGCGCTTCCCGACCCTGACGACGGTCATGCAGTGCTCAGAGCCCCGGTCGAAGAGCACGAGAGTGGGAACGGGACCGTCGGCGCCTGCGATGAGCCGCCCAGTGGCTGCCGTGAGGTCGGTCGAGGTGACGACGGCCGTTTCACCCACGGCGGTGATGACGTCTCCCCCGGCGATGGCCGGCTTTGCGTCACTGCACGGACCGCCCGGGCGCACGCTGGTGACTAACAGGCCGCTCTTGGAGCGACGCATCTCCTTTGCCTGGACGAAGGACAGGTTGCGACCCGTCATGCCCCACTCCGGGAACTCGCCCTCCCGGGGCTGAGCCGCCTCTCGTTCCTCTGGCACGACTCGGAGGATCTGGCGAGCACCCCGGCGGAGGACGACGGCACCAACTTGCTCGCCGATCGTCAGGTCAGCAATCAGCCGGTTGAATCCGGGCAGCTCCTCAGGATGTCGGACATGGATGGAGCGGCCGGCGAGCGAGATGAGGAGATCGCCAGGCTGGAAGCCGGCGCGCTCTGCCGGCGAGTCCGGAATGGAGCCGCTGACGAGGACGCCTGTCTCCCCCTGCTGTGACTCAAGCAGTGGTTGCACCTCGAGGCCGAGCCAGGCGCGGGCAATCCTCCCGGAGGCGAGGATCTCCTGGGCGACGCTCAGGGCGAGACTACCGGGGATGGCGGCACCGAGACCGAAGTACATCTCGTTGATGCCGACGACCTCGCCCTCGAGATTGACCAGCGGCCCGCCGGAGCTGCCCGGGCCGACCTTCGCGTCGTGGCCGATCCAGCGCACCATGGAGCCGACATCTTCACCCTCCAGCTCAAGTGTGAACGGCCACAGAAGGTCTGGCATGACCAGCTGGGTGTTGCTCACTATGCCGAGCGTGACGGACTGAGAGAGCGCGAGGGGGCTACCCATGGCGAGAACGGGGTCACCAACGCGAACGGCGTCGGAGTCGCCGAAGTGCGCGACCGCGAACCGCTCGGCCGTTGACGGGAGCAGCTTTATGACGCAGATGTCAGTGAGCGGATCGGTTCCGACGAGCTCGGCATCGATCTTGCGTCGGTCGGCGAGAGTGCACGTGATCTGCGCGGCATGTCCGGCGACGTGGTGGTTGGTGATAACGTGCCCGTCATGGGTGAAGATGACGCCGCTACCCGTCGCCTCGGACTTGATCTCGCGGCCTTCCCAGTAGTCCGCCTCGACGACATGGATGCGAACGAGGGCCGGGATGACAGAGGCCGAGGCCTGGGCCACCGCCGCCTTGAGCTCAGCTGGCAGCGGCTGGGCCTCCGTGAATGCGCCCGTCGTCACGATCCAGGCGGCAGTAAACGCCACCGCGTTCATGAGACGCCGATTCACGTTGGGTGCCATATGGCTCTCCCCTCTTACAGCCTGAGGAATCCTCCTGGCCACAATGGTCATTCGCCGGATGGCCTGCGTGCGCCTGTTGACGCTATGCGCCACCTGTCGCGAACCGGGGAGCGACGCTGAGGAAGCGCTGGCCACTGGTACAGACACCGCCGAGAGACGATGAGGCCTCAGCCCGACGCCGCGTTCTGTCGATCCGCGCCGGAGCGCCTCTTCCTCAGCACCTTCGCCGGCGAGTGTTCGTACCCGCGGCGGAGGTAGAAGGCTTTGGCGAAGTCGTTCTCCTCGTAGACCATCAGGTTGATCTGTCTCACACCCAGCCTCCACAGCCGATCCTCGGCCGCCCCCAGAAGCTCCCCTCCGATGCCGCGGTTGCGGTGGGCCTTCAGCACGGCCAGATGGTAGATCCATCCGCGCAGACCGTCCCAGGCGCCGATCACGGTGCCGACGATCTTCCCTTCCTGGCGCCACACGAGGGCGGAGTCCGGATTGCGCGCGAGCGCTCTCTCGAACCAGTCCCGGTCCTCGCCCACATGGGGCCACAGCTCGGCCTCCTCCCACACACTCGCCACCTCCTCGAAGTCTGCTACCGTCATCTGAGAGATACGATCGTCCATTGGCTCTCACCTCACTGGAAATGCACCGAAGCCACAGACCCCGCGGCCTGTGGCTTCTGGAAAGGACGCCGCCTTCGGACGGCGGTCAGGTAGGTAAGTCACGCCACCGGCCACGCAGAAACGCTCCGCGTCGCTCTCGCCGCGGGTCTCTCTCCGCTCGTGATCGGCAGCGTGCGTGCTTCATCGCGTGCCAATGATAGCGCCCTGGCGCTCGCCGGTCAACCGTGCCCGGAGAGAAGCGGAAACGCTCCTCTTCCCCGGTCACCGATGGGTCGACGGGAATACAACCTGTGAGCTTCGTGTGAGAATCCGGACACTGAGGTCGAAGGGGTCACAAGAGGGGGCCGGAACCAAGCACTGGGTCCGGCTTTACAGCGCCGGGTCGCCGCAGATGGATACCTCAATGTCGCCAGGAGGTGACTGATGCCGGAGTTCCTCAATCCCTTCTCGGGCGTCGTGCCGCGGAAGCTGACCAAGGAAGAACTGATCCGAGCGATTCGACTCAACATCGCGGCCGAGCACGAGGCGGTGCATGTCTACATGGCCCACGCGGACGCCACGGACGACAAGTTCGCGAAGAAAGTACTGACGGACATCGCGAACGAAGAGCGAGAGCACATCGGGGAGTTCATGGAGTTGCTTCGGCGCCTCGCGCCGGACGAGGGCGAGTACCTCGAGGCCGGGCGGCGCGAAGTGGTCGAGATGGCGGAGGGCGAGAGCAGCTAGGAGTCGGCGGCCGACAGGCCCAGCTCGATCTCGGGCGGGTGGATCAGCGTGTTGTGGATCAGGCATGAGTGCGCGACGCGCTCCAGTGTGCTGACCTGCTCCTCGGGGAGAGCGCGGGGAATGTGAACCCCAATCCGGATCTCTCCTATACGGTGAGGCCTCTCTGCCATCTCCCAGTCCAGGTCGATCCTCATTCCTTCGAGGTCGATGTCGTGCCGGGTCGAGAAGTAGACCAGGACCGACCCTATGCAAGAGCCCAGGGAGGCCATCAGCAGTTCCGGCGCGGAAGGATATGCCTTCCCCACCTCCGAGGACTCGTCACACATGAGCTCCCCGGACCCCAGCTGCGTGCAGAAATGCATCCCTTCTCTCCAGAGGACGGTCGTCGTTGCCATGCTCTCTCCTCCTCACGCATTCAGGCGCCGCAGTGTGCTCACATAGCCGCCCGGCCTGCTAGTTCTCGGCGCGCTGGGCTGTTTCCTGATTCGGAATGCGCCGGGCGCGTTTCCCGGCACATCGTTGTGCCCCGACGCGCACAAGGACGTCCACCCCTGGTTTGACTCAGGACCACAGAGAGGTAGAGTAGGCGAGAATGGTTACTATTATGAACAGGCGGAGAGAGATGCGCCCCAGGCTAAGGATGACGCGACAGCGTCGCGCGCTGCTGGCCGCCATCGAAGAGGCCGGAGGCCATCCGACAGCCGACGAGATCTACCGGATCGCAAAGCGCCGCCTGCCACGGATCAGTCTCGGGACCATCTACCGCAACCTGGGGATCTTGGCCGAGCACGGGCTTGTGCAGAGCATCGAGGCGGCCGGCAGACAGCGCCGATTCGATGCCGACGCCGCGCGCCACTACCATGTTCGATGCATGGGCTGCGGGAGGCTGGACGATGTGCGCATGAAGTCGATCTGCCACGTCGAACGGGCGGCCCGGGCCGCAACAGGCTACGAGATCACGGGGCACCGGATGGAGCTCCTTGGGTTGTGTCGCGGATGCGCCACAGAGCGCGACCGGAAGCGCAAGGGAGCACAACGGAGCCCAGCGAAGCAGGGCGGCGCTTGAGAGCCGGTGCCCGCTCGACGAGGCAAGCCTCGGCATCATCTAGGGAGGAAGATATGCACGACATGACGGCAGCCAATCTACGCAGCGGCTACGGCGGGGAGTCGATGGCGTACATGCGATATGTCATCTGGGGCGACAGGGCTGAGGAGGATGGGTTTCCGAACGTCGCTCGGCTGTTCCGGGCGATCGCGTACGCCGAGACCGTCCACGCCACGAACCACTTCAGGGCACTGCAAGAGGAGGCCGGGCCTTTCTTGGTCCCATCCATGGCCGGCTTTGGGCTGGGGAGCACGTCCCAGAATCTGGAGGGGGCAATCGAGGGTGAGACCTTCGAGATCAATGAAATGTACCCGACCTACCTGGAGACGGCGAAGCTGCAGAAGGAGAGCGCTGCGCGCCTCAGCTTCCACTATGCGCTATCCGCCGAGAAGACTCACGAGGATTTGTACGGCCAGGCGAAGCGGGTGGTGGATGCTGGCTCCGACGTGGAGCTGGGGCCGGTGCAGGTCTGCGATGTCTGTGGTTACACGGTGGAGGGCGAGATACCGGATAAGTGCCCCGTCTGCGCAAAGGGGAAAGATAGGTTCCACACGTTCGCGTAGCTGCTGTCGCGAGCGGGGCGGCACGCATTCAGAAGCAGAGGAGGGCAGGCAATGCTAAGCGAGCAGATGCAGAAGGCCCTCAATGGGCAACTCAATGCCGAGTACTACTCGTCGTATCTCTATCTATCGATGGCCGCCTACTTCGAGTCGACGAACCTCCCCGGGATGGCAACCTGGATGCGGATTCAGGCGCAGGAGGAGGAGATGCACGCGATGAAGTTCTTCGACTTCATCTGCGATCGCGGCGGCCGCGTCACGCTCGCCCAGATTGACGCGCCCGGAACCGAGTGGGAATCGCCGCTGGCTGTCTTCCAGGCCGCCTACGCGCACGAGCAGAAGGTCACGGGCCTCATCAACAGCCTGGTCAAGATGGCCAGGGATGAAGGGGACGCGGCCACGGACGTTTTCCTCCAGTGGTTCGTCACGGAGCAGATCGAAGAGGAGAAGTCCGCCGACGAGGTAGTGCAGAAGCTGACGCGGATCAAGGATGCGCCGCATTTGCTCCTGATGATGGACAACGAGCTCGGCGCACGACAGGCAGGAGGGGAGCAGGCAGCAGATGCGGCTTAGGTTCAACGCCGATGAGGTGCTGGAGATAGCGGAGCAGATCGAGCGCAATGGCGCCGACTTCTACGCGCGCGCTGCAGAGCAACAGCAGGATTCGAGTGCTCACTCTATGTTGCAGGAGCTCGCCGCCATGGAGGTGGAACACGAGAAGGCTTTCTCGGAGATGCGCGCAGGACTGAGCGATGACGAACGCAAGGAGCTCACATTCGATCCCGAGGGAGAGCTCCCACTCTACCTGCGCGCGCTGGCGGACAAGAGCGTGTTCGACAAGAAGGTGAGGCCGGCCGAGCAACTCACAGGGAAGGAGAGTGTCGAAGAGATTCTCCGCGTGGCCATCGGCCTGGAGAAGGACTCGGTTGTCTTCTACCTCGGCATGCACGACCTCGTCCCCGAGCGGCTCGGCGGGGCCCGCATCGATGATATCGTCAAGGAGGAGATGGGGCACATAGCCAGCCTGAGGGATCTTTTGCAGTGTGCGGAGGGTTCAGGGCATGCCGCCCAGGGAGAGTGACACTCGCGGGCGAGGCAAGGAGCCATTCCATTGACTGCGAATGTTAAGACGCCGTTCACAGCAGTGAAGGTGACCGACCGCGTTCACTGGGTCGGCGCCATCGACTGGGGTGTCCGCGACTTCCACGGATATGCCACGCGCCGCGGCACGACCTACAACGCGTATCTCATCGTGGCCGACAAGGTCACGTTGGTGGACACGGTCAAGGCGCCCTTTGTCGGCGAACTCCTGGCGCGCGTCGCCTCAGTGGTCGATCCGGCCCGGATCGACTATGTGATATCGAACCATGCTGAGATGGACCATTCGGGCGGCCTGCCGGAGGTCCTCGCCGCCGTGCGGCCGGAGAGGGTGTTCGCCTCAACGCTGGGTGTAGAGGCTCTGTCGGAGCACTTCTCCCTGCCTTCCGAGGTGACCGCAGTGAAGGAGGGTGAGAGCCTCAGCCTGGGCGGCGCGACGCTCCACTTCGTCGAGGCCCGCATGCTCCACTGGCCGGATAGCATGATGACCTACCTGGCCGAAGACGGACTGCTGATGTCGAACGATGCCTTCGGCATGCACCTCGCCTCCAGCCAGAGGTTCGCCGACGAGCTAGAGGAGGCCGTGCTCGAGGACGAAGCGGCGAAGTACTACGCAAACATTCTGCTGCCTCTTTCGCCGCTTGTGGCTAAGTTGCTGGCGAAAGTGGGTAACCTGAACCTGGCCATCGACGTGGTGGCTCCCAGCCACGGCCCAATCTGGCGGAAGGACACCGGTCGAGTCGTGGACTGGTATGCAGGATGGGCCGCCGGGAAGGCGAAGAGAAAGGCGGTCATCGCCTACGACACCATGTGGCAGAGCACGGCGGCGATGGCGCGAGCGATGGGCGATGGCCTCGCCGCGGCCGGTGTCGAGACGAAGGTGATGCCGCTGCGGGAGAGCCATCGAAGCGACGTAGCGACGGAGTTGCTGCAGGCGGGAGCCCTTCTGGTGGGCTCCCCCACGCTGAACAACGGCGTATTCCCGACGGTCGCCGATGCCCTGAGCTATCTCAAAGGCCTTAAGCCGCGCAATCTCGTTGGGGCCGCTTTCGGGTCCTACGGATGGAGCGGCGAGGCCGTAGGGCAGATCGAAGAGAGCCTTCAGGCGATGAAAGTCGACCTCGTGGCCCAGGGCCTGAAGGTCAAGTACGTGCCAGGTAGAGAGGATCTCGCCGCGTGCTCGGCTCTCGGTCACCGGGTAGCTGAGCGGCTTCGCACCTAGGCTGACGAGCCAGTCCTGCTGGGCAAGCAGAGACGGACGTCGGCCCGATGGAGAACGGCATTGTCAGGCGTGGGGCAATGCGTAGGGCCCAATGCGCGGCGACCCCGATAACGGCGTTCCGGTCGCTATCGCGCGCGTGCGTGGCGCGTTTTGCCCGCAGTGCCCAGGTAGCGATACGGCGGGGGAGATGTTCGAGAGATCGGAGCGATTCATGCGGCGCGCAGCTGTCCTTAGCGAGACCGGGTTGCGGGAAGTGCTGGCAAGAGCATGTCAGAAGACCCGACTCATGGCCCCTGTGAGACGCGGCAAGACATCCTTCGATTTCGAGTGGATCGACGATCCCGACGCAGTTCAGATGGACTATGTCAGAACCGTGCTTCCGCCAAAGAAGGCCTTCTTGCCCGTGCGGGAGATGCTGCTCGAATTCGCCAGGGGTGCACAACAGGCAGCAGCGCCGCTGCTGGACGACGCGCCGTTCGTCCTGTTCGGCGTTCACCCGTGCGATCTGACGGCAATCAACCAACTCGACTGGGCCATGGGCAAGCGGCACGGGGTCGCGGACCCGCACTATGTGGCAAGGCGCAGTGCAGCCCTCATTGTGGGAATCGACTGCATGCCGGACGAGTATTGCTTTTGCACGTCGGTCGATAGCAGCGACGCGCGCGAAGGCGCCGACTTGTTCCTCACGCCGATCGACGCCGGCTACCTCGTCGAAGTCCTAACAGATAGGGGGGAGCAACCGCTGGCGGAATCGGGCGACGGTCGCGACGCCACCCCGGAGGAAGAGGCGGCACCGCGCGCTCACGGCGCCGAGAAGAAACGGCGCGTCACCACCAGAATCGAGTCGGAGCTGGAAGCGCTCCCCGACCTGCTGGAGCGGCGCTACGGCGCCGAGGTCTTCGAGGAGACAGCTGCCCGCTGCTATAGCTGCGGGACCTGCACGAATGTCTGCCCAACTTGCTTCTGCTTCGATGTCGGCGACGAGGTCGATCTCCTGCTCGCCAGCGGCACGCGCGAGCGCAGGTATGATTCCTGCCAGTTCCTCGACTTCGCGGTCGTGGCCGGCGGACACAACTTCCGCGGCGAGCGCGTGGACCGCGTCCGACACCGATGGTTCCGCAAGTTCGTTTACCTGCTCCGGGAACACGGCGCGCCGTTCTGCGTCGGCTGCGGCCGATGCAGCAAGTTCTGCACGGCAGAGATCGGCCTCGTCGATGTGCTGAACTCGGTGCTGGCCGAAGCGAAGGAGGAAGCAGTCCGATGACGACCGTAGAGAGGCGGTTCCCGGAACAGCAGCCCGACGCGCTTTTCGTTCCGGAGATGGCGACCATAGGGCGCGCCGAGAACCTGACGGCACAAGACAGGCTTTTCGAGATCGAACTGCCAGGCGGGAAGGACCTCGGGCACAAGCCCGGGCAGTTCGTCGAGGTGAGCATCTACGGCTTCGGCGAGGCGCCAATCTCCGTCAGCTCCTCCCCTGCCCGGCGTGGAAGCTTCGAGCTGTGTGTCCGCAAGCTTGGGGGGCTGACCGGCAAGCTCTACACCCTCGGGGCGGGAGACTCCGTTGGCATTCGCGGCCCCTTCGGCAACGGCTTCGCGATGGAGGACTTCGAGGGAGCGGATTGTCTCATCGTCGCCGGTGGAATCGGCATGGCGCCGCTACGCTCTGTCGTCAACACGATTCTCGCGGACCGCGACCGCTACGGCCGCCTCATTCTCCTCTACGGGAATAGAACACCCGATGACATCCTCTTCGCCGATGAGCTGGAGGCGTGGGGCGAGGACGATCGCAACCAGGTCCTCGTGACCATCGACCGGCCGGCAGAGGGTTGGGACGGACATGTCGGGGTGGTGACGACCCTCTTCGAGGAGATCACGCTCGATCCATCGCGGAAGGTGGTCGCGGCTGTCGTCGGGCCGCCAGTGATGTATCGCTTCGTCTATGTGGAGCTGGCCATGATGCGCATACCAGAGGATCACATCTACTTCTCCCTGGAGCGCCGGATGAAGTGCGGGGTCGGCAAGTGCGGTCACTGTCAAGTCGAGGGCAAGTATGTCTGCATCGACGGTCCGGTGTTCACAGGAGAGGCGCTGCGCGAGTTCCACGAGAGCATCTAGATCCGAGGTCCACCATGAACACAGACGCGCGGAGCTGCGAGTAGTGAGCGCCAAGCCAAGAGTTGCATTCTTCGATTTCGCTTGCTGTGAGGGCTGCCAGCTGACTGTGCTGAGCATCGGCGAGCCGCTGATCGAAGTTCTCAAGCACGTGGACATAGTCAGCTGGCGGGAGGCGATGTCGGAGAGGAGCGATGAGTTCGACATCGCCTTCGTCGAGGGGTCCATCAACCGAGAGTCCGATGTCCCCCGCCTCAAGCGCATCCGCGAGAAGGCGAAGCTGGTGGTGGCGCTGGGATCGTGTGCAGCGCTTGGCGGCCCGCACGTCTCGGCCAATCGGTTCGAGCCTTCAGACCTACTCAAGCTGGCATATGGCGAGAAGGCCGGGAACTACGAGGCCGGTGAGGTGCGGCCCATCAGCGCTGAGATCGAGGTGGATCTGCCGATCTACGGGTGCCCGATAGACGCCAACGAGTTCGTGTCGGTGCTGAAGCACCTGCTTCTCGGCCGGCCATATCGCGTGCCCAACGAAGCCGTCTGCTACGAGTGCAAGCTGAACGGCTACGAGTGCGTCTTCGACAAGGGCATGGTCTGCCTGGGCCCCGTCACACGCTGCGGATGCAACGCCATCTGCACGAGCCGGGGCCATCGCTGCTTCGGCTGCCGCGGGCTCGTCGATGATCCCAACGTGAACGCGGCGCGCGACGTGCTGGAGGAGCACGGCTACTCGCTCGACGAGATCATCGGCATGTTCCAGATCTACTCACAGCGTGCTCCGAGAGTCCAGCAGTTGGCCGAAGCCGCCGCTGAGCCTCAGGAGAAGAGGAGCAAGGGTTCCGAGCCATGGAGATTCGGGTCGACCACGTAACACGGGTTGAAGGACACGGGAACATCCTGGCCTCGATCAAGAACGGCGAGGTGCAGAAGGCCATCTTCGAGGTGGTGGAGGCGAACCGCTTCTTCGAGGCCTTCATGCGCGAGCGCAGCCATGAGGAAGTGGCCCACATCGCCAGCCGTATCTGCGGCATCTGCGCCTTGAGTCACAACTCCGCATCTGTGCAGGCCACCGAGAAGGCACTCGGCATCGAGGTATCCGAACAGACTGCGCTCATGCGGCGTCTCATCATGCACGCGGAGATGGTTTCGAGCCACGCGCTCCACGTCTACTTTCTCGTCGCGCCGGACCTCCTGGGGCTCAAGAGCGTGGTTCCGCTCGTCGAGCAGGATCCGGACACGGTGAAGCTCGCCTTCCGCGTAAAGACGACCGCCTACGACCTGGCCGAAGTCTTAGTCGGGCGGCACACCCACCCCGTGGCCGTCGTGCCAGGTGGATACACGTCCATGCCCGACGCGACGGCGCTCGCGCAGATGCGCGAACGATTCATCGGCCTCCGCGCGGACATGAGGACGACGACGGAGCTGCTCAAGAAGCTGGAGCTTCCGGCCTTTGAGCGAGAGACAGAGTACGTTTCTCTCCAGCAGCCCGACCACTACAGCTTCTACGCCGGCGACATCGTCTCGACCGACGGCGGACGGGTAGCGGCGGACGACTATCTCGATGCGCTGAGCGAATTCCTTGTCGAGCACGCCACTGCCAGGCACTGCAGGTGGAATCGAGACAGCTACATGGTGGGCGCGCTGGCCCGGGTGAACAACAACTGGAGGCAGCTCCACCCCGAGGCGCAGAAGGTGATGGCGGAGCTCGGCTTCAAGCCGCCTGTCTGCAACGCCTTCATGAACAACATCGCTCAGTTCATCGAGACGGTCCACGCGATCGAGGACGCCATCGCCCTGATGGACGAGTTGCTCGACCGAGGCATCGCGGAGGAGGAGATCCCGCCGATCACCAGGCACGGGCGCGGCGTCGGTGTAGTGGAGGCCCCGCGAGGCCTGCTTATCCATGACTACACCTACGACGAGAGAGCGCGCCTGGTCGAGGCCAACTGCATCATCCCCACAAACCAGAACTACGCGAACCTGGACCGCGATCTCGAGGCCTTTGCCAAGCAGATCGCCGACCAGCCGAAGGACGACGTCGAGCTGAAGCTCGAGATGCTCGTGCGCGCCTACGACCCGTGCATTAGCTGTTCGGTACACTAGCCCGGCGATATGATGACGGCGGGCACGTGAACGCCCACGTGAGGACGTGGGGCAGGAGCTTGGGCTCCTGCCCTTCGGCGTGGCCCCTTGAGGTCCCGGCACATGGAGTCGGCAGTTACCGACGCACTGCGACGAAGTGGGTAACGAGGGTGGAGAGATCTTGCTCGTCGGCGTCCCGGAGGCGAGCCGCGAGGCGAGAGCGATCAAGGGGCGGCATGTCAGCCTCGTATGTTCGGAGCGCCTCGGACTCCACGTCGAAGCCATGACGCGAGAGTAGCTCGAGGTACCGGCTTCGGAGCCATCGGTTGTGGTACTCCAGCGGGTTCCCGAAACGCCTGTCGTACTCGTCGTCTTCCAGCATGAGATGCGCCAGCGGGGCTATCGTTTTGTCTGCATGCCATCGATGGTCGCGATGATCGACGACATGGCTCATCACTCCGCCGCGGCGGAGCACGGCGGCCATACGAGCCACCTCCTGCTCCAGCTCCTGCGGCGTGTAGTGCTCCAGCGCTCCCCCGGAGAAGACGCAGCCTATACGGCCATGCCAGTCCGCCTGGTCGACGGTGCTGTGATCCCTGACATACGTCATGCCAATGGCGGCCAGGGCGGGGACGGCTCTCTGCCCCGCGGTCTGCGCCAGGGCCCACTCGACTCGGTCCTCCGGGGCATCTGAGAGCCGGCCCAGGTCGGGGCCCTTCTCGCGAAGCACGCGCCGAGAGGTCTCACAGTAGCGGTCGCAGAGCCGGTCCCAACGATCGGTGAGCAACCCGGGCGCATCCGTCGCCATCGCCATGGCCAGTCCCGCCGCCATCGTGGCCCCGCTGTCGAAGCACCATAGTCCTTGCGAGCGCGCCTCCGATCCGAAAGCACGCTGGAGCACCTTCACCCGCGATGGGAACACGCGAAACCATTTGGCGGGCATTCCCGACATGGACCCTAGGACCTGGTGCGTTAGCCACCGGTATATGGTTGCCCCCGCGGGCGCCGCGAGTAGCACATGCCGTATCACGCTCTTCAGCCTCCAGTCCATTGCCTCTCACCTCTCGCCGGGGTCCGTCTCGCCTGAGCGTTGGATGCTGGCAGCCTGAGCTTCGCGGGGCACCAGATCGTCCGCCGGATACATGACCCTGCATTCGTTTGCCAGTACCAGTTCCGCCGCGGAGTCCCGGCCGTCATGCCAGCACACCTCCCTCCAAACGCGGTTCGCGCGATAGATGTCACCACGGCGGCGGAAGAACCGATGGTCGGTGTCGAAGATGCGCACTCTGAAGGGCAGGGGATGTGCTGCGCGCACCTCGCCCCACAGCGCCTCCGTCTCGACTCCAGTCCTGAGCAGCACGGGGAATGGCAGTGTATTGCGGAACTGGAAGTCCACATAGTTGTAGAACACCGTCGCACCACACCCGAACGGCACCGACCGCCCGACATCCCGGAAGAGGTCGAAGGAATGCCGATGTCTCTCCACTATTTCGGCATTGGTGTCGAGGGCCAACAGGAACAGGAGGTTGGAGAGCTGACACAGCCCGCCGCCGATCTCGGGGCGCAGCCCGCCCTGGATGAGCTCGAGTGCTGGCAGATAGCCTCTGGCGCGGGTCGTCTTGCCGACGGTGCGACAGAACGAGAACACCTCGTCAGGCTCGATGACGTGGTCGCTCACCCTCGCGCAGGCGAGCCTCAGGTTGTGTGTCTTCTCTTCGGTGAAGGCAGCAATGGCGCCATCTGGGGCGCGCCGGAGCGGCGACATACGGGCCGCCACGGCCTGCGGGAAGTCTGCGGCCGAGCCCCGGCCCGTCGCCCATGGCAGCGGGTTGAGGAGCCAGCGCATGCTCCTGCGGAGACGGTGGCATGCGACTTTCGTCCGGAAGATCGTACGCATGTTCGGCCTCGCTCGGCGCGCCCGCCGAGGAGAACGAAGACTTCACCCCAGCAGTTAGACATGCGGTGGCCTGCTTCGACTCAGCAAGCGTGCCGCCGATACGGTTTCGCCGGATGGCGGGCGCCCACCAGGAGGCGGGCCGCCCACGCGCGCCTCAGGTGTAGAATGGCCACGGAAGTCGCGCGGAGCCCATTGCATCCTCCCCTACTCGGTTCCCGGCCCGCTTCTGACATAGGTCAAGGCAGCGCGGTCGCCAAGTCGGTAGACTAGGGTCGAACTCGCGGTGACGACGAGGGCCGTGAACAGCCTCAAGGAGACGTGGCGTCGCGGGGGCACAGTGTGTGTATCCGACGACATATCTAGAGTAGTCCGGGCGGAGGGCAGGCAGTACGTACGCCAAACTCAGTACTCCTAATCCGGGAACACCTGTGGAGAAGGCGATGGGGACTCAGAGAACTGTGATTCGGATCGATGAAGCGAAGTGCGACGGGTGTGGGCGGTGCGCTATTGCCTGTGCCGAGGGAGCCATTGAGATCGCCGACGGCAAGGCGATGCTGGTCGGCGACGCCTATTGCGATGGACTCGCCACATGCATTGGCGAGTGCCCGAGGGGAGCGATTACGGCGGAACGGGTGGCGGCTGGAGCGCGCGCGAACGAGGACCAACGCTTGGCATCCGCGACGCGGCCGGCAGAGGATGATGTCACCGTGGCCGTCCCACCGATCTCGCACCGCGATGCAGCCCCCCGCAGCCTCCCGCCGTCGTGGCCTGCGGGTGCCGCTGACGGTGAGGGCGCGTCACAACTCCAGAACTGGCCGGTGCGAATCAAGCTTGTGCCGCCGAACGCGCCCTACCTCGACGGGGCCAGACTTCTCGTAGCCGCCGACTGCGTACCATTCGCCTTCGCCGACTTCCACGCGACGTTTCTCCCCGGAAGAGTAGTGCTGGCCGGCTGTCCTCAGTTCGACGACGCCTGGTACTCTCGTGCTAGGCTGGCGCAGATCCTCAGCCCGAACGAGATAGAGGACATGGAGATCGTGTGCATGGATGTCCCCTGCTGCGTGCGGCTGGTGCAGATGGTGCGCGAAGCGCTCAAGGACGTCCGCAAACAACTCCCGATGTTCGTGACGAAGGTCGGGATTCACGGCGACATAACAGAGCGAACGGCCCTGGGCACGTCCTCAGAGCCTGGCGAGAAAGTGGGAAGGAGCGCTCCCTCTGCCGACAGAACCTGAGTGGCCGCCGCGCCGAGCGGCCAAGCTCGGCGCGCCTAACATCGCGATTCGAAGGGAGCATCGGCGTTGACTACACTGAGGGACAAGTTTCGGGGTTGCATCGCAGCATCGTGGATCGGCTCGGCGATGGGAGCGGCCGTCGAGGGGTGGTCGCCGGAACAGATAGAGGAGCGCCACGGCGTGCTCGACAAGCTCGTGTCGTACGGCCACTACAACGCGGATGTGAAATGGGATCGCCTCCCGGGCACCACAGAGGACGGCATCGAGAGACAGAAGCTCATCGCCACCGCCATCATCGAAAGGCAGGACCGAGTGCTCGCCCAGGATGTTGCCGCTGTCTGGGTGCGAGACATCGATCCCGAGAAGATCGTCTACAAGCAGGAGCCCTTCGACAAGTTCCTGCTGGAGATGGCGAGGGCAGGCCTCCCGGCAGTCGAAGCTGGGCAACTCGTCCTCTATCCGAACATCGTATCGCTGGCGCGCTCATCGCATGCCCTCGGTTTGATCAATGCCGGAGACCCGCGTGGCGCCGCTGACGACGCGTTCGAGATCGGGAAGCTGTACGCCCGCGAGGCGGCCTACGCCATTCGCTGGGCGGCACTCTACGACGCCGCCATCGCCGAGGCATGCAAGCCAGATGCAACCGTGGAGTCTGTCCTCGCAGTGGCAACGGAGTACGTGCCTTACAGGGAGGAGGCCGGCGGCCTCTACGCGCGCTACGATACGATCGAGGCGGAGGTCAGCCGCGCGCTCGAACTCGGCCAGAGCCACACCGACTACGTCGCCCTCAGGGAGGCATTCGAGCACCACTACCACGGCGGAGAGTACTTCAACTACGGCTACTCCCAGGCGAACGAGATCGTCGCCAAAGGCCTGGCCGTCTTCGCGGTCACGAACGGCAACCCGAGGGAGGCGATCATTGCCTCCGTCAACTTCGGCCGTGACACAGACTGTCTCGCCGCCGTGGCGGGTGGCCTGGCGGGAGCGCTGTCGGGCACACAGACGATCCCGCAGGAGTGGATTGACCAGGTCAACGCAGCGACGACCCAGGATCCGTACACGAACAACCAGCGCACCATCGAGGAGACGGCCGACGGCTTGTTCGAGGCCTTCCTGGCCCGCCGGCGGCGCCTCCAGCACTATCTTGCCTCAATGGGCGATGAGGCCTTCCTGAGCTAGGTTTCCCGCTGTCACGAGGTCACACCTGAGGAGGGGAATATGCCATTGTTCGGCTACGAGCGTAAGGAAGTCGAGAAACGCACCGGGCACACCTCGCAACTGGGAGGACTGAAGCAGTACCAGCTCACCGACGGCCGGGCAGCCGGGGTGCGGGCGGTTGACTTCCGTACCACCCGCGGCCTGGAGTTCACCGTCCTGGTGGACCGCGCCATGGACATCAGCGAGGCGCGCTACAAGGGCATCAGCCTCTGCTGGCGCTCAGCCGCGGGAGATGCGGCCCCCGGATTCTACGATCCGCGAGGCGCAGAATGGCTGTGGACTTTCTCCGGCGGCCTGCTCACGACCTGTGGGCTGACGCAGGTCGGCCCGCCACACGAAGATGATGGGGAAGACCTGGGCCTGCACGGCCGGGTCTCGACAATCCCGGCCGAGCAGATAGGCATCCGCGAGGAGTGGGCGGGAGAGCACCTGCAGCTCGAAGTGAGCGGAGTCGTGCGTGAAGCGCGGCTGTTCGGTCCCGGTCTGGAGATGCACCGGACGATAAGCACCCGGGCGGACTCCGCCGCAGTCTCCGTCCGGGATCGCATCGTGAACGTTGGCGCGCGGCCGGCGCCACTGATGCTGCTCTACCACATCAACACGGGCTTCCCGCTCCTCGACGACGAGTCGCAGCTCATACTCCCCAGCACGGAAGCGACTCCGCGCGATGCCGAAGCCGAGGACGGCAAGGAGCAGTGGGCCGAGATGCACGCGCCCGTGTCTGGATATGCGGAGAAGGTGTACTTCCACACCGTGCAGGCCGACTCAGATGGCGTCGTGACCTGCGCGCTCATCAACCGCCGGCTCGAAGGCGGGATCGGCCTCCGGCTCCGCTACCGTCTATCGGAGCTTCCCTTCCTCACCCAGTGGAAGATGCTCGGAGAGCGCGAGTATGTTCTCGGTATCGAGCCCGGGAACTGCAAGCCTGTCGGCCGGAACGCCGCCCGGGCTGCGGGCGAGCTATTCGAGCTGCCCGTCGGCGAGGAGCTGCAGATGGGGTTCGAACTCGATGTTGTCGAGGGCGATGCTGCCCTCGACGAGCTGGCGCGCGAGGCCACACTGAAGTAGCCCACTCAACTAAGGAGACCACCATGTTCTGCTATCAGTGCGAGCAGACTGCAAAGGGGCAGGGCTGCACGGCCACCCGAGTCTGTGGGAAGGACCCGCGGACAGCGGCCGTGCAGGACCTGTTGCTGCACGCCGTCAACGGTGTTCCTCGTCCGCTCGTCGGGCTGGTGCCTCAGGCGTCTATCCGGAGGAACCAGGTCGCACGCGCGATCACCTCTCTGGCCCTCAGTACAATGCGGAAAAGCCGTTCGCCCCAGGAGGATATCAGCCGCTCATCGTCGAGCGGCATCTCCTCGACGGACGCGGTCAGAGCATCGGAGTCGTAAGTCAGACGCCGCGTCCGCGTCGCCCCGACGAGTTCTACGACGCCGGGAGAGGCGACGCTCGGCCGACAGGGAGTCATCAGCGAGAGCATGACATCGTTGGCCGGCGCGGCCAGCGCGAACTCATCCTGGATTTCGACACACGGGCGGTCACCCCGGACGAGCCTGCACGTCCGCCGCCACGATTTGATGCCGGCCGCCTCAGGATACGCCTGCGCTATGTCGAGGCTCAGCTCGGCGGAGAAGTGGTCCACGCGATAGGCTACATCGCTCGCCCTGAACTCCTCCCCCTCCTGCTGCTGCACTCCGTTCACAGTCGGCAGGTTGTGATAGGCGGACTGCATGGTCCAGATCTCGTAGCGCCGGTCGCTGAAGGTCTTCGCAGTGTACGTGCCGACGCCGGGGTCTATGATGAGCGGATCGGCGTCCGCGTAGATGATGAACTGCCCGACATCGTTGTGGTTATGGCTCTCCGCGTTGTGTCCGCCCTTGACCGCGAGGTAGAGCCCGCGATCCGATCCCTCTTCCTGCCGGGCCGCCATCACCTGGATGCCATCGAGCCACACGTCTCGCACCAGCCGAGGCCGGCCGGGGCCCTCGATCCCTTCGGCGAGGAAGAGATCGGGCAGCGCGCGCAGCAGCTTGCCCCCGACCAGCGCGGCCGCACCGCGCCTGGCGTGGAGCCAGGAGCCGAACTCCGACATGATAGGGTCCCCGATGCGATGCCCCCAGCGATAGACGAGCCCACCGGGCGGGCCGAGGCGCGCGTTGCAGTCGGCGAAGTTCACGTAGTAGTCACCGGCGATGTGGACGCGATAGATGTAGCGGGCGATCTCCCGGATCAGCGGCTCGTCGTACGCGTCGATCTCGCCGCCCGACGCGCCGTGAAGTAGCTCGAGGCAGTCGAGCAGCGCGCCTCCCGCCACGGTCCAGTAGCCCGGGCCTTCGTCACACCCGCCGTCTGAGTGATACTGGGCGAGGAAACGGTCTAGGATCGTCAGGGCCTTCTCCACGGCCCGAGTCCGCCGGTCCCGATGGGCTTCCAGGAGAAGCGCGGCCGCCAGGCAGTCGGAGACACACCACGGGCTCCAGTTGCTTAGACGCCGGGCGGTGTCTTCTCCCATCCACCAGAAGTCGCTTCGCTCCAGGAACGGGTCGAGGATGCGAGCCTTGACTTCACGGCACACGCGATTGCACACGTGATTGCTCGTCGCATCGAGCTGGGAGCGGAGCAGGTAATGCGTCCACGCCAGCAGCGCCCCCGTGTCGCCTGCGAAGAGATCGATGAAATGATCGACCGTGTCGGGCAATGGCTCGCCTCCGGCACGATCGGGGTTGTGCGCGGGCACCACCCAGGTCGACTCCTCGCAGATCGCCCACAGGCCGTTGACGATGTCGTCCAGGAAGCGCCCCTTGCCTTCCACACACTCTGCAAGGATGAGACTGACGAGCGCCGACCGGCGCGCGAAGTAAGGCTGCTCGTACCTCTTCCTGTCTCCGGTGCGAGCGCATTCCATGTAGAGAGTCGCGGGAAGAGCCGGCCACGCGAAGCCGCGGAACTGCTCTGCGCCCTCGATGGCCGCCTCCCGCAGAACGCGCGGAAGCGCCTCCCATTGCTCGCACTCGTCCGCCGTCGGGAAAGGGTGATAGGACTCGACTGGCAAGAGCCAGTCTCTGATGTCGGCGCTCCCATATCGGTCAGCGAAGATCATCGGCGTCCCTCTGTGGAGGCAGTGAACTCGGGACTTCAAGTCAGGAGGGCGATGTCCTTGTCGGTCAGGGAGAAGGTCGAGGGAGAATGCCTGGCGGCCGAGCTGTCGCAGCTAGCGGAGCAGGGAGTCCGCCGCTCTCCGGTGCGGTGCGGGGAGGGCGTAGTCGTCGAGATCGCCCGGGCGTATCCAGCGCGCGCCCTCGTGGGAGCGGGGGTGGGCCCGGCTGCGAACGGCCTTGGCCTCGTAGATGGTGAGGTCGATACGGCGACTCATGATGCCGTAGGTGTGTCGGCCCAGCTCTGGCCCGATCTCCGCTTCGAGGGCGAACTCATCCCGCAGGATGTGCCGCAAGGCCGCGGCGGGATCTTCGTCGCCGGATAGCTCGACGTTCGGGAACTCCCACAGGCCGCCCCAGATGCCCTCGGGCGGCCGCTGGGCGATGAGAATGCGTCCGCGCCGTCGCACGATTGCCAGCGCGGCCCGGCCCCGCCGGATACGAGCGCGTCGGGGCCTCGGCACGGAGTCTGTCACATCGAGATGGCGTGCTCGGCACGGCTCGGCCAGGCAGCAGGCGTCACACTTCGGTTTTCGAGGCGTACAGACCAATGACCCCAACTCCATGAGGGCCTGGTTGTACTCGCCGGGTCGCTTGGCTGGCACAGCCGCTTTCCCGGCCCGCTCGATCCTGCGTTGCGCCGCCGCCGAGTCGCCTCTGAGATGGAAGACTCGTGCGAGCACCCGCTTCGCGTTGGCGTCGAGGGCAGGATGCTGCTGGCCGAAGGCGATGCTGAGAACGGCGCCGGCGGTATAGGCCCCGACGCCTGGAAGAGTGACGAGCTCGTCGTAGTCGGCCGGCACCTTGCCCCCGTTGCGCGCGACGAGAGCCTGGCAGGCCGCGTGGAGGTTGCGCGCGCGGGAGTAGTAGCCGAGGCCGGCCCAGTGCCTCAGCACCTCATCCAGAGGCGCGGCCGCGAGGCCGGCCACCGTTGGGAATCCCCTGACGAAGCGCTGGTAGAATGGAGTGACCCGCTCGACCTGAGTCTGCTGGAGCATCACCTCCGCGACCCAGATTCGGTAGGGATTCCGAGTGCGCCGCCACGGGAGGTCGCGCCGATTGCGGGAGAACCACGGCAGCAGGCGGGGCGCAATGTCCTGGGGCGTCGGATTGGGAACGCGAGCCATGCAGTGACTGCTCAGTCGGTCTTCCTGAAGAAACCCGGGGTCCGCTCGATGCGGATGCCGCCCTCGAAGGGCGGACGGTGGCTGTCGTCTTGGCGGCGGCGCACTTTCTCGGCGATCACCTTGCGGAGGAACTCGAGCGCGGCCTCGCCGTCGCCATCCATGAGAATCTCCTGAAGTGCGACGAGCTCCTCCGGCTCAAGGGGAACGGCCGTGCTCTCCGGCCTCAGACTCAAACCGCCGACCTTCCTTCCCGAACGTGCCTACAGCAGCTCGCGCTGCGCCTTCCCCTGGCTCCCGCCGTCAACCTTCTCGACACCGAGGTGCTTGTAGGCTTCCTCGGTCGCGACCCGGCCCTTCGAGGTGCGGGCGAGGAGGCCGCGGTGCAGCAGGAACGGTTCCACCATATCTTCGAGTGTCCGCACCTCCTCCTGAAGGGTCGCCGCCAGAGCATCGATCCCCACAGGCCCGCCGAGGTGCTGATTGACGATGATATCGAGAAGCCTCCGGTCGATAGGGGTCAGTCCGACCTCATCTATCCCCTCTAGCTCCAGCGCCGCCTTGGCCACCTCCGGGCTCACCTTCCCGCCGCCCCTGACCTGCGCGTAGTCGCGCACCCTGCGCAGCAGGCGGTTGGCGATCCGGATGGTGCCCCGGCTCCGCCTGGCCAGCACCCTCGCGCTGTCCTCGTCCACGGCCATTTCCAGAAGTCGCGCCGAACGGTTGAGTCCCTGGACGAGTTCATCCTCAGAGTAGAAGTGCAGCTCCCGGACGATCCCGAACCGCTGGCGCAGGGGCGGCGACAGCAGGCCCGCCCGAGTGGTCGCGCCGACGAGCGTGAACGGCTGGAGTCGAGAGCGGTAGATACGCGCGTGCGCGCCCTTGTCGAAGATGATGTCAACAGTGAAGTCCTCCATCGCCGAGTAGAGCAGCTCTTCGACCTGCCGCGGCAGCCGATGGATCTCATCGATGAAGAGCACATCGCGCTCTTCGAGGTTCGTGAGAATGCTGACGAGGTCGCCGCCTCGCTCGAGGGCCGGGCCGGAGGTGCCCTTGAAGTTGACCCCCATCTCGTTCGCGATGATACGGGCGAAGGTTGTCTTCCCCAGACCGGGCGGCCCGTAGAAGAGCGTGTGGTCGAGCGGCTCGCCGCGTTCCTTGGACGCCTTGATGGCAATGTCCAATGCCTCCACGACCACGCCCTGCCCGATGCAGTCGCCGAAGGTCCGCGGCCGCAGGTTCCACTTGTCCTCGCGCTCCTCGGGAGTCGCGTCGGCGAGCACCTCTGCCGCGGGCTCAGCCGTCGGTTCGGGCCGTCTGCGGGACGCCGAGGTGGCTTTCTTCCGCCTCACCGCCTAAGACCTCTCTCCCCGGTACACCTCTTCGAACAGCTCCTCTGCGCTTGACACATCAGGGCGCCGAGCGATGGCCGCCTGCATCATCCGCGTGGCTTCGGTGCGCGTGTGGCCGAGCTGCTCGGTGAGCACTGCTATGACCTCCGCCCGGAAGTCCTCTTCCTCTGGCGGCGAGGCCGCCTCCGCGCCTTCCGGCATGAGGGCGAACTTGCCCACACGGCCATGCAGGGTGGCGATGATCTTCTCCGCCTTGCGCGGCCCGATGCCGTCGAGAGTGCACAGCAGCTTCGCATCCTTGGCCTCGATGGCGCGGGCGATGCGAGCCACATCCACAGAGAGCGCTCTGCAGGCGGCGGTGGGCCCGATGTCCTCCACCGTGATGAGCCGCTCGAAGAACTCCCTCTCGAGCTGCGAGAGGAATCCGATAAGCATCGGCTTGGGGTTGTGCTCGGTCTGATGGAACGAGACATATAGCTTCACCGTGTCGCCCTCGGCACCCGCCGGCCGGGAGCGGATTGCCCGCTGCACAGCAACGGGAAGCATGACCTCATAGCCCACGCCGCCCGAGAGGACGACGATGCGCTCGTCCTGCCTGCCGATGATCTTGCCCTCGAGATATGCGATCAACTGCGTCTCCTCGGCCTACTGCGGAGAGAGATCGACGCCGGCCCGCGCCGCGCCAACCAGGGCCAGCGCCATCGCGTCACACACGTGGTCGGAGTCGGGTGGATCCTGGAGCGAGAGCATCCTGGTGACCGCCCGCTTGATCTGCTCCTTGCTCGCCCGACCCGAACCGGTCAGGGCCTGCTTCACCTCGGCCGGCGAGACCTCCAGCACTCCGGCTCCGGTCTGGTCGGCTGCGAGACAGATCACCCCGCGGACATGTCCCATCAGGATGACAGTGCGAGGGTATCGGTATTCGGCGTACAGGCCCTCCAGCACCGTCACCTCCGGGCGCCAGCGCTGAGCCACCGCGCTCAGCGCGTCGTAGATCTCTCGGACCCGCGTCTCAAGAGGATGCCGACTCTTGCTGCGGGCGCATCCAGTGTCCCGGACGCGGAGGCGGCCGTTGTCAGCCTCGAGCACTGCGTAGCCTGTTGCGCTGAGCCCTGGGTCAACGCCTAGGACGATCATCTGATCCTGATCCGCCTCGCGGGACGCCGCGCCGATTCCGCTAGCATATTACCACGCAGCGGCCACCCGCTAGCACCTTGCACCACGGGGCAGAAGGCCTGGCGGGCGGCGGGAAGCTACTCGCCGCCCTCGATCTCCCGGCTCAGCTCGCGAAGTGTCTCCTCTAGTCGATCCAGCCTGTCCCGAGCATCCCGCAGCAGTCGGTCGGCCTCCTCGGCCAACTCCTGCGCGGCTGGTCTGGCGACCGGTGACGGTGCCGGCGCCTCCGGCGGGCCTTCCTCGACAACCGGTGGTGCTGCCACTTCGAACCTGCTGGGCTCGAGTGCAATCAACTCCGGAGGCTCCTCGCCGAGCAGGTCCCTCAGTGCCATCGACAGTGCGGGCTGCATGACCGCGCGGCCGTCGCCGCGCGCGAGCACGACCTGCTTCAACTCAGGAATCGGGCTCTGGGACGCCTGCAGGTAGAGCGGCTCGACGTAGAGGATGGCGCTGTCGAGGGGGATGACGAGAAGATTGCCCCGCAGAACGCGCGAGCCCTGCTGGTTCCGCAGCGTGATCCACTCGCTGATGATGTCATCTTGGTCGATGGAGGCCTCGATCTGTATCGGCCCCCACACCTGCTCCGTCTTCGGGAAGTTGTACAGCAGGAGCTTCCCGTAGTCATCCCCGTCGGACCTGGCAGCAACCCAGGCGACCATGTTCGGCTTCTCTTGGGGCGTGAACGGCAGCATCAGCAGGAACTCCGGTGCGCCCGCATTCGGCAGCTTGACGATGGCGTAGTAGGCCTGCATCTGCTCGCCCTGGCTGTCTCGAGGGCCACCGATCAAGGGGCGCACGGCAAGCCCCACGGTCTTAGGCGCCTCGCGAGCGACCTGCCACTTCTCGATTCTGTTGTAGAAGGTCCGCGGGTCGGTCATATGATAGATGGTGAGCCGCTCGCTCTGTGTGTTGAAGAGCGCCTCCGGATACCGTATGTGCTCAAGCAAGTTCGACGGTATGTCCGACAGTGGCCTGAAGACCGTCGGGAATATCTTCTGGTAGCTCTGGATGATCGGATCGGAGACGTCGGCCACGAAGAACATCACCGTCCCGTCGTAGGCATCGGTCACGACCTTGACCGAGTTCCGGATGTAGTTGGGCGCGCCGGGCCTGACGGGATCGGCATACGGGTACATATCAGAGGTCGTGTACGCGTCCTGGATCCAGTAGAGGTTACCGTCCTCGGCCGCCACGATATAGGGATCGTGGTCATAGGTGAGGTAGGGCGCAATCTGCTTCGTACGCGACCGTATGTTGCGTCCCCACAGGATGCGGCTTTCGTCCTGGATCACGTTCGAAATGATGATGTTCAGGTCGCGGAACCGCATGGAAGTGGCCAGGCGTGGCAAGCCAGACCCAATCGGCACTCCGCCCTTGCCGTCGTAGTTGACCTTCGCCATCACGTTGCTGGCCGGCAGCGGGTAGTCGTTCTCCTGCTCGCTGGTCCCGACGATGACGTAATCGTTGGTGAGCTCCCCGTAGTAGATACCGGGCCGGGTGATCTCCAGATCGAAGGAGGACTCCGGCGGGATGTTCTTGATGGCCAGGTTCGGCAGCCCGGACTGGATGACGTCGCTGACCGGCGCCATCACCACTCCGTACCCGTGGGTGTTGAAGATGCGTTCGTTCTGCCACCCCTTCTCGGGTAGTCCCGGCCGCCACAGCTCGCGGGCGGCGAGCATGACCTGCCGATACTCCCCGTTGATCCAGTAGCGGTCGATGTCGACCGAGCTGAAGCGGTAGTACGGCCATAGGGCCTGCTGCTGCTGGAACGTGTCGAGCAGGGGCCGGTAGTCCCAGAGGCGCACATTCTCCACCGTCTCAACGTTGTTCCTAACGGCCTCCATGTTCAGTGGCGCGATCGTGAGCATGGGATGCGTCTCTATCCGGTCCAGCCCGAAGCCCTGACGTGTGAAGGCGATGGTGTGGGCGATGTACTTCTTCTCTCGGTCGAACTCGTTGGGCTCGACCTGGACTCGCTGCACGATCGACGGGTAGACCGTACCGAGCAGGAACGAGCAGAGGGCCAGGAATCCGATTCCGGCGAGCGGCAGCCACAGGCCGCGGACGAAGATGTTCGCCAGCACGAGGGCCGCGCACGCGAGCGCTATCGCAAACAGGACGTTGCACGCCAGCAGCTGTGCGTGAACGTCCGTGTAGCTCGCCCCGAAGGTGGCTCCGCGCCCCGAGTAGAGCAGGAGATAGGCGTCGATGCGATAGTCGAGGGCCTTGCATATGAGCAGGAGGCCGAGCAATGCTGACAGATGAGTCTTGACGTGCGGCGCGAAGGCGGGGACGCCGCGCAGCACGCGGATGGCCTTGTCGAGGTAGTGGGCCGCGGCCGACAGGACAAAGGCCGTCATCAGCGTTAGGTTGAGGAGGTTCAGCAGGTAGCGCCAGAACGGCAGTCGGAAGACGTAGAAGCCGACATCTCTGTCGAAGATCGGGTCATTGACTCCGAAGGGCAGGTTCTGCCGGAACAGCAGGTACCTGTTCCATTCGCTGGCCGCGTCTACGCCCACACCATAGCCGACCAAGACGATGAACACGGCCAGCGCCACGTACAGGTAGCGACTCGCGAAGTACTCCATGACCTCCGCGATCCGCTGGCGCAAGGCGCGCTCTTCCTCGTACCAGGCGGCGCGGCGTGCCAGCCGACGGGCCAGTTCGACGTTCCCCAGCACGAGGACACAGAAGAAGGCGCCGGAAAGCAGCCCGAGACCGATCTTGGTGCGCAGAACGGTCCAGAACACGCCCGGGAACCCCACATCGAACCTGAACCAGAGCCACTGTGTGTAGAGGAAAACGAGCCTAGGAAGCCACCAGAAGACGGCGACGACGAGGAGGGCCACCACTGCCCACCGCAGGGCACGTCGCCTGAGGCGCCGCCCTCCGAAGTCTGCGCTTACTATCTCCATACGTCGCCCTCCGTGCCATCCACGCTAGCTGTGTACGGCTTCGCCGGTCTTCGCGCGGCTTCCTCTCCCGCGCCCGCCCAAACCCGCGTCTGCTTGACACTCCGACAGACAGGCCGATATACTGAGGTGACAGCGGGGGAAGGGCGCAGGCTCTTCGCCCCGCTTTTGCCCATGACCTGGGCGCTCTAACTCCGACTGTGCGAACCGCGGCGGTAGGAGGCGGCGTGTGGTTAGTGACGAGATCGTACTTCAGATCGAGGGTCTCAGCAAGATCTTCCGGTCTCTCTTTGCGCCGACAGGCGTTAAGGCGGTAGATAGCCTGAGTTTGTCCGTTCGGCGTGGGGAGACCTACTCTATCGTCGGGCCCAACGGGTCGGGCAAGACGACCACGCTCAAGATCGTCCTCGGTCTCATCTTTCCGACCTCCGGGACGGCCTCTATCTTCGGCGGGAACGTGGCGGACGTGTCGGTGCGTGAGAGGATCGGATTCCTGCCGGAAGATGCTTACCTGTACGACGTGTTCACCGGCGAGGAGCTGCTTGACTTCTACGCCGGGCTCTTCGGCTATCCCGCGCGTCGTCGCAAGGAGCTCGTCGATGAGCTGCTCTCTCTGGTGGGGATGCAGGCGAACCGCAGGGTGCCGTTCCGAGAGTGCTCCAAGGGCATGAGGCAGAGGTTGGCGCTCGCCCAGGCACTGGTCAATGACCCCGAGCTCCTGATCCTCGACGAGCCCACCTCCGGCCTGGACCCGGCGGGACGCCACCAGATGACGGAGCTCATCTTCGAGCTCAAACGTCGGGGGAAGACAATCCTCCTCTGCTCCCACTTCCTTGCCGAGGTGGAGGAGGTGTGCGACCGTGTCGGCATCATGTATCGGGGGCGACTTGTTGCGGAGGGAACGCTCGCGGAGCTGGCAGGAGCCCCCACCGAGATCGTGATAACCACCAGCGGCCTCGCTCCCGAGGGCGCCTCGCGAGTCGGCGCTCATTCCGCGGTCCTCGGCATCGATGGCGACGCTGTTCGCATGGGTCAGGAGTCGAGCGATGAGCTCTGGTCGGTTCTCGATGCCATCCGCGAGGCTGGTGCGCGGGTCGGGGAGGTGCGCCGGCCCCGGCCGAGTCTGCAAGACGTGTTCGTGCGGGCCATTCGACAGGACGCTGGCGAGCAGGACGTTGCGGAGGAAGTACACTGATGGGCAACCTGCCTTTTGCGATCGGATTCGTCGTGGTCGTGGCTTTGCTGGCCGTCACGCACAGGCTGTGGGTGCCTGCGCTGGGACATGGCGCGGCGTCCACATGGCGCATAGCCAAGATCACGGTGGCCGAGGCGCGCCGCCGACGCGTGGTTCAGGCCGTCGTGGTGCTGGTGCTGCTGGTCCTGCTCTTCATGAACTTCTTCTCCTATCTGAACCCGAGGGAGCAGGCCCGGATGATCATCAGCGGCGGCCTCTCGGCGATTACCGTCTTTGGGATCCTCCTTGCCATCTTCGTGGCCGCCTTCCTGATTCCCCAGGAGCTGGAGAACCGAACCGTCTACGCCGTTCTCTCGAAGCCGGTGCGCCGGTTCGAGTTCGTGCTGGGCAAGTACCTCGGCGCCATGATCATACTCGCCGTGATCATGACGATCATGACCGTCGTGCTTGTGGGTGTGCTTCTCGTTCAGGACCACTTCGTTCCCGATTTCGACCACTCCGTCTTCGAACCCAACCTCGATAATGTCATCTTTGCCGCTGTGATGAGCTACTTCGCGGTGGCCGTGCTGGCCGCCTACATCGTGCTCATCTCGACGGTCTCGTCCACGGCCATGACCGTCATCGCGTCCTTTCTCATCTGGGCGATCGGGAGCCTCCAGAGCCAGATACACGACCTGGCCGAGGCAGCCGAAACGGTCTTCCAGAAGTGGTTCTTCACGATGTTCTACTGGATCATGCCGCCCCTGGAGAACTTCGACTTCCGCCACGAGGTCTCGAACTTCATGCATGTGAGCTACAGGGCCGGCATCAACGCGGCCGGCGAAGGCGTTCTCTACATCATCATCGTGCTGATAGTCGCGTCCATATTCTTCAACGATCGACAGATGTAGATGTCCAATGAGTGATCGACGGAACCGCAATCTGGTACTGCTCCTGCTCGCCGCCGGACTGCTGCTGATGACGGTTCCCCTGCAGGAGTCGATCCATGAGCTGCGTCCGCACGTCTTTGACCCCGAGCGGAAGACGAAGCGCGTCAGTGCCATCAACATCGGGCCGATGCCTGCCGTCATTGCCGCTCTCGGCGGGTTCCGCACTGTCGCCGCAGACGTGCTCTGGCTGAGGGTGGAGCGCGACTTTCATGGCGGCAACTGGTGGGAGATTCCCTCGCTTCTCGACGCAGTGAACCAACTCGATCCCCACTTCTTGCTCGCCTGGGAGGTCCACGGCTGGCACCTGGCCTATAACCTGCACGCCGAATCGGAGACTCTGGTCGATAGGCGCCACTACCTCGGGCGTGGGATCGCGGTACTGGAAGATGCCGTCGAGGCGAACCCAGACAGCTGGGAGCTGACAAAGGAGCTGGCGTGGACCCTCTATGACCGGGGGCGCGAGCCCTGGCGAGCCGCCGAGTACTTCCGCAGAGCCGACGAGTTCCCCGAGTCCAAGTCGTACGTTACGCGCATGATCTACCGCTGCTACGAGGGCGTGCTCGACATCCCCAACCTCATGGAGGCGCTGGAATACGCCCGGAACCGGCACACCGATCCGAACGTGGCCGACGACGTGCAACACCAGGTGATAGTCAACGACAACTACAATTGGTGGCTGCAACACAAGGATGATCCCCTGGAGCACCGT
This sequence comes from Candidatus Hebobacterum abditum, assembly GCA_029821875.1. GTDB lineage: Bacteria > Armatimonadota > Hebobacteria > Hebobacterales > Hebobacteraceae > Hebobacterum > Hebobacterum abditum. The sequence goes on along the minus strand of JALGXW010000019.1, from coordinate 30,145 downwards.
CGCCAGATCGTGAAGGAGAACACGGCCCGAGCCCAGCGGTCCAGGCCGTTCTACCTCTATCCCGACAACCCTCACTGGGACGTCTGCCCGCATTGCGGCCTGCCCAGCCCCAAGGGAAGCGAATTCTGCTCGACCTACGGGCATCCCATGAAGCCGTCCTCGGGGAGCAGTCGTTCCCCCGGTGGGAGCCGCCCCCCGGCCGAAGCCACGAGCATCTAGCATCCTTGCCCGGAGGAGGCTCGCGCCCACTTTGGCCCCGAGGCGCAAGCCGCGCCGACCCAATGTCAAAGCGCCAGGCGAGCCGCGTACCACACATAGGCACCGACGAGGCCGGGAAGGGCGACTACTTCGGCCCCCTGGTCGTGGCCGCCGCCTATGCTGACGAAGTGGCCCTGGAGAGGCTGCCCCAGGCCGGCGTGAAGGACTCGAAGCGGATCTCCAGCCCAGGCCGACTGTGGGAACTGGACAAGGCCGTCAAGCAGATCTGCCCGGCGCACGAGGTCGTCGTCATCTCCCCCGCTCGATACAATGAGCTGATCGAGCAGATCGGCAACCTCAACCGCCTGCTCGCCTGGGCCCACGCACGCGCCATCGAGAACGTCTTGGAGCGTGTGGAGTGCGGGCTCGCCGTTACCGACCAGTTCGGAGACGAGAGTTACCTGAGGGAGTCCTTGATGAAGCGTGGTCGCGAGGTGCAACTGCAGCAGCGCGTCGGGGCCGAGGACGATCCCGCGGTCGCCGCAGCCTCCATCCTGGCGCGCGCTGCCTTTGTGCGGAGTCTGGAGCGACTCTCTGCCGAGGCCGGCGAGGCCCTGCCACGCGGGGCCACCCATGTGGTCCCCGTCGGGCGGCGGCTCTACGAACAGGGCGGCGAGGAGCTCCTCCGTCGCCTCGCCAAGGTCCACTTCAAGACGACGAAGAAGGTACTCGGTTAGCATCCCGATTGGCGCTTGACCTTCTGTCGGTCGCCGACTGCGGAGGGCGGCGCTACGGTGAGCCCGTCAGGCCTCTGATGAACGCCATGCCCCCGAGCGTCCCCACCGACACCACAAGGCCGGCGATGATGATGCCCACGTAGATCGACGCGATGGCACGCCACCTTCGGACGCCGAGCACGATCGAGATCAGGGTGGCCGTCCATGCGCCGCTGACCGGCAGCGGAATCGCGGTGAAGAACACGAGCCCGAGTGGCCCCCATTTGTTCACCTGGTCGGCCTTGCGCCGCGCGCGCTCGAAGAGCCAATGGAAGAGTCTGTCGGCCAACTTGTTCCCGTGAAGCCAGCGAGTCATTGGCTCCAAGAAGAGCAGCAGCGGCGTGACAGAGGCGATGTTGCCCAAGAACCCGAACAGAAGGACTTCCCTGAGCGACATATCATACAATACCAGTCCGGCTATGACGCCGCCGCGTATCTCGAATATCGGGAGCGCGGAGATGATGAAGACGCGCAGCTCGGGAGGCAGGCCGCGAAGGGCCTCGGCAGTTCCCTCTACAAGCTCGTTCACGAGGCCGCCGCCCAGCCGCTTGGGGCCTTCTCCAGCAGCCGCTGCCCTACCCATTCCGGCACGTCCACGCTCCCTATCTCGATGGGCCGGTCCGAGTCCGGACCGTGAGAGTCGGTCCCTCCGGTCACGAGCAGGCCTCCCTCCTCCGCGATGGACAGGAGGAGGCCTACCTGCGCCTCATCGTGGTCGGAGTGGAAGGCCTCGACGCCGGCCATTCCTGCCGCGAGGAGCTCCTCGATCCTGCGGCGGGAGCCGAGCTTGCCGGGATGTGCGAGCACGGGGATTCCCCCCGCGTCATGGATCGCCTCGGCCGCCCCGGCCGGGCTGAGCCGCTCCCGTCCCACGTAGCCCGGCTTTCCCCTCGCCAGGAACCGTCCAAAAGCTTTGCCCTGCGAGGCCACGTGCCCCGCCTCCACAAGCGCTTTGGCAATGTGCGGCCGACCGACGGACCCATCGCCCGCGATCTCCCTGACCCTTCCCAGATCGACCGGGGCACCCAGTTCACGGAGGCGAGCGACGATGCGCTCGTTGCGGAGGTCGCGGGCGCCGCGCAGGCGGAGAAGCACATCCTGAAGCCCGGCGTGATCCGGATCGATGAAGTAGCCGAGGACGTGGATCTCGTACTCCTCGGCACCCACGCTGAGCTCCACGCCGGGGACCAGTGCTAGGGCCGTGCCGCGAGCGGCCTCCTCGGCCTCCCGAACGCCGCCGGTCGTATCGTGATCGGCGATGCCGAGGATCGCCAACTTCTTGCCGAGGGCTTCCCGGACGGCACCAGTGGGGGTGTAGGTTCCGTCGGAGGCGGTGGTGTGAACGTGCAGGTCGATGGATGACATCAGCAGGGGGCTCCAGCAGAGAAGCTAGGTAGCGCGGTCAAGGCAGGACTTCCCCCGCAATGACGATGCGTTCGGGCCCTTCGAGGTTGGCCGCCGTGACCTGGGCCGTGAGCTTGACCTGACACGGCTCCCGCGGTCGGAAGTAGAAGACGACCGAGCCGATGTCCCCGGGCTCGAGGTCGCCGATCCAACCGCACACAGAGCGTCCCGGCCCTTGGGCATAGGCCTCAGGCGGGTCGGTCCGCTCGCAGTTGAGATCGACGAGGCCGGGCCCGGAGATGAAAACCTGGACCTCTCGGGCGCGGTGATCGGCCTCGTTGCGCACGAAGGCCTTGACATCAAACGTGCCCTCGCCGAAGTTGATCTGAGAGGTGGCGCTGATGGTAGTGCGCAGAAGGACAGACGGCTCCAGACTGGTCGCCGATTGATAGCCGCGCACGATGGCGAAGAGGGCCCCCAGCACGAGGACGCCGGCGACGATGGCCGTGCGAAGGACCCGCAGGCCGGTCCGCCGGGCCGGGCCGGCCAGGCGAGTGAAGTCCGAGCAGTTGAGGCTCTCCGACGGGTCGGTGATCCGCAGCTCCTCGGGGCGAGCCGGGTGGGTGCAGTCCATCATTTGTGAGTCGTAGAATCGGCAGTATCTGCATGCCGCCAGATAGGCGCGACACTGCCGGCACCGGGCCAGCAGTCGCCCGCCATTTGGATTGTTGGCCCCACAGTTCGGGCATTGCACGACTGCCACGGGCCGTTCTCCTGCAGCCCAGCGCCGCGCAGGCACTGCTCACACCGGCCTTGCCTTGCTCGAAGCAGCGCCCGTGCTGCGCTCTTACATGGGCCGCCGCGAGTATAAGAGCGGCAGTCCGGTGGTGTCAAGTCTGCGTCATCACATCGTACGAAACACCTCGAACACATCTGGTGTGTCGGCCTCGAGGATGCGCTGACAGTGCTGCGCAACGCGCGCCCCAGACGCAAGCGGCTCGAGCGTCCCCGTGGTTAGCCTCCCACAGTGGGGCCGCTCAGGTCCTGCCGAATGTCTCGACGACCCGACGCGCCAGGTTCAGGTCGTCGAGCTTGTCCACGTCGAAGCCCAGCTCGGGATAGGTCGAGACAATCGCGGCCACGCGCCCACGGATGATCTCGCCCGCGCGGGCTTCCAGCTGGGGCAGCGAGAGCCGTCCCATCAGCAGGCCAAGCACGAAGCCGAACCCGAACATGGAGGCAAGCTTGAGGGGGCTCTTCCGCGACACAAAGAGCCGGTCCATGAGTTCCCGCCGCAGCTCGAAGAAATCGCGGGCAGCGACGACGCCGTTTCCGCCGGTGAAGACACCCTCTCTCAGCTTCGCATAGGTCCGTCTACCCCCGGGAAAGGCCCGCTCGCACGACTCCTTCGGGATGATGGGATAGGCCATGTCGGCTCGCGACTTGCTCGACTGCTGCACGAGATCGTTCACGGCAGCAGGGGTGAGCAGCGGGAGGTCGCCCGTGATGATCAACACAGAGTCGACGTTGGGCGTCGTCGCCTCCACGCCGTGCACGATGTTGTCGACGAAGGAGTCCCCCGCGCCGACTCGCGCATCCAGCGCCTCCTCGCCTACCACAGCCTGGACGGGCTCTGGCGCAACAAGCACCACCCGCCCGACAGACGCGGCCCCTCGCAGTGCCGCAAGGACACGTTGGACCATCGGCCGGCCGCCAACCTCCAGCAGGGGACGATGCGCCACGCCTGTCTCCTGCGCAATCTCGCCGCGGTCCACCCCTCCCGCGAGAACGACTGCCTCAACCATATCACTCATTCCCCGATGTCATGATCCTGATGCCCTCGCCAGACGACACTGTTTGGACTACTTCCACCCACGGCCATGTCCCCTGCACTCGGGAGGCGATGTCGTCCGCCTCGGCCCGGCCTGCTGCAATCCCGAATACGGCACTCCCGGAGCCAGACATGCCCGCCCCGAGGCAGCCGCCGGCCACCAGATCAGCCTTCGCTCGCAGCGCGTCATCGACCCCGCGCAGGTCGGCCTTCTCGAAGTCATTGTGCAGCGCGCTCGACACTGCGGCGAGATTGCCCTGGCCGAGCGCCTCGAGCAGCCTTTGCACCGGGCGGGTTGGGCCGCGCCGTCGGCCTCTAGTCGCCCCCCGACCCAGGGCAGCATAGGCCTGGGCAGTGGGGACGCGCTGCTCTGGCACGATGAGAACGAGGCAGGCCGAGGGCTCAGGGCATGACATCAGCCGCTCTCCGTGCCCCCGCGCCAGGCAGGCGCCGCCTCGAAGGAAGAACGGGACGTCAGAGCCGACCTCCGCCGCCACCGTCTCGAGATCGCCCGGCGAGATGTCGAGATGCCAGAGGCGAACGAGTCCGGCCAGAGTCGCGGCGGCATCGCTGCTTCCGCCGCCAAGCCCTGACCGCATGGGAATCGTCTTCTCGACTGCAATCGAGACCCCGCGCTCGGAGTTCGTATGGCGAGCAAGGACCTCCGTCGCTTTCCAGCACAGGTTCTCTTCGCCCTGGGGCGCATCCTCCGGCGCGGCCTCCACGCTGATGCTCCCGTCCGGCGCGTCGCGAAGCGTTAGCTGATCCCATACACCCACCGTCTGCAGGATCGTTTCCACTTCGTGGAAGCCGTCGGGCCGGCGCCCCAGCACGCGCAGGCACAGGTTGACCTTGGCCGCCGTCTGTATGGTCAGGCCACTCACTGTAGGCCGTCCGTCCTCTTCGCATGGAGGGCTCTCGCGAGGCGCAGGAACTCCTGTCCACTCACAGTCTCTGCACGTCGCGAGGGATCGATACCACAGTCCGACAGGAGCACGGCCGCCTCCTCTTTGGGGAGCTTCGATCCGGAGGCCTGCGAGAGGGCGTTCGCCAGCGTCTTGCGCCGCGACGAGAACGCCGCTCGAACGACAGCCCCGAAGCCGTCCGCGAGCTGTGCGGGCACTAGCCCGGGCCTCCGAAGGCTCAGCCTCAGAATGACGGAGTCGACTCTCGGCCGCGGGAAGAAGCATGTGCGGGACACGCGGCCGAAGGAGGACACTTCCGCGGCCGCCTCGACGAGCACAGTCAGTAGACTGCGATCGCGGCTGCCAGGCTCGGCCAGCAGCCGTTCCGCCACCTCCTCCTGCACCATGATTACCATGTCCGCGAACCAGTCGGCTCCTTCGAGCAATTTCAGGATGGCCGGGCCGGTGATCGCATAGGGGAGATTCGCGACGACGTGCCAACTGCCACACCGCTCTGCGCCAAGGATACCCACCCACTTGAGGGTGAGCAGGTCGGCGTGCACGATCTCGGCTGCCGACCCTACGGTCTCCCGGAGCATGGCCACCAGCGCGGGGTCAACCTCGACTGCGACCACTCTGCGCGCAGAGCGCGTGAGGACCCCGGTGACGGCTCCGGCCCCCGCACCGACCTCGATGACGTGTTCTTCGCCCGTGAGTCCGGCTGCGCGGACGATCTTGTGGGCGATATTGCGGTCAACGAGGAACGTCTGGCCCAGTCGCCGCCGCGGACGGAACCCGTGCTTGCGGAACAGCGATCGAAGCTGGGCCGGAACCAGCGGGTCGGGTGTTGCCGAACCGTCTTCTACCACGTGTCGCCCTCTCAGCCCCGGCGCCGCCGGCCATTCGGAGGGGCGGACGACAGGAGTCGGCAGGTCGGTACCACGCCCGGGGGCTCCGCTACTCCGACCTCTCAAGCTGGTCCCGCAACCAGCGCAGCTTGTAGGACCAAGACCTCTCGCCGCCGCCTTCGTGCCCGGCGTCCGGGAAGGCCCTTATCTCCTTGGGCCCGGGAAGCACATTATACAACCCGAACACCGCCGCTGGAAGGGAGACCGTGTCGAGAAAGCCCACGCTGAGGAGCACAGGGCAGTGGACCTCGGGAGCGAAGTTCACGGCGTCGAAGTGGGCCAGCGTGTCTTCCACCCGTGCAGTCGCGTCTGGCCGCTCTTGCAGATAGCGAGCGATCTGCGTGTAGGGCCACCCGGCGGCACGAAGGGACACGGGGAAGTCGACGAGCATGGGGGCGTCGGCAGCGACGGCTCGCACGCGAGGAGACAGCGCCCCCAGCAGTAGCCCCAGACCACCGCCTTCGCTCACTCCGAGCACCGCAACACGACCCGGATCGGCTTCCGGCCGCGAGCCCAGGAAGTTAAGGGCAGACAGGGCGTGCCCCACGATCTCGCGGTAGACGTAGTCCTCGGGCGACTCAATCCCCTCCGTGCAGTAGTCCTCGAACGGCCGCGGGCGAACGCGATCCACCTGGTTCCCTCGGACATCGATTGCCAGCACAACCCAGCCCTGGTGCGCAAGGCCGACCGGCGGATCAATGGGCCGCGCTCCGTAGCCCGAGAGATAGAGTATGCCGGGCCTGCCGCGAGCTCGCTCGGGTATGGCATACCACCCGTGGATCGTCCTTCCGGCCACGCTCCTGTATTGGACGACCCACACCTCGATACCACGCCGCGAGTGTGCGTTGTCGCGGCGCATGCGGAACTCGGGCGACTCACTGCCGACGTCGGCCACCACTCGCTCCCAGAAGCGATCGAAGTTCGGCGGACGCTGCACGGTCGGCATGATGTCGCCGGGCCGGTAGCCTGCAGCCGCGCGCGCTACTCCAACCTCCCGCTCACCTGCAGTTGCGGTGACGTTGATCGCGTAGAAGTCCGGAGCGCTCATCCGCCAGAGGAAGCTCTTCTCCGTCACCTGCTTGGCGGGAACCTCAACTGGCGACGTGTTGTAGATCACGGCGTCCTGCCGTGTTGCGGACAACTCGACAGAGAGCGCAGCCTCGACATCCCGATCGGAGCGGTTGTCCAAGGAGACAACCAACTCGATGGGCTTGCCAGACTCATAGATGCCGCCGCCCGGCGACAGCTCCGCCCGCACCCCGACGAGCTGCTCCAACGTAGGCTTCGGTGGCTCGCCCTGTCCGGCGCGAAAGCTGATCTCGCGCCGTCCCCCGGGAGGAACTTGGCTGACCTCCCACACCTGCCGGCCGAGCCAGGGCCCCCACACCCGGGTCCCGCCGGTCAGTTCGAGGTAGGCGCCGCCCTCCGTGCTGAAGCGCACTGCGCCCCAACGCTCATTGGCAGGAACGGCCGCCGCTTCTCCCCCATCGGTCTTGCTGACTATCCGAACTTCAGGGGAAAGGACGACGAAGTAAGGCACCGGCTTGGTTGCGTCGTTCGTGAGGAGCACTCTGACCTCGCCTGGGGCGAAGCGGTAGCGCGCTCCGTACATGCCATCCGTCACCTCGAGAGAGAGGGCAGAGCGGTGCGTCTTCTCCCCCAGCGTCCGAGGGCCACCTGCGTAGAAGAACCCGCCGAGTGAGATCGCTGTCTCGTCGTCCAACATCTCGACATCGCCAACGCGGAGGGAATGTAGATTGCCGTCGGAGCCGACCACAGCGCGGTAGACCCCGCCGATCACCTCGATGGAGCCATCCTCGTGGGATTGCAGCTGGACATCCGGCTCTCGCCGGACGCGCGCCGACGCTCCCTCCGCGCCGCCGGGGCCGAACGCGAGTCCCGTGCTTACGACGAACACCAGCACGGCGAGAATGGGACCGCGCCTTCTCAGCACGCCACGCATTGCAGGATGAGGGGGCAACTCCCACTTCCGAAGCAGGATGGGGCCTACACTGTCTCCGACACGCAGGATCTGGGAAAGTCGCGGCCGCGACGTTTAGATCAGGCCAACTCCTAGTCGGCACCCCGCCACCTGCGGGGCACGAAGTGGAACTGGAACTGCTGGGCGGCAAAGCGATCGGTCATCCCCGCCAAGTAGTCACAGACTCTGCGCGCCAGCGCCTCGGGGCCGTCCGTGCCGGCCTCGGCTGCCCCCGGCACGCCGCTGGGATTCTCCACGTAGAACCGGAAGAGTTGGGTGAAGATGCGGCCCACGCGATCGCTCTCGCCGGCCGTGAGGGCGGCCACCCGGTAGACTCGATCGTAGAGGAAGTCTTTCAGTCGGTTGGTGGCTGTCTCCACCTCCTCGCTCATGCTGATCTCCGGGCGCCCCGCGCTCTGTGCCACAATGTCGGATACCATGGTGGTGATGCGGCGCGAGTGTGTGTCGCCCAGCACTGTTGTGCATTCCGTCGGCAACTCGGCCGCCGTGATGAGGCCCCCGCGAATCGCGTCGTCGATATCGTGGTTGATGTACGCCAGCCGGTCGGCATACAGCACGACGGACCCTTCGACAGTGGTGGGCGTGCCGCTCCGGTCTCCCGGAAGATCCTCCATGCCCTTGCTGTGGCAGCCGATGCCGTCTCTGACTTCGTGTGTCAGGTTCAGCCCCTCGCCATCCTTCTCCAACACCTCGACCACGCGCAGGCTCTGCTCCGCATGATGGAAGCCGGCAGAGGGGTCGAACTCTCGGTAGGCTGCGTCGAGCGCGCTCTCTCCGACATGTCCGAATGGCGTGTGGCCGAGATCGTGGCCCAGTGCTATCGCCTCCGTCAGGTCTTCGTTAAGGCGTAAGGCCCGGCTGATCGTTCGCGCGATCTGGGCCACTTCCAGCGTGTGAGTGAGGCGAGTCCGGTAGTGGTCGGCCTCCGGCGCAATGAACATCTGGGTCTTGTGGCTCAGGCGCCGGAAGGCCTTGGAGTGGATGATCCGGTCTCTGTCCCGCTGGAAGGCCGTGCGGATGGGGCAGGGTGGCTCTGGGCGAGCGCGGCCGCGGCTTTCGGCACTTCTGGCCGCGTGGGGAGACAGCGTCTGCCCCTCGATCTGCTCCGTTTCCTCTCTGGGAGTCGCCATCTGCGCCGCCCGCGCCTCAGTCCTGCACGATGAGCGAGAAGTCGGCAATTCGGCGGAAGAGCTGCGACAGGTGCCAGCAGACGGCCAGGCGGTTGCGGCGGAGCTTCTCGTCCTCGGCCATCACCAGCACATCGTCGAAGTAGCGGTCGATGGGAGCGCGCAACTCGTCCGCAAACAACGCGAAGAGTTGCAGGAGCGGAACCGCGTCGGCTTGAGACGCCACCCTCTGATACGCGTCCCACAACGCGTTCTCGGCCGGCTCCCGGAAGAGGCCAGAGTCAACTTTCCCGCCCTCGAAGTCCCTCGAGATGTTCATTGGACGCGTACAGGCGATCACCGTTGAGAGGAACGGAGCGGGGGGCTGGGGGGCTGTGTCCCAAGCTTCGGCGAACTGAAGCGCCCCTGCCCGCTTCGCCGCCTGACTGATGTCATCGATCCCGATGGCGAGCGCTGCCTCCACGAGGTCGTATCGAGTGCCCTCTCCGCGCAGGTGCACGGAGAGCCGCTCGCGGATGAAGTCCATCACTTCGGCCGCCGCCTCTTCGCTCGGACGGTCGAGATCGACCTGGCCGCGCAGCCCTTCGACAGCCTTGACCAGCAGCCCGGACAGGGAGAGCGCGAATCGCTGTCCCGGCTTCGGATCCTCACCCGCCGCGAGCAGGATATCGACAACGCCGTAGGCTTCCCGCCGAAGGCCATGCGGATCAGCCGACCCACTGGGGACAACGCCTACGGCAAACAGTGCCGCCAAGGTGTCGAGCTTGTCGCTGACGGCCAGCAGTCGGCCAAGCTTGCTCTCGGGCGGGGCGTCGTCCGCGGACCGAGGGCGGTAGTGCTCACCGATGGCGTCCGCCACCTCTGCCGGCTCGCCGGAGGCAAGCGCGTACTCCCGCCCCATCGCACCCTGGAGGCTGGAGAGGTCAAGCACGACCTCCGTCGTGAGGTCCGCCTTGCACAGTGCCGCTGCGCGATCCAGCCGCTCTCTTTCTTCCGCCGAGAGCCCTGCCTGCTCGGCGGCTGCTGCGGCCACGGCCCGCACGCGCTCCACTTTGTCGAACACGCTGCCCAGTCGCTCCTGGAAGACAACGCCTCTGAGGTCATCAACTCGCTCAGCCAGCGGCCGCTTGAGGCCCTGCTCGTAGAAGTAGCTCGCATCGATGAGCTTCGCTCGAAGAACGCTCTCCCAACCGGCCAGCACAGTGTCGAGGTGCTCCCTGTCGCCATCTCGAACCGCGATGAACTTGGGAAGGAGCTCTCCAGCCTCGTTCTCCAGCGGGAAGTAGGCCTGAACATGCTGCATCTCTTCGATCAGCACCGGCCGCGGGAGCCGAAGGTACTCCGCTCCGAACTGACCACAAGCGGCCGTGGGCCACTCCACCAAGAACGTCGTCTCCTCCAGAAGGGCTCCATCCACGATGCGCGCCGACTCGCCCTCAGCGATGAGTGCAAGCTGCTGCTCGACCATCTCCCGCCGACGCGCCGGATCCACCAGGACGGACTTCCCCTCGAGCACAGACTCGTACTCGTCGGCACTCGCGACGGCCCACATCCCGTCCGCCAGCACGGGATGTCCCCGTGTCTCCCTCCCGCTGCGCAGGCCCTCGATCTGGAACTCGACGACGTCCTCGTCTACGAGGGCCAGGAGCCACCGGATCGGCCGGCCGAAGCGCACCGCTCCCGTTCCCCACCGCATCATCTTCGGGAAGGCCATGCCTGTGATGAGATCGGGCAGGACCCCTGCCAGCGCCTCCGCCGCCAACATCTCCGGCTCCCTCACCACCGCGAAGACGTACTCGCCCTGGTCCGTCTCCTTCACGACGAGCTCCTCGGGCGAGACGCCGTGCCTTCGGGCGAAGCCGAGGGCCGCCTTCGTCGGCTTGCCGTCCTCGTCGAACGCAACACGGGCGGCGGGGCCTCGCTCCTCCCTGGTCTGAGAGGCCTGCCGCTCCGCCAACCCCTCTGCGATCAGCACGAGCCGACGCGGCGAGCCATAGACGTTCACCTCGGTGAAGCTCAGCCGGAGGCCTTCGAGCATTCGGCGGCCGTCCTCCAGAAGCTGCGCCAGCGCAGGCGGGAAGAACCGCGGCGGGATCTCTTCAGTTCCGATCTCGAACACAAAGCGCGGCATCTGCTCAGCAACCTCGCGACATCAACTGCGGCCTCGACTGCGGGCAACCGCCGCTGGGGATTGTTAGTGTTCTGCGAGAGAGCGTCAAGGCCTTCCGGCTCCAGGGTTAGGGCGCGTCCGCCTCACACCTGTCGGCGGCTGTTGGGAAGCAGCGCCATCGTGACGAGGGCGAGTCCGATGAGCGCACACCCGGCTATGACCCTCGGCGCCGGCACCTCGCCGAGGGCTAGGTAGACCCATATGGGGTTCAGGATCGGCTCCAGCAAGATGATCAGGGAGGCCTCCACCGCCCTCGTCTTCGCCAGCGCCCACTGGAAGAAGTAGTAGGCGAGGCCGAGCTGGAACAGCCCCATCGCTGCCAGCAGGCCGACCTCCCGAGGGCCGGGCAGAACCGGGACTCCCACCGAAAGGGCCACTGGCAGCACGAGGGCGGCCGTGCCGATGTTGGTCCAGAAGAAGATGCTCGCCGGGGCTGTGTCTCCCATGCTCTTGAGGAGGACGATGAAGGCGGCGAAGGCGAAGCCGCTTCCCACGCCGAGCAGAACGGACTGCTGGTGGGCCCGGCCGGTGCCGCCGGTCACTATGAGGAAGACGGCCACCACGGTTAGCGCGGCCGCGGCCGCCTCGACCGGCCTGATTCGCTGTCGCTGGACCAGCCAGGCCCAGAGCGCGACGAGTGCCGGCGCGACGTACTGCAGCCAGATTCCCTGCGCGGCCGTGCCGAGCTGCATCGAGCCCATGAGCGTGCTCACCAGCGCGGCGTAGAGGGCCACGGCAGCAAGGAGCTTCTTCAAAGGCGGCCTGGGCTGCGCCAGGCCGGGCAGAAAGATGAGAGCTGCGAAGAACGAGCGCGTCCCTGCGATGGCCAGCCAGTGCACCGACGGCATGCTCTTGAGGAAGACGCCGCTGGTGCTCCAGAGCACCGCGGCGATGATCAGAAACAGGATTGACCGGCTCCGCGACGACACTGGGGGACTTGTCCTCCACGTACTGCCCTACGGCCACGGCACTGGCGGGGATTGTGCCGCAGGTGGCGCTGTTTCCTTCGGCGCTGGGCCGCGGGCACCTCCACCAGCGCCCGCCCTCACGGGACTAGTTCCTCCCGGCCCCGCCACCCCGAAGAGGATGCCCATCCGCAACCCTCAACACCCTCAGCTGGCAGGCACCCGTGCCGTGCGGGGCACCAATCGCAGCGCCGCAGAGTTCATGCAGTAGCGGAGGCCCGTGGGTGGGGGGCCGTCGTCGAAGACATGGCCCAGGTGTGCGCCGCACCGCCGACAACGCACCTCGGTGCGCACTATGCCGAGACTCGTGTCACCGAGTGTCTCGATGTTCTCCTCGGCCACCGGGGCCCAGAAGCTTGGCCAGCCGGTGCCGGACTTGAACTTCGTCTCCGAAGTGAAGAGGTCGTTGCCGCAGTTTGCGCATTGGTAGATTCCCCGAGCGTCGTTGTCCCAATACGCGTTGGCGAAGGGCCGCTCTGTCCCGCCCTTACGAGTAACCTCGTACTGCTCCTTGGGAAGAGACCGGCGCCATTCGTCATCAGACTTCGCAACAGGCTCAACGTCGATGAACTCCCCTTTCTCCACACTGAACACGCGAACGGTAGCAGGCTCCGCGGGCAAGGAACAGCTTGCGAGGCCACGCTTCTCATAGTAATGCTGGTGGTACTCCTCAGCCGGGTAGAAGGTGGGAGCGGGGAGGATCTCCGTCACGACCGGGCGCGAGTACGCGCCGGATTCGGCCAGGTCTTCCTTCGCCCTCACGGCCGCGTCGCGCTGTGCCGGGTCGTGGTAGAAGATCACAGAGCGATACTGAGTCTTCCTCTCTGCTGTCGGGTCGTGCTGCTGCCAGAAGATGTCCAGCAACCTGCCATAGGAGACTCGGTCCGGGTCATAGGTGACTTCCACCATTTCGGTATGTCCGGTACGTCCGGAGCAGACCTCCTCATAAGTCGGCTGTGCCGCCTGGCCTCCTGCGTAACCCACGCGTGTGGCCGTGACGCCAGGGGCGCGACTGAAGGCGGCTTCCACACCCCAGAAGCAGCCGGCGCCAAAGGTGGCAACCTCCGTCGACGCCCCTTTCTCGGTTTGAGACATTGAGTATCCCTTCTGGGTGCAGCCAGCAACTGGACCCGCGAGCAGTGCCAGAATGACCAGCAATACCCTTGACATGATAGCCGCCAATCGGAAGTAGTGCAGTTTTACTGTGCTGATACCCGTCTTTGGGTCCGGCTGAAGCCGGGGATCTGTAGGGCGAGCGCAACAACAGCCCAAAGGCGGCGCGAACTCGGCACACTGCAGGAAAAGCGTGGTGTCCGAGGCCCCCTTCCGCTTGGGGACGGCCCAGGGGCCGCTGAGCACGCCAACGGCCGCGCCGAGAACTTGACGGCGGCGGGCCGCGTCCAATATGGTGGGGAACGCGAACGACCTGGCCTGGGGGAGGCAATGGGCGGAATTGCACAGCGGATCAAGGACAACCTGGCCCTCACGTGGCGCTGGTTCAACTACTGGCGCCGGCGGTACGTATGGTTGCGCCTCATCATCATCGTCCTCGTGTTCGCACACCCAGTCTACAGTGTCTTCCGCCCGATGCTCCGCGACCTCGTCGTGATCGCGATGAAAGGGATCGAGGCGGCGAAGGTCGGCCCGCGTTTCGAGACGCGGGCATTCGAACACCTGGAGAAGAAGCGGCTCCAGACGGCCCTGCTGGCGCGCTTCGACGAGGATGAGGACGGGCGGCTCGGCACAGGCGAGTCGGCCGCGCTGGAGGAGCGCACCGGTCTGACGCCCGCCGAGGTCGAGGGGAGCGCTCTCGGCGTGGAGTTGGATCCGCTGGTCGATGCCAGCCACGAGGTCGGCCTGCTGCCGCACACGACGACGGCGAGAGACTTCCGTCGGGAGGCCCTCGCGGCAGCGCTGGCCCAGCGGGATCAGGAACACGAGGCCCTCTGGGAAGAGGCCGCGGCCGACCTCGAAATGCCGTACCCGACGGCACGTGACTACCTCAAGTGGACGACATGGAAACAAGGGCTGGAGTCCTTTCGCTCTACCCTCACCTATGGCACAGGGATAGTGCCCCTCTACTTCTTCGCCGGGCTGCGAGCCCCGTGGCCCGGGGAGATCCCCTTCTGGGAAGAGAGGAGGTGGAGCGGAGCGATCGGCTGGATCGTCCTGGCTGCGATCGTCGCGGTCTGCGTACGCCGCTATGGGAAGGGACTCGAGCTTCAGCGACACTTCAAGGAAGATCCACAGCTCGCCGCCGCGCCCTGCCCCGTCTGCAGCGAGGCAACGAACGACTACGGAGCACTGCGCCAGCACCGGTTCTCTCGCGCCTGCGCTACTTCGGCGGCTGCAGGGCTGGTGATGTTCACTCTGTTCTTGCTCTCTCACCCGAAGGATTACGCCCGTGCTGCCTATTTCCAGGAGTCGGCCAGTACCACGTCGGGCATCCTGCTCGTCGCCGCTGTCCTTGCTGTGGCCGCCGGCGTGTTGCGCTGGGTGCTGTGGCCCCGAGAGGTCCATGCCTGCCACCGTCGCCGGAGTCTTCTCTACCTGGGCTTCACGGCCGCCCTGCTGCTGGTCGTCGGTCTCGTCAGCGGGATTGCCGCCTATGGCATGAACACCTTCGGCTACCCGCGCGAACGCCGAATCGTCGTGGGGATGGGCCCGGGCGAGGGCATGCAGCGGACGCGACGGCGACCTCCCGCCGCCGTTAAGCGAGAAGCCACTGCCGCGCCTCGCGCGGCATCCCCCTCTCGACGGGGACGCCAGCCGAGCGCGACCAGGGCGCCGTCCCGGCAGGGCCGGGGGCGAGGAATGGGCGCAATGCGGGGCGGCCGCAGCGTTGGCGCGCGCGAGCGCGCACTTCAGAGCGAGCGGATGGCTGCGCGGCGGGCGCGTCGCTCCGCCGGGGGTGAGGCCCGGCCGGGCAGGTAGGGCTTCGGCAGTCCCCCCTGAAGTGTACCTCCGCCAGTCAACTGGACTTCGGCACTGGAGAGGACACCGTGGATTACACACAGGGCCGCCTCGGCCGCGTCTTCGTCGCTCGCCTGGAAGATGGCGAGTCCATATATGATGCCGTAGAGGAGATAGCGCGCCGAGAGGGCATCGAGGCCGCCTCCGTCCTCGCCGTCGGCGGCATCCGCAAAGGCAAGGTCGTCACCGGACCACAGCATGCGACGGGCAAGGTGGTACCACACTACGAGGAGTTCGATGACGCACGGGACCTCGTCGGCGTCGGCATGGTCTTCCTTCACGAGGGGAAGCCCTCGCTCCACTTCCACGCCGGCATCGGCCGGCACGACTCCGCGCTCGTCGGCTGTCCTCGGGCAGGGATGTCAGTGTACCTGGTGCTCGAGGTGATCATCACGGAGTTGGTGGGGGTAGAGGCGAAGCGCGCGCACGATCCAGGGGTAGGGGTCAGCCTGCTAAAGATCGGTTAGGCTCCCCTCTCGACACCGAGAACAGATACCACCGCTGCCTGCTCTTCCCCCGACCGGAGGGAGGCTTCCGGTCGAAGTAGAGTGTCATGACCTCGCCCGATGTCGTCTTCACGCGGTAGAAGTGCTTGCGGACGTAGAGATGCTTCTTATCCATCCCGACGCCGGGCTCTTGACTGCGCCAGGTCTCCATCACACCTGCGATTGTGTACTCCGCACCCCGCCACCTGAAGACGAGCGGCAGCCCGGGTCCGCCCGTGGCCATCCTCGCAGCCTCGAACGTTCCCGGCTTGGGTGCGATCGGCTCGCCGATGAATGTCTCGTCTTCGCCGCGCGTGTCCGTCATCCTCAGTTCACAGGCGCGCTAGGCGCTCGTCAGTCGGATGATCGCCACCTCGGGACGGCAGTTGATCCGAAATGGCGGGAAGGTCACACCTACGCCCGAGGTCGTGTAGACCTGGGTGCCGGATGACCCTACCCGCTGCAGCCCGTAGGGATACTTCCAGGCGTAGACGGGCAGCCGAATCGGACCCAGCCAGGGGAGACGCACCTGGCCCCCGTGCGAGTGGCCGGAGAGCTGAAGCGGAATGCCGTGCTTCGCCGCCTCGTCTGCATAGTCCGGCTCGTGACACAGCAGTATCTTGAAGACCTCGTCGGGCACGTTTGAGAGCGCCCGCTCGAGGTCGGGCTTCCCCTCCCAGATATCGTCGACCCCGCACAGCCACCACGGTGTGCCCCCGACGGCGATCCCTACGGATTCGTTGATCAGCACCTCGATCCCGGCATCACGGTGGATTTGAGTCACGCGGTCGACTTCGTCGGTCCAGTATTCGTGATTCCCCAGGACTGCATACACGCCGTACTGAGCCTTGAGAGATGACAGCGCCGACACCGCGCTCTTTGCATACTTGGCCTTGAGTGACACATGATCGCCCGTCAGCACGACCATATCCGGCGCATAGGCCATCGCCAGTCCAGCCGCCTCCCGGACCTGCTTCTCCGAGATGAACGGGCCGCGGTGCAGGTCGCTCAAGTGCGCGATCGTGAAGCCGTCCAGGAAGGCGGGCAGATCGGGTATCGACACCGGCACCCGGCGAGCGGTCACCCACGTCCGCTCGCCGAAGATGGACCAGAGGGTACCCGCGCCGAGTGTCGCTCCGCCCGCGATGAGCGCGCGGCGCAGGAATCTGCGGCGTGAGGGACGGCGCGGCTTCTCGCCTGGTTGCGTATCTGGTTCTTTCCGCGTCTGTCGCATCGCAGGCCGTCTTCTGTGACGCCCCAATCTTAGCACGGAAGAGCGAGCGCAGACAGCATCTGGGGGGGCGTCGCGAGCGGCCAGCCGTGCCCCGCTGACAGGCGCGCCGTGGCCACACCCTCACTGGGGAGGGTCGCTCAGAGCACCTCGGCCAGCATCGCCTTGCTCGCGGCATCCAGCGCGCCGACGTCCCGTATGTCGTAGCGGTTCCCCTCTGCGTCTGTGAGGAGAATCCGGCTCTGTCCAAGGTAGATGACGTTGTCGCGGACGTCGCGAAGGGTCGCCTCCCGGAGGCCGCGGTCGGTGTCGAACACGCAGACGGCCACCCCGAAGTAGTCGCGCAAGGACATGATCCGCTTCACGACCGGGTGGAGATACCGACGATTCAACTCCCCGTTGACTATGTCCCGAGACTCCCGATCGAGCCGCCGCCAGTTGCGAAGCAGGCCGAAGTCCTTCCCTTCGGGATCAGGGCCGACGATGGCAAGATAGCGATCCGGGTCGGTCAGAGGATGAACGCGCAGGAATCGCGGACGCAGGACCGTGAGCTCCTCCGCTACGGTTGCGAAGAGGCGGCCGTCTTCGTCCCGGAAGACGCGGACCTCATCCGGGTCGAGATAGCGCGTCCTGGTCTGATCGTCTGGGGCGCCGGAGGCAGGGCCGTTCTGTCTAGCCATCGACTGCCCTCACACGCGAAGTCTTGCGGAAGATGTTGAGAAGTCGGCTGTAGACGCCCTTGCTCTTCGCGAGTTCCTCATGTGTTCCGAATTCGGCCACCTTGCCCTCCTCCAGCACGAGCAGCTTGTGTGCGTTGCGGAGTGTGGACAGCCGGTGTGCAATGGTGAAGGTCGTGCGGCCTTCAATCAGCCGCGCGAGCGCCTCCTGTATTAGCTCTTCGGTTTCGAGGTCCACGTTTGCAGTGGCTTCGTCGAGGATGAGGATCTTCGGATCCCGCAGGATGGCGCGGGCGATCGAGACCCGCTGCTTCTCGCCAGAGGATAGCTTGTCCCCGCGTTCGCCCACCTGCTCGTCGTAGCCATCCGGCTTCTTGATGATGAAGTTGTGGGCGTTGGCCGCCTTCGCGGCCGCGATGATATCCTCGGTCGTCGCGTCGGGCCGGCCGTAGGCGATGTTCTCCGCAATCGTCGCGCTGAACATCAGCGGCTCCTGCAGCACCGCGCCGATGTGGCCCCGGTAGGCACCGAGGTCTAGGTCCCGGATATCGACGCCGTCCACGAGCACCTGGCCCTCGTCGGGATCGTAGAAGCGGCAGAGCAGGTTGATGACCGTCGTCTTGCCGACCCCGCTCTTGCCCACGAGGCCTACCATGCGATCCGCCTCCGCTTCGAAGGACACCTCCTTCAACACCGGCTGGCTCTTCTCGTAGCCAAAGGTGACCTTCTGGAACTCCACCTCGCCGCGGAGCTCCTCGGGCACGGTCTTGCCCGGAGCGCGCTCGACGTAATCCTCGGAGTCGAGCACCTCGAAGATCCGCTCCGCCGCGGTCATCGCCCGCGACATCCACTGGGCGCTCTGGGCGAGCCCATGGAGCGGCCCGTAGAGCATTGCGAGGTAGGCGAGGAACGCCATCAATCCACCGACGCTGAGACCCGCGTCGCCGATCACCAGCCGCCCCCCGAAGTACCAGACGAGGAGTGAGCCGCTCATCACCGCGAATCCGATGATGGGGAAGAACGTCGCGAACGTCTGCTCAGCCTGGACGGAAGCCCCGAACAACTCCATATTGCGGAAGCGGAAGCGCTCGATCTCATCCAGCTCTCGCGTGAATGCCTTGACGATCTTGACCCGGCCCAGAGCATCGTTGACGATGGTGTGGAAGCGGCTCCAGCCGTACCAGAACTTGTGGAAGGCAAGCCGCACGCGTCGGATCAGCGAGCGCGTCAGCAAGGCGACCAGTGGCGCAGGCACCAGCACGAGCAGGGCCAGCTTCCAGTTGAGCGCGAAGATGGCACCGGCCACTCCGAACACGATGATCAGGTTGCTGGCCACCCAGGGCAGCCCGAACGCCAGGAAGTCCTGCACACCGCCCGAGTCCTGCGTCAAACGCGAGACGAGCGTGCCGGTCGGATGGTGATCGAAGTAGCGCAGAGACATCCATTGAAGCCGATCGTACAATTCGGCCCGGATGTCGAGGCTCGTGCGGCCCCCGAGCCAGGCGGCCACCCGGCCGCGCCATATTGCGAGAACGGTGCTCAGTACGCTGCTGGCCAGCAGGCCGAACACGAGCCACCCGAGCAGATGCGGGTTGGCCTTCGGTATGAGAACGTCGTCAACGAGTATCTTCGTCAACCAAGGCGGCACGAGGCCGAATGCCGCCGCCGCTATCATGAGGACGCTGACGAGGGCGAGGCCCGCCCTGTAGGGCCGCGCGTAGCTCAGCAACCGTCTGAGCATCGCCCCGCGGCGCACGCAGCGAACACAGACACGGGTCCGCTCGCCGAGCACCATGCCACACTTCGGACAGCGGAAGATGCGGTCGGGAGCTTCCGGTATTGGCTTGTCCTTCAGCGCGGCTTCGAGCTGCGTGCGGACATCGGCGAACCGCTTCGATAGAGCGTTAGTGTAGGAGATCAGGTCGACTTCGCGTCCGTCAACGACCGCCTGCAGTACCCCGCCCCCGACAAGACTCTCGAGCTTGAACTCGTCGATGTCGGTGAGGGCCAGATCGCGCTGAACTCGTGCCTCGCCGTCCTCCGAGGCCACGGTGAGCACGCGATCATCGGCGAGGACGACCCAGCGCTCTCCGAACCGGCCGTCAGTGGCGAGATCGGCCTCGGCGCTCAGACGAATCGACGACGAGGCCACGCCCGGCAGCGCGTCGCGTACCGACTTGGGCAAGCTGTCGTCTTCGACCACCACCACGGCTCCTCACAACCGAGTGGGAGCGAACGAACGCGATAGCCCCTCTGGATGTTGTGTCTCGATTCCACGGAACTGCGGGCCCCACCTGCGCGGACTCAGCAAGGAGGGGAGGTGGCTCCCACCCAGTTGGATGCCGCGCAGACGAGTCTGGTTCGTGGGTTCCGAGGCCAGACTGCGCGGAGGCAGAGAGAGGCCAGCATCTACCGACCGCGCGCCAGCCTCTTCTGGACGGCCTCGCTCCGGAGCTCCCGCAGCGCGTCGGCGGCGATCCAGCGCGCCGCTCTGGAGTCGATCTCCCGTATCTCCTCGGCCAGTGCTATCGCCTTGCGGTTGAGGGCGGCGTTCCGCTTCCCGACCTGGCGAAGGGCCCAGTTGACGGCCTTCTTCACGTAGTTGCGTTCGTCGCTCGACTCGCGCCTCATGATGCGAAGGAAGCGCTCGAAGCGCGTGTCCTCGGCCTTCTTGTCGTGAACCGCAAGCCAGGCCATGAGTGCGAAGCCGGCCCGCTTCACGAACTCCTCCTCCCGCTTGCTCCACGCCAGTGCCTTGCGATAGGGGAACTTCGTGCGGTCGAACAGGCTGCCGCAGCAGGTGTCACAGATCGCCCAGTTGTCGAAGTCGGCAACCCATGATTCCATCTGCTCCTCGGTGACCTGCTCTGGATCATCGATCAGAGCAGCCAGCGTCCTGGCGTCGAGCACCCCGGAGGCCCAGAGCCGCTGAGCGAGATCGTGGTCCTTCCCGATCTGCCGGGCGAGCCTCCGCAGCTCCGGCATCGGAACTCCGTACGCCTTCTTCGTGACGATGCCAAAGCGGGCCATCCCCTCAATGTTCTCGGGCTTGTAGTGGGATCTGAGAAGCGCCATTATCTCGCCGTATCGCATGGGCTGAGTTCCTGGCGATTATGTCTAGTGGAGCAATGGTAAGCGGTCGAAGCCTGTGAGTCCACAGTGCCCCTTGACACAAACATATGTTTGCATTACCCTAAGGGCCGCTGGAGGGCGATATGCCTTCGTTCGTCCATCTCCACGTGCACAGCGTCTTCTCGTTTCTGGATAGCACCTGTCGGCTGGACCGGCTGGTGGCACGGGCGGCCGAGTTGGGGATGCCGGCGGTGGCGGTGACCGATCACGATGGGACCTACGGCGCGGTGCGCTTCTACCAGGCCGCGCAGGAGGCCGGCATAAAGCCCATCCTGGGAGTTGAGCTGACCACCGAAGGCGGCCACCACCTCCCCCTCCTGGCCACCTCCAGGGCCGGCTATGCCAACCTCTGTCGCATGGCCACCGCGGGGCACTTCCGAGTGCTGCGAGAGGCAGCGGGCGAACAAGCTCCCATCGAGCCCGTGCCAAACACCCGCGCCACCGGCGCGCAGTGGCGGAAGATGCCGCGCTGCAACTTCTCGACCATCGCCCAATGTGCCGAGGACGTGATCGCGCTCTCCGGCTGCCGCTTCGGCGAGATTCCCGCTGCTGTGCGACGTGGCGACATAGACGCGGCGCGGCGCGCGATATGTCGCTATCAGGATATCTTCGGGCGTGATCGCTTCTTCATCGAGCTGTGCCGCGAGGAGCCGGACGAAAAAGAGCGGCCGCACATCGCCCGCCTGGCCGACCTCGCGGAGGAGATGGATGCACTCATCGTCGCCACCGCTAACGTCCACTGTCTCACGCCGGAGGAGGCGGCCGTTCAGGACGTCCTCGCCTGCATCCAGACGCTGACGAAGCGAGATGAATGGCACCCCATCCGCCGCCGCGGCGCGGAGCGTTATTTCAAGTCACCGCGGGAGATGCTGGAAGAGTTCGCCTCTTATCCACAGGCCATCGCCAACACGGTTCGCATCGCCGCGCAGTGTGAGGTCGATCTAGAACTGGGGCAGCTTCACTTCCCGCACTTCCGGATGCGGGAATACGGGCCTCAGATAGGAACGGTTTCGGGAGCAAGCTCCCGAAACACTGAGAGTTCCCGAGACACCGGGAAGGGCAGGAGGCAAGCTCCTGCCCAACAACGGCCGGGGTGGTGGCCGACGACGGATCAGGAAGTAGAGGGGAAGCTGGCCGAGGAGTTGTTGGAGTGGCTCTGTTGGGAGGGGGCCGCGCGGCGCTATCGCATTCCCGCCGAACGCCTGCGCTCCTCCCCTACCTCACCCATCTCCGCTCGACTCCGCCACGAGCTGAACATCATCCGCGAGCTCGGCCTCTGCGAGTACTTCCTCGTGGTCTGGGACATCGTGGAAGAGGCGCGGGAGCGCGGCATCCGGTGCGCGGGGCGCGGCTCGGCCGCCGACTCGATGGTGAGCTATGCGCTTGGCATCACCCCCGTCGATCCCCTCGCGGCGCGGCTCTTGTTCGAGCGATTCCTCAATCCCGAGCGCCGCGAGATGCCGGATATAGACATCGACTTCGACTCCCGCAAGCGGGACGAGATGATCGAGTACGTGGCAGAGCGATACGGTCCGGAGCACACCGGTATGGTGGCCACCGTCAACACCTATAACGCCCGCTCCGCCCTGCGCGAGGTCGGCAAGGCTCTGGGCATGCCCGAACAGTCGATAGACCGCATCAGCAGGTCGATGCCCTATATCCCGGCCGGCCGCATCCGCGACGCCATCGCTAACCTGCCCGAGCTGCGCGGATCCGGGTTCGACGCGGCCGCGTTGAAGGAACTGCTCGACATCTGCGAGACGATAGATGGATTCCCCAGGCATCTGAGCGTCCATCTCGGCGGGGTGGTTATCTCTCGCCATCCGATCACGAACTTCACTCCGCTGGAGGTTTCGGCCAAGGGAGTAATCGTATGTCAGTTCGACAAGGACGACATCGAGGCGCTCGGCCTGGTGAAGATGGACATGCTCGGGCTGCGCAACCTCGCCGCCATCGAGGAGGCGCTTCACATCATCCGCGAGACCCGCGGCCGGGCACCCGATCTCAATCGCATCTCCTTAGATGATGAGAAGACATATGAGCTGATGCGCTCCGCCCGCACCGTCGGAGTCTTTCAGCTCGAAAGCCCGGGCATGCGCGGACTGCTCTCCGGCCTCCAGCCCACCCGATTCGACGACATCATCGCCAACATCTCTCTCTTCCGGCCCGGCCCCATGCAGGCCGACATGATAAGCCCCTTCCTCGCCCGACGCCACGGCAAGGAGCCAACCACCTATCTCCATCCGTCCGTCAGGCCGGCGCTCGAGGAGACCTATGGTGTCATCCTCTACCAAGAGCAGGTGCTCGAAGTGGCGAGCGCGCTCGCCGGCTTCACTCTCGGCCAGTCGGACTCTCTCCGCCGCGCCATGACTCACGACCGTTCGGCGGAGGAGATGGAGAAGATCCGCGGCACCTTCCTCGACGGCTGCCGCAAGCGCGGGATCGAGAAAGCAACCGCAGAAGAGGCCTTCCGCCGACTCTCCGCCTTCGCGGCCTACGGCTTCTGCAAGGCCCACGCCGCGTCGTTCGCCATTATCGCCTATGAGACAGCCTATCTGAAGGCTCACTACCCGGCCGAGTTCCTCGCCGGCATCCTCTCAAACCAGCCGATGGGATTCTATCCACCAGAGGTCATCGTCAACGACGCAAAGCACTTCGGGGTCGAGGTGCGAGCCGTCGACATCAATAAGAGTCGCGACCGCTACTGGGTCGAAGAGGGGGCGATTCGAGTGGGACTCGCTCAGGTTTACGGCCTCAGCGCGGCCGGGCTGAAGGCCGTTCTCGCAGCCCGCGAAGACGGCGGCCCCTTCAAGTCGCTCAGAGACTTCTGCGCGCGCACCAACCTGGCGCGGCCGATGGTGGAGAGTCTGATCAAGGCGGGAGCCTTTGACTGCATAGGACGGCGGCGAGAACTCCTTTGGCAACTCAACGAAATAACTACTACCGACGCCCGCCGCCGAGACCGAACTCATCAGCTCGGAGGCCAGCTCCCGCTGCTTGCCGATGATCCCGAAGGGCATGGAGGCATCGGCTTGCCACCGGCAACAGAAAGAGAAAGAGCGGCCGCTGAGCTGTCCATGACGGGGATAAGCTTCACGCGTCATCCACTTTCCTTCGCGCGCGAGCACTTGCACAAGATGGGTGTCGTGAATCGCGCTCAGCTGGAATCTTTGCCCGACGGCCGGCGCGTCCGAGTGGCGGGAATTGTGATCGCCCGACAGCGTCCTCCCATCAAGAGCGGCCAGACCGTCGTCTTCATCACCCTCGAAGACGAAACAGGGTTGATCGAAGTAACCGTCTTCGAACGCATCTACAAACAGTGGGGCAAAGTCATCTTCGCCAACAGCGCTCTAATTGTAGACGGGATTCTGCAGAAACGCGGCCGATATGGGACGGTGGTGCTTGGGAGGCGATTCCACTCTCTGCGGCCATGAGCGCCCGGACCTGACCCTCGTTGACGGCAGCCTCGTTTTCTGATAGATTCGCAGACAGCGATGTGCTGCGCGCGGGCATGGGGGAACAGGCCGATGGCCGCGTAGTCACATCACCTTCTCTCAAGGAGGAACGCGAATGTCCGTTCCCAAGCCACTCTCGCTCGGCCTCGCTCTGGCTCTCTCACTGGCGATCCTGTCGCCCGCGGCGCCAGCCGTGTTTGAGCTGGAAGTGGCTGGGGGGCTAGCGTACGGAGTTCCCCACGACGTAGCGACCGATGGCGGCTACGCGTATGTCGCCGCGCAGGGCGCCCTCTCGGTCTTCGACATCTCGAATCCCGCCAACCCGATCCAGGTGGCCGTCGTCGACACTCCGGGGTCGGCGGAGGGAGTCGCCATCTCGGGCAGCTACCTCTACATCGCGGACTGGAGCGCCGGGCTGCGCATCGTGGATATATCCGATCCCGAAGCACCGGTGGAGGTCGCCTCCGTGGACACGCCGGGCTATGCCTACGACGTCGCTGTGTCGGGGAACTACGCCTATGTCGCGGATCACGCGGCCGGCCTCTGCGTCATCGACGTCAGCACGCCAGCCGCGCCGAGCAAGCAGGGGACGTACGACACGGCCGGCTATGCGTGGGCAGTCGATGTATCCGGCAGCTATGCGTACGTGGCCGACGGCTTCTCCGGCCTCGCCGTAGTCGATATCTCGAACCCCGCCGCCCCTGCCGAAGTCGCCTCCTGCAGTACTTCCGACCGTGTGCTCGACGTGGCAGTGGTCGGCAACTACGCGTACCTTGCCGATGGGCAGGAAGGCCTTCGGCTAGTCGACATCACCAACCCGCTGGCTCCAGGCTGCAGCTTTGCCGCGCTCGACCTGCCTGGCAACTGCAGGGGCATCTTCGTTGATGGCGATTACGCCTACCTCGCGGCGGGAATAGCGGGTCTCCAGGCGGTCGACATCACCGATCCAAGCGACCCTGTAGCCGTCGACTCCCACGACACCCCGGGCCGAGCCTACGCCGTCGCGGTGGCGAGCAGTGCCGCCTTCGTGGCCGATGACTCCGGCGGGCTGCGTGTGATCGACGTCTCCGCCTTCCCGACCCCGACGCTGGTCGGCCAGGCCGAGACCGATGGCAATGCTGAAGCGATAGCCGCGCCGGACACGGTCGCCTATGTCGCGGACGGCAGCGGCGGACTGCTGGCCTTCGACGTGCTGGATCCCACCGATCCCACGTTGCTCTGGTCATGCACCGGCACGATGCAGGCGATGGACGTGGATGTGCAGGGCGACTACGCCTACGTCGCCGACTGGGGCAGCGGGCTCGCGGTCATCGACACGACTGGTCCGGGCTGTGGATTCGGAGCGGTGGCGACGGGTGGGAATCCCAATGGCGTGAATGCCTCCGGCAACCGCGCCTACGTCGCCGCGGGCGACGCCGGCATTGTGTGCTGCGACACCGGCATACCGAGTGCACCCGCCGTGCTGTGGACTATCGACACGCCTGGCTCGGCCAACGACGTCGCGCTCTCGGGCAACTACGCTTATGTCGCGGACGGCTCCTCCGGCCTTCAGATTGTGAACACCGTGACGCCCACGGGCCCCGTCGCCTCGGTGGGCACCAGCGGCTACGCGTGGGGCGCCGAGTACGCTGGGAGCTACATCTACCTGGCGAGCGGTGACGCGGGCGTGGAGGTGATCGACATAACCACACCCACCAGCCCGGCGCAGGTGGCGACTCTCTCTCTTTCCGGATCGGCACACAGCGTCTCTGTCTACCAGGAGTACGCCTACGTGAGTGTAGGCGGCCACGGCGTGGCCGTCGTGGACATCAGCGACCCAACGGACCCGGTCTTCGTGACCTCGGTCGGCACGCCGTCGGTCCCGGGACCCTCGGACCTCGTGGTTGCCGGCGGATACGCCTATGTGGCCGACGCGGAGTCCGGACTCGTCGTAGTCGATCTCCTTCCCCCATACACGGAGCTGGCCAACCGGGAGAGCCCGGCAGCCGGCGAGAAGCTGGCTGTCGCCGAGCAGTTCGACGGGTCCGTCCTCGCCTACGTAGCCGCCCGCAGCGCCGGGCTGCAGGTCGTTCAGGTCAGCGACGCGGAGGAGGCCACTGATCCCGCGCTGATCAATGACGTCCAAGGCCTTGGCGATGTCACCGACATCGCGATCGCTGACACCTATGGATACGTGACCGACCTCGGCGGGCGCCTCTCGGTGGTTGGCCTCACCAACCCGGCCAACCCCAATCTCGTCGGCTTGGCGCAGACGTCGGGCTCGCCACTCGGGGTGGCCGCTTCCACGATTGGGTTCGCCAAGTACGCAGTCATCGCAGACGGCGACCAAGGGATCTCGGTAGTCTCCACCCTGATGCCGAGCAGTCCGTTCGAGAAGGCGAGCTTCGACACCCCCGGGTGGTGCGCGGACATCGCCACCGCTACGCTGGGCGGCGACCCCTTCGCCTGTGTGGCCGACGGTGAGTCGGGCCTCCGGCTGATCAATCTCTCCCCGATCGGGACCCCGGATGTGACGGTGTTCTACGAGGACTTCGAGGACGGCGTCGAGGGGTGGACCGTGGGCGGCACGGCCGAGTGGTACGCCAGCACCCCGAGACAGGGGACGTACAGCGTGCGGCTGCGCAACGACGGCAGCATCGAGCGCACCGTCTCGACGGTGGGCTACGGGAAGATAACCGTCTCCTACTACCTCGCGGCCTCCATCACGAGCACCTCGGCGGCGGTCGAGGCCCACTGGTATGATGGTGGCGGCTGGAGCCTGCTGAAGCGCATAGAGAGGGACGATCCCGAGGAGAACGGGCTTCTGCACCCCTTCTCCCACGAGCTCAGCAGTCTGGCCGAGGAGAACCCTGACCTCGCCATCAGGTTCAGGCTCGTGGACAGCGCCACGGGTGATTTTGGGTACGTGGACAACATCCAGATCATCTCCGGCAGCGCGGGGGACCCCTCCGAAGCCGGCTTCTACAACACGCCGGG
The DNA here is from genome assembly GCA_029821875.1 of Candidatus Hebobacterum abditum. Classification (GTDB taxonomy): domain Bacteria; phylum Armatimonadota; class Hebobacteria; order Hebobacterales; family Hebobacteraceae; genus Hebobacterum; species Hebobacterum abditum. Next base: position 2,990 of record JALGXW010000019.1, on the reverse strand, counting down.
GCAGGCCCGCGGCGTTGCGGTCTTCGGCGACTATGCCTGCGTGGCTGACGGCAGCTCTGGCCTGCGGATAATCGACATCTCGGCCCCCGGCAGCCCCCTCGAGGTGGGTGCCTTTGACACCTCCGGCTATGCGGAGTCCATAGCGACTCTCACCACTGTCGCCCTGGTCGCCGACGGCGATGGCGGCGTCGTGCTGGTGGACTTCCGGGTGCCTACGGCGCCCGTGGAGGTGGCCTACTACGAGACTCCCGGCTGGGCGAGCGACATCACTCACCTGGCCGGACACGCCTACCTGACCGATGCCGGCTGGGGCTTGACGATCCTGCAGCTCTGGCATAGCTTCCAAGACATCCTGTTCAACCACTGGGCCTTCTCGGAGGTCGAGGCCATCGCTGCGGAGAGCGTCACCAAGGGCTATCCAGACGGGCTGTATCATCCGGAGATTCCGTGCACGCGCGACCAGATGTGTGTATTCATCGCGCGCGCCAAGGGATGGATCGACCCGGCAGATCCAATGGATACGGCCGGCGACTTGTTCTTCGACGTGCCAGCAGGCTTCTGGGCAGGCACAGCGATCAGCGCCTGCGTCGCCAACGACACAGTCAAGGGCTACCCGGGTGGGTTCTTCAGACCGTCTCTGGTTGTCGAGCGAGACGACATGACAGTCTTCCTTGCCCGCGCCGAGGGATGGATCGGCATCGACGAGCAACTGTACCCGGCAAGCCAAGACCTCTTCTTCGACATACCGGCCGACTACTGGTGCGCCAAGGCAATCGAGGTGTGTACGGACCCGCCCGGAGGCCATGCCGTGGTCGTCAGGGGCTATCGGGATGGCTTCTATCGCCCGAACATCCCGGTGACGCGAGACCAGATGGCCGTGTTCCTCTACCGGACCTTCTCGGACGAGTGGTAACGCCGCAGTCCGAGTCAGGCTGAAGACACAAGAGGGCGGGCCTTCCGGTCCGCCCTCTTCGCGCGCACCACATCTGTCCGCACTGCTACTCGGCCCTGCGCCCCCGCCGCGCAGGCAGGCCGGCCTGGCCTGCCTGTCGTCTTCGTTCCACGCTTCGCCTCGGCTAGCAAACACTCATTCGTCGTGCATCTGTTTGACTAAAACGCGAGCTTTTTCGGCCCGATCTGTGGCTGCCCCCTTGACAGATTGGTGGGGAACTATGGTAGGATACGTCACTCGATGGGGGATGGCGGGGGATTTTCCGCAGAAATGTGGAAGGTACACCGTGATCCGAAGCATAAGAAGGCGAGGGAGAGGGCTTACCGACGATGCTCACTGGCGAGGTAGAGCATCAGCTAGATGACCGAGGGCGCGTGGCAGTGCCCCGCCCGTATCGCGACGCCATGGCCCATGGCGGGTTCCTCACGCGCGGTTGGTATGGGTGTCTCTTCCTCTTCCCATGGGAACGGTGGCGCGAGATCGAAGATCGGCTCGCCACGGTCCGCATCTCCGACATGAAAGGCGACATCGTCAAGCAGTTCTTCAGCGGCGGCAACGAGGTGTTCCTAGACCGGCAAGGCCGTGTCACGATACCGGCCGCCCTTCGCGAGTATGCTGGCATTACCCGCGATGTCGTCATCCGCGGTGTCGTCGACCGCGTCGAGATATGGAGCAAGGAACGCTGGCTGGCTCATCAGGACGAGCAGTTCTCTCCCGAGAGCATCACGGAGAAGGCCGCTGCCCTCGGGATCTGAGCAGCGTGAGCGGGAACACGGGGAGGAACCGGCTCAGCATCAGCCGGTGATGGTAGAGGAGGTCCTGGAGTACCTGGCGCTGGAGCCAGGCAAGGTCATGGTCGACGCCACTCTGGGTTCGGGCGGACACGCGGCGGCGATACTCGAGCGGATCAAGCCCGGGGGACGGCTGATAGGGATCGACCGGGACCCAGAAGCGATTGACAGAGCACGGAAGAACCTGGCTGGCGAGCCAGTTACACTGGTGAACGATGACCACGCACGGTTGGAGGTGATTCTGGACGAACTCGGGACAGACGCAGTGGACGGGGTCCTCATCGACGGCGGAGTGTCACTCGAACAACTGAGAACCGGCAGGAGGGGCTTCAGCTTCCGACTCGACGGGCCGCTCGACATGAGGATGGATCCCGGTCTAGAGACCACTGCGGCGGACCTAGTGAACAGATTGTCGGAGGAAGAGCTGTCGAGGATCCTCCGGGAATACGGAGGGGAACGGCGGGCGCATAGAATAGCAAAGGCGATTGTCGCAACAAGACAGCAACATCCCATCACAACCACAGCACAACTCGCAGCAACCGTCACAGCAGCAATCCCACCCCGGGCGCGACCGAGACGCCTTCACGCAGCCACGAAGTCTTTCATGGCGCTGAGGATCGCCGTGAATGACGAACTCGGAGCGCTTCGCAAAGCACTGCACGCAGCAATCCGTCGCACTAGGCCTCGCGGCAGAATCGTCGCATTGACGTACCACAGTCTAGATGGCGGTGAAACAAAGGGGGCTTTCCGCCAGGCCACAGGTCGCAGCACGCGCCCGCCGTTCCCGTCCGAAGCGGGTCCTCTGGTGAGGATCCTGACGAAGAAGGCAGTCAAGCCATCGCGGCGAGAGATCGACCAGAACCCTCGCGCACGGTCGGCGACTCTGCGAGCAGCAGAGAGGCTGTAGAACTGCAGAGAGAATGCAGCGGTGTGCCAGCGACAGCGCTGGGCAGTAGCGTCAATGAGGCGTGCGGTGCGCGCTGAGGAACCAAGAACGCCGGGCGGCGAGTAGCATGAGATCGCAGCAACTGATGCCGCAATGTCGGGCAATCGAACTGCCCGCATCCTCCAAGCAACAGCCAAGTAGTCCGACGCAGACTCGATCTGCAGGAGTCGAACCAGGAATTGCAGCCGTGCTTCTCGCCGCCCTGACCTTCTCGTTGGTCCTCGGCTATGCCGCGGCCTCCGCGACGATCGCGCGCAACGGGTACGTCGAGATGGGGCTCCGCCAGGAGATCGAGGAGCTC
>JALGXW010000063.1 GCA_029821875.1 Candidatus Hebobacterum abditum | reverse complement strand
CGAGCATGATGTTCATGATGCCGATCCCCCCGACGAGCAGCGACACGGCCGCGATGGAGCCGAACAGCAGCGTCATGATTCGGCTCGCCTCCTGCGCCCCGGCGATGAAGTCGGCCGCCGCCCTGATGTGGAAGTCGCTCTCGCTGGCCGGGCCGATGCCGTGCCGGTCTCGGAGCACGGCCTCCACCTCGGCCTTCGCCTGCTCCGCGAGGTCCATGTCCGCGAACTCCACGCTGATGGAGTTGACGTTGTCGCGAGGCGTCCCGGGGGCGCTCGACCCAAATCCCAGACGGTAGCGCGCCGACGTGATCGGGATGACGATCTGGTCGTCCGGATTGTGCCACCCCATGTCCCCCTTGCTGGCGAACTGCCCGATCACCTGGAAGGTCACGCCGCCGATCTTGATGCGCTCGCCGACTGCCGACACGCCGTCGCCGACCGCGGAGGCGCCCTCGCCGAAGAGGTTCTCCACCACCGTCGGCCCCACCACCGCAACCTTGCGGCGGCTCTTGACATCGCGCTCGGCGAAGAAGGACCCCTCGGCGATCTCGTAGTTGCGCACCTGAGGAAACATCTCGGTTGTGCCCACTACGCTTGTGCTCGTGTTCTCTCCCCCGGCCTCGACCTGTGACCGGCCGTTCAGCTCCGGCACGACGGCAACACAGGTCGGACACTCCTTCACGATGGCTTGCGCATCGGCCTCCGTCAGGTTCTGCATCGAACCCATCCCGCCGCGGACCGGGCCGTGCCGCCACTGGCCCGGCCGAACCGTCAGCACATTGGTGCCGAAGCGCTCGAACTGTGCCATCGTCGCCGCCTTCGCGCCCTCCGTCATCGACACCGCGGCGATCACGGCGCCCACACCGAAGATCACCCCGAGCATCGTCAGCCCGGAGCGGAGACGATTGACCGCCAGACCCTCCAGCGCAACTCGCACCGACTCCCAGAAGCCCATTGGACCTTCCTATTCTACCTGCCGCTTCGGACGAAGCCGCCCGCGCCGCCCATCCGCCGGCCGCGCTCCCGCGCCCAGTCGCTGCGGTCCTGGCCGGGAGAGCCCACGCCGGGCATCACGACCTCCTGTCCCTCGCTGAGGCCGCTCTTGATCTCGGTCAGATCGTCGCCGATCAGGCCGACCTCGACGGGCGTCGGCACGACCTCCTCGCCCTGGCGGACCTGCACGCTGTACTGCCCGTGCCGCTCCTCGACGACTCGGCTCGGCAGGGCGAGCACGTTCTCGGCCCGGCCCACGAAGAAGTCGCACCCGGCCGTCATGCCGGGCCTGAGTCGCTCGTCGGCATCGTCCACCCGCACGGTGACGAGCACAGTGGTGACGTTCTGCTGTGTCACCGCCTGCGGGTCGATGCGCGTGATGGTGCCGTGGAACCCATCGTCGGGTAGCGAGTCAACGGTGATCGCCGCCTCCTGGCCGACGCGGACCATGGCGACGTCCGCTTCGTCCAGGCTGACCTCGAGCACCATCTCGGAGAGGTCGCCGAGCACGACGATGTCGGTTCCCTGTGTAACGGAGGACCTCCCGGAGGTGACGATGGTGCCCTCCTCGACGAACTTCTGGAGGATCACCCCATCGCGGGGAGCGACGATGGTCGTGTACTCCAGGGTCGTCTTCGCGTTCGTCACCGAGGCCTGGGCCCTCGCAACCTGCGCCGCCGAGCTGGCGACGTCCGCTTGACGGAGCTCGTCCTGCACCGCGTCGGCCTTCGCCCGGTCGAGCGAGGCCTGCGCCTGCGCCACCCTCGCCTGGGCCGCCTCGAGTTCGGCCTTGAGCTGCTGGTCGAGCGTGTCCCAGTGCTGCTGCGCCGAGGCCAGATCGGCCCGCGCGAGATCGCGGCGGTTGAGCGCCGAGTCCACTTCGCTCTCAGAGACGAAGCCCTCGTCCTTCAGCTCCTGGGCTCGCACGAACTCCGCCTCGGCGAGGTCCAGGTTCGCCCTGGCCTTCGCCAGGTTGGCCTCCGCCTGCACTCGTGCCTGCGGGTGTGTCGCCTCCTCCAGGCGGGCGAGGTCCTTGACCGCCGAGCGGTGCGAGGCCTCCGCCTGCGCGATGGCGGCCGAGGTCAGGCTCGGCTGCACCTTGGCCTGCTCCCTGGCCTGACGCAGCCGCGCCTCGGCCGCGGCGAGGTCCGCCGTCGCCTGGTCGTAGGAGGCCAGGCTGTCGGTGGGGTCGATCTTGGCGAGGAGGTCCCCCTCCTTCACCACATCGCCCACCTCCACCGCGAGCAGATCGACCGGCCCGCCCGCGTAGGACTTCACGTTGACCGTGGTCTTGGGCTGCAGAGTTCCATCTGCGGTCACGGTGAGCACCACGTCCCCGCGCTCCACGGTCACGGTCCCGAACTCACCCAGGCCCGGATTGTGCGGGGAGCGGGAGCGCGCCCACAGGCCGATGACGATCACGAGCACGACGCCAAGCCCGACAGCGATGGCCTTTCGGTTCACTTCGCCTCCTCCTCGAATCCCCCGACCCCAGTTGCTAAGACGAGCTTACCAGTTGGCGCATTCCCCTGCAACGGGGGCGGTTGTTGGGACAGGACACGAGGCCAGGCCGGCCTCGGATATCCTACTGCAAGGAGACCAGACAGCGGCGAGCTACCCCGTCAGCCCGAACGCCCTCGCCACGTAGACGGCCATCTGGTCGCGGGTGACGACTATCTCCGGGTGGTAGAGGCCGTCGAGGTAGCCGGCCACCACGCCGTTCTCGACACAGTACTCGATGTGTGTGTAGGCCCAGAAGTCGGAGGGCACATCGGGGAAGTCCCGCGGGTCGGCGGGGACGTAATCGGCCAAGGCCGCCTCGCCGGTGGGGGCGACCAGCGCGCGGGCGACGTAGACAGCCATCTGGTCGCGGGTGACCTCATACTCCGGATGGTAAGTTCCGTCCTGGTACCCGCCAACAACGTTCTGAGAGACGGCGTACTCCACGTAGTCGAGAGCCCAGTGCGCCTCATCGACGTCGGGGAACGTGGGTGTGTCGGTGAACTCCGGCACGTTCTCATCGCCGCCGGCCAGGGCGCGGGCGATGTAGACCGCCATCTGGTCGCGGGTGACGGGAGTGCCGGGCTGATATGTTCCGTCGCCATAGCCCGACACGACGCCCGCGTTGACACAGGCGTTGATGGAGTCGTAGGCCCAGTGCTCGGTGTCCACGTCCTCGAACCGCTGGCCGAGGCCCAGCGTGAAGTACGACAGGGCGGTGGCGTAGCCGGTGACAATCTCGTGGGTGGTATCGAGGCCGGTCGTGATGTCCACCCACTCCTCCGCCACCCAGCCCAGCAGACGTACGGCCGGTTCCAGCTCCGGGGCCACGCCCGCGTCTCGGTAGGCCAGCTCCACCGTGATCCCGCTGGCGGCCCCGTCGATGAGCAGCGTCCAGCAGTCGCCCACCAGCTCGTAGCCTTCCGGCGCGGGGCCCGGCGCCTCCGGCACGATGCACACCGAGGTGCTGCCCCCCACCGCCACGTCCGCGAAGGTGATCGTTGCGTCTCCCTTCGTGACGGTGACATCGCTGCCGTCGGGCATGTTGGGCGCCCACCAGGCCGGGGCCCAGCAGTGCGAGTAGTCATAGGTGAGCCGGGTCGGGGGGCCGACTCCATCGGCGTCGATGAGCCACAGCTCCACGCCCGGCTCGAACTTGCCGAGCTCCCAGTCCGCATCGAAGGGGAGATGGTGGGCCGAGCTGAACACGATCGACTCCCCGTCGGGGGACCAGGTCCCGAGGAAGGCCGACGCACAGCAGACGTAACCCTCCGGGTTCAACCAGATTGGCGTGATCTCTCCCCCTTCAATCGGGATGACGCCAATACCAGAGATCTCGGGACCTTCGGAAGGTGTCGCGAAGAAGTTGACGCCCAGGAACTTCGCGTCCGGCGACCAGGCCGTGCCTTCGGCCTCGATGATCGTCGCCCCCGCGTACCCCACCACCCCGGTCGGAACCACCGGGTGGTCATCGGTCCCGTCGGGATGGACCAGCCACGTGCTGTAGCCGGTGGGATCACCAATACTGAGGTACGCGATCCACTGACCGTCGGGAGACCAGCGTGGCTGCCACGCCCGCTGGCCCCGGGCTCGCACTACGAGCGTGCGCGTCGGATCGAAGAGCTTCTGGATGAACACGTGCTGCGGCGACGAGCCCTGCCACTCACCGTCCGAGTAGGTTACGGAGGTGGCATCGGGGGAGAGGTCCGCGTTGTTCCAGGCCCAGTTTCCGAACAGCCGCACCGAGTCGCTTCCGTCGGCATTAGCGACGCGGATGCCCCAATCGGAGACACGGTAGGCGATCTTCGTGCCGTCCCAGGAGTAGCTCGGCGTGTGGCTGCCGTCGGGGCCTACCCACGTGCGCTCCCAGGGAGTGGTGCCGTACTGCAAGATCGCCTGCAGGTTATAGGGCAGCCATTCCCCGAACATGGTGTGCTCGTAGGCGAGCTTCCCCGGCAGCGATGGCAGCGCCGGCCAGGTAGTGTCGACGGTGAAGCGGTGCCGCGCGGTCTGTTCGTTCCAGACTTCCACGCGCGGGTCGGTCACGCGGTTATCCACGGCAAGCCAGTCGCTCACCTCCCAGAAGTACGTCCGGCCGGGGTCGAGGTCCGGCCCGGAGGTGTCGAAGTTGTAGACGACGGAGGAGAGCCCCGTGACATCGGCGCGCCAGATTTCGCCCGCGTCATCCACCTCCGGCCACGGCCCGTTGTAGTTGAGCGCGCCCTCGGCCCGCACCTGGAGCATGGTCTTCGAGCCCGACGTCCCGCTCCACTCGAAGGTGGGGAGGGTGGTGCTGCCGACGCCCTCCGCGGCGGGCGCAGTGAGCGTGGGAACGGCGGCGGGAACGGCCGGGAGGTTCGCGGTGG
>JALGXW010000062.1 GCA_029821875.1 Candidatus Hebobacterum abditum | reverse complement strand
CCGACGATAGCATGCGCGTTGTCAGCGCCGATAGGGACATGTCTCATATAGAGACTACTGAGTGATCGTCAGGGCACCCCACAGGGGATGGTTGACGACTCGTCTTATAGGGACAACGACCCGCGGTCCGACAGGCGCTCGACACCTTCAACGGGTGGCAGGGAGCGAGATCGAGAGACGAGAAGGCATTCTCCGTGCGGTATCTGCTCGGGGTTGATGTCGGGACGTCAGCCGTCAAGGTCGCGGCCTTCAATCGGCGGGGGAGGAGAGTCGCTCTTGCCTCGGCCCCGTGCCGAGTCGACCGCCTGCGACCGGGGTGGGTGGAACATGACCCGAGGCAGGCGTGGAGAAGCACGGTCAGAGCGCTGAAGTCGCTCTTCTCTGAGGGGGGGATCGTCGCCGAGCGTGTGGCTGCCATCGGCCTGTCCGGCCACTTCTCTACAGTCTTCCTCGATAAGGCGGGGGCGCCGGCGGCGCCCTGCCTCACCTGGTTGGACAGCCGGGCTGTTGAGGAGGCGGAGTGGCTGGCTACGCGTGTGGGCGCAGCGAAGATGGCGCGCTGGCACGGCATCCGGCTGCCCATCAGCGCTGCGATGCCGCCCGCGCGAGTGCTCTGGGTGGCCCGACACTGCCCGGCAGAGCTGGCACGGGTGACCTGGACGGCACAGACCAAGGACTACATCGGCTGGCGGTTGCATGGACGGCGTGTGAGCGACGCGCACTCTTTGATGGGACTGGCGAGAGTGCCCGACGGCCGAACCTCTGCCGACTACCTGAGAGCGCTCGGCCTCTCGCCTGACGTCATCCCGGAAGTGGCGCGGCCGTGGGAGGTCGTGGGGCAGGTCACAGCGGCGGCAGCCGACGCCACCGGGATCGCAGCCGGGACTCCCGTAGTGGCCGGGTGGATCGATGCGTACTGCAGCATGCTTGGGACCGGCATGGGCGATCCAGCCCTGGCCTTCGATGTGGCGGGCACGTCGGAGGTGGTGGGAGTGGCGACTGCCGGTCCAGTGCGAGTGCGCGACCACCGAGGGCAACTTGTGATCCCGCTCGACGAGAGGTCGACGGTGGTCTATGGGCTCACCAACGCCGGCGCGGATTCCCTCTCCTGGGCGCGGCAGCTGGTCGGCCGCGGTGCCAGCTACAGCAGACTGCTGCAGGAGGCCGAGGCTGCGCCGATGACGCCCGCTGGGCCAGTCTTTCTTCCCTACCTGGAGGGGGAGCGAAGCCCGGTGTGGGACGAGAACGCGACCGGAGCGCTGGTGGGGCTGCGAAGAGAACATGAGCGTGGCCACCTGGTTCGTGCAGTGATTGAAGGGGTGGCCTTCAGCGTGCGGCACAATCTGGACTGCGCGCGCGCGGTCGCGGGCGCGGCGGTGGAGGGGGTAAGGGTCTCGGGCGGAGGCGCGCTCGGCTATGCGTGGAATCAGACGAAGGCCGACGTGCTGAACCTGCCCGTGCACCTTGTGGCGGAGCCGGAGGCGGGTGCGCTGGGAGCGGCCATGCTGGCCGCTCTCGGGATGGGGTGGTACGAGAGCTTGGAATCGACCACCGCCGGGATGGTGCGGGTGGCGCGGACATGGCTGCCGCGGCGCGCGGTCGGGGATGTCTACGATACGCTCTATCGCCGATACCTGGCCCTTTACCCGGCCCTGAAGGGAGCGTCTAGTGACTGATGTGAGCCTGGGACTGCTGGAGCAGCTATGTGAGACGGTGGCCGTGTCAGGTCACGAAGACGCGATGGTCGAAGACGCGATGGTCTCGCTCGTCTCGCAGGAGTTCCGCGCCCGAGGCCTGGAGCCCATGGTGGACAGCCTGGGGAACGTGGCGGCGCGGGCGGTACCACAGCGCCCGGTCGGTCCGCATGTTGCCCTCTACGCGCACATGGACCAGCTCGGGTTCATGGTGACCCAGGTACTGGATGTGGGGTTCCTGCGGGTGGAGCGCGTGGGTGGAGTGAGCCGCCGATGTGGCGTCGGCACAGAGGTGGTCGTCATCGCGGAGAAGGGACCGTTGCCTGGGGTGATGGGGATCAAGGCACACCATCTGGCCGCCCCTGACGAGGAGTACACGATCCCGCCAGTGAGCGACTGGTACCTCGACATCGGGGCGCACAGCCATGACGAGGCGGCGGAGCTTGGGGCCGATGTCGGACAGGTGGTCGCGTTCGCGCCGCGTTTCCGCCTGCTCGGCCGCAGCCGGGTATCCGCTCCCTCGCTCGACAATCGCGCCGGCTGCTATGTGCTGCTGGAGGCGGCGCGCGCGCTGGCCAGCCGAGCGGAGGGGTGCCCGGTGACTCTGGTGGGGACTGTGCTGGAGGAGTTCAACCTCCGAGGGGCGGCGCCCGCGATACGCGCCGCGGCGCCAGATGTCGTGGTAGGGCTTGACGTTGCCCCAGCGTGCGACCCACCGGACCTCGCAGGCAAGGGCAGCGTGGTGCTTGGGGGCGGGCCCGCGATCAAGATCATGGACTTCCACGGGCGGGGCACAATCGATGGGACGATGGCAACCCCGGGCGTAGTAGCAGGGATGGAAGAGGCGGCGCGTCGGCGCGGGGTGCGGTACCAGAAGGAAGCGATCGTGGGTGTGCTCACTGAGGGAGGTCGGGTGTCAGGCCTGCTCGAAGGAGTACCGGTTGGCGGCATCTCGGTGCCGCTTCGATACACACACACGACGGTGGAAACGGCGGACACCGCTGATATCGCAGCGGCCGTGGAGCTTACTATCGCCTTTGTGGAACGCGCGGCAGAAGGGCTCAACCTGACGCGCGGGACATGACGCCGAGGAGGAATCATGTCAGGGAACCTGTTGGGCGGGTTGTTCGGAAGAGCAAAGCCGATCATCGGGATGGCACACTTCGGCGCGATGCCGGGGGCGCCACGCTATGATGAGGCAAGCGGGGTGGAGGCAATTCGAGACGCGATCGTCAAGGACCTGGTGGCACTCCAGGACGGGGGGGTCGACGGGGTGCTGTTCTGCAACGAGGCGGACACGCCGTACACGGCAGGGGTGCGCCACGAGGTGCCAGCTACCATGGCCTCCCTAATCGCGTCGGTCCGCGGGCAGGTGAGAGTGCCGTTTGGAGTCGATGTGATGTGGGATCCGTGCGCGGCGCTGGCGGTAGCGCACGCCACCGGCGCGGTGTTCGTGCGGGGGCTGTTCTCAGGCTCGTACGCCGGCGACGTCGGTCTGGTGGCAGGAAGCGCGGGCGAGATACTGCGGTACCGCCGACAGATCGGCGCGCAGGGAGTGAAGCTGTTCGACCTGATACCGGCCGAGTTCGCGGGATCGCTGGACTCGCGACCGATCGAACTGCGCGCGAAGACAGCGGCGTTCCTGGGAGCAGCCGACGCCATATGCGTCTCCGGCCCGATGACGGGCATGGAGTACGCTGATGACCTGCGGCGAGTGGGGGCTCTTGTATCGGGCACGCCCATCATCGCCAACACTGGCGTCACAGCCGAGACCGTGCAGGCGAAGCTGGAGATCGCAGACGGTGCGATCGTGGGGACAGCGCTCAAGCTCGACGGCGACCCTTGGAACCCGGTGGACGTACAGAGAGTAGAGCGGCTGGTCACGGCCGCGCGCAGCTGAAGATAGCGCGCTATGTCCCTGTCAGGGGCTGTTCCCCCGAGAGACACTATCTGTTGCGGGTATCGAGCGCGTGTAGGACCCTGAGAGGGTGCTGGGCCTGGTCAGGCTGACCTCTCGCCAGATGGCGTCGGACCGGCTCCTCGTGTCAAGTTGGCTTGGGACGCCGTGTGAGCAGCCTTGCGCGTCTGCGATTGCCTGCCTGGTCGGCCGGCGAGATGGCGTGGTAGAACTGGCCCAGGGCCGCCACCTTCTCAGCCTGCTTCCGCAGGGAGTGCCACGCGAAGACCACCACTCCTGTGGAGGGCCGGCGCGTCCCGTGGTCGAGCACTACGTGCACCTGCTCGACCGGCACGGTCTCCCCCCAGTCGGAGAGCTGGACGATGGGCCAGATCCTGTGGCGCTCGCCCGGGTCGCCCGTGACTCCGAGGTACCGCCCCAGCCAACTCGTCTGCCGACTGATCCACTCGGGGTCCTGCGCATGACCGAAGCGTGCGTGGTAGGGCATGATGCTGAACACATCCAGGTACTGCGCCTGGGCCTTCAGGTCGATGTTCAGCTTCTCGATGCGAGCGCCGTCCCAGTCCTCGTCGCTCCAGGGATTGTGGAAACTCCCCAGCAGCGCGCCGGGCCGGACGCGATCCGTGATCTCTCTGAACTCCCGCACCCAGTCGGTGAACACCCCGCATCGCCACCTCACCCACTGGTCTCTTGGCTCCCCGAGCAGAGCTGCCGCCTGCGTCAACACGTCGCCAGCCGGCAGCTCGACGCCGGTCTCGCGCTGGAACCGCGCCAGACAGCGCGGGCAGAAGCATGTGTCCGGCATGTTCGGCTCTGGCTGCTCCCAGGCCGCGTGGCTGTGAAGGTAGTCCAGCCACATGCCGTCCACACCGGCCTCGGTCAGCGTCCGCTCGAACCGCGCCATCTTCCACCGCCGGTACTCCGGATGCGTGGGGCACACCCCCTGCCACCCGTCGGGCGGCGGACACGGCTCGCCATCCATCTCCACGGGCGCCGCGCCTGGATGCTCCTCGACGTACTGCGCCTCGTGCAAGGTGTTGAACTCGGCGAAGACCCGGAGCCCCTGCGCATGCAGGTGGTCCGCGATCTCGCGGTTCACCACCTCTGCACTCATGAAGATGGCGTTCACGCCCAGCTCGGCCATCGGCGTTCCCCCCTCCACTTCCGGAAGAGACCACCCGTAGATGCCGCGCACCTCGACCCACGGCCTCTCATCACTCATCGCGATCCCTCCCGTCCCCCTCGCACTTCCCGCTCCTGTTCACCTCGGAAGCGGGGGAGTCCTTGGAACAGCGGGGACAGGTGCACCCGCATCGCGCGTGCGAACCCGTCTCCGTCATATTGACCTGTCCCCGTAAGCGCTGCCACCGGTTGTTGTCGGGCGTTCGTGAGACCGGCCTGGAGCGCCCTGAGGCCTGCGCGCCTCTTCTGGCCGCCTTCCGATCTGAGACGGATGGTCCGTTCCTGGGGAGGGTGGGTCCGCTGGGGAATGGCCCAGAAAGAACGGTGGCAGCCCATGCGCGGTGGCCCAAGCCCGGCCGACGCCTTGCACTGGCCTGCGCGTCCGTTCGCTACGATGGCAGTGTGCCCATGCTGTCGCCTCCCCACTGGCAGGAGCCACGGCAACTCTCACGTACCTGTCCCATGTTGTGATCAACGTCTGTGCCCCGGCGAGCTACCACGGGGCAGATGGAGGCAACGGTGGACACAGTGGGCATTGTCTTGCTGGGCTGTGGGTTCATCTCAGAGATCCACGCGGATTGCTATCGTCGCTTCGTGCCCGATGCGCGCATCGAGGCCGTGGTTGGACGCACCGAGGCGAAGGTGAGGGCGTTCGCGGACCGCTTCGACATCCCTCGCTGGTTCACTGACTACCGGCAAGCGCTCGAGCTCAGGGAAGTGCAGCTCGTGGACATCTGCCTGCCGAACAACCCACACGCGCAGGTGGCCATGAACGCGGCCGCCGCCGGCAAGCACATTATCTGCGAGAAGCCCCTCTGCATGAACCTGCGGGAGGCCGATCAGATGATCGAGTCCTGCCGGCGCGCGAACATACATCTCATGTATGCCGAGGAGCTCTGCTTCACCCCGAAGTACGTCCGTGCGAAACAACTCGTGGATGAAGGCGCGCTCGGCAAGGTCTACCTGGTCAAGCAGAGCGAGAAGCACTTCGGGCCGCATGCGGAGTGGTTCTGGGATGTGGAACGCTCTGGCGGCGGCGTCACGCTGGACATGGGTTGCCACGCCTTCGAGTTCTTTCGCTGGGTGCTGGGCAAGCCCAAGGCGAAGTCGGTTTACTGCCAGATGGGCACATACGTCCACGGTGACAAGACGAGGGGCGACGATAACTCCATCGCCATCGTCGAGTTCGAGAACGGCGCGGTGGGGGTAGCTGAGGAGAGCTGGGCCAAGCCCGGAGGCATGGATGATCGCGCGGAGATCCACGGCTCGGCAGGCGTGACCTACGCTGACCTGCTGCACGGCAACTCGCTCGAGACCTTCAGCGGGGTGGGCTATGGGTATGCGGTCGAGAAGGCTCCCGACACAAAGGGTTGGACCTTCACTATCTACGAGGAGGCGTGGAACTACGGCTTCCCACAAGAACTGGAGCACTTCGTGGCCTGTGTGAAGAACGGCACGCAGCCGCTAGAGACCGGCGAGGACGGTCGCGCGGTGATGGAGATCATCATGGCCTGCTACGAGTCGGCCGCCGCGGGACGCCGCATCGATCTGCCGTTCCAGACCGAGGCGGAGAGGCCCATTGATCCTTGGCTGAATCGCAGAGCGTAGAGGTCCCTCCATGGCTGGGCCGGCCGTCGGGCAGCGAACGGTGTGACTTGCTCCACTCAGCACTGCCATGGGAGGAACTGTGCTGCGCAACCACTGCGGCCGCTAGACTAACATAAGGCGGCCTCCTCCTGCTAGTGTAAGTTGGTGCTCGAGGCACATACACTACTTCAAGGAGGAGACCGACGATGATCTACGTCGGACTCGATGTGCATAAGGGTT
>JALGXW010000061.1 GCA_029821875.1 Candidatus Hebobacterum abditum | reverse complement strand
CCTTATGCACATCGAGTCCGACGTAGATCATCGTCGGTCTCCTCCTTGAAGTAGTGTATGTGCCTCGAGCACCAACTTACACTAGCAGGAGGAGGCCGCCTTATGTTAGTCGACGGCAGAGGGGGCCGTAAGGAGCATTCTGCCCGTCTCCGAAGTGGTCTCACGGGCGACCAACACGCGCAAGTGGTCTCAGGATCTGCCTCGGCCCAGGCGCTCCGCGCATGCCTGACCGTTGGATAGGAAAGCAGAGCTGCCATGCCGAATCACTCACACTCACACAGAGCCGGACGCGGCCGGGAGAAGTCCCCGAGGTACGCGGGCGCTGTTCGGAACGGCTGACACGTAAGGGAGAGGACATACCATGAAGAAGTCGCTGGGCGCAAAGATCGCGATCCTTCCCACGCCGGTCTGGATCGTGGGAACCTACGACAAGGACGGAAGACCCAACGCGATGGCCGCTGCGTGGGCCGGAGTCTGCTGTTCGAAGCCGCCGTGTGTCGCTGTCTCTCTTCGGAAGGCGACCTACAGCTACGGCAGCATCGTGGAGCAGAAGTGCTTCACAGTGAGCGTTCCCTCGGAGCAGTATGCCAAGCAGGCTGACTACTTCGGCGTTGCCTCGGGTCGAGACACGGACAAGTTTGCATCGGCAGGGCTGACACCGGTGAAGGGCGAGATCGTGAACGCCCCCTATGTCGAGGAGTTCCCTCTCGTTCTGGAGTGCAAGCTTCTCCACACGGTTGAGATCGGGCTGCACACACAGTTCATTGGCGAGATCGTGGATACGAAGGTCGACGAGCGCCTTCTTTCTGAGAGTGGTCTGCCTGGCCCAGAGGCGTTGCAGTTCTTCGTGTTTTCCCCCCAGTGCAACGCCTATCACCGCGTCGGCGCGCACATCGGCGAGGCGTTTTCCATGGGCAAAGAGGTCTGAGCGCTGCGCCCGGTAGAAGCGGTGTCCGAGGAGTGCTGGGTGGGTCCCTTCAGCCTGTGCGCCATTGCCATCGCCCACCCCATAGGCGCCGCTTCGAGCCCACAGACTCGTGTTCTCCTGTGGCGGCCCGCAGCGGGCCGGGGCCGGTGTCACCGGCCCTTAACGGGCACGCTGGGTTTCCTCGAAGGGCTTGGGGGCGTCACACTGCAGTGAGAGCCGGCGGCTGCCGGAAGCTCGGATTGGCTGCACTGCACACCGCTATGGAGGCTCATGATGGACCGATCTGACATTCATCTCTATGTCACCGCGGACGGCGATGACAGCAATCCGGGGACTGAGGAACGTCCCCTCGCCACGTTGGCGCGGGCACGAGATGTCGTTCGCGCGCTGCCGGAACGCGGGAAGAAACCCGTTACCGTATCGGTCAGCGGAGGGACCTACTATCTCCCCGAACCACTCCTGTTCGGCCCCGAGGGCTCGGGGGAGCCCGAGGCGCCCGTCAGGTATGTCGCGTCTCCGCAGGGAGCGGTCACCATCAGTGGCGGCCGGAAGCTCGACTGCCGGTGGCGGCCATTCCGAGACGGCATCATGATGTGTGAGCTACCCGAGGTAAGAACAGAGGGTCGCGGCTTCACTCAGCTCTTCGTCAACGGCAGACGGCAGATCCGGGCCAGGTACCCGAACTACGACCCCTCCGAGCCAGGGGTCAGCGGGTACATAGAGCCCGCGGGGCCTCTTCCCGACGATGCGCGAGACCCCGCTCCCGGTCCCAACGATGACATGACCTTCTCCAGCGGCGCTTCCCGAGGCATCCTCTTCGATCCGGATACGTTCACAAAGACTCACTGGGCCAGACCCGAGGAGGCGGTCATACACATCTACCAGTTCGCCTACTGGGGCAATCTGCAGTGGCAAGTCAAGGCGCTGGACCACGAGGATCACATCATCTGGTTTGGCCGAGGCGGCCATCAGATGGGGGCCAAGTGGTTCGAGACACCGTGCGATGTCAGAGAAGGGTCGCGATTCTATATCGAAAACGTCTTCGAAGAACTGGACGCGCCCGGCGAGTGGTACCTGGATCCCCGAAAGGGGATTCTCTATTACCTTCCTCCCGAGGATGTGGATCTGGAAACGGCCAGCGTGGAGGTCGCGCTTCTCCAGCAGGCGGTGCGCTTCCTGGGGACGCAGGAGGAGCCCGTCCACGACGTCACGCTTGGCGGCTTTCGTTTCGCCCACACGGCCTCTACCTTCCTAGAGGAGTACTCGGTGCCCTCACTGAGCGACTGGGCCATCCACCGCGGTGGAACCGTCTTCCTGCAGGGCGCCCGCAATTGCCGGATCGAGAGCTGCTGGTTCGACGCCGTGGGGGGGAACGCCGTCTTCGTGAACAATCACAATCGCGGCGTAGCTATCACCGGCTGCAAGTTCACCGAGACAGGTGACAGCGCGGTGTGTTTCGTCGGCTCTCTTGAGTTGACGAACGGAACGCAGCGGAGCTTCCCCTATGAATGTCAGGTCACCAACAATCTCGTCCACGACTGCGGCGTCTTCGGCAAGCAGACCGCCGGCGTCTACATTTCGCGGGCCAAGCGCATCACCGCGGGACACAACTTGATGCACAACCTGCCCCGGGCGGGCATCTGCATCGGGGATGGCACCTGGGGCGGCCACCTCATCGAATACAACCACCTCCACGACACCTGCCGGGAGACCGGCGACCACGGCCCCTTCAACGCCTGGGGCCGCGACAAGTACTGGTGCCTGGTTCAGTCCCACACCGAGTACCTCCAGGACAGAAGCCACTACGCCGGCGAGGTGCTGATCGATGCGATGGAGCCGGTGATCATCCGCCACAACTTCTTCGAAGAGAAGGCGGGGTGGGGGCTGGACCTCGACGATGGCGCCTCCAACTATGAGATCTACAACAATCTGTGCGTCGGCGTCAGCATGAAGCTCCGCGAAGGCGCCTATCGCACGATCTACAACAACATCTGGGTCAACGGGGCCAACTCGCCGTGCTTCCACGTCGGGAACGAGGACAACCGCGATCGCTATGTTCGCAACATCACCGTGATGAGCGCCGCAGGCATGCGCCCCGAGCACGACCTGAACTTCGAGATGGGAGCAAGCTACGGCGAGATCTACACCTTGATCGCCCCACCGGCCCGGGGCCCCTGGCTGGAGGAGATCGACCACAACTGCTTCTACAGCGATGTGGGTGAGTTCATCTCCCGCGTTGAACTCCGCGAGGGCGAGCGACGGAAATACTCGCTGGAGGAGTGGCGGGCGCTGGGGTTCGACCTCCACTCCGTGTTCGCCGATCCTCTCTTCGTCGATCCTGAGAGCAACGACTACCGCGTGAGGCCAGACTCGCCGGCACTGAAGCTCGGCTTCGAGAACTTCGAGATGGGCAACTGGGGGCTGACGGACGAGTTCCCCGAGGTGTGGCGGGACTGAAGTGCTCATCTCCTCGCTGGCGCGCTCTGACGCGGCAACCACCGTAGGGGGCCGTTCTTCCCGCGAATACTTGACGGATCCTTTTGCGCTTGGCAGAATGGAGCAGACTCCTGTGCACGAGGGGAGTAGGGTCAGGCGCCATGGGAAGCGTAAGGCACAAACGCCCATCGGTTGGGCTGATGGTGGAGGAGTTGGGGCTCCGGTGGGAACACGATAGAGCCTTCTCGGTGGAGCGCCCTCACGGGATGGCCGTGTACCTGTTTGTGCATTTCCACTCGCCCATGACCGTCCGGACGGCCGCGGGCGTCGTCTCAGCAGGACCAGGCGACTGCCTGCTATATGACCCGACCTTTCCTCAATGGTACCGAGGGGCGGAGGGCGGGTTCGCTGATGATTGGCTCCACGTCGGTGGGCCGCGGATGCCGGAGTTGGTGCGTCTCTACCAGATCCCGGTGAATGAGATTCTGCGACCACGCGAGACCGAGTTCGTCACACCGATATTCGAAGCCGTCAACCGGGAGCTGCGGCGACGAGAGCCCCTTTGGCGGGAGTCCGTGTCCCTCTTGGTGGAGAGTCTATTTGTAGAGCTCGCCCGCCAGCTGGCGCGTCAGGGCCCGAGCGCACTGACTCCGGCCGAAGCGGCGCGCCTGGACGGGTTCCGCAGTATCCGAATGCGGGTCCACGATCAGATGCAGAGGCCGTGGCGCGTGGCCGATATGGCGCGGCTGGCGAACCTGAGCCCCTCTCGCTTCGCGGTGCTGTACCTGAAGCTCTTGGCGACAAGTCCGATGGAAGACTTGATCCACGCGCGGCTGCAGCGCGCGCGGGCGCTGCTCACCGATGAGAGGCTATCGGTCAGGGATGTGGCAGACCGGACCGGGTTCGGAAGTGTATGCCACTTCAGCCGCTTGTTCCGGAAGCACGTAGGTTGCGCGCCGCGCGACTACCACCGCCGTCCGCTGGCAGGCGGAGCCGATATGTCGGACGCCCAGAGCGAGGGGGGCGACTCTGCCGTGCCGATGCAGGACAGTAGTGACACCGGAGGGAGGAATCCGAGCTGAGGCCGGCGCTAGGCTCGTGCCCGTGGTGCGAGGGCCGGGCCCTGCCCAGCACATCGTGACAAACTCACTTCACTTGTCAGGTGCTATCTTCAGGAAGCCGTAGTTCTCGGGTTCTGGTGGGCTCTGAGTATCGGTGTCGACAAACACGATGTACCCGCCATCGCTCGTGAGACCGATGTACTCCGCGGCATTGTTGCCGAGGCCGCCAGCGGCCGGGTAGATCCCTTCCCAGAGCAGGTTCCCTTCGCCATCCGTCCTCACCAGATAGACCTTCCATTCATCTGATGTGCCGGCAGGATGCCCGGATCCACTATATGAGCCGTATTCATCGCCCGAACCTCCGGCCAGAATGTAGCCGCCGTCGGGAGTCTGTCTCACGCCATATGCTTCATCGTGAATGTACCTGGCATCATAGCCTCTAGGCTGGCCAAAGG